>JBKJOF010000152.1:0-25223 GCA_046595655.1 Chryseolinea sp. | reverse complement strand
AATGGCCTTGGTTTGTTGAGCAAAGGTATTTAGCCCAAAGAGTAAAATAATAAGAGCGGTCAGGCGAAACTTCATCGTCATAATTGTTAGTTGTACAAATTTAAACTAAATCACTTCGACTTTATTTTATTTTCTTTGCAGAACTATGGCAAGAATTTTAACAGGCATACAAAGCAGCGGCAGACCGCACTTAGGCAATTTATTGGGCGCGATTATTCCGGCCATCGAACTTTCCAAAAAAACGGGAAACGAATCTTTCTTTTTTATTGCCGACTTACATTCGCTCATCTCCATTAAAGATCCACAAACAAGGACAGATAATGTTCGGGCTGTAGCCGCTGCATGGTTAGCATTTGGTTTTGATATCGAGAAGAATTTTCTCTATCGTCAATCCAGAATTCCAGAAGTATGCGAGCTTACCTGGTACCTGAATTGTTTGACACCTTTCCCCATGTTGGCGAATGCACATTCCTTCAAAGACAAATCAGAACGGTTGGCCGATGTTAATGCTGGTCTCTTTACCTATCCTGTTTTAATGACTGCTGACATCATTTTATATGATGCTCATTTTGTTCCGGTAGGAAAAGATCAAAAGCAACATTTAGAAATGGCACGCGACATTGCATCAAATTTCAATGCTACCTATGGGGAAACCTTTGTGTTGCCAGAAGCGAAGATAGAGGAAAATGTAATGACCATTCCCGGAACGGATGGAAACAAGATGAGCAAATCGTACGGAAACATCATCGATATTTTTCTTCCTGAAAAAGAATTGCTCAAGCAAATTAAAACCATAAAGACGGACAGCACTCCGATGGAGGAACCAAAAAATCCAGATACCGATGCTGTCTTTGCGATTTATAAATTGGTGGCAAATGAAGAACAACAAAATGCATTGCGTAAAAAATATTTAGCAGGTAATTTTGGTTATGGTCACGCCAAACAAGCATTGTTCGATGTAATTGTTTCGAAATACAGCAAAGAGCGTGAAGCGTTTAATTTCTACATGAGCAACATCGAAGCGCTGGAAGAAAAATTAGAACAAGGCGAAGCGAAGGCGCGTGTCATTGCGCTTGAAGTATTGAATCGCGTAAGGAAGAAATTAGGATTTAACTAGATGCCGTCTGCTGCATTTCACTGAGCCATGCAAGTCTTGTCGAGGCTAAAGTTTTAATGTTTCAGTAACAAGCTTGCACCCAAGCTTCTACCCGAAATTTACTTTGCAGTCCAAACTACTTGTTGAGCACTTGTTCCTACAGTTAAGATAATCCTTGGTGGTTTTGCTTCGATAAAAAGTTTGGTGTCTTTACCAGGAAGTTTTTCTACTTCAACAGGAATTCCTTTTAGGTAAGCGATCGGCAGCAACACATCGTTATCAGAGCAAAATTGGTCGTGCACATTTTGCAAAGCTTCTTCTAAATATTCACCGTACTCTTCCTGAAAGTCATCTTCCAGATCGTGCAATGCTTCTTCCAAGTCATCGTAGGTAGGATCGCTATAATTTACCTTACTCAACGTTTCTCTTTTCTTGATAATTTCCTGAAGCGCTTTATCCAATGCCTTGATTTCCATACCGTATATTTTCTGCAAAGATTAAAGATTTCGTTGAATTTGAAAAATAAAAAGTTTGTAGTCCACAGTCCACCATCCGCAGACCACGATCGATAGTGGATAGTGGACGGTGGACTTGATCTAAGAAATATAATTCCGTCAATCTATCTATTTAGCATTAATCTGTCCTCAAAAAAAACCAAAACCGAATTATGCAGAATCTCCTTTGCCCATCGCGTATCAATGAAAGGGAAACGGTATTTTTACCTTACTAACATCAACATTATGAACGAAGACTTCTTACCCATTAACGGCACTGACTACATCGAAATGTATGTAGGCAATGCAAAACAGTCGTCTTTGTTTTATCAGCATTGCATGGGTTTTGAATTGATTGCCTATGCCGGACCTGAAACAGGAGTGCGCGATCGGTCATCGTATGTACTGAAGCAAAATAAAATCAGGTTGGTATTAACTACCTCGCTTCAACCTGATTCGGAAATTGCGTTGCACGTAAAAAAACATGGTGATGGTGTTAAGGTACTTGCGCTTTGGGTGGATGATGCGCGTAAATCATTTTTTGAAACTACTTCTCGCGGAGCAGAAGTGGAGCATCAACCAACTGTATTAAAAGATGAATTTGGTGAAGTGGTTGTTGCTTCCATTAAAACCTATGGCGAAACCATTCACACCTTCGTAGAGCGTAAAAATTATAAAGGCGCGTTCCTACCAGGATATCAACCGCGCAAAAATTTAGTGGAGGTGAAATCGATAGGTCTAAAATATGTAGACCATTGTGTAGGTAATGTTGAGTTGGGTCAAATGAATCGCTGGGTAGATTTTTACGAAAAGGTGATGGGCTTTAAGTTATTGATCACATTTGATGACAGTGATATCTCCACTGAATACAGCGCCTTAATGTCGAAGGTGGTATCAAATGGAAATGGCTTTATTAAATTTCCAATTAATGAACCTGCGCACGGAAAAAAGAAATCACAAATTGAAGAATACCTTGACTTCTATCATGGAGCAGGCGTTCAACACATTGCTATTGCTACTGATGATATTATTCACACCGTAAGCGAACTTCGAAAACGCGGTGTCGAGTTTCTGTATGTTCCTGATAATTATTATAGTGATGTGCTTGATCGCGTTGGCACCATTAACGAAGATCTCAAAGCACTTCAAAAGCAAAACATTCTGATCGACCGTGATGAAGAAGGTTATCTTCTGCAAATCTTTACCAAGCCCGTTCAAGACCGGCCTACTTTATTTTTTGAAATCATTGAACGCCATGGAGCAAAATCTTTTGGCAAAGGTAATTTCAAAGCGTTGTTTGAATCGATTGAACGGGAGCAGGAATTGCGGGGCAATCTTTAGAATAGCTACAGGCTTCACGCAGCAAGATTGTAACTGGAAACGTTTCGATTGTCTCCCTGATTTTTAATCGATCATGATTCTTAGGATCACAAGCCAGGAATTCAATCAAAAAAATTCCGCCTCATTGGAATTATGTTACGTGTATATTTGTCAATACCAGAATACGATAACATCTACCCAACAACGAGCAACAATCAACCAACAACTACCTTGCCCTCTCAAGAGCTTACGATATTTCCAGACGAGCCCAGCGATACCTTCTTCGCAGAGATACTCTTGCCTGTTCCGATTCCGAAACTTTTTACCTATCGCGTTCCAAATACTTTAAAAGATAAATTACTTATTGGCCAACGTGCCATCGTTCAATTTGGTGATCGCAAAGTGCTCACCGGAATTGTTGCCAACATCCATCATCAGCCGCCAAGAGAATATGAAGCCAAATATATTCTTGACTTGCTGGACGATTTTCCTGCTGTTACCGATTTACAATTCAAACTTTTTAATTGGATTGCCGAATACTACATGTGCACAGCAGGCGAAGTAATGCAAGCTGCGTTACCAAGTGGATTAAAACTTTCGAGCGAATCGATGGTGCAACTGCATCCCGCATTTAATCTCGAAGAAAGTACTCTGTTGTTTTCTGAAAGCGAAGTTATTTTACTGAAACGATTGGCAACCGAATCGCTTCCCTATTCTGACATATCAAAACTACTGGGTGTAAAACATCTTTATGCTATTTTAAAATCACTTGTAAGCAAAGAAGCGATTCTATTGTTTGAAGAAGTAAAGGAAAAATACAAACCAAAAACTGAAAAGAAGGTAAGACTCACCTCTGCCTACACCGAAACAGAAGCGATTGAAAAACTTTTTGAAACGATATCTACAAAGCCGAAGCAAGAAGATATTCTATTAAAGTATCTGCAAGTTGTGCCGGTGTTGAGTCACGCGGAGTTAAACAAAAACGGTTATCCTAAAAAGAAATTATTGGAAGGCGACTTATCCGACTCATCTTTAAATACCTTAATCAAAAATAAAGTCCTGGAAGAATTCGACATCATCGTGTCGAGATTTGAAGAAGATTTTATCACGGAAAGTCAACCGATATTATTGAGTGAAGAACAGCAACGTACTTTGAATGAAATCATCAAAAGTTTTGCTGATCATTCAGGAGTATTGTTACACGGCATAACGGGTAGTGGAAAGACTGAGATTTATATTCACTTAATCAGGCAAGCGTTAGAAGGAGGATCGCAAGTGCTTTACCTGCTTCCTGAAATCGCACTTACTACACAAATCGTTCAACGCCTTCGAAAAATTTTTGGCACCAGCATGGGTGTTTATCATTCGAAGTTTTCTGATAATGAACGCGTAGAAGTTTGGAACGGAATATTGAATGGTCGTTTTAAATTTGTAGTGGGTGTTCGTTCTTCCATTTTTCTTCCGTTCGATAATCTCGGATTGATCATCGTTGACGAAGAACACGATACATCTTACAAACAACAAGAACCCGCACCACGCTATCATGCTCGCGATGTAGCGCTGGTAATGGCGAGTCAACATCATGCAAAAGTATTATTGGGGTCTGCCACGCCATCCGTTGAATCGTTTTATCAAGCTCAACAAGGTAAGTATGGTTTTGTGAAACTCGAGAAACGTTTTGGCGAAGCACAGTTACCCAACATCATTTTTGCAGACATGGGTCGCGAGCGGATGCAGAAAACAATCAAGGGAGAATTCTCAGGATTGTTGTTGAAAAAAATAAACGAAACGCTTTCTAAAAAAGAGCAAGTCATCATCTTTCAAAATCGCAGGGGATATTCACCCATGGTGAGTTGTGAAGATTGTGGCTGGATACCGAAATGTGTGAACTGTGCCGTGAGTTTAACCTATCATCAATATCGTCACGCTATGGTGTGTCATTATTGCGGATATAAAGAATCGATGCCGAGTAGTTGTCCGGTGTGTTCTTCAACACGATTAAAAACGGTTGGATACGGAACAGAGAAATTAGAAGAAGAACTCAACTTGCATTTTCCCGAAGCCAGCGTGCAACGAATGGACTTAGATACAACACGATCAAAGACAGGTTACGAAACTATTATCGAACGTTTTGAAAAAGGTGAAACCAATATTCTGGTCGGCACACAAATGGTAACAAAAGGTCTCGACTTCGCGCACGTAAGTTTGGTTGGCGTATTCAATGCGGATAGAATGATTCACTTTCCGGATTTTCGTTCGTACGAAAGAGCCTATCAACTCATCACGCAAGTGAGTGGCCGAGCAGGACGAAGTAATAAACCCGGAACAGTTGTCATTCAAACATCAAGTCCGGATCATCCGTTGTTAAATACCATTATCAAAAATAGTTACGAAGAATTTTTTAATACTCAAATAACCGACCGACATCAACACAACTATCCACCTTTCACAAGGTTAATTGAAATAACGGTGAAACACACTGATAAAAAAGTTTGTCAGTCCACTGCAACATTCTTATCTGACTTGCTACGAAACAGATTGCAAGGTGTAAGTATTCTGGGGCCGGGCGAGCCGATGATTTCAAAAATCAGAAATCAATTTTTACTCAGCATCTTAATTAAAATTCCTCGTGGCTCTGGCGAGTTGGCTCTTCATAAGAAAATGATTCAACAAAGTATTGGCGAATTGCTAAAAGAAAAAGAACATCGTAGTGTGAGGATTGTGTTGGATGTTGATCCGGTGTGATGAAGAAGGAAGAGAAAAAAGGTTAGTTTGATATTTTATTCGCAACTTATAATCAATGAAACGTTACATAGTTACTATTGTTTTTTCATGCGTTTTAATTTTATTGTATCATTTTGTTCCTATAAATCTTTTTGCTCTAGACTTCCCACAAAGAATAACTAATAACTTATTCAATTATTTTAGTCCAAATCACCATGGTGATGAAAGGGTAGTGATGTGCAACGTTGGTAAGTTAAGTCTTGAAGAGACAACTTCAAAAATTGATAAACTTCTGAAATACAATCCTAAAATTATCGGAATCAACATCTGCGATTTTACTTATAAGAACCATCAATTGTTAAAACATCTTGATAGAGATGATCGGGTTATTTTGAGTGCCTGCAATCAAACTGAAAAGGCCGGCTTAGGTCGAATAATAAATGATGATAATATCGTTACCCACTTTAATTCCAGTAATCATGATTGTTTTGAAAATTTACTTTCTGACAATCGTAAATCAATTGATGAAAGAGGAAATGCTCTGGAAAGAATCAACTATGTATCCCCATTTAGAAGTTATTATCAATTCGAATTAAAAGATATTGAATCGTATGAGCAGGAGAACTTTGAGGGCAAAATCGTTTTGGTAGGCTATATCGGTGATTATGTTACTGAAGAGGTGTATAACCACAAAAACTGCCGAATCACTCCTTTGAACCAATATTATGGACACGAATATCTTCTTCCAGATATGTATGATATACAGATCTCTGCAAGTATTATCTCAATGATTAATAATGAAGAATACATAAATGAAATTAATCCATTTCTCAGAGTCATGATCATTCTAATATTCTGCTTATTAAATGTTGGCTTTATTACGCTAATTCAAACAAGATGGTTAGCCCTGAATCTATTTTTTTATCTCATGATTTTTATTGTACTTCTTGTTGCAGGATCGCTTCTCATTGTAATGTTATTTTCAAACCATTTCTACTTAGAATTAAATGAACTTACTTTAGTATTAATTATTACCTCCATATTTACAGTTGCATCTAACATCAAGCTGAAAAAGACAAGCGATCAATAATCAATCTCGGAGAAAAAAATTTTATTTCTCTCACAAAATATCCCACTCCTCATTTAAAATCGAAATAGCAGAGTGTGCCGTTAAATCAAACTGACAAGGCACTATCGAAATGTAATTATTGGCAATGGCCCACTCATCGTTGTCTTCACCTTTATCGAAGTTTACAAAGCTGCCGGCCATCCAAAAATACCTTCTTCCGTTTGGATCGAAACGTTGATCAAACTCTTCCACCCACTTTGCATTCGCTTGGCGACAAATGCGAATACCTTTAATCTTTTCATCTTGCTTCTTCGGAAAATTAACGTTGAGGGCAACACCTTTGCGAAGTCCTTTCTCTAAAACCTGAAGTGTAATTTTTCTAATGTATTCTTCCGTGTGCGAAAAGTCTGCATCGTGCGCAAAGTCACAAAGTGAAAAACCAATGGCAGGTGTTCCTTCAATCGCTCCCTCAATCGCGGCTGACATGGTGCCTGAATACAAAACACTAATGGAAGTATTGCTTCCGTGATTTACACCGCTTACAATAATATCAGGTTCACGGTGTGCCTTCATTACAAAATGACGGGCGATCTTCACACAATCTGCCGGTGTGCCTGAACACTCGTAGGCCTTAACTCCTTCGAAAATAAAATTTTCTTCGAGTCGCAATGTCTCACCAACGGTAATGGCATGCCCCATTCCAGACTGCGGTCCATCGGGCGCTACAACCACAACATCACCAATTGATTTCATTACATTGATTAACGTGAGAATACCTTTGGAGGTAATTCCGTCATCGTTAGTGACTAGGATTAAGGGTTTCATGAAAAAGTTTCGAGTTTAAAGTTTCGAGTTGGGAGTTACGAGTTAAAGGCTAACTCGAAACTTTAAACCCGAAACTAATCTACGTTCCAAAAAGTGTGTTATAATATTTTACAATCTGAGCGAAGTCATATTTCTCGGCAATATTTAATTTGTTGTCTTTGATAAAACCTTCTACAGCATCGGCTTTCTTACCCATGAATTCGAGTAGATCTTTTCTATTACCTGTAAACTCATTGATGGCTCCACTTTCATCCAGAAAAAAATAGCGATACACCAATATCTGTCTGGTATACGATCCATAATAATACATGGAGGAATATGATTTTGTTTCAATGGCTTCACGCGCCAATAAAGTCAATTTGCCTTCTTCCAATAATTCAAAAAATACGGGAGCACGATATCCTGATTGCGTAGTAAACGGCAGCGCATAAAACGACCTGTATCGATGCACTGTTTCATCAAATATTTCGAAGAACAAAACTTTTTTGGCGGAATAGGCTTCAATGGTTTGGGCACTTCTGGTGAACTGAATTAAATCCTGTTGAAGATCATACTTTACTTTTCCATACAATGTATCCGCGCCTTCCAACAATACAATTTTACCTTCATGCCAAAGGTCAGAAGGAAACTTCTGCGCGAAGATTGGACTCAGCGAAGAAATAACTATTGCAAATGTTATAGAAAAACGAACCAACATGTTTAAAATATTATCTAAAAGTAATCTGATCATCAAGCTTCTTCACATATTACGCGATTCGCTCGAACGCTGTCGTGTGAAGCCTCAAGCTTTTTTATTTATTTTTTAATATAGTATGTCCTAATTTGTCGCGCTTCGTTAAGAGGTATTTTTCATTGTGTGGATTAGAGGCAATTTCAATGGAAACATTATCAACAATCTCTAAGCCATAACCCATTAACCCCACACGCTTCTTTGGATTGTTGGTGATCAATTTGATTTTACTAATACCCAGATCGCGAAGAATCTGCGCACCAATACCATAATCACGTTCATCCATATCGAAGCCAAGTTGGATGTTTGCTTCAACTGTATCAAGGCCTTCTTCCTGTAATTTATAAGCGCGTAGTTTATTGAGTAAGCCAATGCCTCGGCCTTCTTGCTTCATGTACAATACAACACCTTTGCCTTCTTGGTTTACCAGGTCCATGGCTTTATGAAGTTGTGGCCCGCAATCGCATCGACACGATCCAAAAATATCGCCCGTTACACAAGATGAATGGACGCGCACCAACACCGGTTCATCTTTGTTCCATGTTCCTTTTACTAACGCTAGATGTACCTCGTTGGTATTCTTTTGTTCAAACGCCACTAAATTAAAATGACCGTGTTCGGTGGGCATATCTACTTCTACTTCCCGCTTGATGAGTGACTCCATTTTAATTCGGAACTCTATCAAATCTTTTATTGAAACCAATTTCAGTTTGAAACGCTCTGCTACTTTCACCAAATCAGGAAGACGCGCCATGGTTCCATCTTCATTCATGATCTCCACTAAAACTCCTGCGGGTTTAAAACCAGCAAGGCGGGCAAAATCGATTGCCGCTTCAGTGTGTCCTGATCTGCGAAGAACGCCTCCACGTTTTGCTTTGAGTGGAAAGATGTGACCTGGCTTACCTAATTCTTCAGGCTTTATATCAGGATCCGTTAACGCACGAATGGTTTTAAAACGATCGTGTGCAGAGATACCTGTGCTGCAACCATGTCCAATCAAATCAACCGAAACGGTAAAAGGCGTTTCGAATGCTGCTGTGTTTTTTCCAACCATCAAATCAAGCCCGAGTTCTTCGCAGCGATCTTCAATGAGGGGCGCACAAATTAATCCGCGACCATGCGTGGCCATGAAGTTTACAATCTCGGGTGTAATGCATTCAGCAGCACAAACAAAGTCACCTTCGTTTTCACGATCTTCATCATCTACAACAATAATTACCTTACCATTCTTTATTTCTTCAATGGCTTCGTAAATGGTATTCAATTTTATTTCTGACATGATCGAGTTCAAAGTTTAAAGTTTCGAGTTCAAGGTTCAAAGTTTTAGGTTGGCTGAACTTTTATGTTGAACGTAATAGTTTTATAAGCATTCTGGATTTTACAGTCTAACTTCTAAATTCATTCATCCTAACAAGCAAGAACACAAACACAAAAACACTTCAAACTGTTCCGCTATTTCGGAATAACGATACCTAATATAACGGCCAGTTCTTTTTCAGCACCTTTTAATTGTTCGTGGATGGTAAAGTAATTTTCCATATCGGTTTCGGTAGTCGCTTTTTTGAGTTGTTGTAAATTGTCTTCCATCAGTTTTTGAATCAGTCTGAATTTCAATCGCAACACATTCGAGTATGCCATGTCGTGAATCAGGTCGCGTTCGTGTGGAATTTGAATGTGATACTTCTCACCCCAATGTTTACTGGTTTCATAACGTGAGGTAGTTAGATCAGCAACAGCATTTTTCACGGCATCGGTTCCATGCTCCATAAAATAAAGTGTATCCAAAGTCTCGCCACGGTCTGCGCCTGCGCGAAATGTCATATAGATTTCTTTGTATATCGGATTGGTAAATTCCACGTCTTCCAATTCGGTCATCATAAAATCAATCAGGCGGTTATCGTCATAATGACTTTCAGCATAGTTTAATAACAGCCGCATTGATTCGCGTTCCTGTTTGTGCACCATGCTGGCCACATCATTTTTTATTTCTGGAATTACATCGAGAACCTTTTCAAGTGGTGGCTGCTGTTTGTCTTCCCGAATGCGTTCCTGATCTCTTTTCTTTTTATCGTCAATTAAAATTTTGTTGAGTTCCGTTAACAGAACGCCTTCTGGAATTCTCAATAATTGTCCTGTCTCTTGAATGTAGACTGAACGTTTTATCGCATCAGGTATAAGCGAAATGCTCGTAACAATATCGCGAATCGCTTCTGCTTTTTTAATTGGATCGTTCGATGCATCGGTAGCCAGCAGATCAATTTTAAAAGAGATAAAATCTTTTGTGTGATCTTTCAGATATTGCTTAAACTCCGTGCTTCCCATTTTCTTCGAGAAGCTATCAGGGTCTGCACCATCGGGTAACAATACAACACGAACATTCAGTCCGCCTTTCAACACTAAATCAATTCCACGCAACGCAGCCTTTATGCCAGCCGCATCACCGTCAAACAACACCGTAATGTTTTCTGTAAATCTGCGGATGAGTTTGATCTGCTCTTCGGTAAGTGCCGTGCCCGATGAAGCCACTGCATTGTCGATGTCCGACTGATGCATGGAGATTACATCGGTGTACCCTTCAACGAGGTAACAGAAATCTTCTCTGCGAATGGCATTCTTCGCCTGAAACATTCCATAGAGCACATTGCTCTTATGATAAATTTCTGTTTCAGGTGAGTTAATATATTTTGGTTGATCTTTTTCTTTGGTGAGAATACGGGCACCAAACGCAATTACTTTTCCCGATAAATTATGTACCGGAAAAATTACTCTTCCGCGAAAGCGATCGTAAAATCTTCCATCATCTCTTTTTACAATCAGTCCAGATTTGTCCAGCATCTCTTCGCTGTAGCCAGCTTTCAACGCAATTTTATTGAACTGATCCCATTCGTTTATACTGTAGCCCAATTCAAACTTCTCGATGGTGCGATCGTTAAAACCACGCTCACGAAAATAACTCAGTCCAATACTTTGACCTTCGTCAGAATTGAAAAGTAAGTTTTTATAATGCTCTTTCGCATAGTTCATTATTATATAAAGACTATCGCGATCGCTGTTTTGGGCGAGTTCTTCTTTGGTGGAGATTTCTTCCTTTAACTCAACACCATATTTTTTTGCCATGTAACGGATGGCTTCCAAATAGCTCATCCCTTCATGCTCCATAACGAAGGTAATTCCATCGCCACCTTTGCCGCTGCTGAAATCTTTGAAAATACCTTTGGCGGGAACAACATAAAACGAAGCTGTCTTTTCGTTAGAGAACGGACTTAACGCCTTATAATTCTGACCCGACCGTTTGAGCGTAACAAAATCCCCCACCACATCCACAATGTCGATGCGACTTTTTACTTCGTCTATGGTTTCGCTGGAAATCAAGGGTGGTTGTTCGTGGTTCGTTGATGGTTGTTCGGGCTGATGATAAACAGGGCTGCGGGTTTGGGGCAAAGATAGTAATAGTCGATAGTCCGCAGTCCATAGTCGATAGTGGATTCTGCAAACCTTTGAATTTAATTGAAAAACTATGGGCTATCGACAATACACTTGCTTTCAAAAAAACTATCGACTATGGACTATTGACTATGGACTTTGTCACTAATTTGCATCGATTATTAAATCGTATTTTTTCTTTCATTGTTATAAACGCATGAATTTTACTGAATCTGATATTATAAAAGCCCTTTCTACAGTAGATGACCCAGACTTGAAGCGTGACTTGGTGAGCCTGAACATGATTAAAGATGTAAAGGTATCTGCCGAAAAAGTCAGTTTTACGGTGGTGCTTACCACTCCTGCTTGCCCGCTAAAGGAGAAAATTCGTCAGGATTGCGTGGATGCTGTGGGGAAAGTTGTGGGCGAATCATTTGCCATTGAGATTTTTATTACCTCTTCGGTAACCACCTCGCGAGACGCTACGCCTCTCCTTCCGGGAGTAAAAAATATTATCGCCATTTCTTCCGGAAAAGGTGGCGTAGGCAAATCAACCATCACGACAAATTTAGCTGTGGCTTTGGCGCAATCTGGAGCAAAAGTAGGTTTGATTGATGCCGATATTTACGGGCCCTCTATTCCAACCATGTTCAACTGCGAGTTTGAGCAACCAACCGTAAAACAGGTTAATGGAAAAAATATCATCATACCCATTGAACAATATGGTGTGAAATTACTTTCGATTGGATTTCTTACGCCACCCGAAAGTGCTGTGGTGTGGCGCGGACCGATGGCGAGTTCAGCTCTTAAACAATTTTTCAGTGATGCTGAATGGGGAGATCTTGATTACCTGTTAATTGATTTACCTCCCGGCACCAGCGACATCCATCTTACTATGGTTCAAACCGTTTCTGTTACCGGAGCGGTGGTTGTAACTACTCCACAAAAAGTTGCTCTTGCCGATGCGAATAAAGGTATGGCAATGTTCAAGCAGCCGCAGATTAACGTTCCAATTTTAGGAGTGGTTGAAAACATGGCCTACTTCACACCCGAAGAATTGCCAGACAATAAATATTATATCTTCGGAAAAGACGGAGGCAAGAACTTAGCTGAGAAGCATAGTGTTCCGTTGTTGGGTCAAATACCTTTGGTGCAAAGCATCCGCGAAAGTGGTGACAGTGGTTTACCTGCTGTATTGAAAGATGGGCCAACAGCAAAGGCTTTCACTGAGTTGGCCGAAACATTAGCCCGACAGATTGCCATAAGAAATGCTAACTTTACACAAACGCAACGCGTAGAACTGAAAGTCTAATGAATACTTTAACACTCGAAGACATTACTAAAAACATTGAAACCGCGCTGGATTCCATTCGTCCATATTTGATGGCCGATGGTGGCAATGTAAAGGTTCTGGAACTATCATCAGACAATGTTCTGAAACTTGAATTCGTTGGCGCGTGCGGAAGTTGCCCAATGTCTACCATGACGTTTAAGGCTGGTGTTGAAGAAGCCATTAAAAGAGCTGTGCCTGAAGTGAAGTCGATTGAAGTGGTGAATCTTACTCCGGTTGGGTAGTGATTACCCTTAATTGTTAATGGTAGTGACATTAAAAAAATATCAAGCGATTTTTATTTTCAACGATTATCTATTAACGAATCTTGAAAATTCTACCCGAACTAAATAAACCTTTAAGCTCCGTATTTTTCCAGTATTAATAGGTTTCTATCCTTCGTTCTGTATAGGTGTTTTACGACCTTTTTAGGGTGTTTCTGTTACTCCCTTGTTACTGCAAAATTTCACTGAGGTTACTTGAAAATTCATGAACCTGAATCTTCCGAAAGCGATGCTGGCAGTAAAATTAAGAGAAAAAATGTTGGCGAACGGGCAATTGAAATGATAAGACTAATCAATACAATACTTACTTTTCAACTTTTATAATACTTCCTCTCTTTCCACTTCTTAGATTGACAAAGTGAATTGATAATATATCTCCAATGGTAAAATTAGGAATTTCTTTAGCCCATGTTAGATCGTATTTTTCATGATCAAAACAGACTATGGTACCTCCATGTTCAGAGCCTGACTCAAAAACATCGATTACTTTTCCTGTAAGAATTATTTTCCTCGCCCCAATAATTTGGACTTTATGAAAGATGTAGTCTAGCGAGAATAGAAAATTAAATAAGAGCAGCAACCATATAAAGAAGCCGATAACGGATTCATACCTATTAAATTCGTTGAATTTCCAAAAAGTAAATAACAACGTGAATAGGAAGATGCTGAGGAAAGTTAGGTGGAATATTTTATAATACTTTAAAGTAAAACCTTGCATAGTAAGTTTCCTATCCTCTTTAGTTAGAGAGACTATTTCCTTTTCCATTGTTTCAAAATCGCTTGATGATTAAAAAAATTAACTTTTATATTTTTTTATTATCGTAGTGTAAGGTTAACCAATTACGATTAACTTTTTTAAATGAATTGGGAGAATTACATAGCACCAGAGAAAGGAGTTTTATTAGGCAAATCAACTATTAAAGGAACTCGCATTTTGGTGGAGCAATTGTGGGCTTACTATTGAAAAAGAAGGAACAATCTTGACATTTGATCGCGATTATGGCGAACTGATATACAATTACAAACCCCGGAAAGGAATTATTTACCTAAGACTGAATGATTATAAAGCAGATGAGCCAGGAGAAATAACAGAAGCCCTGATCGACAAAAAAGAATATGAAATCGATAATTTTTTGACAGTTGTCGATAAAAACACAATCAGGCAAAGGAAATACTAAACACAAAAACGATCGTCAAATTTTGATTAACGTCATTATACGTTTCTCTTCACTCCTTGTTTAACGGTTACTCTTCTTAACTTTGGTTGATAAAGTTTAGATAGATTTTATTCAAAGTGATTTTAATACAACGTTCCTTCCATATCCTTTTCAACCAGGTTAGCAGAATCGCAATACTTGCACTTCTCCCATTATTCCTGTTTCTATCTACTGAATATTCTCTCGCGCAAGATCGCTGTGGAACGGTTGAGTACACGCAGAAATTAAAAAGTCAAAACCTTTTGAAGGAAAACGAATCAGTGTTCGAAAACTGGATTCAAAAAAATAAAAGTAAATCTAAAAAAACAGGGCCGTTTAGAATACAGTCAACTTACCAGGTTCCGGTAGTTGTACACGTTATTCACAATGGTGAAGCAATCGGCACCGGCACCAACATTTCTGATGCGCAAGTGCTTTCTCAAATTGCCGTACTCAATAAAGATTATAACCGATTGAATGCAGATGCATCGAATACTCCTTCTGAATTTCTATCGGTTGCCGGAAGCTTTGATGTTGAATTTGTTTTAGCCAAACGTACTCCCGAAGGATTACTTACATCTGGTATTGTTCGCACACAAGGCACCAGAATATCATACACCATTAATGACAATTACGAACTGAAAGCAACGAGCTATTGGCCCGCTGAAAATTACCTTAATCTTTGGGTGTGTAACATCACCGATTACCTTGGCTATGCCCAATTCCCTATATCGACACTTGATGGATTATCGGGTGCATCCAACAACCGCGAGACGGATGGAGTTGTAATTGCTTATAAGGCCTTCGGTTCTGCAGATTATGGAGCGTTTAATCTGGAGCCTAAATACAATAAAGGCCGCACTGCCACACATGAGGTTGGTCACTTCTTTGGACTTCGTCACATTTGGGGAGACGACAATGGTGCATGCTCAGCCAGTACTGATGATTATGTAAGCGACACACCTCTTCAAGCCAGCAGCACAAAGGGCTGCCCGACACATCCAAGTCTTTCATGCTCAAACAATAAAATGTTTCAGAATTATCTTGATTATACCGATGATGTGTGCATGAATCTTTTCACGCAAGGGCAGGTCGATCGTATGCAGACCGTAATTGAAAATAGCCCGAGACGAGTAAGCTTGCTTACCTCTCCTGCCCTTCTTGATCCGGTGCCAGTTGCAAATGATTTGGGCATTAAAAAAGTTATTACACCAACATCAAATCAATGCACAGAAACCTTCACACCGAGTATTGAAATCAGAAATTATGGAAACAACACAATTACCTCCGCTCAAATTCAACTTGAGAAAGACGGAGTAATTGTTGAGACATTAACGCCCTCGCTTTCTTTAGCTCCACTCGAGTCAACAACACTTACCTTTTCAAATATTTCTCTTTCCAGTGGCAGTCATACTGTAAGCTTTACCATTCTTCAAACGAATGGGGTTAGTGATGGAAATACTTCAGACAACGTTTTTGATCAAGTAACACAAATAGGTTTCACCCAAGCAGCGCCTTTCACAGAAGTATTCAATTCGATACCTATCAGCTGGACTATTCAAAATCCGGATGGACTAGTTACCTGGCAAAATGTAACAGCATCCGATGCGAGTGCATCGAACAAAGCCATGAAGATGAGCTTCTTTGATTATGAAGATGGTGAAGGAGAAATTGATTTACTAATATCACCGGTTATCGATCTTTCAACAGCAACTGTCGCCTTACTTTCCTTTAGCATTGCTCACGCGCGTTTCAATTCAAACAACGATGGCCTGCGAATACTGGTATTAACCGATTGCAATGCAGATATGAGTCAGGCAACTGAAATTTTTAACAAAACAGGTGGAGCGCTTTCCACTACCAACCCCACCACCAGTGAATTTATTCCAAGCAACGGCTCACAATGGCGAACAGAGATCTTAAACCTGAGCCCGTTTGTCGGGCAAAGCAATATTCAATTGGCTTTTATTGGCTTAAATGATTATGGTAATAATCTATACCTCGACAACGTGAGCGTTAACACAGTTGACTTCCAAGATATTGCTATAAGTAAATTAGTTTCACCGTCTCCAGTTATCTGCTCGAAAACGTCTAGTCCAGTTATTCGAATTGAGAATAAAGGCACAACCATTACATCATTTAAAATAGACTACTCACTGAATAATGGAGTCACGAAAACTTTTTCGGTAAACGCAATCAATCTAGGAATAGGTGAATTCATTGACGTAACATTACCTTCCCTCTTACTCAATGGAAATAAAAACTTGTTGCTGATCGAATTGAATTCCCCAAACGGGCTCACCGATATTAACCCTATTGATAACACAGCAGAAATTACTATTGTGGTGAATGAAGCAAATCAAAGAGTCCCGCTGAAAGAAAATTTCGATGAAGGAACTACCGATCAATGGACGATGGCTAATCCCAAAAACGGAATGAACTTTGAAACCATCAACACCAATTACAATATTTCTCTTTACTTCAACGGCTATGACAATCTTGCGACAGGTGACGAAGCGTGGCTTGTAAGTCCGGTGTATGATTTTTCTACTATCGCGGTGAATCAACTATTTTTCGATTTATCCTACAAAGCAAAGATCGATACCTACGATAACCTTAGAATACTGGCTTCAACAGATTGCGGATATTCCTACCCAACAGTGTTGTTCGACCGAAGTGGCTCAACACTTTCTGCATATGAAACTCTGTCGAATAGTTGGAAACCAAACAATGAAACAGACTGGCAACATCTAACCGTTAATCTTTCGACACTCGCTGGCAAAGAAAACGCTCGCATCGCCTTTGTCGTGACGAACGATCATGGTAATAATCTATACTTGGATAACATTCGTTTTTTTGTCGTAACCGACATCTTTACGGTTCATCCTAATCCAGCAAAGAGTGATGTCATTAACATCACCTTCAATCTTCCTAAAAACGAATCTGCTCAGTTTGATCTCATCGATCGAACGGGAAAAATTATTTACAGCGATGCAATTGAAAATGCCAACAACAAAACAGTTTCACTTCATATTCCAAATGTGGCGGTTGGAATTTATTTCATCCGGGTTAGAGCTGCGAATAGAACACATTCAGAAAAAATATTAATCACCGACTAGGCCGCTTATTAGGATACCAGCTGGATTCTTTTCCTTCAATCAGTTACACCTTTTCATTATCTTTCGGACAACGAAAAATTGAGTGAATGTCAAAAAAGAAAAAAGTAGCCATCTTGTTTGGAGGTCGTTCAGTCGAACATGGAGTATCGATTAACTCAGCCCGAAACATTGTAGAGTTTATAGACAAGAAAAAGTTTGAACCCATCACGATTGGCATCACCAAGGCAGGCAAGTGGTTTCTTACCTCTGCCGTAAGTAAAGACATTCAAAAAGGAGAACCTGTCAGCTTAGTACTCGATGCACAAAAGCCGGGCTTCATCGTTATTTCAACAGGCAAACGTTTTTCTGTTGATACTATCTTCCCTGTTTTGCACGGCACCGATGGTGAGGACGGAAGCATTCAAGGTCTGATAAAAGCGATGGACATACCGATGGTAGGCACTGGTGTTTTGGGTTCTTCAATGTCCATGAATAAAGTAGTGGCAAAACGTTTGTTAAAAGATGCTGGCTTACCGGTAACCGATTTTCTTTCGTTCAACTTTACTGAAAAAGATAAAATCAGTTTTAACGCCATCGTTAAAAAAATCGGATTACCCTTCATGATAAAATCAGCCAGTCTAGGTTCTTCGGTTGGTGTTTCAAAAGTGAAAAACAAAAATGATTTTAAGATTGCCCTCGAAGATTCGTTTAAGTACGATGATGAGATATTAGTAGAAACCTATGTAAGCGGTCGCGAAATTGAATGCGCTGTATTAGGTAATTATCCTGCCGAAGCTTCAAACCCTGGCGAAATTGTAATTAATAAAAAGTACGAGTTCTACACCTTCGATGCCAAGTATGTAGACCCCGAAGCGGTGCGTATTGATGTTCCTGCAAAACTTTCTAAAGTTATTGCCGAGAAAATTCGCAAAGCTTCTGTTCGTGCATACGAAGTTTTACACTGTGAAGATTTCTCTCGTGTCGATTTGTTTTTAGATGCGAAAGGCAATATCTACATCAACGAAATCAATTCTATTCCGGGCTTCACAAATTCTAGCATGTACCCTATGATGTGGAAAGAGCGAGGCATTAGTTTTACCGAACTGATTAGCCGACTACTTAACCTCGCCCAAGAGCGCTACGACAGAAGCAAGCGCATTGAGCGCGATTTTCAGTCGTCATTAAAATTCTGATGGTTGTATATTTGCTCCTTAACTAGTAAGAGATGAGTTTTAGTTTCAAGCGATTTAATCGAAATACATTAGGAGGATTACTCCTTCATTTTTTTGTGGCGTTGTGCACCATCTTGTTGCTTGGTGTTTTGTATTTCTATGCCTACCTACCCAGCACCACCAACCATGGTGAAACCATTACGGTGCCGAATGTAGAAGGTCTAAGTATAGCTGAACTTGAGCGTTTTTTGGTGAATCGAAACTTGCGCTATGAAATAAATGATTCATCATACTCTGCAGAATATCCTCCGTTAACGGTACTCAAACAATTTCCCCATGCCGGTGCAAAAGTGAAAGAGGGAAGAAAAGTTTTTATCTCTATCAACCGCGCCAATCCTCCTACCGTTCCCATCCCAAATTTGATTGATGGTTCTGTAGTAAATGCGGATGCAGTGCTACGCAGTAACGAGTTAAAACGTGGACGAATTGAGTCAGTGGCGGGCCCATTTAATATCGTGAAAGAAATGAAATTTAAAGGCACAATATTAAAAGCTGGAGATCGAGTGCCTAAGGGAGCTGTTATTGATTTAGTAGTGATGGACGGAGGTACCGGTGGAAAACTAGAAATTCCAACGTTTATCGATTTACCTTATGATGAAGCCGAGTTTATGATTTCAGGATGGAATCTCAACGTTGGTGAGATCATTCTTGTGGGAGATACTACCGGAGGAGTCGTTTTAAAACAAATGCCTGAGGCAGGAGAAAATATTAAGGTAGGCGATGCCGTTGATCTTTGGATCGGCAAACCCGGCACACCTATTCCTAATGAGGATGAAGACAATCGTTAGTACCATATCGCAACATCACACATTCGCTTCACGCAAAAGTTTGAAGATCATTTCTCTGTTGATTATTTTTTCATTGGGTTTTATTTCAACGCTCCAAGCACAACTTGAGCGTGTTCCTGTTCAGCGAAAAAATCCATCTGCTATTTCAAAATCAAAAAAAGAAAGTGCGCGAATAAAGGCTGTTTCGCTTTCACTTCCGTTCTGGGATGATTTTTCTTTCACGCCCGTAAACGATACCTCAAATATTGAATCGAACGCACCGCTTTCTTCGCTGTGGGCAAGAGGACAAAGAGTTTGGATCAACGATGGAATGGGAATTAATGCGCCCACCATTAACGTAGCTACTTTCGATGGACTGGATTCGCTAGGATTACCTTACTCCATTGAAGTTTTGGCAACAGGATTTCGTGATACGCTGGAATCACAACCCATCAATTTAGAAGAAGTAATTGGTGCTGATACCAATACCGTCTTTTTGAGTTTCTTCTACCAGTGGCAAGGAAATGGTGAAGCACCCGATGCTACTGATTATATGCGATTGGAATTTAAAGATAGCACTGGCGCATGGGCAAACATGATGACGATAAACACAAAATCATCATTGGACAAAACGGTTTTTTATGACACCATCATTCAGGTAAAAGGCAAGAAGTTCTTTCATGAAAATTTTCAGTTTCGGCTTCAAAACTTCGGTAGAAAAAGCGGACCATTTGATACCTGGAATATTGATTATGTGTATTTGAATAAAGGGAGGACGATCAATGATAATTCGTTTCCGGATCAGGCTCTAACTTCTACCATCACTCCTCTTTTTGGAAAGTATAGTGCAATGCCAAAAAAACATTTCTTTGCATCACCGGTAATTGACAGCGTGAAATTTAATTTAAATAATCTTTTGAACAGGAATATCTCGGTAGACTACTACGCGATCGCCACTTTTATCAATTACAAAAACTCAATTGCAACACCATTTACAGATACGTTGGTAAATTCTGATGGAATTAGAAAATCAGGAGGGTTGATGTTTCCGTTTGAGCGAGTTCAAGTTCAATTTAAAGTCTTACCAAATCCAGCCAATATTCTTCATTTTAATCCAGATGCGGATCGAATAGATATTACTTTGAAGGCTATTATAAGTCCGGATAATCCAGATCCAAATGATTTTATTCCATTTACTCCCATCACTTTTACAAGTAACGATACTGTGTCAACTTATTTTCATCTTAACGATTATTACGCCTACGATGATGGCACTGCAGAATACTCAGCGCGACTTGCACAGCCAGGAAACCGATTTGCCTATCAATTTACACGCCCTGCCAATATTCCAGATTCACTCGCAGCATTAAATGGATTCGACATTTACTTTCCCGATTTTGGCGTAGTGAATAATCCTGAAGTCCAATTTTTTGTTTATGATGATGACGGAGGAATGCCAGGCGATATTTTGTATTCCAGATTTTATCAGATCCAGAAAAATGGCATTAACAAATTTCAAAAAGTTCCTATTGGTGGAGAACCTTTTTCAGTTGGCACTACCTATTACATTGGTTGGAATCAACCGCTAGAGGGAAATGTTTTGGTTGGTTTAGATGCAAGCAACAATACAGGAGATAAAATGAGAGTCTACACCAATGGCACATGGGAAGAAAATGACAGGGTAGAAGGAAGTATCATGCTTCGCCCACATTTTGGCGAAGCGGATATTATAACAGCAGTGCCTAAACAGGAACAAAGTGTACAAGTCTTTCCGAATCCAAGCAAAGGAGAATTCTATATTCGAGGGAAGTATGACAAACTGGAAATTATCTCGTTAACCGGTCAGCCCGTTTCGTTTACATCAACTGCTGCCAATGATGATATGCGTATTACACTTTCCAACCCCACCTCCGGACTTTACATTCTCAAAATCATAAAAGGAAAGACGCTTCAGACAAAAAAGATTGTGATTGATTGATGTGCGCTATTCAAGAAATCAATCGGCTTAATTTTACATTCAAAGTTGTGCGCTCTAAATCTTCTTAGAATCTATTCTCCAAATGCTTTCATCACCAATGGCGCAGGACTGAAGCACAGTACAAAGATGATGAGCGCCAACCAACCCAGCACAACACGTGTACCATTTAGTGGTTCTTCTATCTCACAAGGTGGATGATCAATGCCTACGAATCTGCCAATTACAAAAACAAAGAGCAGCCACCCCGAATATCCTTCCACCCCCGGAAACATCCACGATAAACTAAACTGCACTGCAAACATCAGCAGAGCATACATTAGCGTATCTCGTTTCGAAAGTTTTAATCCAGAAAATGCCATGTATAAAAAAGCAAGATATCCTGGAACCCAAATCAATAAGGTATCAGGTGGATCAGTTGGTTTAACAAAACCGAAACCAGCATAAAAAATAACGACTGTAAAAAATATCGTTGCAATAATCTTATGCACGCGATAACCAAACAAACCGTAGACAACGTGCCCACCATCTAACTGGCCAATGGGAAGAAGATTGAGGCACGTAAAGACAAGCGATAGAAAGCCAGCCAACAAAAAAGGATAGTGCATCAACTCATGTGGATTTGGAACAAGAGCAGGATCGGCTACCACGGTTTTGAAAAAATAGAAGATCAGGTTATCACCAAACGCCACATCGACAACACCAGGCTTTTGATTCTGATAAACATAGTCTGCGTAATTCACACCATAGGCTTTATACTCCGGGTGGATTTTAAAAATATAATCCACCGAAGGCAAATGTGTAAACCCATAAAACAAAATGATCATGGCCATAACAAATCCTGCAAGCGGCCCAGCAATACCAATATCAAAATTTTGCACCTTGGAAGGTACGCGGCTGCGCAATCTGATGAGCGCGCCCATGGTACCAATAGAAAATGAAAGGGGCGGAAATGGAATGTAATACGGCAAGGAAGTTTTTACCTTGTAGTAAATGGCCGTAAAGTAATGACCAAACTCATGCACGGTTAAAATCAATAGGAAAGGAATAGAATATTCAAGACCGCTGATAAAATCATTCCAACCATAATCCGGCATAAAGACCGATCGTCCGTATGTCCACTCTGCTCCTGCCATTGTAGTGGTGATGAGAGTGACAATGAACAACAAGATTTGAAGAAGTATTCTGCGTGTTTCTTTAGGCATGGAAGTAAGTCAGGATAAGATCGGGTGTGGGTATGTGTAACGTTTGGATGCCGAGTGCTTTTGCTCCGGCAATGTTGGCGTCATTATCATCGAGAAAAAGTGATTCATCTGCCTTCAAACCATTTTCTTGCAATACCTGTTCAAAAATATCGGCATCTGGCTTTCTTTTTTTCATAAGATGAGAATAGTATGCACGATGGAAATATTCGTCTAATATTTCCGCTCCACCAACCGCAGGCATGATCGTATTTTGGATGTACTCTAAATGAATACTATTGGTGTTGCTGAGCAGATAAACCCGATAATCATTTTTGAGTCGGCTCAACAGTTCAAGTTTCTTTATGGGAATTCCCAAAAGCATGGCATTCCAACACTGATCAATAACTTCATCGGGCACCTTCACAGCATAAACTTCACGAACAAAATCCCGGAATTCAGCGTCTGTCAATTGTCCTTTTTCATATTCTTCAAATCCGGCAGAAGAAAAGAAGCGTTCCTTCACCACACTTTTTTCAAGACCCGACACAGTAGAAAAGGCTTGCAGGGTGTGATCGACAGAAAGATCAAGGATAACGCCCCCCAAATCGAAAATAAGATTCTTAACAGAAGGTTTAGGAGGCATGAAAATCGTTTTGTGTATTCAGGCCCAAATATGTAACATTGCACCTCGATTTTCAAAAAATATAAAAATCGGGCCCATAGCTCAGCTGGTTAGAGCACCTGACTCATAATCAGGGGGTCGCTGGATCGTTCCCAGCTGGGCCCACTTCATCATCAGGCAATTACAGAAATGTAATTGCCTTTTTGTTTTATTTATATCATAAAGAATTCACTTCCAAACTCTTTGTTGGCAAATTTTTAGGTAAGAATCTAAGATAGGGTCATGGGTATAAAACCGCTACTTTATCACGATTAACTTATACACTTTCACGAGCCGGGTTCTATCCGCTATTGTAACAAAGTAAAGCCCACTTTTAAGTTGCGATACGTCAACCTTCAATTCCTTCTCACCATTGTGAATTGCTTTTATGCTCATTGGCTGACCTATAGAATCTGCAATGGTAACTTTTGGATGCAATTCATTTGTATGTTCCAGAATGAAAAAATCAGAAGCGGGGTTCGGGTAAATTTTATATTGCTCAAGCGATTCTATTAGAGAAGATGTGACTGAACCACACAGGTTGGTTGTCGTAATTCCTAATGAAGCATATTTATTTTGAATGGTTGTAAGGAGAGAGTAATCATCAAATGAATCCTGCCCTAGTTCCCAAATCATTATTCCACCCACTTCATTCTTCGCGAGCTCAACTTTGGCTTCTATGGTAGGTCGGCCATTATAATATGCTGCCCCTACATTATCTAAATCAGCATACGCTGTATTCTTATCTACCATGCTGGCGTACGTAAACGTATTGACTGTAGATGAATTTATAAACTCATATCCATAAAAAGGAACACCTAGGTTAAGCTTACTTCCTGACACGCCCGTTGTATTTTTCCAAAAGTTAATTCCTGATTCAGAAACACTATAGGTACTATGCTGACCGGGGTTGGATGGATTCCACGGACCTGTATAATCATAAGACATGATATTAATGAAGTCGATAACACCGAGAGCTGCTGGTGTGATATTACTGAACAACGTTTGATTGGGAAATGCTACGGTAAGTATTTTGTTGTGTGGGGTCAATGCGGCATCCAATTCAATAATAAAATCGCTATAGCCTTTTGTAACATTGTCCCATTCCAAATCGATGTCTACACCATGAACTTTATTCGCAAGGACAAATGCTACAATTTTAGAGATGAATGCCGGCCTGTTTGCTGGCACATCGATTAGATTTGACCAATCATTCGATTGTTGACTTGTAATAACCCCACCGGCAAATGATACACAAATAATAATGTTGGGGTTTTCACGTAAGGCATCTGATACAACGGAGCTGATGCTTGGCATTATAATATTCCCAGCATTATCTGGGTTTGCAAAGGATAAGTTTAAATGCGTGAGTTTACAGTATTCTATCTGACTACTTTGCGGAAATCGATGTGTTGGAAGATATCCTACTATTCTTGCGGTTTGACCATTCGATAAAATACCACTAGCAATAAAGCCAATGACGAGAAAAAAATGTTTCATTTCTATAAAATTATGCCAGCGCTGCGCTTGATGGAGAATGTAAAAGAAAAAAGATCTGAGAACAGAGCCTCAGATCTTTAATCCAAAACGTCAACTTATTCATTACCCAATTCTGTATACGCTTTTTTCAACAATGATTTATCAGGATCTTTTGTGTCATTTTCAATGCTCCACATCATTAAGCCGCCTAACCCTTGCGTCTTAACATATTGAGCTCTTTGTTGGATAACATCAAAGCCATCATAAAATATTCCGTCATCAATATCAAGCTTGCTTTTGGTGTTTGCTTCCGCATCTCTGGCAAGAATACTCTTA
>JBKJOF010000146.1:0-22077 GCA_046595655.1 Chryseolinea sp. | reverse complement strand
CACTCTTTCGCAAGAAACTGAATATGAAAAGCGGGGCGATCTCGATGATGAATTACTTCAGCCGACTGCCGACAATAAAAGCTCCATCCTCAACCTGAAAACAAATTCTGGATTGTTATCTGGATAAAAGCTGTGATAACTAAACGCCCTGATTCGCCAAGCTCTCTTAAACGTTATCCAGCTTCAATATATTATTTCTTGCCTTTAGTGCTAATGGATTTACACTGGTTAGCGTATTGATTTGGTTTGTGTTTACCGGAATCGAGGCAGTAAACAATGTAAATTTATGTGGTTCGCTTTGTACAACAATCTTTCCGTTGAGTGCCTGAAGTGCTTTATCAACAATGTAAAGTCCAAGTCCATTTCCTTTTGAATATTCGTGACCAACAAAAAACATTTCCCAAAGTTTTGTATGAAGTTGGTAATCAATTCCAACTCCATTGTCGTGCACGCTCACGGTGAGAAGATTTTCATTCTTACGCGCCTTAATCGTTACCACTGGATTAGCATTTTGATTTACCGTACTAAAGAAGAGAGCATTCTCAAAGAGGTTACTCAGAATAATTTCAAGCAGGTTAGGGTAAGATGAAAAGCTAATGTCGGCCGGGCAGTCGAAGTTCAGGGTAACTTTGTTGTCGATGATAAATTTATTGAACTTGGTTTTTAAATATTCGAGCGTTTGAGAGAAATAAATGGCGGAATAATTACTTGGCTGATTGATCTCGCTTATTACTTTAAGTTTGTCCAACATCGTATCCATCTGTCTCGCAGTGCCAGATATCTTTTTCATCAACTGTAGTAGTTCGGCCTCGCTACTGTATTGAGCCAGGTTGCACAACCCTACGATAGAGCTAATTGGCGATCGTAAATCATGCGAAGCGCGATAGAGAAAAATGTCCATCTCGCGATATGCATTTAACAATAAGCTTGTACGCTCGAAGACCAGCCCTTCCAGATTTTCGTTCATGAGCGTGATCTGTGCGTTCGCGTCAATTAAATTCTTTTGCTGTCTCTTTAATCTGGATCGCAAATAGAAAAGAAAAACTAAGAGCACACCAAACACAACGGTGACGGAACCTGCAATAAGAATTTTTTCCCGAAATGCCTTTTGTTCCTTTTGTCTTTCGGCTTCTACAAGTTCTAATTTAGTTTCTAAAGTTCGAATGTTTGAAAACGAGCTTTTAAGTGAATTCAAAATGGTTCGATAGTCTGAAATATTTTTATAAAATTTACTTTCGTTTTCACTAAGAACGTTCTCCAGAATATTGATATCGTCAAAGAGCTTTTGACTTTCAGCTGCATCGAGATTGGAGGTTCCACCTGAAAGTTTCTCATTTATGAGTTGAATTTTCTGATTGAATTCCATTCTAAATTTATCCAACAGTTGGTTCTCTCGTGCAGCTTGGGCGAGCAGATTTTTCACATCGCTGGAGACAAATGATGAATCCGAAATTTTTCCTATAAATTGTTGTTCGGTGTCTTTGTTTTTTTGACTGGCCAGTTGATAAAACTTATCATCAATTTTTTTCCGTGTGGCATCATCAAATTTAGAAATATCATACTTTTTAAATACCGAATAAAATACAGTTAGTGATGTTATAGAATCCAGCTCGCTGATTTTGAAATTCTTTACAATGTCAGGTGTCGTTATTGGTTTTGCCACACTTTCTTTGTCTTTTGGTGAAGTGCTCGCAACGATAATAATTACCTTCCCTGCGCCATCCGCAAGAATTTTGACCACACGAAACCCTGGCATTAAAAATTTTTCAGCCGTTAGCTCTTCATTTAATCCAATTGGAAGTTGAAAATTTCCTTGTGCATTAGTTGTCGTGGTGGTCGTCTTAATTCCGTTGAATTGCAGTTTTAGATTTGCGAGTGCTTTGTTGTCCGCGTCTTTAGCTCTGATATCTACTACCTTATACATTTTCTTGCGCACAATAATTTCCAGTGTTCCCTTGCTGTAATTCCATGATTCCGACTCCAGATTATCATTGTTTATCTTGATTGATTTTGGTGGAAGATCTTCCTTCAATACATTTTGAAAGGCCACACCTTTTTTATCAATCATTATAAAGTCCTTTCCGTTTAGCGAAATACCAATGTTTGCCATTGGTTTCATGTTTGAATCGAAGGCCTTTATCTGCACGAGCGTCTCTTGCTGAGCATGCAATACCTGAACCATCGCGAGCGTACACATCACAAATAGGAACAATACCTTGACGAAACATTGTTGCTGAATGTTCCTGAAGAATGTGTTATCCAGAATATAATGGTGTGCTTTCAAAATGATTTCTTTACCACTACAATTTTATATAAATTTTCTGAATTTCGTTGCTTCGATAAATCCAGGCTCACAACAATGCCCTTGTCATCATTTTTCTCAACCACTCGTAATTTGTACTGACTAAAGTAGGGAACACTGATTGTGAAATTACCTTCTGAATTGGAAGTGGACGATGCCACAACAATGTTCTTGTTGTTATCAATAAGAAACAGTTGCGCGTTTGCCAGGGTTTTCAATTCGGTAGAATCATTCCAACTTTCTTCTTTGTATTGCAACAGACCATTGATCGTCAACGGGTAGGCTTGGAGATTGATCTCCAACGAATACACATCATCATTATTTTTATTTCGATTCGAAGAAAAATAACCTCTGCTTCGTTCTGAGTTTAAGGTAAGTGCGAAGTCATCGGCATTGGTATTAACCGGATAACCCATATTCAGCACTTCACCATAACTATTATTTGATAGCGTCACTTGAAAAATATCCAGCCCACCTAACCCAGGATGTCCATTGGAAGTGAAGTACAAATCATTGTCGAGTACAAAGGGGAACGATTCATCTCCTGGGGTATTGATCTGATCGCCCAGATTTACGGGTTTAGTCCACGCTCCATTAACTAGCAACGATTTGTAAATATCTTTTCCGCCAAAGCCTCCACGCATATCAGACGAGAAATATAGCACCTTTCCATCCGAGCTAATCGAGGGGTCGGTTATGGAATATTCTATGCTATTAAATGCAAATCGATTAACAGTAACCCATCTACCTTTTTGCTTCTCTGCAAAGGATATTTGTAAAGTACGCGTTCCTATATTCTTTTCAGAAGATTCGCCCGATGATGTATAGACCATTCGATTAAAGTCATCAAAAAAACTTATCGGACCCTGATTGTATTTCGTTTTCAGTTCTTTCGTAAACGAAATTGGTTTCTGAAATTTTTGCTTGACTTTCTCTTCTGCAATTGTATCATACGTTGCTTTTGCATAATAGACTTTGTGCTGGCCGGGAGTATCAGCGTAACCAATAGAGCGATTAGAAACAAAAACTACCCCATCCCGATATGGCGTAGCGGCAAAATCAGCGCTCGAAGAATTAAATGACAGTTGATGAACTACATAATGAATTGAGTCTTCATACAATGCTTCCCGGTTGTTGAGACGCCAGATTTTTTTTACCACAATAGGATCGTTGCTTTTCTCAAAATAGCGGGTGTACCAATCAATGGCATGGTCGTATTCTCCCAATGTGCTAAGTGTTTCTGCATACAGGTAAATTTCCTTTTCCGGCAACGCCTTTCCTTCTTTCACGAAGCGCTCATACCATGCTGAGGCTTTTTTTGGTTGATGTAAATGATTGTAGCATTGTGCTATTTTCAGATAATATTTTTCTTGCTGAGATGTTGCATCTGTAATTTGCAGGTATAAGTCGAGAGCATTTTGATATTGATGAGCATTAAAATATTCATCGGCTTGCTGAGCGCTGGACTTGAAAATGGAAAAAACAGTTTCCTGCGCCTGGCTGATAGACGTATTCCAAAAAAGAAACAAGCAGAGGAGCAGAAAAACCTTTTTAAAAATTGCAACCCAGATCATAGTGAATAACTTCATCTTGGTGCCACTGCTTTATTACCAGACTGTATGAAAAGATAATGAATCATTACTTCATGAGATCCGTTGCCGCCCTTTGCCTGCTCACCGATCGGAAAATCGTAAACATACCCAAATTGGAGCTGTCGAGTAAGTTTCGCTTTAATAAGAAAACCAATTGATTCTTTATTCCGATATGATAAACCTGTTGACAATACCTTTTTAATAACAAGAGAAATATTGACATCATACGAAAGAGGAAGTCCATCGAAGTACTTTATCAGCAAACTGGGCTCCAAAGCCAAATTATTGCCGAGATTAATATGATACTTTGAGTATAGAAAATATTGGGCGGTTTGCCACGTAATGGATGCCGTATTGCTAATGGTTAATTTCTCAGGTAAAATCTCAGGTGCTGAAATGCCAATCTCAAGCTGAGGGCTTTTAAGAAAGAAGCCAGCTCCCATAGTGAGTGAGGTGTACGACACATCGCGCGCTAAAGGATCAACTCCCGTGGTGCTTGCAACACGTGAGTAGTTAGATTGACGAATGCTCACGCCACCCTGCATACCCATCGATAAGAAAGTTTGAGGTGCTACCTTGATGCGATACGACAAACTTCCTTCCAAATGCTGATTTTTATGCACGCCAATTTTATCATTGACAATTAAAAGCCCAGCACCTACACGACTCGAGCCTAATAGTGTATGCGCAGATAATGTTTGTGTTACAGGGGCACCCGCTACCGTTATCCACTGATTCCTATTTAACACGGTAAGGCTTGGCTTATTATCATTCCCTGCAACTGCTGGATTGATAGCAAGACCGTTAAACATGTATTGAGTGTATTGTGGATTCTGTTGTGCAGAGCCAATCGAAATCGTAAAGGGGAATAGAACACAGAGAATAAGAATCCACTTTTGCTTCATCTTCTTATCGTATTAATTCGATAAATCCTCTTTTCTCTACAAACGAATCGCCTGTTTTCACCGATAGAGTATAGAAATAAGTGCCTGTGGGAACTGGATCTCCTTTGGTGTTTTGGCCTTCCCATACTTTACTTCCGTTGTTGTATCCTGATGCATTGTATATAACGCTTCCCCATCGGTCTACAATCACTACCGAGTTTGTTTCATACTTTTCTAGGTTAATAATTCTCCATTCATCATCTATGCCGTTGGCATCGGGTGTAACAATAGCCGGAATCTGAAGATCCAATACTTGAAGCACAATCGTTACGGTAAAGAAACAGGTTGCTTCATTCCCTGATTTATCAATTGCAGTGTAGCGAACGTCTGTGGTTCCCGTGCTAAACAAATCACCAACTTGGTGTGTTGAGGTGAATGATGCAAGAGTGCAGTTATCATTTGCTGTAGGTATTACCCACTGTGCCGGAGTTTTTCCGGATGAATTGGCAATAACAATCCGGATATTTTCAGGGCAGTTTGAAATAACGGGGGCAATTGCATCAGTAACTATTACATTGAATTTACATTGTGATGAATTACCGGCATTGTCTATTCCAGTATAAGTTACTACCGTAGTTCCTATTGGGAAACTACCTCCGGGTACGTGCGAACTTGTGACTGTAACATTACAATTGTCGGTGAAGACTGGAGCCGACCATGCGCCTCTGGCAGTACAGTTCGTCCCTGCCGCTAGCATTATATCTGCAGGACAATTTGATACAACGGGTGGCACATCATGCACGATGACATTAAAACTGCACGTGCTGGCATTATTTCTTGCATCTTTAGCTGTATAAATTACTTTGGTAACACCCACTGGAAATTGCGTGCCAGACGAAAAGTTACTTGTTAAACTTTTTAGTGAACAGTCTGTCGCATTTGGTTCAACCCAAGAAACTACACTAAAACACTCGGTCAATTTGGTTGAAACTTCAATGTTTGCCGGACAACCCGTTATAACTGGTGGCGTTGTGTCCGAATTTAAAGTGCAACACAATTGTCCACCGTTTTTACTTACTGCGCTAATAATTTTGAAATTTCCATGCATAGCATCCGGATCAAAATCCAAAGAACACCTAACATCGATGGTTACATTGAGAAGTCCATTAATAGAGATGTTGATGGAAGTGCCATTAAATTTTCCGTTAGAAGTGCTCCCATTTATAGTAAATTGATCGCCCGGATTTAGCGTTTGAGAATAAATTGTTACACTATTGTCCGTTACTTTAACAGGGTTTGTTGCACTTCCTTTGTATTCAAGCGTGATGCTGGTGATGCCACCAGAACAAGGATTACAGGTGCTGGTAGCCGGACACTTACACGTCTGAGAAAATCCTGTAAAGGGAAAGAGAAATGAGAATATTATTAGTAGGTGCCTAGGCTTGTAAACGAGCATAAGGATATCAGTTCAAACCGTTGAACTTAAATTTTTAGCGTTAATTATACAGGCATGAGGAAAGGTCTCCGCAATATAATTCTTATTTCATTTCAAACTACTTTTGGGAATCCTCTCCTTAAATCAAAATTATTTCGGAAGGCACGCATTAAGGATTTAATTTCCTACAGCTCGAGTCACGATTTTAATTGTTCGGATTGCTACCGAAACAGTTCCCATAAAAACAAAGAAATGGGTAGCTCTAAATATTCTTTTTTAACTATGATGCGGTAGCACATGCACGACTTATTTTTTCAATTTCAATAAAATTACCACGAGTAGTTTTATTATTTTACCTGTCCCATTCATGGCCATCTCAAATTCGATAGTGTTTTATTATCCAGGGAATACGCTTAACTTTTCAACTCAAAATTTAACAATCAACAATGAAGATTCTGGTTTGCGAAGATGATGAAGTTGTGTTGAAGGTGATTCAGCTTGCGCTTGAAGAAGATAACTTTGAAGTAAAAGTTGCACGAGATGGCAGTGAAGGATTAAAACTTCTCGCAGCAACTCCTGACTTTGATCTCATCATTACGGATATCCACATGCCTCATCTCAATGGCGATGAAATACTTTCGCACGTAAGAAAGCACGAACGCAAAAGCACACCGATCATTATGATCTCATCCGATTCAGACGAAGATGTTGTTAAGCTTGCTCTTAAGTTGGGAGTGAATGAGTTTCTTGGCAAGCCAATCAATCCAGATATTGTGAAAAAAAAGGTGAGAAAATTATTGAAGCTCTAGGTTGAAGAGGCTAATGTGAAGTTATACAAGAGCTTTCCCTGATGTTGAAGAAGCTTTAAAATACATTGACAAAACCTGTATAATTTCAAGCATTAAATTTTCAGTATGAAAGCAGTAAAGATTGGTCTCATTCGAGAAGGCAAAACTCCACCCGACAAACGTGTTCCGTTTTCACCCAACCAGATGGAGGAAATTCTTCAGCGCTTTCCTGATCTTTCAATCGCGTGCCAACAAAGCACTACCCGTTGCTTTAAAGATGAAGAATATAACGCTTTCAATATCCCAATTGCTGCGGAGTTGAATGACTGCGATATTATTATGGGCATTAAAGAAGTTCCGGTTGCCAACTTAATTGAGAATAAAACCTACATATTCTTTTCACACACCATAAAGCAACAGCCCTATAATAAAAAATTGCTTCAGGAGGTAATTCGAAAAAAAATACGCTTAATCGATTATGAAGTATTGCGCGATGTGCATGGTAATAGATTGGTGGCCTTCGGTCGGTTTGCCGGAATTGTAGGTGCTTACAATGGGTTATGGACATACGGAATGCGTTATAAAAATTTTACTTTACGCAGAGCGCATGAGTGCTTTGATGTAAACGACTTAAAACTTGAGCTACGTAAAGTAAATCTTCCTCCCATCAAGATCATTCTGACAGGTGCAGGCCGCGTTGGAAAAGGGTCTATGGAAACGTTAGACAGTGCCGGAGTTCGAAAGGTAAGTCCGCATGATTTTCTTACACGTCAGTTTAGTGAGCCGGTGTATGTTCAACTGAGTAGTGCTGATTACCACATGCGAAAAGAAGGTGGTCATTTCAATCGCGAAGAATTTCATCAGCATCCAGAACGCTATTACTCTATCTTCAATATCTTTTCAAAGGTGGCCGATGTTCTTATGGCAGGCGCATATTGGAATCCAAAAGCACCGGTACTTTTTACGCGAGAAGAAATGCAGTCACCTGATTTTAAAATAAAAATCATTGCTGACATAACCTGCGATATTGAAGGATCTATTCCGAGCACAAAGAGAGCGAGTTCAATTGCCGATCCCATCTATGATTATGATCCTGCCACTGATTCTGTTCTGTTAGCATTAGACAATCCGAAATGCATCACCGTGATGGCCGTTGATAATTTACCCTGCGAATTACCACGAAGTGCCTCTGAAGAATTTGGTCGCGATTTAATTGATCGAATTTTACCTTGTTTATTTATTGATGATCCTGAAAAGATTATTGCGCGCGGAACCATCGCAGCAAATGGGAAACTGACTTCGCACTTTGACTACTTAAGTGATTACATTGCTTAAGCAGTTTCTATTCTAAAAGAAAACCACAAGCGCAGGAACGAAGAAGACGGCATCGCCAAGAAGTCTATATCGATCATGGTATCCAAAGTAAGAATGAAACACAAACATGAAGAGCATTGCAAAATTCATCACGAAGAGAATTACCCTTTCAAAGTGAGTTGAGTGTGTAACAATAAGTGGTATGGCGGATAGTATAAAAAGAAAGACGATAAAGATATGACTTGCATTCTTTCCGAAGATCGTAACAAACGAAACTCTATTGTCTTTCAAGTCACTCTCATAGTCAAACCAGGAGAACATAATCAAATTCAAAAGAGCAACTAATAAGAATTGTATAATCACCACCCAAGGCCAATCTCTCCAAATCAATTCTGTATTTGACAAAGCCGGAAGCAGGACTCCTGCTGTGTATACAATGGCAACAAATATTTCTTTCAGGAATTTTAAACTGTGCTGAATCAGCAAATACAACATTACTAAAGTAATCAATACAATACCGGTTATCAGTGCTGGCTTTCGGATGTAAAAAATTATAATCGTATTCAAACCGCCCACTATAATCATCAGAACCAAAAGCAATTGGAAGTACTGTTGATGAAATCGGTGACGATTAGTTGTTGCTAACGATTCCATTTTTTTTGCATCCAATAAATGATCGGCTGTGTAAATAATCCAGACGGATAAGCCTAACGAAATAATGCTGTAATAGGTAATATCGGCTTCAAAAATATGCGCAAAGAAAACGGCTGAACACATTGCGCCAATGGCTACATCAATGCTCAGAAGATTTAGCAAGCGATAGAATTGGAAAGATTTTTTTAATATCTCCATAAAACAAAAAAGTCCTCCAATTGCTCAGAGGACTTCAAGTTATGAAAGAATATTTTTATGCTGACTTCAATGCTTCCGCACCACCCACAATTTCGAGAATTTCTTTTGTGATCGCGGCTTGGCGCGTTCTGTTGTATGTTAAGCGTAATGCTTTCAATAACTCGCCTGCATTTTCTGTTGCCTTGTCCATGGCCGTCATACGTGCTCCGTTTTCAGAAGCGTTCGAATCTAAAAATGCTTTGAACAATTGTACTTTTAATGACTTTGGAATTAAGCCCGTCAATATTTCTTCCTGATCTGGCTGATAGATGTAATCAACTGGATTAGAGTTTGTGGTCGTTGATTTTGGAGGAAGGATGGGAAGGAATTGTTCGGTGCGTAAAATTTGTGTCGCTACGTTTTTAAACTCATTGTACACGATCTCTACCTTATCATACTTTCCAGCACGATATGAATCAACAATATATTCTGAAACCTTAGAAGCGTTTTCGAAAGAAAGTCTTCCAAAAAGATCGGAGAACCCGCTCATCATTTTCAATTTACGTTTTCCGAAAACTTCAAACGCTTTACGTCCAATGGGAAGAACAGTAACATGACCTTTGCTTTCTTGCTCAGAATATTGCTCTGCTATTAATCTGCCTACTCCTTTAAAAACGTTACTGTTAAACGATCCGCAAAGTCCACGATCTGAACTTACCACAACAATCAAAATATGTTTCTCTTCACGAACCTGGCTGTACCAATTATCACCATCACCCGAGGTTTGTGCAGCAGAAAGGTTTTGCAACATCTCATTTAGCTTAGTAGCAAAAGGACGAATCTGCGTGATGCGCTCTTGTGATCTACGCAACTTAGCAGCCGCCACCATCTTCATGGCTTTGGTGATTTGTTGTGTACTCACAACCGATGTAATTCTACTCTTTACTTCTTTTAAGCTTGGCATACTGGTATGCTATGTAAGTTGTTCGTTGTTCGTTGTTCGTTAATCGGAAATACACTTACGATACAGCGTACTTCTTAGATAGATCAAGTGCAGTAGCTTTCAAGATGGCAACATCACCATCTTCAAATTTACCAGCACGTAAATTATCCAATACCTTTTGGTTGGTGTCACGCAAAAGGGCTAAGTATTCTTTTTCAAACTCTCTTACCTTTTGAACTGGCACTGCGTCCATAAATCCACGCGTTGAAGCTGTGATGATCGCCACTTGTTCTTCTACCGGAACTGGCGCAAACTGTGCTTGCTTTAAGATCTCTGTGTTTCTTCTTCCGCGTTCGATAGTCAATTTTGTAGCTGCGTCAAGATCAGAACCGAATTTAGAGAAGGCTTCCAATTCACGGAACTGTGCCTGATCCAACTTCAATGTACCGGCAACTTTCTTCATTGACTTGATCTGCGCAGAACCTCCAACACGTGATACTGAAATACCCACGTTGATGGCTGGACGAATACCTGAGTTGAACAAGTTCGTTTCCAAAAATATCTGACCATCTGTAATGGAGATTACGTTCGTTGGAATATAAGCCGATACGTCACCTGCTTGTGTTTCAATAATAGGAAGAGCCGTTAATGATCCACCACCTTTCACCAAATGTTTGATTGATTCAGGAAGGTCATTCATGTTCTTCGCGATACCATCGTTGTTGATGATCTTCGCAGCTCTTTCAAGCAAACGAGAGTGAAGATAGAATACATCACCAGGATACGCTTCACGTCCAGGAGGTCTTCTTAACAACAAAGACACTTCACGGTAGGCAACCGCTTGTTTTGATAAGTCATCATAAACAACCAACGCTGGTCTACCGGTGTCACGGAAAAATTCTCCGATTGCTGCACCTGTAAACGGAGCAAAGAATTGTAGTGGAGCTGGATCAGCCGCTGATGCTGCAACAATAACTGTGTATGGAAGCGCACCTGCTTTTTCAAATTCAGCGGCAACACTCGCAACAGTTGAAGCCTTTTGGCCGATGGCTACATATATACAAAATACAGGTTCTCCTTTTTCGTAGAATTCTTTTTGGTTGATGATGGTATCAATCGCCACGGCAGTCTTACCGGTCTGACGATCTCCAATGATTAACTCACGCTGACCACGACCAACAGGAATCATTGAGTCAATCGCTTTGATACCTGTTTGAAGTGGCTCATTTACGGGTTGACGAAAAATTACACCAGGAGCTTTTCTTTCCAATGGCATTTCGTAAAGCTCTCCGCTGATCGGGCCTTTACCGTCAATTGGCTGACCAAGTGTATCGACTACGCGGCCTAACATTCCATCACCCACTTTAATAGAAGCGATCTTGCCGGTACGTTTTACAGTATCACCTTCGCGAATACCTTGTGAATCACCGAACAATACGGCACCTACGTTATCTTCTTCCAAGTTAAGCACAAGTGCTTTAAGACCGTTTTCGAATTCTAACAACTCACCGGCTTGTGCTTGCGTCAGTCCATAGATACGTGCCACTCCATCTCCTACGGAAAGTACAGTGCCTACTTCTTCCAGCTGCGCCTCGGTGCGTGATTGTGAAAGTTGTTCGCGTAAAATCGCGGATATTTCTTCTGCTTTAATTTCTGCCATAATATCGTTGGTCGTTATTTGTTATTCGTTGTTGGTTTTTCTCCCTCTCCTCCGGAGAGGGTTGGGGTGAGGTCTAAAATTCTTTGATGTATGGGTTCTGACTGAATTTCACTTTCAGTGATTTCAGTTTACTTTTAATAGACGCGTCAATTTGTTTGTCGCCTACCTTCAGCATAAATCCACCAATCATATCTTTATCAACCTTCTCAATCAATTCAATGTGATGACGCTCGGTCAATGTCAACGCCATTTTTTCGAACTCAGCTTTCAAAGCTGGATCTAGTTTCACCGTTGTTGTAATGGTTGCTTTGCTTACATCTGTAAATTTGTTGTAAGCGTTATGAAATTCTTTCGCGATAGAAGGTAATAGGGGTTCGCGATTTTTTCGGGTAATGATATCGAAGATAGATAAGGTAAGTGCATTTACCTTTCCTTTAAAAAGTGCTTGGAGAATTTCGCGTTTCTTGTCATGCTTGATGATCGGGCTGTTCAGCATCAACACAAAATCGTGGTTGCTTTCACAAACAGAAGAAAACATTAGCATATCACTATGCACCGCATCCAATACTTTCTTCTCTACTGCCAGATCAAGAAGTGCTTTTACATAACGCGAAGCTGCCCGTATGTCTGCCATCTTAGTTGATCTTTACGTCTTTGATGTAGCCTTCAACTAATTCTTTCTGAGCGCTATCGTTCGCTAAATTCTTCTTCATCAACTTTTCAGCGATATCCAACGAAAACATTGCTACCTGAATTTTAACTTCTTTCAAAGCCGCTTGCTTTTCGATGTTGATTGCTGCACGCGCTTCTGAAATAATTTTATCGGCTGCTTTCTTTGCTTCGCCCACCGCTTCGTCTCTCATGCGAGTCGTTGCTTCACGTGCTTGTGCTAACATCTTATCGCGTTCTTCGCGTGCTTCTTTCAACAACTTTTCGTTATCTGATTTTAGCTGCGACATTTCAAGACGTGCTTTCTCTGCTGTATCAAGAGCGCCTTGAATAGATTGCTCGCGTTCTTTTAATGAACTGATGATGGGTTTCCAGGCAAGCTTGCTCAATAGAAAAAATAATCCTACGAATACAATCAATTGCCAAATGATGAGTCCCGTGCCGGGGGTAAGAAGTGGATGCATGATCTATATATTAATTCGATGTAATTTCAATAAAAGGAAACCTGCCCCGCCAATCGCGTAAGGCAGGTTTCAAAAACATTTAGCCTTGTGCTATCAAGAAGCAAATTACAAGCGCGAAAAGAACTGCCACCTCAATAAGAGCGGCAATGATCAACATCGCACCTTGAATTTTACCAGCAGCCTCAGGCTGACGAGCAATACCTTCCATTGCAGAGCCACCGATTTTACCGATACCGATTCCAGCGCCAATTGCAGCTAGACCAGCACCGACTCCAGCACCCATGATTGCAAAGCTCATGTCTAATAAAAGTGTTACTAACATAGTGTTAAGTATTTAAGTATGAAAAAGCCCCACGACAAACTCGAGGGGATATCTTGAATCCGATTAATGATGTTCATGATCAGCAGTAGCCATACCAATGTACAATGCTGTAAACAGCGTGAATACATAAGCCTGAATACCAGCAACCAACAACTCAATTAAACTGATGAACAATACGATGACAGAAGATCCGAACCCAACCCAGATCCTTCCGAAAATAAATGCTAATGCTATTAAACTCAGCAACACAATGTGCCCTGCAGTAATCGCTACGAAAAGACGAACCGTTAGTGAAATAGGCTTTGTGAAAATGCCAATGATTTCAACGGGAAGAATAATCACTCTTAACCAAAGGGGAACTCCTGGTGTCCAGAAGATGTGAGCCCAATATGCTTTGTTTCCATTTACATTGGTGATGATAAAGGTTAATAAAGCAAGTGATAAAGTAACTGCAATATTTCCTGTCAGATTTCCTGCACCAGGAAGAAGACCTAATAAATTTCCGAATAGAATGAAGAAGAATAATGTGAGTAGATAAGGAAGAAACTTTTCGTAGTGATGGCCAATGTTTGGTTTCACAATTTCATCTCTAACAAAAACAATGATGGGTTCGAAGAATGATTGAATTCCTTTTGGAGCGCTGCCCTTATTTGTTTTATATCCTTTTGCTACCGCTGAGAAAACGAACACCAAAAGTGCAGCGGTAATGAAAAGCATCGCTACGTTTTTAGTAATGGAGATATCAAAAACAGCTTTGCCAGAATCGGCTAATGTAATGTGATTGTGATCTAGTTTGTAACCGTTGTAGTCAACAACATTATGATGCTCACCATAAAAGTTATGAGAAGAAAAAACATCAAGACCTTTTTCAGAAGAGTACACAATCACCGGAAGGTAGATGGTACCATAGTGCCCATCCCATAAATGCCAAATATGGTCGTCCAAAACGTGATGGAGAATTACCTCCTTTGAGTTGAAAGGTTTTTCTTCACCAGTATGCTCATCAGCAGGCTCTTGCTCAGCGGCAAAAACACCCATTGGAAGCGTGCAAAGCAGTATGATCAGAACTGATAGAATTCGCTTTAAAGAGCTGAGAAACACGGTCATTCGGGCTTATTTCAAGGTTTTTAAAATCCGAGCGCAAAGGTATTAATTCCACCCCCAGAAAAAAATCTTTTAAAAATTTTTTGCCCGATTTACGCAGTGTTATCGCGGTTGATTTTCTGAAACAGAAAACCGATTTCAAGTGCCGTAAAAATAAAATAACAGATTATGAAAAACACAATATTTTGATTTGCTCCTTCACGGTCTTTCAATACAATCATAAAGGCATACGCACCAAAAGCAATCATTTTCACTACCATCATAAACAGATAGAGTTGCACAAATGCACCGGGCTTGTTCGCCTTATAAAGGTGTCGATACATGAGACCCGTTCCGAAGGTTATAAAAATTAAGGTTTGATAGAAGAAGCTAGGAAGAATTGCGATCCACTCTTGCTCGCGCGCCATCCAGCCGAAAGTTCCTATGACCAAGGCTGACGCTGCCAACACCACAAAAAATCGAATCACGGGTTGTCTTGCTTTATGGACTTATAGACCTGATACATCATTCCTCCAAATGCGGTAAATCCAAACAAGAGCATGAAGACTGGAAATTTCAGTTCGAGGTAATTATCCAAAAAATATCCCAACCATCCTGCAAAAAACATAGCAGCCAATAACTGAATGGCAAGACTGCTGTATTTTAAATAGTTGTTATACGGTTTTAGCTTCTTGTTCGGAGAGGGATCGGCTGAGGCCATTGTCACCTATTTTAATGTCCTTAATGGTTGCGCCCATTTTGCAACTTCCGTTGAAAACAGCACCTGGTTCTACTACTAATTTACCTGTAACAATATCGCCATTGATTACGGCTGTTGCTTTGAGCACGAGCAATTCGGCAATTTCAATTTTACCTTTTACTTCGCCTTCAATATCTGCATTTAATGCGATGATGTTTCCTTGTACTTGTGATGAATGGCCGAGCGCAACTTTTGACTTTGATTTTACATTGCCTGTTACCTTACCTTCAATGCGAATGTTACCGTAGGTTTCGATATTACCTTCAAGGAATGTACCCTTGCCGATGGTGTTGCTTGAGTTGCTAATCTCTTCCGCTGCGCGTTTTTGTTCTTTCGTGTTCAGCATGACGTTTCTGGTTAAAAGGTTACAAATTCTTCCGGGTTAAGCGAGTTACCATTGAACCACAATTCAAAGTGAAGATGTGGGCCGTTGGTGAGTTCTCCGCTATTTCCAACTATAGAAATGATTTCGCCTCCGTTCACGAAAGTACCAACTTTTTTCATGAGTTGAGCATTGTGCTTGTAAGCCGAGATGAGGTTGCCACGATGCTGCACCATAATAACATAGCCGGAGTCTTGTGTCCATGATGAAAAGATAACGGTTCCATCTGCTATACATTTTACAGGCTCGTTTACTTTTGCAACAATATCAACGCCAAGATGACCCTTCTTTACATTATAGGTATCCGAGATAAATCCTGCCAAAGGAGAGTAAAAAAAAGTTTCTTGAAGCTCGCGATACTTTGAGTTCGTTAGTGTGATTAACGACAGATCTGATTTTTCAAAATCTTTGCGAAAGGTAGAGTCGTTATGTGTGGGCTTTAGGTTTGTCGGCCTGGCTAACACTTGCGTCTCTCCCTGAATTCCCTCCATAGGTCTTTGTATTGCACCTGTATCTCCACTTAAAATCTGCTGAAGGTTAAGTATGAACTGGCTCTTCTGTTCATCCGCTACGCTGAGCGAATCAACACGTTGCCCAAGTGCAAGTAGTTGTTGATTCAACACCATTTGTTCGTACTTTGGATCGAACCATTTTTCGAGCACAGTTTTCACCATAAAAAGACTGAGCACAAAAATGGTGGCGAACAGAATAACTGAAAAAAGAATTACTTTCGAGTAGGTAAACCCGGCACTGGTTTTTTCAGCGAAGTTCTCCTCGTTGCGGATGATAAGCTGGTACCGTGTGGTTAACCAATTCGATAATGTCTTTTTTGGTTTCAATATATTCCGCTCTTTTGCACAAAATTAGATATTCTGGCTTACGAAAATATCGAATGGAGGTTTTTTGCGTTTTATCTCACAAATCAAATTAGGTTGAAAAGCTGCTGTACTTCTATCGTCCTCTTTTGTTTTCTCGTCATGCTAAACGGATGCTCATCCGAAAAAAAAACATGGACGAGTAAAGCCTATCATAATACTACCTCTCACTTTAACGGATATTACTACGCCAACGAAGAAGTTCGAAAAATTGAAAAAACAATTTGGTCTAGCTTAACGGATGACTACAACAAGATTCTTCGTCTTTATCCCGCACTCGATTCTGGTCTTGCAAAAAGTTATGATAAAGAAGTGCAAGAAGCAGTGAAGATGGCTTCCATCGCCATTCAACGCCACCCCAACAGCAAATGGGTGGATGACTGCTATATATTAGTTGGCAAAGCGCGATTGTATAGTTTAGATTGGGGCAATGCTATTCAAACCTTCAAATTCGTAAATGGAAAAAGCAAAAATCCTAACGCAAGGCATCTCGCCATTATTACTTTGATCAGAACATTTACGGAGCATAAAGAATATAACAATGCACAGGCTGCTATCGACTTTCTTCAAAAAGAAAAGTTAAGTAAAGCCAATCAAAAATATCTTGCGCTCGAAAAAGCCTACCTCTATCAAGAGCTGCGCGACTACGACAATATGGTGCGTAACCTTAGTACCGCTTCGCCCCTGCTTCGCAAAAAAGACAAGCCCGGAAGAATTTATTTCATCCTTGGTCAGGTTTATCAAAAATTAGGATTTGAAGCTGAGGCCTATAATTTTTATCGCAAATGTTTGAGTACAAATCCTGAATATGAAGTGGATTTTTATGCACGTCTTTATTTAGCGCAGGTAACTGAAATATCAAGAAGCAGAAATGTTAATACAGCTCGCAAGTCGTTCAAAAAATTATTAAAAGATTCGAAGAACAGGGAGTTCAAAGACAAGATTTATTATGAGATGGGCATGTTCGAGCTCAAGCAAAAAAATATTAATGAAGCCATTGGATTTTTAAACACATCTGTTCGGGAGGGGAGTAATAAACTCATTGATGGTGAGGCCTATCTTCGCCTTGGTCAGATCTATTATGATACCTTAAAGAATTACGAATTATCTCATGCCTATTATGACAGCGCTATAATATCGCTTCCAAAAGATTTTGAAGGTTATGCGGCTATAAAAGCACGTCAAGGAATTCTGAATGAGTTTGTGAAGCATTTAAAAACGATTCAATGGCAAGATAGTTTATTGACTATGTCACGACTTGACACGGCATCCTTGCATAATCAGGTCGATTCGGTTTTTGCAGCACGAAAAAAACTAGCCGATAGTAAAGTTGGGAAAACAAAAAAGAAACGATTCAATCGCATAGAGATTGCCCCTGCAAACAATTCCGTATTTGCTTCTGATGAAGAAGAGGGAACAAGCGAAGAGGCAGTGGATTGGTATTTTGGAAATTCATCCGCCATGGCGCTGGGTCAAAATGAATTTCAACGCGTATGGGGTGCAGTTCCGCTCGAAGATAATTGGAGGCGATCATTGCGATCTGCTTCTACCAACAATGCCCCACAAGACAACATTGCTCTTGCAAACACTCCTAGTAATAAGTCTGATGAGAAAGTAGCAGGTGTAGCGGCTGATCCTGCAAAAGCTCAGTTCGTTAAACTCTTAACTGAAATTCCTTACACCGATACAGCAAAGAAAGAATCACTCAAAAAAATAGAAGATGCCTATTTTAGTCTTGGCGACATCTATAATTTCAAATTGCTTGAAACGGATAACGCGGTATCTTCTTACAAAAAATTACTTAACCGTTTTCCCAAAACAGAATACGAACCAGAAGTGCTTTACAAACTGTATTTGATTTACAAAGACACTGATCCGACAAAAGCAAATCAGTATGCAGAGCTTCTAAAAGCAAAACATCCGGAATCTACCTATGCTAAGATTTTAGTGAACCCTAATTACCTTGAAGAGTCACTCCTTGCTCTGGAGAAACAAAAGCAGATTTACAAAGTCGCATATGAATATTTCATGGAAGGTGATTACAAATTATCAGAAGATAGATTAAATGAAGCTATTGCATTAGGCGAAACTGCTTTTACTCCCAACATGAAACTGCTCTCCATTTTACTTATTGGAAAAACGCAAGACATCGATCATTATCAACTTGCGCTTGATCAATTTATCAAAACTTATCCGGAAGGTGATGTAACTATTTACGCTAAAAAATTATTGGATGCATCCAGAAGTTTAGTCAGTGGTGAAGAAAAGAAAAAAGGTATTCAATACATCCGCTCTCTTGAAGAGCCGCATTACTTTGTTATCGTCTACAAGAAAAGTGAAAACCTAAGCGACCTTGCATCATCAACACTGGAAAAATTTAATAAGACAGACTTCAACGATTTAAAACTTAAAACAAGCAATCTGGTTTTAAACGATGAGTATGCCCTGACTTTCGTGGCCGATCTTCCCAGAATAAGTTACGCCTTAGAATACGTGCAGACATTCAACGAAAAGCTTCCTACCTTTACCGAACTTCGAAACCACAAATTCAATAGTTTTGTAATTACGAAGGACAATTTCGATATATTTTACAGAACTAAAGGTCTCGATGAGTACATCCAATTCTTTGATAAAAACTATCCTACAGAAAATCAGTAATCTTCTTTCGCTCCACACTCCCTGGTTCAAGAAAGTAGTAAAAGGTATTTGGATCGCTTTCCTTTGTATTGTCATTGGATTCCCTCTCTATGTTTTTTCTGTTAAAATAGATCTCTTCGGATTGTTTGGAGGAATGCCGAGCTTAAAAACAATTGAAAATCCCGAGAACGATTTATCCTCCGAACTCATTTCAGCTGATGGTGCTTCGTTAGGTCGCTACTTCACATACAACCGAAGTCAGGTTACGTACGAACATCTTTCACCTCACTTAGTCAATACCTTAATCTTATCAGAAGATCATCGGTTTTATGATCACTCCGGTATGGACTTCTGGGCATACGTGCGTGTGCTGTGGGGAATTGTGAAATTTAATCCCGAAGGAGGTGGGAGTACCATCACACAACAATTGGCAAAAAATCTTTTCACAAAAAATCAAGAACTAAGTTTAGATGGACCACTTGCTAAATTAGGAAGTCTGCCTGCTCGTGTTATTCAGAAAACAAAAGAATGGATCATCTCTGTTACGCTTGAACGTAATTTTACGAAAGAAGAAATTATTGCGATGTATCTCAATACATTTGAATTTGGAAGTAATGCTTACGGAATTAAAGTTGCTGCCGAAACCTATTTTGATACCTCAACTGACAGCCTCAACATTCTTCAGTCAGCAGTACTTGTAGGAATGCTTCAGAACCCTTCACTTTACGACCCGCACCGTCATCCCGAAACTTCACAGAAAAAAAGAAATGAGGTGTTGAGTAAACTGGTGAAGCATCAATACTTATCACGAGCAGAATATGATTCAATAAAAGTATTCCCAATTGCATTACAGTTTCAGGTTCAAAACCAAAATAAAGGCTTGGCTACATACTTTAGAAGAGAGTTACAAAACGATTTAATGCGATGGTGCAAGGAGCACGGTTATGATCTTTGGGAATCCGGACTTAAAATTTACACAACTCTGGATAGTCGGATGCAGAAGTATGCTGAAGAAGCGATGGAAGAAAACATGAAGGTGCAGCAAAAAGCATTTGACAATCATTGGAAAGTGGGCAATCCTTGGATTGATGACAATCGAAATGAAATAAAAGGTTTTCTTCAGTCGCGTATTAAACAAAGCGATGCGTATCGAAATCTTGTTAGAAAGTATGGAGAGGGAGATGATTCAATAAAGATCATGCTCAATGTAAAGAAACAAATGACCGTATTTTCCTGGAAGGGTGATCGCGATACGTTGTTTAGTTCAATGGATTCTCTCAACTACTACAAACGTTTTCTCCAAGCAGGTTTCATGTCCATGGATGCAAAGACAGGTGCTATAAAAGCCTGGGTTGGGGGAATCAACCATAAGTATTTCAAATACGATCACGTTCGTCAGGGGACACGTCAGCCTGGTTCTGCATTCAAACCATTTGTGTATGGAACTGCAATGGAATCAGAATATAGTCCGTGTCAAAAGTTTCAAGATGTATCACCTTCGTTTAACGTTCCGGGAGGTACTTGGAGTCCGCCAAATGCTGAGGGTGATAGAGGTACTGGTGTTTGGTTAACGTTGCGACAAGCAATGGCTCAGTCAAAGAATTCGATTACAGCACAAGTATTGCAACGGGTAGGCGCAGAAAATGTAGTGGGCTTTGCAAAACGTGTTGGCATTGTAAGTCCGCTTGATGCTGTGCCGTCATTATGCCTGGGTGTAAGTGATGTTTCGCTTTACGAAATTGTTGGAGCTTACAGCACTTTCGTGAACGAAGGTATTCATACACAACCTTATTACATTACTCGTATTGAAGATAAGAATGGAAACGTAATTGAGAATTTTGTTCCTAAAACGCGTCAAGCTATAAGTGAGCAAACGGCATACAAAATGGTTTACATGTTAATGGGAGGTGTTCAGGAAAGAGGGGGAACTTCGCAAGGATTAAGTCACGAAGTAAAAGTAAATAATGAAATCGGTGGAAAAACAGGAACCACTAACAATGCATCAGACGGTTGGTATATGGGCATAACGCATGACCTTGTGTCGGGAGTTTGGGTAGGTGGTGACGAGCGAAGTATACATTATAAAATATGGAGTCTTGGACAAGGATCAACGACCGCTCGTCCTATTTGGGATAAGTATATGCGCAAAGTTTACACAGACACCGGTCTTGATTATAAAAAAGGAAGATTCCTCCGTCCTCCAAATTTAGATTTTAAGGAAGACTGTTCCATTTATGAAGTCCAAGCCGATTCAACAGGAACAGTTGATACACAGGATTGGAATCCAAACTAATTCAACACACAATTTATGCATGACCTGCTTAAAGAGGTCGTTCAACGTCTGCCAGAATCTCCGGGTATTTATCGATACTATAATGATCTCGATGAGCTAATCTATGTAGGTAAGGCAAAGAATATTAAGAAAAGAGTTACCAGTTATTTTAACAAGAACACAGGTGTTAATCGTAAAACACTAAAGCTAGTATCCGAAATAAGGCGCATTGAATTTACCGTTTCTAATACGGAGTTTGACGCTTTATTGTTAGAGAATAACTTCATCAAACAAAATCAGCCTAAGTATAACATCTTATTAAAAGACGATAAGACGTTTCCCTACATCTGTATTTTGAAAGAAGCATTTCCAAGAATCATTTACACCCGAAAATATATCCCAAAACAGGGCGAATACTTTGGACCCTACTCCAGCGTAGCGGCAATGAAAAACGTATTGGAGCTTGCACGAAAACTTTACTCCATCCGAACTTGCAATCTACTGTTGAACGAGAATAACATTCGACAGAAAAAATTCAAGGTCTGCCTTGAGTACCATCTAGGAAATTGTAAAGGTCCATGTGAAGGTCTTCAAGATGAAAAATCTTATCTCGAAGAAATAGCACAAGCTCGAAACATTCTGAAAGGAAATATCAACATTGTAATTCAGTATTTCTCGTCACAGATGAAAATGGCTGCTGAGAACATGGAGTTCGAAAAAGCTCAACGATATAAAATAAAACTAGAAACACTGGATCGCTTCCAGGCAAAGTCACTTGTTGTTAACCGCGATCTTACAAACATTGATGTCTTTACCATAACCAGTCTACCTGAATATGCATATGTAAATTATTTGCAGATAAAA
>JBKJOF010000118.1:0-12393 GCA_046595655.1 Chryseolinea sp. | reverse complement strand
ATAAACAGCAAATTGAATTTCAACAATTGGTTTCGCTACTACTTCCGACATACCTGCGGTTGAACCGATAATGTATGCTTCCTGAATGGGCGTATTGAATACCCGATCATCACCATATTTTTGTGCAAGCGTTGCTGCTTCGCGAAATACGCCACCCAATCTCCTACCTACATCCTGACCATAGAATAATGCTTCGGGATGCTTCTTCAAAATTTCATCAACAGCATGAAGCGCTGCATCAACCATCATCACTTTCTCTGCACCTTTCGGTGATCGATCACCTTTCTCTTCTATAATTGTAGTCGGAGCAAATTCATGAGAATCAAAATCATTTACATACGGATCGGGTGACCGAACAGCACGATCATAATCTTCACTAACTTTAGCTTCTGCTTGCAATCTTATCTCATTCAGTTTCTCCTCTGTTTCACCTTGATTTAATAAATAACTATTGAGCGCTACAATAGGGTCTGATTTTTTATGCAATTCCAAATCATCACCACGATACCATTCTCTTCGAACACCAGAAGTATGATGTCCTAACAATGGACATGTAGCATGCACTAAGATCGGACCTCGATGCTTTCGTACAAAAGCAAATGCTTTCTTCATTCCCAAATAAGAATCAACAAAGTCAGCACCATCAATTGCCATACGTTCCAGGCCTTTAAATCCGCCTGCATAATGATAGGCATCCATAGCACGCATTTCTTTTCCTGTTGCAGAAATTCCCCAGTCATTATCCTGCACCAAATAAATGATCGGTAACTTTTTCAACACAGCCATTTGAAAAGCTTCCGCTACTTCCCCTTCTGTTACTGATCCATCACCCAATGAACACAGCACAACAGTTTTGTCTTCAGAAGATAATAAACCCTGCGATTCGAGATAAGCAATTCCATGTGCCATACCCGTTGCCGGAATAGCTTGCATGCCGGTTGCTGAACTTTGATGAGGGATAATTGGAAAGCCTTCTCTTCTTAAAGATGGATGAGAATAATATGTTCGTCCACCTGAAAATGGATCGTCACGCTTTGCCATGAGCTGAAGCATCAGTTCATAAGGTTCTATGCCAATACCAAGCAGCATCGACTCATCGCGATAATAAGGCGAAGCAAAATCAAAAGATTGTAATTGTAGTCCTGCCGCAAGTTGAATCGCTTCATGTCCACGTGAAGTACTGTGAACATATTTACCACAAACATCACGCTTCTCATCAAAGGTATTTGCCAAACCTCTGGCAGCACACATTAATGAATACGCTTTGAGAAGAATATCATTACTGATTTCAGGGGTTGATTTTTTTTTGGCTTTAGTGGTCTCTCCTATTGCCATGTTAATATTATGTTGGTATCGGGATAAAGATATAAAAGTCGATAGTCAATAGTTGATAGTCCATAGAAGATAATCAGAAAATTACATCGGCAGCATATCAATTCTTAGCAGCCACTACCATCGACTTTGGACTATTGACAATGGACTACTACAATTAAGATAAAAAAGTCGATAGTCAATAGTTGGTAGTCCATAGAAGATAATCAGAAAATTACATCAGCCACTACCATCGACTTTGGACTATTGACAATGGACTAACTACAATTACCTTTGCCGAATGCCTACAAAAGAAACAATACGCGACTGGTTTACTCATCTTCAACAAGACATCTGCAACCAATTGGAAGAAACAGATGGTCAGGGGAAATTCATCCGCGATGAATGGGAGCGTCCGGGTGGAGGTGGCGGAGTAGCCAGTGTATTGACTGGCGGAAAAATAATTGAGAAGGGTGGCGTAAACTTTTCTGCTGTTTGGGGCAAAGCACCTGAGCCTGTTGTTAAGTCATTGAATCTATCGTTAACAGAACAAGTTGATTTTTTTGCAACAGGCATTTCGATCGTAATCCATCCGTTCAATCCGATGGTACCAATCATTCATATGAACACGCGATACTTTGAAATGAGCAATGGTATGTGGTGGTTTGGTGGCGGCATCGATCTTACGCCTCATTATGTAAACGAAGAGGATGCACGTTATTTTCATCAGCAATTAAAGTCTGTTTGTGATAAACACCACCTCTCCCACTATTCGGAATTTAAGAAATGGGCGGACGATTATTTTTTCATCAAACACCGAAACGAAACGCGAGGTATTGGGGGAATATTTTTCGATTACCTTAAAACAGATGACGGTTTTACAAAAGAATCGAGATTTGAATTTGTAAAAGATGTGGGTTCCGCATTCGCACCATTGTATTCACACATTATGAAAAAGAATCACGCGCTGCCATTCTCAGAAAATGAAAAGCAATGGCAATATCTGCGCAGAGGAAGATATGTAGAGTTTAATCTGGTTTGGGATCGTGGCACAAAGTTCGGCTTGGATACAGATGGACGAACTGAATCTATCTTGATGAGCCTGCCACCACAAGCCAACTGGGAATACAATCAAAAGCCTACGCCTGGATCGAGCGAAGAAAAAACGTTGTCACTGCTCAAAAAAAATATTAATTGGATTTAAATCTTACATCGCCTACCTAAAACACAATTCATTTGTAAAATTTTACTATGTTTCGATGTGTTGCTAAAAATCTGGCGTACTATAAGTTTCATCGGGACAAACCCGGACAGTGACCGAAAAGAAATTCGTCACATTGTAATCTGTAATCGAATCAGTCTAATACTTTCAGGCTTTACATTCATATTATTCATTGTCGCTCTGATTTATTTCGGCTGGATTGTAACTGTTAAAATCGCACTGGGCGCTACCTTCTTTTTCTTCGTACCCATTGTTCTCAATCACTTTCGATATATCAGTGTTAGTCGAATGCTGCTGTTAACGTCATTGAACTTAATTTCTCTGATTGGCTCTGTTGCCGATAAGTTTGACGTGCCTGGCACGTTAGAAGAGTTTCAATACTTTCAGTTTCGCTTGTTGATATTGGCAGGCAGTTTATTTCCCTTTATTCTTTTTAAACTGGAAGAAAGAAAACGCCTGATCTCCGGCCTGCTCATCAGTTTTCTTTGCCTGGTATTGTATGATCCCATCCATCACTTGTTCGGTGTAGGTTACTACGATATGGGCTTCTCTGCACCAAACTATTATTTTATTAACTACATGGTAGGTGCAACTTTTTTAATTATTAACGGAAGTAGCTTTTTTCTAAAATATAGTTTTGAAAAGTACGAACGGCAAAATGAAATTTTGATTGAAAATCTCAGCAATGCTAAAACTCTTATTCAACAGCAGCAAGAACAATTGACATCCGAAAATATTTTACTGAACCAAGAAGTGGTTGAGAAAAATACACAACTATCGCAGACGAATGAAGAGCTAATCAAGCACAACAATGATCTGCTTCAATTCTCATACACCGTTTCACACAATCTTCGTGGACCCGTAGCAAGCTTACTTGGACTCGTTAATCTATTTGATAAAAAGGAACTCAAACAAGATCATCAGGTCATTCTTCAACATCTTGAAATAAGTTCGGAGCGGTTAGATTCTACCATTAAAGATTTGGGAAGCATTATCGACATGCGCAACTCTGTGTCCAAAACAAAGCAACGCATTGAATGGACAGACCAACTCGAGCACATTGAAATACTTCTCAGAAAAGAAATTGACGATCAGCAGGTTGAAATCGAAGCCGATTTCACCGAAGCCCCTATACTGTATTCAGTAAAGCCGATGGTAACTAGTATTTTGTATAACCTTGTAAGCAACGCTATTAAGTATCATTCATCAGAACGAAAATCAAAAATCAACATTCGCACAACACAAGAAGGAGAACTTGTAAGATTGGATGTAACCGACAATGGAATGGGTATTGATCTCGATAAGTTCAGGGACAAAGTATTTGGATTATACAAACGCTTCCACACTCACACCGAAGGAAAAGGATTGGGATTATTTTTAGTTAAGCTTCAGGCTGAAACGCTTGGCGGTCGTGCCGAAGTAAAAAGTAAACTGAATTCAGGAACAACGTTTTCAATTTTCATCTCTTCTTCGGATCAGGAAAGCTAATCTTAAAGTGTACATTTTAAATTGTCGTCTTGGACTAAAGTCCATCGGGAGAAGGTTTGAATAACCACGCACTTAAGTGCGTGGTTAACTGTAACAATATTGGAGGGGCTTTAGCCCAACAACACAGTTTCGTTGCGAGAACTTGAAATGCACCCGTCTTGAATTATACGTATAGATTATATATTTTTGTCGTATAATAAAACAAGTTGGCCATGGATGCGAAAATAACGTTAAGCTTTGATGAAAAAATAGTTCAAAAGGCAAAAAAATTTGCATCAGCTCATAATGTAAGTCTGTCACGCCTCACAGAATACCTTTTCCGTAAAATCACAACAGAAAATTATAAAAGTTTGGAAGACATGCCCCTTGCCGATTGGATAAATCAGTTGGCTGTAGGAGAGGCATCATATAAAACTAAACCCCGAAAAGGCAGCGCTATGAAAAAAGAATTCTTCGCTGCCAAACGATGAATATTTTCCTCGATGCCAATGTTCTTGTTTCGGTTTTAAACAAAGAGTATTCACTCTTTACTTACTCAGCTCGCATTCTTAGTTTATCAGACAATCCAAAATTTACGGTTTACACTTCTCCTATTTGTCTTGCCATTGCGTATTATTTTGCTGAGAAAAAGACAGGAGCAATTTCAGCTAAAAAGAAAATTGCAGTTCTTACTCAAAAGATAAAAATCACTTCAGTTGATAACCAAACTGTCTTGCAGACTATTCAGAATAAATCAATTGGTGATTTTGAAGATGGCTTGGAATATTATTCAGCACAACAAGCCAAATGTAAATATATTGTTACGGAAGTTGTAAGCGACTTTCACTTCTCATCCATACAAGTGTTGAATGCTAAAGATTTTTTTGATACACACATGATCTAATAGACGAAAGTAACTTTTCTATTTATTTCTTCTTCGCACCCAACGCAGTCTGCAACTTCACAACTTGTATTGCCAATTGATCAGCCACATTTGAATCTGCAATTGTCTCAGGAAACTGGTTAGAGAAAAATGCTTTTGCTACCCAAATCTCTAACACATCGTCAGCGTTTAGGGAGTACGGTTCGTAAAGACGATTATCGGAAACCAGCAACACTTTACCTTTGTCATCTTCAAAATGAAAAATGCGTTTAAAAACAATTCCATCTTGTTTTGTTACTAAGATGTAAAGCTTACCATTTTTGATGGACGAAATTTCTTCCAGATATTCTCCAAAAATAACGCTGCCCGGCTGAACAGGTAACATGGAATCACCCTGAATCTCAAAAGCGCGATACGTTTTGTTCCTTGGCAACATGGGCAAGCTGATCTTCGGAAGATCTTTCACAAACTCCACATCTTGATAACCTGATAAATAACCAGCTGATGCTTTTTGTGTCACTAACTCTACGTTCTCTTTATTATTACTATCAACCGTAATGGCCAATACATCTTTGCCGCGCGAAGTCGAAACGGATTTTCTATCCTTCTCGGACACACGACTTAAATCATGGCTCACCAACATATCGAGGTTTACCTTGAAAATTTTAGCGATGTCGAGCAACGAAATCAAGGGAGGTGTAGAACGCTCTTCTTCGTACGCACCAATTGCCGCTTGTTTCAATCCCAGTTTTTCAGCCAACTGTTTTTGAGTAAGACCAAGTTCTGTGCGAAGGAATTTTAAGTTTTTATTTATTAGCGCCATGGGTAAGTTCGCGGTTCAAAGTTTAGAGTTTCGAGTTCAAAGTTAATCGTAAAAAATGAATACGTTGTTGGTTGAACGTTGGTCGTTGTTGGGTTAGCGGGAATGTTTAAAAAAAAAACTGCAATACATTAACCACCCAAGTCTCACACACACGATTAATATTTAACCAATAAGAAATCGTTGTTAGTTGTTGGTTGATAGTCCAACATCTTAAACATTTCAGCGGAGCTACCAACCACGAACAACCATCCACCAACAACAATTCGCCATTAACGATCACTTTCAATTTATTGATTCTAAATTCTAACTCTTATATTCTAAATTCTTCTACCAACATAGAATTTCAACAGGTAAGCATTTCAATACTTCAACATTTCGCTGATGTTCCCACAGGTTAAAACCTGCAGGACGCATCACGAAAGTAATCGCCAACTACAGACGATCTATATAAGAATTTGAAGCAGGCCAGGAAAAATCCCGGCTTTCTTTCAAATTCTACTGCTATGGCTGACAGTGAGACAAAACTAAAATAATTAGTTTAATATAAAAACAATTAACTAATATTTTTAGTTATTTAGCGTCATGGAACGGAACATCATACACTTAGACCTAGACGCCTTCTTCGTAGCGGTAGAGTGTAGAAAGGAATCGAAACTTAGAGGTAAACCTTTAATAGTAGGTGGAAGCAGCCGCAGAGGTGTCGTTGCCGCATGCAGTTATGAAGCTCGGAGGTTTGGTGTTCACTCTGCCATGCCCATGTACTTGGCTCTTCAACTTTGTCCGGATGCAAAAGTTATTTCAGGAGATATGGAATCGTACAGCCGGGCCTCCCATGAGATCACCGAACTGATAGCTGATGCCTCACCCTCTTTTGAGAAAGCATCGATCGATGAATTTTATATTGATGCCAGTGGTATGGATAAATACTTCGGTGCATTTCAGTGGGCTACCGAATTGCGCAAGAAGATTATTAAAGAAAGTAAGCTCCCGATCTCGTTAGGTATGTCTGTAAACAAGCTGGTATCGAAAGTAGCAACGGGTGAGTTTAAGCCAGATGCCAACCATCTCATTGCAGCCGGAACAGAGAAAGATTTTCTCGCTCCCCTATCGGTTGATAAAATCCCGATGATCGGAAAACAAACTTCTTCTTTCCTTCATGACATGGGGGTGCGAACGGTAGCCACACTTCGTGAAATGCCAATTAACTTTCTGGTAAGTGCGTTTGGGAAAAACGGTATCAGTTTATGGAACAAAGCACAAGGGATCGATGATACACCTGTGGTTCCATATAGTGAACAGAAATCAATCTCTACAGAATGTACTTTCGAACAAGATACCATTGATGTAAAGCGATTGAAATCCATTCTCATCGCCATGGTAGAGAAGGTAGCATTCCAATTGCGCGATCAAAAGAAATTAACATCGTGTATCACGGTGAAAATCCGCTACTCCAACTTCGATACCGAAACCAAACAAATTCACATTCCTTATACTTCGTCTGATCATGTGTTACTGCGAATAGTAACGCAACTCTTCGACAAACTCTATAATAGAAGAATGCTGATTCGGTTAGTGGGCGTTCGTCTCACCAACCTTGTCCATGGCAATCACCAAATTAGTTTGTTTGATGATACAGTCGAAACCATTAATCTCTACGAAGCCATCGACCGCATTAAACATCGTCATGGTGTAGAGAAAGTAATCCGTGCCACCACATTGAATGTAAACAAGCGTGTGAGAATGGAGATGAATATGTTTAAAGGAAACCCGAGGTAAAATGAACACGCGAAGGCAGGGGGTTGTCACATCCCAACGCACACAAATAAACGAACTAAAAAAAACAAACAATATGAAACCAACACAAGTAAAAATCGCCAGCCCAGTAAAAGAATTGTTCTTCATGATTGCACCACCGCCACACATTAAGAGTGATGTTTCGGTTTTAAAAGATGATGTTCATTATTTGATTGGACATGAATTTGAAGATCGATACTCAAGAGCTCACATTTCCCTTTTCAAATACGATAACACAGAACATATTGAAGGCATCCTACATCACGTTCAATCGAAAGCGCAACACTTCAAACCTTTTAACATCTTTATTAAAGATTTAAATGTATCCCATCAGGGATCGAACCGTACGATCTATCTCGAAATCGTAAACAAATATCCTTTACGAGACATCTTTGAAAGACTAATCAAAGAGGATATAAACTTTACACCACACATTACCATCAGTAGAAATCTTACTTCGGAAGATTTCTTAAAGACTTGGCCATACTTAAAAGATCTCAAATACAGCCAGCATTTTTTATGCGACAGGATTACGGTATTGGCAAGAAGCGAAAACCGCTGGATACACTATGCTGATATTCCTTTTGGCGAATAAAAAACTTTAAACTAAATTAATCATGGTTTTAACGTTACAGGCCACTATGACACCGCTCGAAATCCTTCGCGATCAATTTGGGTATGCTTCTTTCCGGTTGGAACAAGAAGTAATTATTAATGCTGTGCTTCAAAAAAAGGACACGTTTGTACTGATGCCCACCGGAGGTGGAAAATCATTGTGCTACCAAATACCAGCATTGATTTTTGATGGTCTTACGATTGTGATATCTCCTCTTATCGCATTGATGAAAGATCAGGTCGATGCACTGCGTGTGAATGGAATTGAAGCTGCATACTTAAATTCTACACAGAGTACTCAGCAGCAAGAAGAAATTCTAAAAAAGATTAGATCGAAAGAATTGAAATTACTTTACCTCGCACCGGAAAGTAATTTCTTCAAACAACTTTCATCATTCAATGTAAGTCTCATCGCAATTGATGAAGCGCATTGCATATCACACTGGGGTCATGACTTTCGTCCGGAATACCTTATGCTGGCACAGTTAAAGAGAACAATGCCGCAGGTTCCTTTCATCGCGCTCACAGCAACAGCAGATCAGCTAACCCGAAAAGACATTCTTGAAAAGCTTGAACTTAAAAATCCAATAACATATGTATCTAGTTTCAATCGTGCTAACATTCGATACACGGTTGAGCCCAAGAAGCAAAGTTTTGAAAAGCTTCTTCATTTTTTAGAAACTCGAAAAGAGGAATCGGGTATTGTGTATTGTTTATCGCGAGCCTCAACTGAAACACTTGCGAATGATCTGAAGAAGGAAGGATACGATGCACTACCCTATCATGCCGGTATGGATAAAGATCTTCGCATCAAACATCAGGAAATGTTTTTGCGTGATGAAGTGAAAATCATTGTCGCTACTGTGGCATTTGGTATGGGCATAGACAAATCGAATGTGCGCTATGTTGTGCACATGGACTTGCCCAAAAATATTGAAAGATATTATCAGGAAACCGGCCGCGCAGGTCGTGATGGACTGGATAGTGAAGCCTTGCTTTTTTACTCCTACGCTGACGTTGCCAAGATGAAAAGGTTTGTGGAGATAGAAGGTAACGCTGAACAAAGCAAAATCCAATTGCGCAAGCTGGATCAGATGGCTACCTATGGTGATCTGCCTACTTGTCGAAGAAAATATTTGTTGAATTACTTCGATGAAACTTCGATTGACTATTGTGGAAATTGTGATGTTTGCCTTACCCGCGTTGAACAGATTGATGGAACCATACAATCTCAAAAAATTCTTTCTGCTGTAACGCGATTGAAGGAGCGATTTGGTGCCGGATACATTATTGATTTTCTGCGAGGTTCGAACGCAGCAAAAATTCAGGAAGAACATAAACAACTTATAACGTTTGGTATCGGAGCAGATACGAACAAAGAAGAATGGACTGGTGTTGTTCGTGATCTTATCACACAAGGTTATCTCGCAAAATCTGAAGGTGCCTATCCTATTCTACAACTCACAACAAAAAGTGAGCAGGTACTAAAAGGGCTCACTCAAGTTATGATCACCAAAACGAAAGAGAAAATCGAGGTGCTCGAATCTAAATCAGATTACGAAGTAAATCTCTTTCAACAGCTTAAAGATGTCAGGCGGCAATTGGCAACGAAGGAAAATGTGCCACCCTACATTGTGCTTTCGGATGCTACGCTGATGGAACTTGCAACTTACCTTCCTCACAATAAAGAAGAGTTTAGAAAAATATCCGGCTTTGGCGAGGTCAAGATTGAGAAATATGGCAAACCATTTTGGGATGTTGTTTCCGCATATTGCCGTGAGCATAATCTAAATTCCCGCATCCATCTTAAATCTCCAAAACGTCAACGCAGGGAAAGACCAGAAAAAGAAACCGATACCAAAATACAAAGTCTTGAAATGTTTAAGCTAGGACATTCATCTGCAAAAATTGCCGAGCTCCGAGGACTCAGTCCTGTTACAATAGAGGGGCATCTGGCTTTCTATATACAAGAGGGCGAACTTAAGATTGATCAGGCCATGGATACGTCAAAGATTCCTGCTATTCAAAAAGCAATTGAACAAGTGGACGGAAAAGCATTATCACCCATTAAAGAATTGTTGGGCGATCAGTACAGCTATGGAGAGATTCGGATGGTGATGGCATATTTAAACAAAAACAAAAGCTGAAAATTTAAGTCTGTATCTGATGATGGCCCACCCAAATAGAAACAAGAGTTAAAAAATTTGAAGATCAAGTAGTAAAACAACTTCAACTTTGCTCTATACAGAATCAGAAAGAGGTAAGACTAATTCACTCCACCATGTACCTCAACTGCCACACCGGCTACAGTTTTAAATACGGAACTCTACCGATAAAAGCGCTCTTTGAAGAAGCAAAAAGATGTGGCGTACACAAACTGATATTGACAGAAATAAACAATACCACATCGTATCTGGAGATGCTGAGAGTTTGTGATGAGAATAAACCCTTTGAAAATGGCCTGACTAAAATTGGAAAAGAAGCGTACTCCCTCAACATCGCAGTCGGTATAGAATTTCGAAAACCACATAAAGGAGATGTTGATGATAATGAACTGCTTTACATTGCCATCGCGAAAAATAATGAAGGCTTTGAATGCATCAATCGATTTTTATCCTATCATAATCGGATAGCAGAACCATTTCCTAAACGTGCGCCTGAGCTTGAAGATGTTTTTATAATCTACCCTTTTAGTAAAATTCAAGTCAGTTTACTAAAACCGTTTGAATACATCGGCATCGGCAAACAAGATCTCCATCATCTTTCCATTCATCCTGAGAAAGATGAGTACCTGAAAAAATCAGTTATCCTTCAACCCGTAACATTTCTTCCTCCTGAAAAGAAAGGCAACAAATTAATCTACCGCGATTACAATGCACATCGATTGTTACGCTGCATTGCCAACAATACCTTGTTGAGTAAACTTCCGGAACATCAACAAGCGCGAAAGGATGAATTCATGATCCCTGAGAATGAGTTTCAAAAATACTTTGAACAGTACCCTGAATTAATATCCAATACAAAAAAACTGATCGATAAATGCTCCATCGTCTGCAAACAGAAAGAGGATAAAACAAAAAAATATTTCAGTGAAAGTATAGAAGAAGACATCCTTTACCTTAGAAAGGAAACGATGAAGGGTCTTCAAAAAATAGATAAAAAAAAGGAAGATGAAGCAACGTGGAAAGATCGAGTTGAAAAAGAATTAAGAATCATTGAGAAGAAAGGGTTTACATCTTACTACCTTATTGCATACGATTTGATAAAGCATGCAAAATCGCAAGGCTATGAATTTGTGGGACGAGGAAGTGGTGCAAATAGTACGGTTGCTTATTGCCTTGGCATTACCAATGTAGATCCAATAGAACTCGATTTATATTTCGAGCGCTTCCTCAATGAAGAGCGTACCTCCCCGCCTGATTTTGATATCGATTTTTCATGGGACAACCGTGATGCCATTTATGAATATCTTTTCAAAACCTATGGCATGGATCATGTGTGTTTGCTAGGAACACATGTTACCTATCAGGGTAAATCCATCATGCGCGAACTCGGAAAAGTTTTTGGTCTGCCTAAAGAAGAAATTGATGAACTGGTTGAAAACCGAAAGATCAATATCGAACGCGATCACATTGGAAAATTAGTCCATGCCTACGCAGCCTACATTGTTTCCAAAGAATTACCTGCGAATATTTCAATTCATGCTGGTGGCGTGCTCATCACTGAAAAAAGTATTTATGCATACACGGCAACTGATCTTCCCCCCAAAGGCTTACCCGTTTCACATTTCGAAATGCATGCCGCTGAAGATTTCGGCATTTACAAATTTGATATTCTAAGTCAACGCGGATTGGGTCATATCAAAGAAACCGTTAAACATGTAAAACGAAATAAAGGAATTGATGTTGATATACATTGCTTCAACGATTTTAAAAAGGATGAGAAAATAAAAGACCTCATGCGTCATAGTAAAGCGATGGGATGTTTTTATGTAGAGTCACCCGCCATGCGTATGCTGTTAGGTAAATTGCGTTGTGACGATTACCTCACATTAGTGGCTGCAAGTTCCATCATTCGTCCCGGTGTGGCAAGTTCTGGAATGATGAAGACATACATTGAACGTTTTCATGCTGTGAAAAATGGTGGTAGCTATGAGGCCATTCACCCAAAGATGGATGAACTGATGAGAGAGACGTATGGTGTAATGGTATATCAGGAAGACGTTATTCGCGTGGCGCATTATTTTGCCGGGCTTACGTTAACCGAAGCCGATGTATT
>JBKJOF010000125.1:0-30751 GCA_046595655.1 Chryseolinea sp. | reverse complement strand
AAAAATCCGGATATGTTTTTTGTGATTTTCATAAAGAAAGCCGGCAGAAATCTGCCGGCTTTTCGTTCTTAATCTTTCTCCTCAGTCTCTTCTGATTTCTTCAAAAGCTTACCGTTGCTATCAAAAATAAGTTCGAATGTCTTTTCTCCTTTTTCAACTTCAGCTTCATAGGTAGTAACACCATTGGATACAATTTTAGCAGTCTCTTCTATTTTATATCCTGCATAATCTTTTTTCAATGTCTCTTGTATGGCTTGAGGCAGTTCACTTTTAGCAATTTCTGTTTCCACTTCTTTGATCATGCCCATATCATCTAACAAAACCGACATGTCTTTTTTACTAAGATCGAAGCTGGCTTCAAATGAACCATCTTCTTTATCCCATTTCACATCTTTGGCTGCAGGATAGGCTTTCATAAAAGCATCCTTCACCACTTTTGGAACTTCGCTCTCTTTGATTTTCTGTGCGTTTACCTGGCCTATTGCCAAGATTAACAATGCAACAATCATTAGTTTTTTCATATTCATTGGTTTTTAATTCGAACTAACGATATGATTTTGTAGAGATTCGGGATTTCTGTGTTAAAGTAGCTCGTTAGAAAAAATAATCTAGGTTGACACCTACTCTGGAAACACAAATGTAACAGGTGCGCTTTTAATCCTGCTTCCAAAAAAGCCAATTGCATCTTTACCAAACTGACCGTCCCTTAAGAAAAAAGGTTCAACAAACGGATTATAAACTCCTAGTTTCTGCCGATCAATCTGGTCATAAAATTCATACGATGCTTTGTCGATAGACTGAATGCGAACCATGCCAACTAAATCCTTCCTATGCGAAAGCGCAGGTTCAACTACAATTATGATTTGCTGATCGCCAAGATTTTGATCACTATAAACGGATCGTCCTAATTCTCTATACTGTATGGTATCATTGGCCAGACAAGATCCATACAACTTCTTTTCACCTCGCCTAACGGATGAATCTACCTCTCTCAACATTTCATACCGATAATAGTTGCTCTCATTTGGCAGATCGTTGAAATATGTCACCACTCCTTCATGTTCACCATACAAATCTGTGAATTTTTGAACATACGTTACACTATCGATCGTGACAGATTTTAGTGTTGTACTCGCTGTTGCAGTATACATTTTCGTCCCATCATTTATTTCGAGCGTGTACGTCATGTTACTCTTAACCTTCATGCTACCTTTGTAGAAATAGAGGTTGGAGCAATTCACTTTGTCATACACACTATCCAACTTCAAAATATCATATTCGCCAAGGGTGCTTATTTTTATAATTGCATTCCTGACAACAAGATCACCGGTGTTTGTGCTTCCTGTTAAGTAAGGCACCGTTCGGTTAAAGTAAACGATAGGAACAGAATCAACTTCCACAATCCCTTGTATACTTACTCGGCTGTCATAAGGAATCTGTGGTAAAAAGACTTCTTTTTGACAATTGAATAAAATGAAACTCGATACGACATAGAAAATACTTTTTAATATCACTTTATATTTGAACTTCATTTTCTTAGAATTTAAAATTGTAACTGATAGTCGGAACAATGGGCAGTAAGGAAACCTGGTATGCCTTCGGTTGCTTCGTGGCGGGATCGACAGTTAGGTAAACAAAATATGGATTTTGATGACTGTAGATGTTGTATGCACCAAACACCAGTTCACTTTCATATTTTTTCCTAAATATTTTCCTTTCCTTCTTGTAGGAAAAACTAACATCGAGTCGATGATATGCTTTTAGCCGCGCATTATTTCGCGTGGTGTAATCATAGTAGTTCCCATCATACAATGTTCCATCTTCTTGTATAGGGATACGGCCTGCCGGAATAGTGTACGCACTGCCTGAACGAAAAACAAAATCGGCAGAAACTGACCAACGTTCACTGATTTCATATGTGGCTACTAGAGAAAGATTATGTCTGCGGTCGTAGGTAAATGGAAATGGATTTCCATAGTTCAGCTCCGAAAAGGTCTGCGTAGTTTTTGACAATGTGTAACTAAGCCATCCTGTTAATCGACCTGTTTTTTTCTTTGCAAAAACTTCTACACCATACGAATTACCTTTACCAAAGGTTAGTTGATCTTCAATGTTAGAACTCAGCGTTATTTGGGTACCCTGCTTAAAGAGTACTTGATTTTTCATTTTCTTGTAGTATCCTTCAACACTTAGCTCATATAAATTGTCATTCAGATTTTTGAAAAAACCAAGTGAAATTTGTTGACTGTTCTGAGGTTTGACTACCCTGCTTGAAGATATCCATATATCGGTTGGCAAGCTGGCCGTGCTATAAGGAACAGCATGAAGAAATTGATTCATGACCGTATAAGAAGCTTTTATAGAAGTTGTTCTATCCAGATTAACTTTCCCAGTGACACGAGGCTCAAATAATACGTATGTCTTTTTGTAGGACACATAGTATGGAACTCGCACACCATAATTAAGTCCAAACTTTTCTGATACATTCCATTCATCGTTTGCATAAATGGCCATTTCATTCGAATATTTCGCAGGTATTAGGTTCTTGATAGAATCCAGTTGAACCCGTTTTCCTTTCTTCGGTATTTTAGAAGAAAAGGAAGCAGGGTAAAGCGTATGATAAAAATAACTCGCACCAAAAGTTACGGTATGTTTTGTGCTTGGAATCCATGTAAAATCAGTTTTGCCACTTACATCCTTTATCCCTGTATAAAGCAATGAATAATATTTTCCTTGGGTAGTGGTTAATCCAAGGTCATAATTATTTAAAATAAAAGAAGTGTTAGCAAAAAGATTGCTGCCAAATAAGTGATTCCATCGGGCTGTAGCAGTACCGTTTCCAAAACCGATATCATAACTTAAACCATTGGCTCCCGTGTAACTTCCATGATCCCTTCCCTTGAATGCACTAATGTAAAGCTTATCATTCTTTCCAAGATCAAAATTCAATTTTGCATTAAGGTCATAAAAAGAATATTGAGTTGTACTTTCGGGTAGGATAATTCTCTCAAGCAAATTGATATAACTTGTTCGTGCCGATACAATGAACGAAGCTTTGTTCTTAATAATCGGACCTTGAACCGTTAGGTTCGTTGAGAGAAGTCCAATGCCTCCTTCCACATTATACTTTTCTTTGTTACCATCCTTCATAGTTACATCAACAATTGAACTGAGCCGTCCACCATACTGTGCTGGGAAACCTCCTTTAATCAGTTGGACATTGTTGATTGAATTAATGTTGAACGTACTGACCAAACCAAACAAGTGATTCGGGTTGTAAACAGTAGCCTCATCCAACTGAACTAAGTTCTGATCGCTGTTACCGCCTCGCACAAAAAAACCAGTTGTTCCTTCTTGTCCTGCCTGAACTCCGGGCAAGAATTGAATTATCTTTAAAATATCACGCTCACCCATTAAGACTGGAAGGTTCCTTATAGCTTTCATGGAAACATCAATAACACCCACTTCGGTTTTATTTACATTATCATCGTTTCGTGTAGCAATAATTTCCACTTCGGTTAGAATATTAGATGAGGTAAGGAGTACATCCAACCGTATGTTTTGCTTTGAGAAAATCTTCTTGGCCACAAGTTTATACCCCGTATACGAAATTATCATATCGAGTGTATCGCTTGCTGAAAGCGTTAGGGAATAGAATCCATATTCATTTGTGGTTGATCCATGTTGTACTTTCGTTTCATAGATAGCAGCGCCTATCAGTGCTTCTTTCGTTTCTGCATCTCTGATGTATCCACTTATTGTAATTTTCTGACTGAATGCTTCTATAGAAAGTATTAAGAAAATAGATAAAGCAATCGTAGTGTTTGAATAATTTCGCATGAGCTTAAGTAATAGTGTTTTTAAAGTAAAAGACATTCATTGATATAGATGATATTAATGCTAATGGAGATAGCTATTTTCCAGCATTGCTTTTCACTTCACAACTGCATCCCGAATTTTCTGGTTGATTATCTTCATGCTGACCCCTCTGCTCTACGTCAACATTCTCTTCTTCCGCTACAAAATTCCCTGCATTACTAAAAAGTGCTGTGATGTCCTTTCCACTCCCATCCTTAAAATTTACGCAATAGCCTGTATTATCTTTATTCAACCAAGCAATTGGGATAATGCCAGGATAACGCATAAAGAGAGAGTCTTTAACTTCCTTGGGAACATCATCTTCATTAATAATCTGACAGGGGTTATCATTTTCATCGTCATTCCCAGACGATTCAAATACATCACAGGAAGCAAATAGCGAAACCACTAATGCTACAAGAAGAAATTTTTTCATGGTTGGTTTGTTTAAAGGTTGATAAAATAGGCTTACACCTTCTACATACATCACGGGCAAAGTGGTTTGAATGTGGGTTAGGAAAATATATATTCATTTGAACCCACACTTTGCTTCATCTTTACGTGTTGTAGAAAGAGAGTAAGTGCATTAAAGCCTTAGCCATAGAAACAGAGAAAGATATTCAAGGTCTTTTAGAGGCTTGCCGAAAAGGTGATCGCAAAAGCCAGAATGAACTGTACAAAATGTTCTATGGATTTGCTATGCGTATCTGTCTTCGTTATTCACGTTCCGAAGAAGAAGCCATTGAAATTCTTAATGATGGCTTCTATAAAATAATGACCAACCTGGATAAATTCACTCCCGGTCTTTCATTCAACGGATGGTTACGAAGAATTATGGTCAATGCTTCGATTGATTACTTCAGGAGAAATGAAAAGCACTATCACACTGTAGATATTTCCTATCTCAAAAACGAAGCATCAACTCCTGAAGTTTGGAGTCAGTTTTCTGAAGAGGAAATTCTTAAAGTTGTTCAGGAATTACCAGCTTCCTATCGCATGGTTTTTAACTTATATGTAATTGAAGGATACAAGCATGATGAGATAGCACATCAACTTGGTATTAGTGCGGGAACATCGAGATCCAATCTGAACATTGCCAGAATTAAACTGATGAAAGCCCTTAGTTTGGAATTTGAAAAAAACGTAAAGCAAAATGGAATATTCTGATTTTGACAATTTCATGCGCGAGAAGCTTGAAAATCAAAAAGAACCTTCTCTTAATCAAGGTGCAATAGATCAATTTCGCGAGCGAATGTCTTCGTACCGTCCCCTCGCATGGCATCAAAAGTATCGAACTGAATTATTTGTAGCCGCTTCCTTTATTCTATTTACATTATTAAACGGATCCATCATTTGGTTCGGCATAGACAAGCGCGAAGCGATAGCTTCAACATCAGCAAGAATAATGACTCACCAAATTGATTCTTTGATTGTATCTATCAACGAGCTAAAAAACAGTCAACAACAGTCTTCGACTTCTGCGATTGCTCCATATGCCGCGCTTCACATAAAATCCAATAAAAAAGAAATCGTGCAGTCAAATCAAAATCAAACAGGAAACAATCCCTTGTTACACACAAACTCCAAACTTCATTTAGGATCAGTTTCTTCCCTACCAATCGTTATGTATGAACGATTGGTAAAAGAGGGAGTACTTTTAACAGATCGAGGTGAGGCTTATCTGATTATTACAGACAGTATAAAATATATCAGACATAAGACTTATGCATTTGAGCCTAGTGAGTTTACCATTGTTTATAAAACTGATACTTCCGAAATGTTGGTGGACGATAAAGAAACTTTAATCGAATTACCAAAGGTTGTCATCTCAACCAAATTATCGAACAGAATGATCAATAAAATTGAAGACCGTCAACACGCATCAGGTCTTGGAATTAATATTGCTCCGCATATCGATTTTGTTAAAGGGATTTATCAACAAGGAAATGGAAGCATTACTCCGCGAGTTGGTTTTACTGCGGATTGGGTTGTTTCGCCACATTGGAGCATAGAGACATCATTGGATTATTTGAATACAAAACTTAAGGTTCATAAAAATTTTGAATCACTCGCTTTACCGAATGTAAGTACTGATCTTGGAAATCTTGAAAGTGCACAAATAACAACGCGCACACTTTCGATACCGATTAGTTTTAAATATAGATGGTGGCTTTCGCGTCAACATCAATTGGTTTTAAGAGCTGGATACACGCCCTATCTTTCTTTGCGTAGTGAATATCTATATAGCTTTCCATACCCTGGACGTCCAACAGATTCTGATCTGACCATTAACACATCCGAACAACTGGATCAAAGAAAGTTTTACGGTAATACATTAACAGTGTCTGCCGGTATTACTAAATCTATGAAGAAAAATAAGAAACTTGAAACATCTCTTTTTTATGAAAAGAGTCTTGGAAGTGTGGGTTCACAAAAACTTGACATGCAATTATTTGGCATTCGAACCGCATTGTGGTTTAACTTGAAGTAGTTTAGAAGTTCACAGAAAACAAATGAACATCTTTTTTATACTCGTACTGAATAGCAATTCCACTTGTTTCACATATTTTGTTTGCGATCACAAGTAATCCTGTACTGGTCTGATAAGAGTTAATCTTTACAGTCATCGCCAGCGTTATATTTTGCCAAACGATACCTCTTGTAATCTTTCCTATTTTAATAGCGGATACAATTTTTGAAGGTTGATCATTTTGAATAACAATGTCTGTGGTTTCAATCGTAGCATCACTTCCTAATCCTCCCATGGCTATTCCTGCATCTGCCAAAGCAACAACAGGGGTATCATTTACACCATCACCAACAAAAGCAATTTGCTTTCCTTCCTTTTTAAGTGCTTGCACTTTTTCTACTTTACCTTCAGGTAACAAATCACCATAGGCATTATCAATACCTAATAGTTTTGTCACTTTTGAAACTAGACTTTGTTTATCACCAAGCATTACTGTCAGGATATTTAATTTGTGCATCTTTTCAACGGCTTGCTTTGCATCGTCTTTAATCTCTCATCTACAATGGTCAAGTAGCGCGTACTTCTATTACCACCACCATATCTACAAGCGATTCTATCTCATCCAGACTTTCAGCTGCTTTTATACAACTTTTCTATATCACTTAGAAAATCTGATCAAGTTTTTAACTATTTCAGACCAATTCTTCATCGAAAAAATTGAATGGTTCGTCATTATTACCAATGAAATCTACTTCATTTCACCTTTGAAATTAAACTCCACAAATTCTCACTCCTTAATCTTCACTTTCAAAAGTTTTACAGAATTTACAAACACTAGAACATCGGGCCCGAGATGAAGAATGGCGGCTTGGATGGGGCCAATCAATCCAAATAACGCAGCCGTAATACCAAGCACGTGAACGACTCCAACGCCAACTATTAAATTTTCCTGAATCGTACGGTACGCTCGTTTTGCAATGGCACGGGCAAATACAATTTTAGCGATATCATCTGTCATCAAAGCAATATCGGCTGCTTCAAGTGCTGCCTGAGTTCCTCCTCCGCCCATTGCAATGCCTACATCGGCTCTGGTTAATGCAGGTGCGTCATTAATGCCATCGCCAATCATTGCAACTTTGGCTCCGCTCTTTTGAAGTTCTTCGATTACTGATACCTTATCCTCAGGCAATAGATCCGCGCGGAACTCATCAATCCCCAACTCATCACATACAGCTTTTGCGGTTCCTGCATTATCACCTGTTAACATAATGATACGCTTAACACCACTGCTTTTTAATTTTGCCAATGACTCACGCACCCCTTCACGAATAGTATCACCTATAAAAATAATACCTACAAACTTTCCATTTACTGCGATGTGTACTGGTGTTTCAGCCCCGCTAACGTCATTGTTTACTTCAATTCCATTTTCACGAAGCAGAGAAGGATTTCCTACTAAAATATTTTTTCCTTCCACGATGGCCTTTACACCTCTACCTCTGATTTGTTCATAATTGTCAGGTTCAGGAAAAGAAATTTTCTTACTATTAGCATAGTCAATTACAGATTTTGCCAATGGATGCGCTGATCTTCTATCAGCAGCTGCGGCCAATCTAAGAAGCTCATCTTCCTGAAAAGAATTTTCGAGAAGTTGCACCCGTAAAACTTGTGGTTTATTAGCAGTAAGTGTACCTGTTTTATCAAAGACCATTGTATCAACTTTTGCCAGCGTTTCCAGATAAAGCCCACCTTTTATGAGAACACCGTTGCGTGCTGATCTTGCAATAGCAGCAATCATTACAAGTGGCGTGGCTAAACCTAATTCTGCGGGTGAAGTAAATATCATTAACGTAACAATCATCCTGATATCCCGCGTTATGAAGTAAACAACAAGTAGAAATACAAAGACAACTGGTATGAGCCATGCTGCAACTTTATCGGCAAGCTTTTGCACTGGAGCTTGATCCGCGCCAGCACTTTCAACGAGTGCAATAATTCTTCCGAAGGTAGTATCTATTCCAACTTTTTCTGTTTTGATATCAATAGAACCAGCTTCAACAATTGTCCCTGCAAATACATTTGAATTCACTGCTTTATCTTTCGTCATGCTCTCACCGGTAATGGAAGCTTCATTGATGGAAGCATCCCCGTTAACAATGATACCATCAACGGGAACTTTTTCACCAGCCCGTACAAGAATCACATCGCCTGATTTAATATCAGAGATCTGTACAGTGCGTTCGCCTTGTTGATCTCGAAGCAAAGCGGTAGTGGGTACCGAGCCAATTAAATTTTTAATAGAAGCCCTAGCACGATCAGTATTGAAATCGGCAATAAATTCAGCAATGAGTATGATAACCATCAAGACGTCCCCAGCTACGGCCTCACCACCAAATACAGCAACAAGTGTCGCAACAGTAACAAATATTTCCGTGCCTATCTTTCTTTCTTTTAACAATTCAGTGATACCAGTTTTCATCAGTGGATAAAGACCGATGGCAACTGCACCCCATAGAATATAAATGGAAACAAGTTCTTGCCAATAAAGTATGGCAATGAGTCCCGTAAGTATAATGCGACACAATTCAATCCATCTATCTTTTGTCATTAAAGACATCAGGCTTGAATTCGCATTAATATTTTGTGTTTTGGTGGGTATCGATATCATAGCTGCTTATTCTTCTTAGTGATTATTTCTGTGCTCATATTTGGCAATAGGTATAATAAATTTTCTTCTGTTTTAACTTTACCACTTATTAAAACTCTAAAAGTGCTACTTAAATTTTCATTCGCTGAATCCTCACCGCATTCAAGATGGCCAACAATGCTACTCCTACATCAGCAATAACAGCTTCCCAAAGTGTGGCGATACCACCAGCGCCCAAAATCAATACAATAATCTTTACAGTCATTGCCAGTGTTATGTTTTGCCAAACGATACCTCTTGTAATATTTCCTATCTTAATAGCCGATACGATCTTAGAAGGTTGATCATTTTGAATTACAATGTCAGCAGTTTCAATGGTGGCATCGCTTCCTAAACCTCCCATTGCAATACCCGCATCTGCTAAAGCAACAACTGGTGCATCGTTTACACCATCCCCAACAAAGGCAATTTGCTTTCCTTCATTTTTAAGTGTTTGCACTTTTTCGACTTTACCTTCCGGTAACAAATCACCATAGGCATTGTCAATACCTAATAGTTTTGCCACTTTTGAAACCACACTTTGTTTATCACCTGAAAGCATTACTGTCAGGATATTTAATTTGTGCATCTCTTCAATGGCTTGCTTTGCATCTTCTTTAATTTCATCTGCAATAGTTAAGTAGCCCGCGTACTTTTCATTTACAGCTACTAGTACTATTGTATCAATTAACGATTCTATCTCAATAGGAAATTCAATGTTGAACTTCTTTAAAAGCTTTGCATTTCCAGCCAATATAGTTTTTCCATCCACAGTTCCTTTCAATCCGTGACCTGAGATTTCTTCTACGTTTTCAATTTTTGCATCTCGGAACACATCACCACCAAATTCAACTACAGCTTTTGCTATGGGATGTGTGGAATGACTTTCAATCGCTGAAGTAAGTCTAATCAGTTCATTCTTTTCGATGTCTTTTGTAACTACTTCTTGCACTTTAAAAACACCTTTGGTAAGTGTTCCGGTTTTGTCCATTACAATCGTATTCACTTTTGTAACAACATCTAAAAAATTAGAACCTTTAAACAATATTCCATTCTTCGATGCTAAACCAATTCCACCAAAGTATCCTAATGGAATTGATACCACTAAAGCGCACGGACAACTGATTACAAGAAAAACTAAAGAGCGATAGAACCATTCAGTGAACACATAGTCATCAACAAAAAAATACGGTGCGAAACAAACGGCCAACGCCAAAGCAAAAACTATAGGCGTGTATACTTTAGCAAATTTGCTTATAAATAATTGAGTTTGTGATTTACGCGCTGTAGCATCCTGCACCATTTCCAAAATCTTACTCAGCTTACTGTCCTGAAATAATGATTTCACTTTTACTTCAGATACTTTATCCAGATTGATCATTCCGGCTAAAACCGTTTCGCCTTTTCTTTTTGTATCCGGTCTGCTCTCGCCAGTAAGTGCTGCTGTGTTGAATGTTGCTGCGTCTGAATTCAGCTCACCATCCAATGCTACTTTTTCACCTGCTTTTACTTGTATGATTTCATCTATTAGAATTTCTCGCGGATTGATAACTTGCGTTGATCCATTTCTGATTACTGTAACTTCATCGGGCCGAATGTCTAGCAATGCTTTGATACTTCTTTTTGCTTTGTTCACGGCTGAATCCTGAAACCATTCGCCTATAGAATAAAATACCATTACTGCTACACCTTCACTATAAGAACCAATAGCAAAAGCTCCCATGGTGGCTACACTCATTAAAAAAAACTCATTAAAGAAATCGAACCGTATGGCTTTACGGAAAGCAAGGTTCAATACATTATATCCCGCCAGCAAATAGGCAGCTCCATAAATAATCAAATCAATTGGAAAAGGTGGTTTGAATTTGAATCCATATTCCAGTGTTAGCATCAGGAATAGTATCGCAAGTGCAAGTAAAAGTTGCCAGTGGCTCTTCCATATAGATTCTTCCTCTTCTGGTTTGTCATTAATAGCATCATGATTGTGTCCATCGTCATCATGATGCTCTTGCTTTTCTTCCACAGGCTTTCCACTAATGGTTTTGATTGACTCTACGTTTGCTTTGTTCTTATTATTTGAGTTCATAATTGTTCTTTAAGAAATGAAAAATGAAATAATACCGGTTGCTATTAATGTCCATCCTGTAATTATACCAGCGTTGTGTTCGAGTGAATGCCAATTTAATTTAAGAATTCCTTTATAGGCAAATCTTACCCATAGCACCATGCCTGTAACTGAAATAAACAAGTACAGAGTTCCAATGGTCAACACTGCCCACCACCCTATCGTACCTGCCATTAAAAAGTAAGCTTCAATTTCAAGGCATGGAGAAAAGAACATACCCATCACTAACGCCATTATGATTCTAGTTTTTGGTAATGTTGGCTCCGGTGTTTGATGCAGATGGAAATGCTTATGTCTGTGATGTTGATAAATAAAAAATATTCCCAATGTTATAAGAATGCCAGGAGCAATAAAATGTGTGAAGTATTGAAGCTTACTTGAAAGTTCAAGTCCAACAAAACCCAAAACGATTCCTATAGCAAGCGTACTTGCCGCGTGCGCTAACCCTGAAATGAAAGTTACTTTCATTACTTCATTCAAACTCCAGTTATCCTTTTTACCAATAGCCAATACGGGCAACCAATGGTTGGGAATGATAGCATGAAGAATGCTTAATAGTAAACTTCCGATTAGTAATTGTTGCATAGTTCTATTCTTCTTCTTCGCTGTTCTTCATTTTAGAAAGTAAATCATAAGCTCCCTTTATAACAAATTGAGAATTTTGAACATTGATGCTTTCAGGAACAATAACTTCAGTGAAACCAGATTCAGTAACACCTAATTTAATCTCCATCATTTCAAAATGTAAAGAGTCTCTTTGAGCCTCGGAGGAAATGAAAATATATTTCTTTCCTTCAAAATCAACAATGGCACTATTGGGCAATGCAGGTACATCGTGTCCACCGGCTTCTACTAAAGCTTTTAAGTACATGCCCGGCAAAAAATTTTTATCTTCCTTATCCAAATGACAATGGATACGAACCGTCCTGTCAGGCGATATTTCGTGACCAATTAAATACACTGTTGCCGTTCTTTCTACGCTTTCATCGGCCAAGGTAAACCTTACTTTTTGACCGATTTTTATGCGTTGTACATCTCGCTCAAAAATAGTGAGTTCTGCATGAAGGTGATCGGTGTCCACAATCTTAAACATTACATCGTTGGGATTTACATACGCACCAATGTTTACATTCATTTCGGTTACGAATCCAGTGATAGGCGCGTAAATATTAATCTCGCTACGAATATTTCCGTTTTGCAAAGTAGCTGGGTCTATGTTAATCAAAGCGAGTTTTTTCTCTAAACCTTTAATCCTTGACTCCATACTCATAAACTGCGATTTTGATTGTTGTAAAGTCTTCTGTGCATTTACATTTTCCTTCGCTAGTTCTTGTTGCCGTTGATATTCCATTTCAAGAAATTCCAATTGACTTTTCTCGTCAAGGTAATCTTGTTGCATCTGGATATAGTCGGGGTGTTGCATCACAGCAATCAGTTCGCCTTTTCTCACGGCCTTGCCCTGAAGTAAATCGGTAGATTTCAAGAACCCGCCAAACAATGCTGACACACTTACTAAATTTTGCGGTGGTGCATCAAGAACACCTGTCGCTTTAATTGTGCCACTTAATTTTTGTGAGGTAATCTTGCCTAGTTCAATTCCTACTGTCTGGTATTGTTCTTTAGTAATTTCTACTGTCGTAGGCTGATCAATATGTTCATCTGCCGCTGTAGATTCTTTTTTGGTACTGCAAGCAGTTAGCGAAATGATGAATAATGAGAGAATGAAAATATTTTTATAGTTCGTGTTCATTGTCGTTAAGTTTTAAGATGAATACTTAATTATTACCTAAAAGGAATTCAAGGGTAGTTATACTTTGATTGTACTGATTAAGAGCCTGTAGATAATTCTCGCGAATTGCAAGGGCATTCTTTAAGCCCAACAGGTATTCTGAATAACCGATCTCCCCCGTTTTAAATCCTATTTGCACTTGCCTCAAGATGAGATCAGAATTTGGCAATGCAGAAGTTTTGTAGTACTCCAGCCTATTTCGATTTTTTAAATACTCCTGAACTGCTTGTTGAAATTGTCCCTGAAGATCGATCTGATATTGATTGAAATTTGATTCTACTGCTTTCTTGTTAAACTCAGCTGCTTTTATGCGTGAAGCAAAAGGAGCGTACCATAAAGGAATAGCTAACCCCACTTGAAAACCCTGGAAGCGACTACCTGATCCAAAGTATTTATCCTGCCCGTTTATATTTTGAATACCAATCAAAGTTTGATTGAAATAACCAATGGTGAAGTCAGGAAGGCTTTTGGCAGATTCAACTTTCTTTTGACTATTGGCAATCAAGATTTGATTTTTGTAATAGCGTAGCGATGGGTTCGCTTCCAATTTTACTGAATCATTCAAGGCATCAAAAGATAACTCGATAAGTTCACCATCAGAAATAGTTAGTGGAGTTATACTTGAAGTCATTGTCTGCAATTGACTTAATCCGATTTGTGTGTCAGCCTCGTTCTGACTGATCTGATTTTTTGTTTCATTAAGTTGACTTTCTGCTGTTACTTTTTCGAGTAAGTTGGTTTCACCTGATTTGTACCTGAAACTTGCCGCTCGTAAAAAAGATTCATAGATACTATCCTGTCGTAAAAGCATTTGATGTCTTGCCTTCAAAAAAAGCAATCTGAAATACACTTGCGTTACCTGATACACCACTTCATTTTGCATTGCCGATTTTTTAAACTCGCTCCCCTTAATTAGAGATCGCCCTAAGGTTGCCTGGCTACTGAAAACAGTAGGGAATGGAATTGATTGAGAGATGTTCAGATTATTATCATTTTTCTCGATACTATTATATTGACCATACGTCAATGAGACGTTAGTCTTTGGTATTTCAGATGATGTCTTCTTTAACTGTTTTTGATAATCGATTTCGTATGTAGCCGCTTTTAAAGTGTTGTTATTTTGAATAGCAAGATCGATCGCTTGGTTAAGATTTACTTGCTGCGATTGTCCATTAGCCAATCCACTTATTCCTGTTAAGGCTAATAAAAGTATTGAAACTGTTAATGGTTTAACCGATGTTTTTATTTTTTCAAAATATACATAGAGGCATGGCAATACGAGTAGTGTAAGAAGCGTTGCCGAGACGAGACCTCCGATAACTACAGTAGCCAACGGCTTCTGAACCTCCGCACCGCTACCACCTGAAAGAGCCATCGGTAAAAATCCCAATGATGCCACGAGTGCAGTCATGATAACCGGGCGTAAACGTGTCTCCGTTCCTTTCAGAATAATTTCTTTGAGATCAGTTAGCCCTCCTTTTTTAAGATGGTTAAACTCACCTATCAATACAATACCATTCAACACAGCTACACCAAACAAAGCGATAAAGCCAACACCTGCTGAAATACTGAATGGCATCCCGCGCATCCACAAAGCCAATACTCCACCAATGGCAGACATGGGAATAGCAGTAAAAATTAGGATGCTGTATTTCAATGAATGGAAAGTGAAATAAAGAAGAATGAAAATTAAGAGCAATGCTATGGGCACAGCAATAGCAAGTCGGGCTCTGGCTTCCTGTAAGTTTTCAAACGTACCACCAACGGTCGTATAATAGCCCGGTTCGAATTTTACTTGTGAGTCTATCTCCGCTTGAATCTCTTTAACAATACTTTCTACATCGCGACCACGAACATTAAAACCAACAAATATTCTACGTTTGGTATCGTCACGTTGAATTTGATTTGGGCCAACCACAAAAGCTATTTCAGCCAACTGACTGAGTGGTATTTGTTGACCTGTTGGTGCTGTTACATAAAGTGATTTAATATCGTCAATGCTTTGCCGGTTTTGATTGTCAAGACGAACAACAAGGTCAAATCGTTTCTCTCCCTCAAAAACAAGTCCAGCAGAAGTTCCAGCGAATGCTGCTTTAATTACCTGGTTAACATCATCAATATTCAAACCGAACTGTGCAATCTTATCGCGATGAAATTCAATTACAATTTGAGGTAGTCCAGTTACTTGTTCAACATACACATCTTCTGCACCATTAGCGCCTTGTGCTATTTTGCCAATCTTTCCTGCATAATCACTTAGTTTGTTTAGGTCTTCTCCAAATATTTTAATCACAACATCTTGTCTGGCTCCGGTCATCAATTCATTGAAGCGCATTTGAATAGGTTGCTGAAAACCGAATGTTACGCCAGGAATATATTGTTCCAGCTTTGCTTGCATTTTTTCAGCAAGTTCTTCGCGCGAGTGGGCACTTGTCCATTCCTCCTTATCTTTCAATATAATCATCATATCACAGGCTTCAATAGGCATCGGGTCAGTTGGTATTTCAGAAGTACCAATTTTACCCACCACTTCTTTTACCTCTGGAAAATTTTCAAGTAATATTTTAGCGCCACGTTGAGCTGCTTCTATGGTTTGTGAAAGACTACTTCCGGTCATTACTCTCGTCTCAACTGCAAAGTCACCTTCTTCCAGTGTTGGAATAAATTCCGCACCGAGTTGGTTGAAGACAATAAGACTTGCAATGAACATCATTACGCCAGTGGCCACGACAATAAATTTTTTTCTCAAGACAAACTCAATAGCAGGTTTATAAATGCGATGGAAGAAATCCATGATTCGATCTGAAATATTCTTTTTGTGCTGCATGTGCTTGCTTAGAAACAGCGCACTAATCATCGGTACATAAGTAAGCGATAAAATAAATGCACCGAGTATGGCGAAGGAAACAGTTTGTGCCATGGGGCGGAACATTTTTCCTTCTACACCAACAAGAGCGAGAATGGGCAAGTAAACAATCAAAATTATAATTTCGCCAAAGGCCGCACTGTTTCTAATTTTGGATGCCGATTGATAAACTTCTTCATCCATCTCTGCCTGATTTAAACTCTTGCCTATAATGCGCAGACCTAAATGATGCATGGTAGCTTCAACAATAATTACGGCACCATCTACTATCAATCCAAAGTCAATCGCTCCTAACGACATTAAGTTGCCAGATACACCAAAGAGGTTCATCATAGAAATAGCAAAGAGCATTGCCAATGGAATGACAGAGGCAACAATCAATCCTGCTCGCAAATTGCCAAGCAAGAGCACCAACACAAAAATGACAATCAACGCACCTTCACCTAAGTTTTTTGCAACTGTGGAAATGGCATTATTCACCAGTTTAGTCCGGTCTAAAAACGGTTCGATCACAACTCCTTTTGGCAATGTCTTTTCTATTTGAGCTATTCGCTCTTTTACTTTTCCAATTACTTTCGATGAGTTAGCACCTTTTAGCATCATCACCACCGCGCCTACAACTTCACCTTCATTATTTCGGGTCATTGCTCCGTAGCGAACAGCCCAACCGAATTGAACTTGCGAGATGTTTCTGATCAGAATAGGAATTCCTTTGTTGGTAGTTTTCACTACTATATTCTCAATGTCTTCAATTTTCTTAACCAATCCTGCGCTTCGGATGAAGTAAGCATTTGGCTTTTTATCAATGTATGCTCCACCTGTATTCTGATTGTTCTTGGATAGTGCAGTGAAGACATCAGTGATGCTAATATTAAAACTTTGGAGTTTAGAGGGATCTAATGAAATTTCATACTGTTTTAAATAGCCACCGAAACTGGCAACATCAGCAACACCTTCTGTACCGAGCAATTGTCTGCGTACAATCCAATCTTGAATGGTACGAAGCTCCATTGCGGAATATTTATCTTCATATCCTTTAGCAGGATGCAATACATATTGAAAAATTTCTCCAAGTCCTGTTGTAACAGGCGCAAGCTCTGGCGTACCCATGTCGGCAGGGATTCTGCTTTTAGCTTCACTCAGTCTTTCGTTTACTTGTTGTCTTGCCCAATAGACATCAATGTCATCTTTGAACACAATAGTTACTACAGAAAGACCGAATCTGGAAAAGGAACGGATTTCTTCAATGCCCGGAATGGTAGCCATTGTTTGCTCTACCGTGAAGGTGATGAATCGTTCTATATCTTCTGCTCCGTTAGAAGGTGATATAGTGATTACCTGAACCTGATTGTTGGTAATGTCAGGCACGGCATCAATAGGGAGCTGTGTGACAGAGTACACACCCCAGGCTATTAATGCGAGCGAGAAGAAACCTATTAACAGTTTATTCTTGATGGAAAAGTGAATGATCTTATCTAGCATTATTTTAAGAATTAGTCATTGATATTTATAGAAGAGAGTAATGTTGCTATGAGCATGATAAAGAGTACGAAAAGGCACACTTCTGTCCACAGAAAGTATCGCGCAATTTTTTGAGCCGTGCTCTGTTTGATTATTTTTTTTTCTTTGGTTTTATCATTCTAAGCCCAATAAAGAATTGTCCAAGACACCTCAGTGTCGTAGAAAACAAATGTTCACCTAATGGCGAAAACTGTAGGACTTAGATTTTTGGCGGCTGCCAAATAGAAAGACTAACGTCTTTAGAATGTGAAGGGTGGTACAACGATGATAAGTATTGAGTATCGTGAGCTTCTTTAAAATTCAACGTAAGATTTTCAGTAGTGTTTATGTAAGCACCACAGCAAGAACAGGTACAAAAAGGGGAACAAAAATCCACCTCTTGCGCGCCATGCTGGTGATCGGTGGTATTGATGGTGAAATGCTGTTTTTGCTCATCTATACAGATTTGTGAATCATTGCACTGGGCAAATGATAGCACGACCATGTAAAGACTTAATATGTGGCAGAGTGTTTTCACTGGATCAAATGTAAAGAAAATGTCCCTATTAGTTATCGCGGATTATTAAGTGGGAAGGAATTTCTATCATATGGCCGGCAAGGCTGAGTGAATGGTCGCCTTATATCAAACAGTAAAAATGAGTTAATGCCTTTCCTTAAAAAGAAAGGCATTAAGTCTATGCAGATGGGCTCTGGTTATTCTTGGCTTTGGTGTGTGTAATATAATTCTTTTCGCTAAAGCCTAAAATCACGTAGGAATCAGGTTGCCTATCATTGAAAGGAGTTGAAGCGAGTTGAAAATGTTTGACCTAAACACAGACAAAGCTTTTGTAAAGTCGTCTTTTATCAATTGATCTGCAGTTGTAGTATCTTTCAAATGGAATTGATATGATTAGAATTTCGCCCCTATTCCAAAATAAAAACTTCTTCCAATAGCAGGGATGATCCCTGGCCCAGGATATTCGTCCGTGCGCTTGGTGAAATAACGATGGTCAGCCAGGTTATTAACTCCTAGTTTGATGTTGTAATTTTTAATCTTGAGAGTACCAGACCAATCCATAACAATATAAGACGGGATCACACCAGCTACCGCATCGGATGAAGGTATTTCAGAATTGCCTGCATCACTATAGGATTTGGCTGTACTGCTTATCAGGAATGTAGTCGAAAATTTACTAATCACTAAATTTGTACCAAAGCGAGTGATACTCGTAGGTGCATATTCTACATACTTGCCATCATACTCACCAGAGACATATTTAGCATTGATGATAGCCATAGAAATGAAATAACTCAAACTCCATTTCTTTTGATCTGAAAAAGCCTTCACAGGATTGAATTCAAAGTAAGTCTCAAGCCCTTTATGAACGCTGTTTGCCACGTTTGTTCTGAATGGATATTGATTACCCTGAGAATCAGTCTTCTCTATCGTTCCAACACGGTTGTTGTACTGTAAATAAAATCCTCCAATATCAAAGTTTAAAAAATTCTTCACGGAACCACGAAAGCCAAAATCAGTATTTGAACCATTCGAGTCTTTCAGATTTTTATCTACTGTAGCGATCGTACCTAATGGAGTAAGTGTAGAATAATCTAATGGCCGGTAGGCTTGTGAAAAGTTTGCATAAATATTAGTAGTTGAAGTAACATTAAACTGTGCGCCAATACCGGCCAGAAAAATGTTACGTTTCTTTGAATTGTCAGAATAAACGACATCACTTCCATCGTCACTTGGATTGAATCCCTTTATCGTAGAGTTAATGTATTCATAGCGTAACCCCGGTGTGATGGATAACTTTTCGTTAACCCTAAAAGTGTTTTCGATATAAGGTGCAATATTCGTAGTTGTAAAATCGAGATCATATTCATAACCTGGCTCTACTAAAGTAAGGTCAAAGTCTGATCCGGTTGTACCCTTGCCGCCTCCTTGTCGTTTCATTTTCCCGCTAAAGAAACGTACTCCTGTGGCCAACGTGTTTTTCATCTTTCCAAGTTCATAGTTTGATAGCAAGCGAACTTCAGTAGTGTTGCTTTGCAAGCCTTCGTGTTGTGATTCTCTGTTGCTGTAACTATTGGTGAGCGGGTCAATTACATCTTGTGCATTCGGGCCGCCATCTTCATTGCGCCATACCAAATCCCTTGCGCTGGAATTAAAAGTTGATTTTACACTAATGGATGTTTGACTATTAAGTTTCCAATCCAACGTTGCCGCAACGATGTTCCAGGGGCTTTGAAGCCAGTTCCTTGCCCTATATGATTTACGACTGCCTAATGCAAAAAGACTATCTGAGAATCCGCCCGGCATGTGGATACGGTTTCGAAGAATGGAATATTCCAATCCGACTTTTAATTTCTCGTTGACCTTGTATTCTACTTTGGCAAAACCTGTAAGTTTCCTGAAATCTGAGTTAGGCCGCCAGCCTTGCGCACCTTGAAATTGTGTGTATGCATAGTAATTAAACTTACCCACTTGTCCACCAATGGAATTGAATGAGTTGTACATATCGAAGCTTCCACCAGTTTGTTGTGTTGTAAATTCGATGGGCTTTTTGGTATTGCCTTTCTTCATAATGTAATTAATCACCCCACCAAACTGCGCTCCAAATTGTAGAGATGATGCACCTCTGATTACTTCTATCCGCTCCACGGCTTCAAGAGATGGCAGATAATATGATTCCGGGTAGCCGTATAGATCACCTGTTATGTTATAACCGTTCTGCCTTGTATTAGTCTCGATTGATTGTGTGGGATTTAATCCTCGAAAGCCGATTCCATTAGAAGGAAAACCACTGCCTTCTGTTTCAGAATAATTTGCGCCTGGCACACGTCCAAGTACCTGACGTGGATTGTTCTGCGCTGTATTAGCATCAATACTATCAAGGATCAACACCTCTGTTTTCTTTCCTGAGAAAATCACTCCATCGTGTACTTCATCTAAGTACCCCATTCCGGTAATGGTTTTAATCCCTGTTACTTCTACTTCATCAAGAAGTGAGACTTTTTCTTCCGTCTGAAAATTGACTTCAACTGTTTCATTGGCCTTCACTTCAATGCTTTTGGTAATTGACTGAAAGCCAATAGCAGAAAATAGGACGGTGTAATTCCCAGCTGGGATTTTTCTGATGTGATAATTCCCGTATTCATCGGATATATTTCCGTAAGATGTTGCTTCAAGACTGATATTGGCATTCGAAACTGGGTGGCCTGAATTGTCGTGTATGTTCCCTTTAATTGTTCCAGTTTGAGCAAAAGCTGCCAGAGAGACAATAAAGAATAGAAGTGTGTTTAGTAGTTTCATTTTGGCCATTAGTTATTTAGAATAATTCTTAATAACCGCAAATATGTTCTAAAAGAAACCGTAAGTCAAGATTTATTTAGAATTTTTCTAAATAATGATTAAAATTCTTGCAATTGAGACACGGAGTCGTAACTATATCTTTATTCTAACCCTTCATTCGTTATAAAACCATCAATGGGAGAAAAGATTTCTTTGAATTGAGGGTTTTGAATTGTTCAGAGTAGATTGGATCAAATCGTGTTGTCTTGAATCCAGAAAGTTTTCAGCATTTGCAAAAAGACTGAAGTCCTCAAATTTCTTCTCAGCAGAAACACCCATTTTCAATAGTCACGGGTCAGTTCTCCGGTCGATATACTCATAAAGCAAATTCGCATTGATGCGATGTTTTGCAGTTAGCGGATTAAAAATAGTAGATGCATTGTATTCTCGTTTTGCTATGATGTAGGTATATCCAAGATAAAGAGACAAATCATCAAAGCTTACTTTCATATTCGTTTCAAATCCTTTGGATGTTAATTTTCCGTTGGTGTTGTTGAATTCATAATTTCCGTTTGCCAATGGTGTTGTTCCAAGAACCAAAGGGCATTTAATTCAGTATAAAAGAATAGGATTACCGTCAGAAAAGTTATCGATTCCATTAAGTAGTTAGTCCTATTCGTACGAGTTAGACAGAGGATGAGAGGTTCCTAAAGATGAAAGTATTCATCCATCACTTCCTCCCTTAAATCCAAAATCCTTAGAGACTTCTTTAGCAAGAGCTAACAGTCCTATTCATTTCTACCGATAAGCCGCCCATTGAGCTTGTGGCAAAGCATTGTCAAGGGTGTCGATTCCAAAACAAATAAAAATATCAATCGATACTTGCCTTGCCCTTTACAATGCTTTGACACAGGCCTAACTTTGGCGTAGCGGTGAATGCATCGTTCAACAATAACGAATTTCTAATTACATTAATGCTGGGCTCTTCTCCATTGTACGGCACAAAGAAACAGAACGCAGCCTTACAATGGAGAAGTGCCCAGCCTTTATACCTTATTCTAAAAATTAAAGGGGAGTACTTGATCAGGTGTGTCTCCCACTACTCCTCAAAAAACAGAAACACCTGAACAAGCTCTCCACGTAGCAAGCTTTTAAAGTAAACACCCTAAACTGACATCTTCCTACCCTTTGATCTTTTCGCTTCAGGTTCTTCGCTAGTTTCTTTTTTCTCAGATCTATTTTTTTCCGTTGGGGTATTGTCCTGCGATTTGGTCATTTCCGATGTCTCTCCTTTTTTCTCCTTTATTCCCTGGAATTGCTTAACCATCTGAGCATCATACAGGATCACATTCCGATCCTTGGGATTCGCTTCGACATACATCTTTTCTTCCTTGTCATTTCGGGTATAGCTTACTTCTTGAAGATTTCCTTTCTCCAATGATTTGATTAATCTTTCTTTTTGATCAGGATTAACCAATTCTTTAAGGGGATGTTTATCCAAACTCTTTTGCAAATCAAATCCATAAGCGGAATGATACTGCTGCACCTTATGATTCCCGTTCTCTTCCTTCTTGGGATTGAGTTGGAGCCACGCTTCATAGGGATCGCCATCCTTATTGGTAAGTTTCTTATGCACGGCACGTCCCTCCAATAGATTGTATGCTTCCTTTGCCGTCACACCATTTCCCTTGTTGATATAAAACGTCTGCGACCGTTCCTTCTCAGGATCATCATTTTTAAGTGTGGCCTTGTAGTTATTGAGGAAGTACATATCATTTTGTTTAGACTTGGTGAAGTCCAGTGCAAAATTCACTACTTCCTTTTTATCTCCTTTGTTAAATTCACCCTGCATGGGCAATTGAAATTGTTCTTTTTGCGCTTTGATATTTTTTTCCAGATCAGCATTTAGTTTATCGCCAAATCCCAGAAAGAAAATGCGTTCCTTCAAATAGTCTACATTTTTTTGATCTTCCATGATTGATAACTATTAAGATTGTTTTTATCAGTTTCTCATATTCTAAAAGCCATAACATCCATTCAAGAATTATTATTTTGGAACAGGCTTTGCGTTAACAATTACTCTATTGTGAACCCCAAGCTTTAAGTGACGCCCGCCTTTCTTTTCCGTCCATTCTATGGTGAGGACTTTCGCATCGGGAATGGTAAATTTCCGAAGAGCTATAATCACATCCTGTGATGTTTTACCTTTCACTTCATTAGAATTTCCATACTGATAAAGTGGAACTTCGGATACTTCCTGCGAAGCTGTGCGTTTCATCTTTTGTCGATCCTTGACATAAAATCGCAGCATATCAGTATGGAAAGAAATGTTTGACTTGTTGCTGATCTTCAAATGATAGAACATCACATTACCCCGAATATAAATTCCCTGCAACGATAATTTCATATCGTAGTGAGATGTGCTCCTTACCCGAAATCCTTTCTGATTATTCAGAATTAATTCCGACACATTCTTCATATCATCTGAAGTCATTTCGGTTTGAAAGAGTAGTGGAGAAAATGCGGCTTTACTTTCTGGAACAATAGTTTCACTAATCTGTATCGCGAAGGATACGGGATGCTCCGCATAGCTTACCAGAAAATGATGAAGCTTACCATCAGCAGTAATCACGGTCACGTTAGTCTCTTTGAAATTAATCCTTCCGGCCTTTAGCTGAAGAACATTGTTTACACCTTTCGCTTTCTGTACTAATACATCCCTGCTTCCACGATCTACCGAAGTAATCATTGCAGGAAAAACGATGCTGGAAGTTTTGTTGAAGCTCACTTCAACATTTTGTGATTCAACGGGAGGTTGGCTATTCGCGGTGAAGGCGAACAACACAAAGCATCCTCCCAACATAATCCTGATCTTAAGTTTTTTTAAGAAGTGTATCATATGTAAAATTTTAGAGTTGATTAATACAGTTGTGGTAATTGCTTACCACAACTGATTAAGATTTACGTCTACCAGAACAAATCCCCTAATCCACCCATCAGCAACAGCTTGATGTATATCTTAATAAAGAATGATGAAATGGATACTAGCATTACTGTACGTTTCATGACTTTGTTATTTAAGTTTTACAATTATTTAATTTGTGACGCAGCATTTCCTGTCTGGCAGGTTTGCTTTTTTTAATTGAGACGATCAAAATGTCCCAATCCATTACAAGAGCAATAGCAGGAGCAATACCGGCCATGCGTGGGCGAACAGCGTTCCCAGAAATAGCAGAAGCATAGTTGTGATGTTTAATGTGACTAAATAAAATCCAATACTTTTTTAGAATAAACACTTGCTTGTCATGAGTAGCTACTTTTGTCTGCAGGTGTACCTTGAGTTCCGGATCTCGCACTGCCTTTGCAATCCATTGGAGATGTAGTGGCAGTGACAACACTCTCCTGATTAGAACGGGGCTGACTGTTTGCCTATTTCAGCATTAACAGAAGAAGCCCCCAGAAAATGATTCTTGCGATCAAGCTCATAGCATGAGTTGTTTAAATTGTAATTGATAAATTGATTTGACTAATGAACCGATTGATTATTGTCCTTTAACAATACCTGGTATCCGGCCTTCACTGTTACCTTAATCAGCTTGGCCTTTTTAGAGAACAAACCTTTCGCAGCAGCTATACCTGCAGCTGCTGCCTGCACTCCGAGGGAGTTATCCATAGAAGACAATTGAAGACCTTGTATCGATTGACTGGATGCTTGCTTGGCAGCATCTCGCGTAATGGCACCGGGTATATAAATCCCCTCCATCCCATCGAGATCAAAAACCGAAAGCGCGACAGGTAATAATGAATTTTCATTCCGTATGGAGGTGATGGAAATCGTTAACCTTTCTCCATCAATAGAACAGGTTCCAAATACAAACTGATCTTTGTCCAACAGTTGTCCATTGATATAGACATCGGAAAGCAGTCGCAACTTAATTGTTGATCCCGCTATTGCCGTTTGTGTATCATGGATGACAGCCTGTATCGCGTTAGCTGTTTCATTCGTTGTCACTATTTCACTATCCAATCCATAAAATGAGTTTCGTGAAGATTCGATTGCATATACTGAATTAACAGAGGCAATACTGTCACTTTTAGGCTCTTGTAACGACATGATAGATCTGCTTTCAACCAACGAAATATTCTCATCGCTTAGTGGAAGCTCTACAGCAAATACTTGTTGCTTATACTGATTACTTTGTTCCATGATCTTCTCTCGTACCCGATCCGGATGCTGCACATCGAGAATCTTGTCTAACATATTTTCGATCTGTTGCATCTCCGGATCATTCGTATCGGAGCTTGCCATGATCTGCATCATTTTCTCAAGTCGGTCTACATCTTCCGTCATTGGTGTTCCGGAATCCGTTACCAAGCGTTCCTCGTAGGCTGGTTTCTTTACGGAGGAAACAGGTTGATCCTGTTGACTAAGCTGTTTTGTTAATTGCTCCAGTTTATGATTGATGATTTCTTCATTCTTATCGATTTGCGCATACTTATCTTTACTGCCCAAAGAAGTATTGAGTTTGTTTTTGCCTTTCGGAATAGTATCCTGTACAGCACTTCCCTTCAGTGTACTCACTACATAGTACGGATCATTTCTCCTGGCTTCTTCGTACTTTAGTGAATCGCGCTTAGCCTGTTCGTAGAGCGTGAACTTATCCCATAACTCATCTTCCTTTTCAAAATGTGCTCCGGGTAGTTCCATGTTTAGTCCTGATCTGATTTCCTGTGCTTGTACCTGCGTACCCTCTCCCCCGCCAAGCGCCCAGAAGATCATGGTAATGAATGGCAAAACGAGCAAAGGCAAGACCATATAGAATCTCCTTTGCTGTAAGAATTTTTGTGAATGCGGTTTCATGTGAATAATATTTAATGGTGAGTATATAGTATGATTAAAGGCAATGCAGTTTGGTATTACTTGTAAATACTGATTAGGAAGTTGATGCTGTCGAGCAGTCCTTCGTGGCCGCGAAGCACTTCATCATAGGTGGTTCGATCAACTCTATACAGACTATCCAATGTTAATCTGAACCTAAACAGCATCCGGAAGTCTTCATGAGAAATTATTGGCTCACTTGTATCGGGTGGAATTATTGCAGCGGCTTCAATTCCTTTGGAGATGTTGAATGTATCCAGAGATGGATATTGGAACGGTCTTACAATCAATGTGAGGCATATCATTCCCATCATAATTCCAAGGCACAACAGCGTTAGCTTCTTTTGCTTTGATGAAAGTTTTTCGCTTTGCCTTCCCAAGAAGTTTGCTATTTGGCGTTTGTGTATGTCGATAAATGCAGAAAGTTTATTCTTAATACTAGGTTCATCCTTTGCAGTATCTTTTTTCTTATCTCTAGTGAGTGTTTTCATAATAAAATATTTTTAGCGGTTTAAAGTTTTAATGTCTTTGTTCTCCAGGGTATTCCATCGCTCAATCAAAAAACCATGAGCGTTATTGTCTGACCGTGCTACGTTTCTCAGGTATCCTTCCGTGATCAGGGTTCGCATGACAATTGACGTTGCCCGGATGATTCGTTGTTTGGAGTAATAGCGGAAGTAATAGGGATAGCTGTCCAGATCAAGATGAATACTATCTACTTCCATATCCTGACTGATGTTTCCCGATATGATGTTGGAATAGTATCTGCTTTCCTTGAGGTTATCGTATTGTCGCTTTGCCGATACATCCGCGAGGTATAATGCCTTGGTGATGTTGGCCTGTATCATCTTATCATCCGGGTCAAGGGTGAAGAAGTAATGATGAAACATTTTGACATGATCACGGGCTTCCACGGGTACGTTATCCTTACGCTCAGCCGAATATGCCTCCAGTGCTTTCGCGTTTGAAAGGATATATATTCGTTCTTGTGTTTGTGTAATGATTTGAAAACTCTTGTATACTGTGTAACAACAAATGAATGCGCACGCCAAAATCAGCACCAATGAAAACAGGCGGATATGCTTAAAGGCCGAATCAATATTTTTGAGTTGTTGAAACATATCTTTATCTATTTATTACCAGAAAGTTTATCCTGCATGTACCCACCAGAGGATACTTTATCCTTACCAATTCCGGGTGAATTTGTTTGTGATTCGGATGAAGGAGAAGATTTAAATAATCCTGCTGCAGCAGTTGTACCGCTCGCGGTCATGGAAGCAGCCGAACGTGCTGATCCAATAAAAACATTGGAGGCTTTATGCAAAAGAATATTACCACCCCCGGCATGAACAATGTAATTGGCAACAGAGGGAACTGTAAAGTATCCGATGATACCAATGATCAGAAAAATGATGTACCCTGTATCAGAAGCACTAAAGAACGTATCGCCATACATTTCAATTTGTTCGATATCAATCCGCAGCATGTTCTCTTGTATCTTGGCAATGATGCTTCCGAAGATGTTGGCCACCGGGAGCCACAGAAAAACATTGATGTAGCGGGCTATCCAAACCATAAGCGTATTCTGTAGTCCATCAAAAACTGACAAACCAAATACCAACGGTCCGAGAATCGCGAGTACAATCAAATAGAAAGTTCGCAGCGTGTTAATGCAAAGTGCAGCCGCTTCATAGAGGATATGAAGAACCTCGGACATCCATTGTTTGATTGCATTCTTGATACCGTATGCGGTCTTTGCCATCAGAAATTTTATTCCATTGCTAAGCAAATTCGGATCTTCATCCTCTCCTTCTGGATAGGTATATCGATACCATTTTCCATGTGTACCTTCCTCACCATATAGTTGCCAGGTAACTGTTTTCTTTATGGCTTCTTCCTTTTGTCTTAACAGATACGCAATCGCATTATTTGAATTCTGCATCATGACGGCTGTGCCCGTTACCGTGGGTTTCAGAACTCCATTCATGATGGCGATCACATACGGGAAAAGAAGTATTGCAAGCCCGATTGCAAATGGACGCAGTAGCGGATAAAAGTCAATGGGTTCAGCATTCGCAATGCTGCGCCAAACACGTGAAGCGATATACCACAATGCTGCAAAACCAGCTATGCCCCTACCCACTCCAATGAGCTGGTTGCATAGCGGAAGCATATCCACATACAACTCATCGAGTACACTTTGCAGACTATGGATTTCTCCGGCAAAGGTCTGGCCTTGAGAAAATATTGGAAAAAGAATTCCCGAAACCATCATCACGATGGCCTTTGTTACTTGTGTTTTCATACGATTTTATGTCTTTGGTCTTAGGGTGTTACTTCATAAAGTTTCTGTAGGGTTTCTACATCATGATTCTCTCGTGCCCGTTGCATTGCCAGCATCTGGGTACTACTATTGAAGACTTTCAGGAAAACCAGTTTGTTTTCCATATCAAGGTAAATGCGATCAATAGCCTGCAAGCGTTCCTCATCGCTCATGCGTAGCTTACTAGCCGTAACGATCATCAGCAATTCATCGAGGTTGCGCAGGCTTTGCTTGAATAGATGACCGTAAACGTTCTCCAGATATTTAATTTCCCGAACCGTGAGGTTGGGGTCATTCTTAAATCTGTTGAATGCACGCTTATATTCTTTCACCAGGTATTGCTGGTATTGAATGATATACGGAATACGTTTGTAATTCCGAACCGAACGATTCACAGCAAACAACGCATCCAGAAATGCCTTGTGTAAATTGAAATTTCCTTCAGCAATATCTTTAATGGTATTGTACCCTTTCGTCAATATCTTATACCCCTTGTACATATTGTCCAATATCTTTTCAAGCTGCTGTAACTTCTCATAGTTCAGGATGAGTTGAGCAGCCTCCTGCGATTGAGCTTGACTCATTATCGAAAAACTTGCACCCAATAAAAAAACGATTACGACTCCTATTATTTTCATGATCGCATTTACTTTAAAATCTTAAATCTCTTTATATAAATTCTTTAAAATCCTGATCTGGTTCTTATCCCTTGCCCTTTCCAGAGAAAGTAACCGTGTGCTGCTGATAAAGTCCTGCGTGAAGGCGTACATATCCTGCATATCATCATGAACTTTATCAAGCCGCAGCAATCGTTCATCATCTTTCATTTCTGCCTCACCGGAAGTTGTAATCGTTGTTAATTCATCAATGGATGCTTCACATTCCGTTAGCATATTCTGATAGACATCTTCTATGTAGTTGACTTCCGCTGACGAAAGATTATCGTCCCTTCGACAATCATCCAAAAACTTTCGAAAATCTTTGAGGATGCTATGCTGATAGGTTAATACCTCATTAACCTTTGGCGAATTCTTCACAACGGGACTTACCTGCTTTAAAGAATTGAAATAATCCTTATCAAGATTGAAAGCTCCGTTCTTTATTTCGCCAATGGTGGTGAGGCCTTTCTGAGCGATGCTATATCCTTTCTTCAGGAACTTGAGGTATACTTTTAATGCAGCAATTTGCTGGACAAGGTATTTACGTTGTGTTTTCTTCTGACGAAACAATTCATTCCAGTTAGGTGATTGTGCCTGACACATCAGGAAACCCAATAGCATCAGAATAGTGACCATTATTTTTCTCATCCGCTTACATGATTTATAGTCCATATAATTTTTTCACACGATCAATCTCATATTGTGTCTTCGCTCGGTTCAGACTGATCTGGTAGGTATTCATATTGAATTCCATCAGGTCAATGAAATTCTGTTCAATGCGGTCTCCGGCTTGCGTGATAATGACCAGTCGCTGCGCATCTGTCATTTGTGTTTTAAAGGCGTTAATGACCAGTAGTATCTGATCGAGGTTCCTAACACTTTCATTTAGTATCCCTTTATATACCCGGTACATATAGTCAATTTCTCCTTGGGTAAAGTGATCGTCTTTCCGAACAAGGTTCCATGCACGTTTGTATTCATCGACAATCCGAATCTGTTTGTCCATGATCTGCCGGATGCGTTGATAAGAAGCGAGTGCATTTTTAACTTTCCATAGCTCATCATAATACTCCTCATATAGTTTCCTGTGCTTCTCTGTCCACTGTGCGATTTCTGTAAGTTTGAGTTCAGAGAGTTTATTCTCCAAAACCTTCTGTGCGTTTTGCAACCAGATCGTTTTGTTCTGAAGTCGTTGGATCATCAGGTCAACTGCTTTAATTACTTTCTTCACAGCTTCCTTAATGATCTTGGCAATCGGTATCACTGCTTTAGCTTCTTGTGTCGGAGTTAAAGTCAGACCGGCTATCGTAAAAAACAGAATGATAACTATTCGCTTCATGTTCAATTCATTTTAATTTCAGTTTGCATTACCTAATCGTATGTCATTGGCAAGGGCTGCAATTCCTTTACGGATATCACCCCCCCACTTCTTTGTGTAGGCCTGAACTTTTATCTTCTCCGATTCCTCCGTGGTATAGGCCAGGTATTCTTCCAGCGACACTTCCGTGGCATAGACTTTAGAAAGCACTCCGCCCAAGCTGATGAACACTTCCTTGTATTTTCGGGATGGATCGTTACCCTTATTAATAGAGAGCACCAACGCTTTCTCTTTTTCTGTTAGCCCAAGCAATTCCTGTATCTGGTCAAACTTATTCTGATACTTGCTTTGGTCGAGCAAAATCTTGCAATCAGAATTATTAATGATGGCCTGCTTAACAATGGGTGAACTAATAATATCCTCAACCTCTTGCGTTACCACAATTGCTTCACCATAGAACTTCCGAACTGTTTTAAATAGATACTTGATATACTCTGCCATCCCTTCCTTGGCAATCGCTTTCCAGGCTTCCTCAATGAGAATCATCTTACGGATACCTTTGAGTTTACGCATCTTGGAAATGAACACCTCCATGATAATGATGGTGACTACAGGAAAAAGAATAGGATGATCCTTGATGTTGTCGAGTTCAAATACAATAAACCGTTCGCGAAGCAAGTCAAGATTCTCGGTAGCGTTTAACAGGTAGTCAAACTCTCCACCTTTATAATACGGACGTAACACATACAGAAAGTTTTCTACATCAAAATCTTTCTCCTTTACCTTATCCGCTTTTAGGATAACCACAAACTCATCTCTCAGAAATTCATAATAGGTATTAAAGCATGGAAATAATTTCTTGTCCTTTGCTAACCGCTCATAGTACATCTGAAGTGAAATCGAAAGCGCCACATATTCGGATCGATTGAATGTCTCGTCATCTTTTTTCCAGAGCGCAAGCAAAAGCGTCTTAATACTCTCTT
>JBKJOF010000077.1:0-55046 GCA_046595655.1 Chryseolinea sp. | reverse complement strand
TCTCTTTCTTCCCATTGTCTTAGTTGTTTATTTCCTTCTTACTAAAAGAAGCAACTCACTATATGCCCGCTATTGGCTTTTAATTACCTCTGTTTTCTTTTATGGGTGGTGGAATCCACTAAACGTTTTAATAATTGCTGGCTCAATGGTCTTTAATTTTTATTTAGGGTCGTCAATAGGCCAAAATAAAAAAAAGTGGATGCTGGTTTCTGGAGTTATTCTAAATGTAGGTGTTCTATTTTACTTTAAATACATCAACTTCTTTCTCACCAATGCAAACCTTCTTATAGATGCGAACTTTTCGTTAGTGCATATTGCTCTACCCTTGGGTATTAGCTTTTTTACCTTTACTCAAATTGCCTTCTTAGTTGATGTTTATAAAGGCGAGCCTAGTCACTATAAATTTCACGACTATTGTTTATTCGTTACATTTTTTCCTCACCTGATTGCGGGACCTATTGTTCATCACGCTCAATTGATGCCGCAATTTGAGGACACGAGTAACAAGGAGATTAATTACGAGAATTTATCAAAGGGACTATTTGTATTCAATATGGGCTTGGCAAAAAAAATCTGTATTGCCGATACCTTTGCTGTTATTGCCAATAAAGGATATGCCAACTCCGAGGTTTTAGATACTCTTCAGGCATGGATCACATCCTTATCGTATTCAATGCAATTGTATTTTGATTTTAGTGGCTACTCCGATATGGCCATTGGGCTAGCACTTTTATTTAACATACACATGCCGTTGAACTTTAACTCACCTTATCGAGCGCAAAACGTGCAAGACTTCTGGAGAAGATGGCATATTACTCTTAGTCGTTTTCTACGCGATTATGTTTATATACCACTTGGTGGTAGCCGAAAGAATGAACCATCTACATCAAAAAATTTAATGATTACTTTCGTTCTTGGTGGCATCTGGCATGGTGCTGGTTGGACATTTATATTTTGGGGATTCTTGCATGGTATAGCTCAGGTAGTTTATCGGTTTTTTTCCAAAACAAAAATTAACTTGCCCGTGTGGGCAGCAATTTTTATTACGTTTTTATTCATTAATGTAACATGGATTTTCTTCCGTGCTCCTACATGGACAGCAGCCACGAATATATTAAGCGCAATTGTTGGAATCGCTCCGAAGCATAATGCTTTTAGTCTTCTTAATGATTATTACTCATTACCTATCTTGTTGGCAGGTGTTGCTTTGCTTTTTGGCAAAAACTCAAAAGAGTGGACTGACTCTTTTAAGCTGAACAAGAGATTTTTGACTTTTGTCGTTTTACTTATTCTGATCAACTGCTTGTTTTTAAACTCCTACTCGAGCCAAGATTTCCTGTATTTTGATTTTTAATATGGAAGCAAAGAAATTTTTTTTTCGTTCACTTATAATTAGCACGGCTTTAGTATTTCTTTTGACTGTGTTGAATTTTCAAATCGATCTTTACGGCCTCTATCATTCTACTAAAGGAAAATCCATCGCCATATTTAATGATGAACGGGGCTCGAAATATCTATTAGCACATCGATACGTGCCTGAAAATTTCGATAGTTATATTTTAGGCCCTTCACTATCTGCGAACATTAACCCTAAAGAGATTAAAGGATTTAAGATGTATAATTTGAGTATGATGGGTGCTAATATTACTGAGCAAAAGGCAGTATTGGAAAAGGCACTTGAACACTCCACTCCCAAAGTAATAGTTCTATGTCTACATCCCTATTTAACTGCAGATCATGGAATGAAGACGCAGTCAATTAGCCGACAATATTACTATGGTGCACTTGGATCTGTTGGTTTATATAAAACATATGCTTTTGCATTGATCCGGAATCTTAATCTAATGCCCACAAAGTTTCCTAAGGATCAATTCAATGATTATGGATATAATAACTACAATGACCTTCTACAAGTAATACCAGTACGGGATAAGATTAATCAACAGCTTAAAAGAAAAGACGCAGTCACAACATCCATTGACTCTGTTGCTTGGCTTGAATTCAATCAAGTTATTGAGGAATGTGTTTCAAGGAAAATAAAGATTGTGGCATACTTCCATCCGTTACCTTTTCCCCTTTATGATAAATTTAGAGAGCCCTTAGTTAGCTATAAGGAAACCATGGAAAAAGCTTTGTTAGGAAAAGCATCCGTGATCGATTTTAACACTTCTACATATGATTTTTTCACAAAAGACTTTTCAAATTATATTGACCACGGGCATCTAAGCGAAAAAGGTCAAGCATTTCTATTGCCCGAAATATTAAAGCAAGCAAATATTTCTAAAAAGTGACTTCAAGATATCATTCAGATTAGTGCGTTTGAATAGTCATTCCAGTATAGAGCCTATTCAATTCACTATTCAACTCTTCTAAAGGTATGGTAATCCGTCTTACACATAAATTGTAGTTGTACTCAGCATCCTCTTCACTCCAAGTATACTCTTTTGCATCATCACTCATAAATTTAAATCTAAAACCAGAATAGGAATTACATACTTCTTCAACGATAGGGATAGCTCCGCATAAAATTGCTTCGAAGAATCGATATGTCCAGACGAAATCTCCACTCGGGCAGAGAACGAATTCGGAATTTGACATAATTAAGTAGTAGTTTTCATCCCATGATTTTAAAGGAAATTGCCTACCCCTTGTTGACGACCAAATTGTAAGATCGCCAATCTTTAGAGTAGTTGTATTGTCTAAATTAAAAGCACGAAATATTCGCTTCTTCACTTTGCTAATCAAGCTTTCATCAGTATGCAAACCAATTTTACCTTGTTTAATATTACGAACCATCCATTGCTCCAATAAATTTTTACGACTGCCTGTCAATAACCCAGTGAACGTGTAACGATTAACCCTCTTTTCATGCCATAATGATTTACAAAACTTTACTAGTTGTTGTGGGAATATTAAAGGACGATGAATGCTACCAATAACTGAATTGGGATCGTTGGAGAAATGATCTGTCTTAACAATTTGTGAAAACTTTAATCCATTTTCATCAGTATCTGTAAATGGAATGTTAAACCTTTCAGAAAGTGGCAACAATTTTTTTTGTTCTCTTAAAGGTAAACTTATAGTAAACTCTGACTCTGACAACGCATGAATCATCCTTATGGATTGAATCAGATTAATGTCAATATCAATGGAGATTGATTTTGGTATCATTCGTTAATTTTTTGAATTGGAATGTTTCTGGATTTCAAACTTATTGTCTTAAGTAGAACTGTTCGATTTATAGGTAATCATAAACCTCGTTACTTACTAATAAAGCCTAATTCTTGAGTTAGTTTTTTCTCCTTCTCAATCAATATTTGTTTTGCAACGGCACGTAACATCTCTGGCGACATATCTCCTTCGTCCCTATGTTTGTTTGCGAGAATTACTCCTCTTTTTATTTGAGACACGGAAGCTTTTCTTTCAAATACTTCCCTGAATAATTCTACATCAAAATCAGGTTTAAAATATTTTTTTCCAATATCAAAAACCTGATTACTACTTACAATGGTAATAGAACTAAGCTCGTCTAAAAAATTATAAGCCTGCTCTTCTTCGACTTCATCAATTGCTTTCAGCAGTTGCTCTAGGGATACATGTTTACTATGAATTATATGTAATACACTATCCGCTCCCAAATTAATTTGTTTCCTGGATTTTAGAAAACGTTTTTCATATCGAGTAGGGAGGTAATTAGGCGTTACCTTGTCATACACAATGATACTTGCAATATATCGCGGGAGAAAGAATTTCGTGTATCCAAAATAACCGAGTCCAATCACGACAGCAGCAATACCCAATATCCATCCTAATTTATTACTCCTCATAGATAAAATTTGTTTAAAACAGAACAATCAATAGACGTCAAATTAATACTTTAAGTTCTTTTTGTATAATGCTTACGTCAATGATCATTCATTATTTTCAGTCGTTGCCTAATGTTTCACTGCTATCGATTGTTAATGAATACAATATTAGCGCGTTATTAGAAAGTACGTTTGACTTGAAAAAAAATGATACCACTAATTACTGATAGCCAACATAAAAAACGCAACCGCATTTACATTTGCTCCACGAATTATCCTCTGAGAATCATCAACTGTTGAAATCAGGATTCCGCTGGGTAATTGATGGCCGTGAAGGGATTTTGGCAAGGACGTGTATATGGATCGAACAAAGCCAAATACTTGATTTCTCTTTTGACGTCCATTTTATTTACAAAAAAATCTGTAGCTAGTAAGAAGTCGCTTACAATCCGTTGTCTCAATTCAATGTATTTAAGCTCGAATGGCAAACCCATTTTTGGAAGAAAGAAGACTGTGAATATAAAGGCTCTCTTTTTTTTGTCAAATATTACTTTTGATGCATTCCCTGAAGTCTGGGCTTCGGTGATGAATTTCTTAAATTCATCATCCTTAATCTTCAATCCTTTCAGATCAGCCTTTAGAATTTTCAAAACTACAGAATCAAAGCTATTGAAAACGAATACACTAGTAACAGCTATTCCCAGAACTGCAAATATGGAGAGCCTGATAAAACTTCTTCGTTTCATAATTGATAATATTTAGTTGCTGCCATTAGCGATAAAGCAGACAAAGTTAAGGTGGGGTTTGCTGGAGTAATTGTTGGAAAGGATCCGCTTCCGAGCACCAGAACGTTTCGATATTTATGATGAACCATTGACTTATCTACTACACCTTCTTCAGAATTTAAACTCATTCTAGTCGTTCCGCAAATATGATACTCCGAAGCTTGATTATATCCATCATACTCAATCCGCTCGATAGGTAGGACTGAAAAATATTTATCAACATTCGTTCTCAAATTTTTCAAACCTTCTTTAGCATAGTCTGATATGTCATTAAAAACGACATTAGGTTTCAATAAGTCTTGGGAAACAGAAACGCGATTTTGTTTTTGAGGGAGGTCTTCAAAAATAAATTTGAACAAAGCTATTTGTCTCCATTTTCCAAAATCGTTCCTGATATAGGGGCTCCAAAAACCTTGGGAACTCTCAATTAAACATCCCGAATACTTGCTTCGATCTGCGCCATCGTAGAACATGTATCCATTGGCAGTGATAAGAGAACTACCTCCAACATTTTCTAGTCCATCCAAATAGACGCGGGCATATGTTCCAACTTGATCAGACAGCCCAGCGCCCGTCCAGTCCGAGGTGTCACCAGAATTAAGAAGAATGTGAGAATTGAAAATCGAGTTCGCTCCAAGAGCAATTGTCTCCGAATGAAACTCGACATCTTTCTCACCTTGCCTAACCATAATTGACTTCGCTAGGTTGTTTTCAATTTTCAAGGCGTACGCCTGCGAATTTTCAATAAGGGTAACTCGCGGATCCTCGTATAAATATTTTAAAGTATTCTCTATCGTAAATTTCGAATTAACCGGACAGACATCGCAAACAATCGATGAACAGCAAGCCCCTCTGTTTCCTACTGTTCTACTTGCACGTGCTGCAGGTTGACTAATGTAAAGTTCTCCATAATGCTTCTGCATTATTTTATCTACAGTGCTCAAAGTATGTGAAGGAAGTGGATACTGTTTTCTTCTAGGAAAAGGAGTTACTGTTGGACCAGATATAGACATAATATCCTCCACTTCATCATAGTAGTTATCAATATCTTCATAACCAATAGGCCAATCAATCCCAACACCATACTTTGATTTCATTTTAAAATCATTGGGCATAAATCTGGGAGTGCATCCTGACCAGCAGTTTGAACTACCTCCAAAATTAGGATCAAATGTCCAGGGTTTTTCTGATGAGCTAATATAGGTATTACCTTGGCCAGCAGGCGCAGGAATCTCTCCCTTCTTAACTTTTAATCGTTCGCTATGACTATACAATCTTCCCCTTTCTATTGCTAATACTTTGGCAGATGCTGGGGCATGTTCTAAGAATTTTTTTAAAAAAAATGATGAAGCAAAACTAGTACCTACTAGAATCAGGTCATACTTATCTTTTGCCATAGAGTTTAACTATTTTAAGAGGTTATCATTGTTGAAATCAGAACTCGCATGAAAAGATTTAGAAAACGCTCTTCATTTTCAATAATTTTTGATGAACAGCGTGGGCTTCTGTTCTTAAGTCATCATCTCCAGTAAAGTCAATTGACTTCTCATTTTCAAAATGTTCGATCGCATTAGTTTGAAAGGAAATTTTCAATTTATTCCCTATGATGTTAATTACATCTTTTGGAGCATTCAAAAATTCTCGGTAGTTAACCAAAATCAAATTTTCGTCTTCGGGTAAAGTCAGAATGAACGAGTAGTAATCAATCCAGATACGAAGCCAATAGTTAATCGAATTTTCATCGTATTGTTTCAGAGATTCAGCACTCGAAAAATCAAAGTATTTATGGTTCAAGCCAAATTCATAATGCCCTAACCAACCCATGTATTCTTTTACAAACTCATCTTCTTTTTGAAATTTAGAATAACGGTTATGCTGGTTTAATAATGAAGATGCGTGCTCAATCGGGTCTCTAAAAAGGATTACTAGAATAAAGTCAGGATTGAGTTTACGAAGTGACAAATATCTTAAAATGAAGTTGTTGTTCTTTGCGAGATATAGGGTATCATTCGTATTAGCTTGTTTAATTAAATTTTGGTAGATTAAGTATTCCTGATATATATCGCTTGAAATCTGATGACGCATAAGTGTGTCAGAAGAAATAAAATTGTTTCTTAGATGTACAGTCCAGAAGAATTCCTCCAATGCTTCAACGGTATTGTGACCAAACATAACACGATCACCATGACTCCTTTCTCGTAACACTTCATTTTTGGGCCTGTAAAATTTCCTCCATAGGTTTGGACTTAATAGCAACGGCATGTTACCGTACGAAAGAGAATGAAATCGCCCTGTGTTATGGAGTAAAGTAGTAAGTGCTGTTGTGCCTGCTCGCGCTAGCCCTGTAACAATTAGAAAGCGACCATTTAAGTCTTTAGTTTTTGCTTTAAAGAATTTCTTCTCAAAACCAAATAGCCCTTTCGAAATATTGAGGTTGTTAAAGATTATACGATGAAATAGAATTGACCACTCCGAATAATCTTGCTTTTTTGACAAGAATTTCATCGCGATAAAAGGAATCGTGCTGCTTGAAATTAAAATAATATAAAACAGTGTAGAGTCAAAATCAAGGCTTTGAGTATTAACGTGATTCAACTCAACATAAACATATCCTGGAATAACAGAAATGAAGATGATTGCACCAATTAAAGCAATCAGTTTTAGTAAGGTTACAAACAGCTTTCCTAACCTTTCAACTAGCAATTTTTGCTTCACCTCATCACTATCATCAGACAACATCGCATCGAGCAAAGAGGTGGTACGCTCTATTAAGGCATAAAAGATTTTTCTACCAAGAATAAGTCCGGTGATGAAAGAAAAACCGAACCAGAATACTACGGAGTAGTACATTAATTATTTGGAGAAAAATTTAGAAATCTTTTTGAATGCATTCTTGATTGGAATCCAGAGGATCAAGCCAACACTAGCTATCATAATAAGAACTACGATTAAAACAATTGCAATAGTTCCGAGACCTAGCCCCGGTCCTATGTAAAGAAGTGGATTAAAAACCATGGAAATTTATAAGTTTTATGTTTGGTCAAATTACTAAAATTCAACTACCTAACAACTATCTTCATTTTGAAACAAGTTTTGCGGGAATTTTTTCATAAATCCGGCTCCAACCAGGATAGTAGACAAAAATGGAATCAGTCGATACAACTTGTTTTCTAAATGATGTCTTCTCATCGTTGCCAATGAAAAATTTTCCTTGATCTGTTTCTTCAATAAAAAATTCTCCATTTGATAATGCTGTGAAAATTCCCTGCGAATGAGTATCAATTTTCTCACGATCCATTAGTTCTGGGACTAATAAACTTGTGGAATCTTTATCAAAATGATATACTACAATTGCGTTTACTTTAATCGGTTCGCTTAGTGTCCGTGTGAGTTGATCGTTTCCTCCCTCATTAACTTTAAAGATTATTTCTTTAGCATTTTGATTAACGTTATTGTTAAAAATAGTGATCGATGTTGAATCCCTAATATCAACATCATGCTGATTTGACCAAAGGCCAGTACGAAGCCAAACAATTTTGTTGGTACTTGGTCGATACAAAAATACTGTTTGTATGTTGCGGCAGCTTAAAAACAAATCGCCCTGTCTCCAATATTTTGAATCGGAAAGAACGGGTTGAATATCATTTAAGTGCATCGGATCCCACTTGTATAGGCCATGAATGAGGCCTGTGTAGTTATTCTCGAGTAAGATTTCTGCGACCGATTTTGTAAATAATACCTTACCAGTTGCTGGGTCTATCTTAGTAATTGCATCATCTCTAAAAGGAAGTTCTGTTCCGAAGTTGATTACTTTACTGTTAAGATTCAAACTACCATTATCAACTGTTGTTGGTGTCCATATATTTCCTTCATGATCAAACTCAAGAGCATGATGAAACATTAATGAATCATTTTTCCAAACTACCTTAGAATTAGCGTCAATTCGATATAGATCGTAGTCAAGTTTAAAAATGACACTATAATCATCTAACAAAACGGGATGGTTGCTGCACAAACCCTCCGTAGTCTTCTTAATTTTAACACATCGCCATTCATGCACATTCGATCCGGTCTTAAAATTTATCAATTTTAACTCAAGCGAATCAGCGTTTTCAGAATTATAAGATATCAACCCATAAACATCCCTATCGAGTTGATTAATTGAAGTGAACTTATGGTCAATGCCAAGTTGGTAATTCTTGACTTTCGCGGTAAGCTGAGAAATTGTATTCTTAATTTCGCTGGGGAATGTTGCAAAATCGATGATAAACCCCGAAGCCTTTCCAAACATTTTACCATGCGTCAAAACGTGTACAACCGAAAAGGCCACAGCGTTTAGAACCATTAAAATAACGACAACGGACGCCACTCTTCTTAAAACTTTCATTTCTCTATTGTTAACAGTGAATCATGATTGAATATGAGATCGTTAAATTCTGGATCTAAAGTCATCAAATCAAGGACAAATCAAATGAGGAAAGGTCAAATAATGCAAAATGGGAGGTTTGTTTGCTGAATTTGGGGCTTTCATTAATCATATTGGGACTAAAAATTTTAGGATGGTTACAATAATAGCTCTTTCCAGTCAAAAAAAAGGACATCTGGATTATGGATCAAAATTAGCTTTGGTGCATTTATTAAAAAAAAATTACATCACTAAGACTTCAAAAGTAGGGCTTTCTTTGCTTATTTTTAGAAATAATTTTGACTTTGGTCTTGTGTTTGATTGGTATTAATAAGCAATAATCGGTTACTTTTGCCTGATTAATCTGATTTACAACGTCTATAACAGTGGCTTAATCTAATAGTTCTTATGTTTCATGGAATGAAAAAACATTACATCTCAATTCTGGGTGTCATATCATGTCTATTGTTGTTTGCAGGACCGCTTTTGGCTCAGCCAATGCCTAACTTCACTCCATATACACCTACGTCTTTATACAGCTGGGATAACCAGTTTGAATCATACGAATATCAAAGCCCAAAAATTGCGGGTCTATATAAACTACGCTTTAGATTAAAAAAACCGAATGGATGGACGGCTGCCCCTTCATCTGACAAGTACCCACTGATTGTTTTCCTCCATGGATCAGGTGAAGGCAGTAGTGGTAATGTGGATATTCAGGATAACTCAAAGCAGCTACTTCACGGAGGGCAAACTCATTTAAATGCTGTAAATAATGGCACTTTCCCTGGCTTTTTAGTTTACCCTCAAATGAGAAGGACTGGACCCGCCTGTGGAGATATTAACCCTAGTACTGGCCTACCTAATTATTCTACTTCAGCTTGTCCAAATAATAATTGGGGTCCGGAGTGGAGAGAACAAGTCCGTTATATCATTGACAAACTTATTCTGGATTACAAGGTGGATCCAGATAGAATCTACATTCATGGACTTTCTGGAGGAGCTGCTGGTGCGTGGCAGTTTATTACCGATTATCCAGAATACTTCGCGGCCGCTCATCCCATGTCGGCATCAGGAGATCAATTCCACACCACCGAATTTTCGGGTCTAAAAGATTATTACAAACATATACCCCTTTGGCTTTCACAAGGCGGTTTAGATACTAACCCTCCTCCAAGCAACGGGAATTCGCATGTAACTGCGGTACGAAATATTGGTGGTAGTATTCGATATTCATATTACACCAACCTTGGACACGCAACGTGGAACTCCGAATATGCAAAACCTGATTTTTTCTCATGGTTTTTGGGCAAAAAGAAAAATCAGATTTTCGTGTTTTATGAGCAACCCCTTACCTGCCCTGGAGATGTAGTTAATGTAAAGTTGGGCTTTACCAAGACGATTTACCCCAACGGAAGAGGTAATACCCTAGGTACAGGAGACTATGGATTTGGCCAAGTCGGCAATCTCAGGAAGATTGTTAATTACGAATGGGCAAAAGATAACACCTCTACAGTAGTAGCTTCCGGTGCAACTTTAAATGAAATAACGATAACAACTGGTGGACCTTATACTCCGGGTACATACTATGGCCGCTATCAACGTGCTGACTTTACATGGTCGGCTTGGTCTGATCCAGTTCTTGTCGACAATAGTCGTGGCCCCTCTAATACCCCGACCATATCAGCCAACGGTAAAAGTACAACGTTGCCATCTTTGGATGGAGGTACAGAAGTTCTTCTTGCAGGGCCTTCAGCCTTAGCTGCGTATCAATGGAAAAAGGATGGTATAAACCTTGGAAGTGCTATTGAGTATAATTATACAGTATCTCAGCCTGGCGCATACACCCTTATAAGTAAAGATCCTGCAGGCAATCCGTATCAATTCGATGTAGTTCCTACGGAATTTAGACCAGCTACTCAAGGATGTTTTAGTGTGCCTTCAAATTCAATTCCTGTTACTACTTCAAATGGTTTAGATGCACCAGCTCCTCCAGGCAACTTCTTCGTGAGTTCAAATTCCCAAAACAGCGTTGTTGTAAATTGGGACGATCGCTCGGATAACGAAAATGGTTTTGAAATCTACAGATCTTTATCATCAGGGAGTGGATACTCTTTGGTAACAATTGTTCCTGCTATTGTTACTCCAAATCCTCAGGCTTACACAGACACTAACTTACTTCCCAATACTACTTACTACTATAGAATGCGCGCTGTAAATGCCTCTGGTGGATCGGCCTATACACAAATCGCTTCAACTTCTACAAGTCTCGATGGCGTTGCACCTACCTCCCCAGTCTTAACAGTTCCTGGAACATTAAGGAGTACAGTCTTATTGCAATGGTCTGGAGCGACTGACAATGTTGCAATTGCAGGCTATGACATATATCAAAACGGAATCATCGTTGCTTCAGTGGATGGAGCCACAACTTATTACGAAGCTAAAAATCTTGTAGCTCTTTCTGTTTATAACTATTATGTAAAAGCTCGTGATCCTGCGGGTAATGCTTCACCTCCAAGTAATCAGATTGCAGCAACAGCAAGGAATTCTGGTTTACTATACAAATATTATCACCACAACACACTTGCTAGTACTGTTGAAATACCTAGTGCATCCACGCTCAATAAGATTGGTTTTATCGCTTCATTCTCAACTTCTCCGCGTACACAAACCGATAATTATGCATTTGTATACGAAGGTTTTATAAACCTTCCATCTAATGGCAGTTACAGATTCTCCCTTCAAACAGATGAAGGAAGTAGAATGTGGGTAAACAATCAATTGATTGTAGATAACGATGGCAAGCACAGTTGTGCAAAGGTAACCAGCGCGTTAACCAGCTTCTCTTCTGGCTGGTACCCAGTGCGTGTTGAGTATTTTGAAGATACAAATACAGAGTGTTTTACTGTTCGATGGACGCTACCTGGAAGCAGCGAGACAACCATTCCATCAAGTGCTTTTGTAGAATCTGTATCCAATCCTCCTTCCGTATCCAATCCCACTAACTTCCTGGCAAATTTAGTTGCATACAATCAAGTATCACTTGCGTGGACTGATAACAGCAACAATGAAACAGGCTTTGAAATTTATCGTCTTAAATCAACTGATGGTGCTGGTACATATCAAGTGATTAGTGTTACGGCCGCCAATGCAACAACATGGACAGATACCAATATTGAACCTAGCACAAGATATTATTATCGCATTCGTGCAATCAATGCAACGAATATATCTTCGTTGATTAATTTAAACGCTCCAGGGTATGTGATAACACCTGTAGCTCCGGCTCCGCCCGCGGTTCCTGGTTTGTTAACGGCAACTCCAATAACAGCAACTCAAATTAATTTATCCTGGGGAAATGTCTCTGGAGAAACTGGATTCGAACTTCAAAAATCAGCAAATAGCACTACTGGCTTTGTAACTATTACATCACTAGCAACCGATGTGACTAGCTATAGCGATAATACTGCAACTGGTCACACCACTTTCTATTACAAGGTGAGGTCTAAAAGTGTCGGAGGTGCGACTTCAGGCTGGTCTAACACAGCATCTGCCACTACACCAAATCGCACCCCAACAATTACAGATATTCCAAATCAAACAATACTTCAATCAAGTGGAACGGCACAGGTAATTAATGTTAGTGTTAGTGATCCGGATAATGATCTAATAGCATTTCAATTTACCGGATTGCCTGATACTTATATGTTCACCACAAACAATTATGGGCAAGGATCACTGTCATTCACCAACGTGGCAGCAGGTACTTATAATGTTACAGTTCAAGGTTCAGACGGAATTGCTACCATAAGCGATGCGTTTGTGTTAACGGTTGGTTCAAACAGCGCTCCCATTATTTCAGCGCTTACCATTGACGGAATAGGTGTTACTCCTACACCAATAACATCCGTTCAGAATCAATCCGCGGAAGCGGGAAGAACATTTACGATGGTATTTACCTTAACTGACCCGGATAACAATAATCAGTTAACGGCTGCTTTTCCTCCTATTATTAGTTTGCCTGCGTCTCTCACTTTTGCAAATAGTCCGGCTCCTGTTTGGAACGCAACTAATAGAACATATACGATTACTTTCAATCCGACTGTTTCGCAAACAGGGTTTTATGAAAATATTTCAATTCAGTTTAGAGATAATACAGGGGGTGTAAATTCTCAGACATTTTCCCTCATTGTAAATCCAGTCGATCCAAATTTTAAGATTTATATGAATTTCGTTATCAATCCAACTACTGATAATGAAGTTCTCCCATGGAACAATAGTGGAGTTCAGCCAGCACTCTTAGCAGGCATTGCGTTATCCAACTTAAAAGACGAATTAGGCGCTACAGTTAAGTACGTTCAATTTACTGTTCCCGGGCAATGGAATACACCACCTAACAAAGTAAGTCTTCCTGTTGATCCCAATGCAGTTTACACTAAAAAGGTAAGAGAATCATTCTATAGTAGAAGTACCGGAGCAGCAAATTCTGATAATAGAACTTTTAAGTTTACTAATCTTAACCCTGCTCTCCAATACAGAGTTACAGCTTATGCTGCAATTGCTGGTACGGCTGGAAATTTTAAGTACACGAGGTTTACAATAACGGGAGCCGGGACACCACAGGTACTCACAGATTTAAACGCAATTAACAATACGAATGAGACGAGGACATCAGATTACAAGTACCCAAGTGCTGCTGGCGAATTATCGATCAATGTAAAATCTGCGGCAGCGAACTCGGTCTTTTATATAAACTCATTAATTTTAGAAGCAACCTATCTTGAAAATGCTCCCCCTCCTATTCCTGTGGGGGTTGCGTTAGAGTCGCCAACAAACAATCGGGTGAATGTTTCATGGCAGGACAATAGTTTCAATGAAACGGGGTTCAGAATTTACAGATCCACGTCCATTAACGGCACGTATAATCAAGTCGGTGCTGTTGCTGGTAACGTAATAACATATTCGGATCTCTCAACGGCTGGGCGAACTACCTATTATTATAAAGTTAGTGCCTTCAATGCTTTTGGAGAATCTGCATTAAGTAATAATGCTTTAATCACTACTCCGAATGGCATACCGGCCCTTACCAATCCTGGAACTGTGGTAGTCAGCGTTGGTCAGACTTTTCAAACAAATATACTTGCAGTTGATCCGGAGAATGATCCAATGACTTTTACAGTTTCAGGACTTCCGGCTTTTGCTTCTTTAGTAGATAATGGAAACGGAACGGGCTTTATCAGATTTACTCCTACAGCGGCAGACATCGGTGCTTATCAACTGACATTAAATGTGGTGGACACTTATAGCGGTAGTTCTGAAGCAGCCTTTTCGTTAGTGGTTTCTGACCCTGAAGTGAGTGAAACAGTTTATGTAAACTTTACTGCTTCTTCTTCGTCAAATGCATCCGCACCCTGGAATAATATTTTCTCTTTGCCTAGTGCCCTGCTCAATAGTACTGGTGCAACTAGCCCAATTTCGATCAATCAAGCTGGCTCGTGGGTAGCCGCCTCAGACAACGTTGGTGTTAGTACCGGTGCCAACACTGGGCTGTATTCCGACAAGGTTCTCCAAAGTGGTTGGATTGTTAATTCAACAGGAACCACATCAACAATCACACTCAGTGGCTTGGACAATAATAATAGATATAACATTAGCATTCTTGGAAGCAGGAACGAGTTTTGGTTCGCTAATGCTATCTATAGGATTAACACAGGAACTCCGAATGGAGCAGCTACCGATAAAACATTAAACACTCGCAAAAACACGAGTCGTGTTGTTCGTTTTACTGGTATTGCTCCAACTTCTGGTACCATTGTAATCTCTGTAAGAAGGGACGGTACTACTGAGAGCTTAGCTGGGGCACCCGTTACTATTATACACCGTGATGCTACTATCAATGCTATGATTGTGGAGGCTTACACTCCGGCTGTTCCTCGTACACCTAACAATTTGGTTGCGCTTGCTGAGTCTAAAACCAACATTCGTTTAGCATGGTATGATAACTCTTCAAATGAAACTGGTTTTGAAATACAACGTGCCAGTGATCCTGAAGGACCATTCGCCACAATCTTTACTACTGCTGCAAACATTGAAACGTATGATAACACAGGCTTACCTTCTAATACGGCCTACGTTTATCGTGTACTAGCAGTTAAAACTACCGCACCAGTTTCTCAATCGCCATTCTCTACTGTTGCTATGGGAAGCACATTCGATAAAATTATCCTTGTCAATGTTAATGGAGGTGCAGGTGGAGGCGCTTTACAGGCACCAAGTCCTTGGAATAATTTAAACCAGGAGCCCGGAAACATTGCGGGTCCAGATGGATTTCTGTGGGAAAATTTTAAAGACAACGCAACACTTTCAACTACTGTTGATTTGCTGGTAAATAGTTATACTGGAGGTGGGTCTAGAACAGATCGTGGTTATAGCACTACGGGTGATGTTTATCCATTCAATGTTATGATGACAAATTACCTGTATAATGCTAGCACTGGATCGGATTGGAAACTAAAACAACTTGACCCTAACGTAACGTACGATTTAGTCCTTTTTGGCAACGAGTGGGAAGCAGCGAGTAGAGCGAAAAATGGCGAGAAAGTAGTAACTGATTTTATAGTTGGCCCGATTAAACAATCTCTTTACAATCCAAAAAACAATAAAGAGCGCGCGTTTTTTTATAACGTTAAGCCTGAAGCTGATAGCACTATCTTTTTCCAAGTGGGGGCCACAATATCATCAACAGAAGTTATCACAGCAGGATTCTTCAACTCCTTAGAGTTACGATCTTATACACCTATAGATGCTGCCTTTGATAAGATTGCACCGTCTATCCCTCAAAATTTAGCTGCTTCTAATATCGCGTCAGATAGTCTTCGTTTAACATGGACTGCTTCTACTGACAATGTGAAGGTAGCTGGCTATGAGATATTCAAAGGATCTGACTTAGTAACCACAGTGGTTGGTACAACTTTTAAAATTACAGGACTTCAGCCCTCAACAACTTACACATTCTCAGTTCGTGCAAAAGATGTGAAAGGAAACTTAAGCGGTTTCAGTAACGCGGTACAAGCCACAACATTGAATGCCGCAGGTGCTTTATTCTATTATTCAAGTGCAAGTGGAGATGTTACGTCTACTACTACCTGGGGAACTATTACTGGTGGAGGCGGAGCACATCCAACTACGTTTGCCGCTAACAATCAACATTTCTTTTTAGACAGGAGTGCTTCCATTGATAATACATTTGATCTAACTGGAACTAATACAAAACTGATTGTTTCTAATGGGGCTACTGTTACTATTAATCAGACACTAACCGGGCAAATTGATGTCGCTGCTAATGGAATTTTAGTTGTTAATTCTGCAACTGCGCTCCAGTTGGGTACGCTCGACCCAACCTCAACGGTTACATTTAACGGAATGTCCAATTCTATTCCTGGTGCAAGCTACGGTAATCTTGTGCTTGATGGATCAACGTCTACTAAAACATTCAACACCGGTACTTATATAGTAAATGGTGACATGACATTGGCTCAGGATTTAACATTAAATGGTTCCGTAGGTAATGGAACAGTCTTGAATATCTCTGGAAATCTTACGCTAGGAGGCAATGTTACGTTGCCATCAGATAACCAATTACTATCGCTCAATTTCAATGCAGGTCAGGTGCAGAATTTATTCATGAACGACCAGGATGCTCTTCGTGTGTTTCAACTCAATGTCTCAAATAACTCCATACTAAACATTGTAGGACAAGCACCAGTCAAAACAATTACAGTCGGTACTATAAATGGAGGAGGAGCAATTGTTAACAGTGGTTCTACTCTAAATCTTGGGGGAACCAACTTGGTTGTTCAAAGTAATGGGTCTATTAATGCTGGCAATGAAAATGGGCAGCTTAGCGTTTCAAAATCAGGTATCTCGATAAACTCAACGGGCTCACAAGTATCAAATCTGTTTTTCAAAACAGGGACAGACACGCTCAGCAATTTACATCTTAATACAAATCCTTTAGCTCAAGTTAATATCGGAAGTAAAATGTATGTGAAAGATTTGATTGACGTTACAAATGGTCGATTGAACTCTTTGGGAAATATCGTCTTGGTCTCTGATATCAATGGGACAGCAATCGTGAGTAAAATAGGAGATCAAGGATCTATAGTTGGTAATGTTGAATTCCAACGCTACCTCGATCCTAAAAAAGTATATCGATACATGGGGGCTCCTGTTTATAGTACTCATGTTAGCGATTGGCAACCGTACATGGTTGTGACTGGACAATTCACCGGAGGAACAGGTGTTGGTCCTTCGCTATTCTTTTACAATGAACCAGATGGCGGATGGATTGCTTATCCAGGTCAAGGTGGTTCTAATACCGCCACATTTGAAATGGGTCGGGGTTACTCTATATTCCAATATAATGGAACAACACCAAGTAAATTGAAGATTACTGGTCCTCTTCAGCAAGGTACTTTTAACTATACGAGTCTTCTTACACCGGGTACTGATTCACAATCAAATGACGGATGGAATTTATTAAGTAATGTGTATGCAGCGCCTGTTCAATGGGGAGACACGGGTTGGATGCTTGATCAAATTGGTGGAACAGTGTCCATACGAAATAATATACCTGGCGGTCAGGGAGGGTTTAAAGTTTGGAATAGCACGTCTGGAGGTGATGCCGATTTTGGAGGCGCAATATCTCAAGGTCAGGCGTTTTGGGTAAAGGCAACTGGAGCTTCCCCTTCTATCCAAATTACTGAGGACGCAAAAATAGGAGTTCAGAGCGCTGTATTTTTTCGTGAGAAAGCACCAGCAAATCAATTGACCATATCACTTAAGAATAATTCTTTCGTGGATAGAACGTTCCTTCACTTCTCAGATAATTCATTTGATGGCATAGAGGAAACGCTTGACGCTATAAAGAGAGATAATACTTACTTTAACTTAAGCTCTCAAATAAACAATATAGATCTGGCCATAAACAGTATGTCCATTGATTTCTGCGAGAAATCTATTCCGTTGAATGTCCGAAATATAGCTTTAGGTCACTATTCATTTGACTTCAGTAAATTGGAAACTTTCAATTTCGATGTTGAAGTGAAACTATGGGATCATTTCTCAAAAAATTCTATTGTGCTAATTGAAGGAAGTCATTATGAATTCGATGTTACTATCGATCCATCATCAGCAGGTAGTAATCGATTTGAGTTGGTAATGACTAAGCCAGCGTTGGATGAGACCATCGCTTTTTCATCGGCTCTTCACAATGCCTGCGAAACAACAGAAGGTATTCCAGTAGTTTTAGCTACAACTCAAAAAGGTGTGTTATACTCTCTTATGAGCAACGGAAATGTAATTGGTAGTGTACTTGGAACGGGTGGCTCAGTTGATGCAATCATTAGCCCTGAAGCTTTAGTGTTTGGTGAGAATGCAATTGAGATGGCAGCAGGAATGAAGGGCTGCGAATCGAAAGTGCTTTCAAGTACAACAACGTTGAAATATCAAAGAGTATTTAATCCTGCCGTGAATACTATGAGCGTCTGTGATGGAGAAAGTGCCGTTGTAAATGCAAGTGGCGCTCCTGAAGGTGGACGTTACCAGTGGTATGAAGACGAAAACACAACATCAACTATCTTCACGAGTGAGCAAGGAGATTTTAATACGCCTTCTCTTACAAAATCGAAGAATTACTTTGTAAGTGTTATGTATAGCGAATGTGAAAGCAAACGGATTGAGGCTATTGTTCAAGTTGATCATCTTGATAAGCCAACGATTCAATTGAATGGTGAAGCATTACTTTCAAGCACATCCGATGGTAATCAGTGGCTGCTTTATGGAAATGTTATACAAGGAGCCACTGGCCAAAATTATGTGCCACAAGAAGCTGGAAACTATTCTACTCTGGTAACATCTGGATCATGTATGCAGACGTCAGACGAAGTTTCATTCACCATAACAGGAGTAGAAAATACACAAGGATTGACAGTTGATCTGTATCCTAACCCAGTAAAAAACACCTTGAGAATTTCACTTTCAGATCGATTTAAATCCAGATCAGAACTTAATATTTCGATTTACAATTCGCAAGGTCAACTGACAGGCACCTATGTTAAGCAGGTAAAAAGTAACAGTGTTGAGGTTGATGTTAAAGAATTCAGCCAAGGACTGTATACATTGCTTCTTTCGGTAGATGGAGCAACCGTTCAAAAACGATTTGTTAAGGAGTAAAACATAACGAGATCTAATAATTTTGAGAGTGCCATTGGTGACAATGGCACTCTTTCTTTTAGAAGACTATTCAAATGAACAATCTTGTTACTTTTATTTTAATCTGTGAAGTGCTTATAAAATTTTTCCGTTCCAAGCTCTAGCATTTCCTTATCACCAGAAGTATCTCCATAAACAATAATAGAATCGTATTTTGAAAGCTCTAACTCTTTTTCAATTCGATTTCGCTTCTCATCACCATAACAATTTTTACCAGATATTTTTCCTGTGAGAATACCAGAGTTGACCTCCCACTTTGTCGAAATAATTTCATCAATTCCTTTTGACTCAGCCCAAGGTCGTATCCATTCTTCTGCCGAAGCTGTAACGATAATCATTCGATGGCCTGCCGCCTTATATTGAGCAATGCAATTATCTGTCGAAGCACGTATCAGTGATGGAAGAACCTGCGATGCAAACTCAATGCCTTTTGCTTGAAATTCTTGCTGTGAAATACCTTTAAAAAAAAATCCAAATAAAATCTCCTTTGCTCTCCAATTTGGAATAAACTTAAGTTTATATGCCACCATTACTGGAGATAAAATCAATACACCCGTTAAAAAGCTAGCGCTGCCTTTAGTGAATTTTATGAATTCAATAAACGTATCTTTTCTTGTAAGGGTACCATCAAAATCAAAAAGAACAAGATGCATGTTTAGTGGGAAACAATTTTAAGATCAGAAACCAGTATTGAAATAGATCATAACGAAGAATGAGATTATCCATCCGAGAAGCGTAATAATGGTAAACTTATCAGTGAGAAATATCTTGGTTGGTGAGCCGCTTCGCTGTTCTACTAATGTTATTTGAAGGTATCTTAACACGCCTGCAATAACAAAAACTGATGTGAAGTAAAGGTGTTCACTTCCCATTCTTTCCATAACTTCATCTGAAATGGTATACATGATGTAAGACACCATAATTATTCCAGCGATCATTGTTATGCCGCTGTAAATAAAATTAAGATTGTAATGCTGAGCAGATTTTCTGCTTTGCTTTCCGTCTCGTTCGCTTACCAATAAGTCATCTAATCTCTTCGCCAGTGCCATAAAGAGCGCTAGTAGGAAAACCATAATTAGCAACCATTTAGAAGCGGCCACATGAATGATTAAACCTCCCGCAATTACACGAAGTAAGAAGCCGGTCGCCACAATAAGAATATCCAAAATGGAGATGTTCTTAAGTCCTTGTGAATAACCGATGTTAATTAATAAATAAAGTGAGATTACGAGAAAAAAATTAAACTCAAGAAAGTATGCTAATCCTAATCCAATTACGAGAAGAACAAATACTGTAATGAAAGCCAATGGAACGCTAACGGTACCAGCAGCCAATGGACGCGTTTTCTTTTCTGGATGATTACGGTCTGCCTCTATATCCTGATAATCATTTATTATATAGATAGCGCTGGCTACAAAAGAAAAGCAAACAAATCCCAGCAAAAGGATCTTTATATTTTCCGGATTAAATAAAGCACCCGCAAAAAAAGCTGGTATGAAGACGAAAAGATTTTTTACCCAATGCTTGGGGCGTAACAATTTAAGGAGAGGTTTCATAAAGCATCAACTAATGACATAAGAACTTTAAATATGGGTATAAATCACCTAAATTTATAATTTCTATTTGAGATCAATGGCAATTAAAATAAACCAAATCGTTACAACTTAAAATATGATTAATAAGGAACTCTCCTCTAAGCAAATCCTGATTTTAGAATTCGGTATCATCTTACTATTCTCAATATTACCTCTGCTTGCCGATTTGCCTTTTAGAGTAAATATATTTCTAACATGGGAAGGTGCTTATCGAATGTATCTTGGTCAATTTCCTTTTAAGGATTTTGGAATGCCACTCGGTTACGGATTTTGGATTATTCCATATATTTCGTTTAAAATATTTGGCCCTTACTTATATTCATTAGTAATAGCTCAGGCTGTTATTAATTTTATTTCACTTTCAACATTTAGAGGTATTTTAAAACTACTGGGACTTGGTCCTGTTCAAACGCTTCTCTCCGTAACGGTGCTCTGTCTTTCATTTGTAATGATCAATTTCTGGCCTTGGTACAATCATACCGTTTTTGTTTTCGAACTTATTGGGCTTTACTTTTTAATGCTCTATTTATTTAAGTCCAAGCACATTATTTTTCTGGGTCTCACCGCTTTTTTTACTGCGCTTTGTTTTTTCACCAAGCAAGATGCTGGTGGATTGGCGTTCATGCTAGTTATTGCCTTATTAATCTTCAATTCAATTGTTGAAAAGGAATTCAAGTCCTTAATGATTTTTATCGGATTCTACGGAATCTCTATCGGCCTATTAGTCCTTCCCTTATTAAGGTATGAATTTTTATACTGGTTCAACCTTGGACAAGCACCCCATTTTTCAAGAATCAATCTTTACGATTTTTTAAGTGCGTTTTTTGAAGAATCGCTTTGGTTAAAACTATATATAGCATGTATTATCATTATTGTCATTGTTCGTTTCAAAACATGGGCGTCTGTCCTTGACGATAAGTCATTTCTAATCTTTGCAATGCTTACCTTAGGTATTATGGTTCAGGCCATGATTATTCAAGTAACAAGCTTCAGCCCCGCCACTGTAAATTATTATTTTCATGGTTTTGGAATTGCCTTCTTACTTTATAGTTTGAAAGATTCCATTCGCTTTGAAAAAGCATGGATAGTGGCTCTCTTACTTATCACTGTGTTTTTCTGGAGATCTGAGAATTATTGGAAATACTCGAATAGGCTTTTAGGAAAATTTTTACCATCAATTTTCAATCCTCCTCCTGCTAATGTTGTTTCGAAGCATAGTTGGTCGTCAAAAACTGATTCAATAAAATTTGAACCTGTTCAATGGAAGCTTACTTCATACAAAACCTTAAAACGTATTAAACTTCCTGAAAATACTTCCGATGGATTGGATCGCATACTGATGCTCGATATCGTTAAAAACAAGAAAGATCTTCAGGTGCTCAATATGAGTAATTTATCAATGCTTGCATATGAATTGAAATACATTCCCGACCACGGAGTGAATTTTCCCTTGTGGTATCACAAAGGTGTGGCACTGTTCCCTCGCGAAGAAAAAATGCTCTGCGAAAATATTTCAAGTGGGAAATATGATTTAATACTTTTCGAAGACATGCCGGATGTAGATAACTTTTTCCCTTATGCTGTGCGTGATTGTGCAGTTGATGGCGGGCGTTATAAACTTGTGGATCGATTTATTTCGCCAACAGGATACGCAACCGATTCAGTAAATGTGTACATAAAAACTCCTGAGAGATCAATACGAAACAACTAACTTTATTTGTTTAATGAAATTTAGCGTAATGAAAATTATATCTGCCTTTGTTGTATCCCTGTTATGGATCACTACATTCGGTCAGAATGTACAACTAACAAAACTGGGAGATCTGCCACCGCGATTGATTGAATCCTCGGGGCTGGAGTATACCCGAAAAGGTAACAGTGATAATATTTGGACAATAGTGGATAGCAATCTTACCATTCTCTTTTGCCTCGATAGCGTAGGGCAAATAAAGAATGCAATCCATGTGAACAACGTTAATCATGGATGGGAAGATTTATCTCAAGATGACAATGGTAATTTCTATATCGGTGACTTTGGCAATAATTTTAACAAGAGAAAGGATCTCAAGATCTATAAGATACCACCTCCAGATTCTGTTAAAGAAAAAGTAATTACTGCTGGCATTATTTCCTTTCATTACCCTGATCAGTATGATTTTCCTCCGGGCCCTCAACAAAGAAATTTTGATATGGATGCCATGGCTTGCTTTGGCAATTCAATCTATTTGTTCTCAAAAAATAGAACCAAGCCGTTTAGTTCGTATACCAAGATGTACAAGCTTCCCAACACCCCCGGTGATTACACTGCTGAGTTAATCGATAGTGTTTACCTTGGCCCCGGCCACATGTATAATACGTGGGTAACGGGTGCCGACATTAGTCCCGATAAAAAGACATTAGCACTTTTAACACACGACAAGGTTTGGTTATTTGAATGTTTTAAAGGAGACGGATTTTTTAAAGGTAAAATGAGAACAATTGCTTTAAATCATTTCAGTCAGAAAGAAGGAATTTGTTTCAAGAACAATTACACATTATTCATAAGCGATGAACGGACGGAGAACATCCTTGGGGGAGGACTCTATCAACTAAATCTCAATAAAGGTCAACATGACAATTGTAAATGAGAATCAAGTGGAGAACACGCAAAATACAAAACCAATTCTTCCCAACTTTTTAATTGCAGGATCAGCAAAATGCGGGACGTCTTCCCTTCATAGCTACCTGGCTCAGCATCCTGAAATTTTCATGAGCAAGAAGAAAGAACCTCGGTTTCTCAGCAGTCAAGGCATGTCTTTTCCACTGAATGGTCCGTTGGATTATAGAGTTGAGAAATGGATTGTCAAGAATTTTTCTGATTACATCAATCTGTTTAAAGACGCAGGGAATCACAAGATAGTTGGTGAGTCGAGTGCAGATACGCTGTACTTCTATCAAAAAACCATTCCGGTTATTAAAAAGTATTTGGGCAATCCAAAAATTGTAATTGTATTACGAAATCCGGTGAAGCGTTCTTTCTCAGCTTACCAACATTTAGTTCGCGATGCACGTGAACCATTATCTTTTGAAGAAGCGTTGCAGCAAGAGGCAGAGCGAGTTAAGAATAACTGGGAATTAATTTATCACTACCGCGCGGTGAGTTTCTACTCTGAACCTGTAAAAGCCTTTCTTGAAAATTTCTCTAATGTAAAAGTGGTATTGAATGAAGATCTTGCAAAAGATCCTCATCGTGTTTTAGCAGAAGTTTTCGAATTTCTTGGTGTTGATAAAACATTCACCGTAATGGACAGTAGTACGAAGCACAATATGTCCGGCAAGCCACGTTCGCGATGGCTGCACGAGTTTTTGTTTGAGGGTCATCCTCTTCGCAATTTTCTGCGACCTGTAATTCGATTCTTCATTCCTAGCAAACAACGAAAGAGCATCTCGCTGAAAATTCAGCAAAAGAATCTAACTCAGATGAAAATAAATCCAGAGACAAGTTCTATGCTGAAGAATGAATTTAGAGATGAGATTTTAAAATTGGAAAAAATACTTAGCCGTGATTTATCATCATGGTTAAAGTAATTATTAAATAGGATGCTAATAAATTATAGCCTCTTTTGAGAAGTTCCTGTATAGCGATGTTCTGCCCCAACCATCAGGATTTGCCTTAAGAACATTAGCATCAATATTTTCCCTTGATTGTTTTCTGTTTTTAGATTCTAGATCATAATAATTCACGTGATCTTCAGATACATTCACAGCTTTTTCAAGTGTTGTATTGCTAAGGTAATGTAAGAAGTTTTCAATCTGAATATTCTCATACTTAAGTCCATAAGCCTTGCCCCTATCCATTAAGTCATGATCTTCATGTCCTGTTGGTTCGAGTGCCTCGTCATATCCACCAAGTTCCATGAAATATTTTTTAGCCAATACAAGTCGGCCTTCAGTTCCCCAGTATGGAGCTTTCTTAAATTGAAATAAACTATCGATACCTCCTATTTGCATTTTGTAATTGATGTAGAACGCAAAATCTTTACCTGTAAAATTATCGCCATCTAGATTACAAAGTATTTCGCCATTTGAAACTTTATGAGCCAAGTTTTTTGCTTTGGAAGCATGAAAAGATTTCGGCTCGGTTGTATGATAATAATTAACGAGACCTTTTTCAATGTAAGGTGGCAGATTCTTCTGCGCCCATTTGTGAAGTTCGTCTTGCGAATTATAATTCAAAAGAACAAACTCTACGTTGGGATAATTTTTATTGTTTTCGACATTCTTAAGAAAGGTTTTTTTCAAATGAAAAAAACGATTCATGCAGGTAGTGCAAAACGTTATACTATACTTGGGAAGTGTCTTATCAAATATAGCAGCTGGTAATTTTTCGTATTTGTAGTTTCTAAAGTATTCATCTCTGAAGTCGCGAACCATTCGTTCGAAACGTTGTGCAAAAGTTTTTCGTACCATTTCAGTTTGAATCTGCTAAGGGAAGGATAAATATTTACTAATTACTTTTCTTTAGTTTTTTATCGAACACTTGTAATACTTCCGGATCATCGTTCTCTGAAGTTTTTGTGTCGTGTGGTGCCTGCTTCGAAAAGTATCTTGGTATTCGGAAAATTTCTTTTACGATGCGCATTAAAAATGCTCTCGAGAAACTACCATCACGCTCTAACGTCCTCGCTCCTGTCCAGACACGAGCTGATCTTGACCGAACTTGCTTTACCTTACCATAAGGCATCATATCAAAACACAAACGCCCATCATCACCACGTATGTTTCGATCAATGTAGCCGGCTTTCAAACCATATTCTTTAACATAACCCATGCTAATACCATAAGCATTTAAATGAGGCCGGTTGAGGTGGCGAATTTCAGCAACTATATCTTTGGTGAATTCAAAGAAGACAAACTTCAAACGCGATTTTCCTTCAGGTACAAGAAATGAATATCTGCCATATACACACACCACGTCTTTCTCAGTAAGCTTCTCCATCATCTTCTGAACCCAGTCTTTTGGATAGATACAATCTGCGTCAGCAAGTAAAATATATTTACCTAATGCATTTTCTTGACCCCATTGGCGGGCAGGTCCACATCCTTGCTTTTCCTGAAACAAGGATTTAACATGAAGTTTATCCAATGTCTCTTGAGTGCGATCCTTTGAGTTATTGTTTACAACAATGATATCGAACGGGAAACTAGTTTGGCTTTTAGAGAGTGTGTAGAGGCAACGCACAATGTTGGCCTCTTCATTCCAAGCCGCTATAATGATGGTTGCAATCGGATTAGTTTGAGTTAGAACCTTGTCCAGATTGGTATTTACTTCATCAAAAATTGAAGCTGGAATGTCATTAAGCTTCTCATATTTTAAAAGGTCAGTGTTTATCCAAGAGGGATTTTTGAATATGCTCATATGGGCACTTTGGTAGATTAAAAAAACTAATTGACGAAAGGTGAAATACGGAAATAGGTTCGAAATTTAGCATATTTTTGTGGAATTGCATTTAGCAAATCAGCAAAAAGCAATATTCATATCGTGTAAATACTAAGTTCATAAATCCAATATTTCAGTACTTCGTTCATGCTCCTAAACTACTACCGCGATCCAAATTTTGGCGATGCCCTCAATCCCATAATCTTCCCAAAACTATTACCTAATTTCTTTGACGAAGATCCAACAATCGAATTCTCTGGAATTGGCTCCATCATAGGACTTGAGATGGCAAAGGAGTCGAAGAAGAGAATTATCTTTAGTAGCGGTTTTGCCTACGGATCATTGCCAAAAATTGATGATGTGTTTGACATCGTTTGCGTTCGAGGGCCTTTAACCGCTAATGCACTAGGGATTGATAAAAGTCTGGGCATTATAGATGGAGCAGCTTTGCTTCGTGAGTTGAAATTCAAAACGCCAGAGAAAAAATTCAAATTCTCTTTCATGCCGCACTGGGAAAGTGAATTAAAATATCCGTGGAGAAAACTCTGTGAGGCTGCTGATATACATTACTTAAGTCCAACAGACGATTCTTTTAAAACAATTGATGCTATTCTTCAATCTGAAGTGGTGATAGCCGAAGCCATGCACGCTGCAATTGTTGCCGACACTTTACGCACTCCTTGGATACCTGTAAAAGCGTATCGCGGAATAAATGATTTTAAATGGAATGATTGGACTAAATCGGTTGAGTTGGAATATAAGCCTCACGCATTACGCTCTATGTACGAGGTAAATGACTTTGTATTAAAAGTATTCAAAGACAAAAGCAAGAACAAATTACCTTCTTCCTTATACGCACCCATTGCACGTACCTATACTTTATTTCAAGACGCTTTTCTTACAAAATCAGCCATTGAACAATTGTCCAGCATCAAAAATGAAAAGACATATCTCAGCAATGAAAATGTTTTGAATTCAAAGGTGGATCAATTACTTGAGAAACTGGAATATGTCAAATCAAAATATGGAAAGCGCTCATCACTTTAAAGATTCAAAGGCAGAAGAGCGAAAATGGATTTATGCTCTGGTGGCAATTTTCGTTGTCTCCAGAATTGTTATCTATCTATCCGGAATATCATTCGATGCCAATAATATTATCAACGGCACATGGCAGGTAATTGATACAGAATTATTAAAACACAGGCTTGCTGAAAGTTTGTGGTATCTTCATAGTCAACCGCCATTATATAATCTTTATATCGGGCTTGTTCTCAAATTGTTTCCTGAAAGTTATTCATTATTCTTTCACTCGAATTTTCTAATACTAGCGTTAGTGACGCACGTTACGCTCTTTATTGTTATGAGACAGTTGGGAATTAGATCTATAATTGCTTTTATTCTAACGACTTTGCTGATGATAAGCCCTACAATGATTCTGTATGAGAACTGGCTATCCTACACTCATGTTGTTATTGCATTGCTCACATTCTCAATCTTTTTTTTATTAAGATTTCTTCGTACCGAAAAAATGCTTGATGGTTTCGTGTTTTTTCTTTTGCTGACTATCATTATTCTAACAAGGAGCATGTATCATATTGTTTGGTTTACCGTGTTGTTTATTATGCTGTTCATATTCCGCCACACACTCAGAAGAAAAATTATACTCTCCGCTGTACTTCCCTTTCTCATTGTATTTGCTCTCTTTTTTAAGAACTATATACTCTTCAACACTTTCTCAACCTCATCGTGGATGGGAATGAGTTTGTATGAAATTTCGTTGAGTAGAATGGATAAGAAAAAACTTGAACCACTTATCGCATCCGGAGAAGTAAGTCCTATTGTTATGGTTCCTGCATTCTGGTCACTTGATCATTATAGTAAGTTCGTCACCAAGGAAAATCCTTATTCAAACATTAGAGTACTAACCGATTCTCTTAATACAAGACAAGCGAATTATCACAACTATCATTATCTAGAAGTATCTGAGTTGTACAAGGAAAGTGCCGTTAAGGTAATCAAACACTACCCTCTGGATTACTTAAAGAATGTTGCTATGTCTTTCGGCTACTACTTCTATCCGGCAAGTAATTATCCAATGCTGAAAAAGAACAGCGACAAAATATTTTGGTACAACAAAATATACAACCACCTTGTGTTGTGGACAATTTATAATCCTGAGGAGATTGAACGCACTCCTCCATTTAAAATTGAGTACGCACTTTCTTTGAGCTTGCTAATAATTCTATCGTTTACAGCTTGCTCCATCTTAGGCATTCGACATTTATGGAAATATTATAAGACTAATGGATTTACCTTTGATCAATCTACGATAGTAATTATATATCTCGCTTTAACAATATTATACACAATGGTTATTGGTAATTTTTTTGAACAAGGCGAAAATATGAGATTCAGATTTCAGACCTCTACTATGTGTATCATACTAGTTGGTCTTTACATTGAAATGTTTGCAAATAGAAAAAAGGAAACCCATTCAAAGCTATAATACTGATGACGATCCGCATCATTTTATTTCTGGGTATTTGTTACGTTGGTTTTTTGCTTTCATTCATTGATAAAGAAATACCTTTCAGTGAAGACAGTGGAATAAAAGCCCTTATGGTAAAACAATATCAGAAGGGAGAGTTTCAATCTACATTAAAATTAGAAGCTCAAGAATGGATAGGGAACTTGTGGGATCAAGGATTGTATCCGTTTAGAAAACCTTTCGTTTATGACCTAACGAAAGGAAAAACTGTGGTCTTTCCTCCTTTATTTCAAATTATAAGCACACCATTCTATTCTGCATTTGGGTTCCGAGGATTATACATCATACCTGCGCTGAGTGCAATCTTGTTGTGGATACTTTTTGTTAAACTCTGCCAAACTCTTAAGCTTCACACTAGAGTAACACAATTGGCACTTATTGCTTTGGTGTTTTCATCTTCAATGACAATTTACTCAGCAATATTTTGGGAACATACCTTAGCTTCACTCCTATGTTTGTCTGGACTATATTATTTAATCCAAGCACAGGAAAAAAAAGAAAGTCAAAAAAGATCAATCGCATTTCTGTTTGGTCTTGCTGCTGGTCTGTCTCTTTGGTTCAGACCTGAGGCTTTAATTATTCTCATTGCATTACTGAGCTGGTCTATTTATTGGATAATTAATTTAAAAATGAAGTTCATTCACTTCTTTGTCTATGGAATCATGGTGTCTATTGCAGGTTTTTTAATGTATAACTACTTCGTATTTGAAAACCCCCTAGGCCTTCGATCAAAACAGATCGTTGATCGTTTTGATATAATACAGCGAGTAAAAGATGGTGGATATATTTTTATTGTTTTATGCGTAAAAACAATACTCTTCGATCCTATTTCATTAATTGTGTTATTCTGTTTAGGAATCAATATAAAAACTTTATACCGCGAGTGGAAGGAAACTAAGACCGCTTCAATTGTACACTTAATTATACTTTCTATCTGTTTATTTTATCTATCAGCTCCCTGGCTACTACCCAACACGGGAGGCAATAATTGGGGGATTCGCTATGCATTAGTCTGTACACCTTTTATTTATGTTCTAGCAGCAGTTTTAAGTAATCAGATATTGTTAAAGGATCAAAAGTTAAAATCATTATTAGTTGTTGCATTGGTACTTATGACTGCTGGCGTTGCAAAGAATACAGTAATGGGTAGTCAAATGCTGTTTGGAAACTATAACGGACCGAAGAGCAGTGTTCTCGATTATTTAATCAAACAAAAACCTTCCGTAATTCTCATTACTAAAAGTTATCACGCTGGCGAGTTTGAAAGTGTTATGCCTCAATCAACATTTATTCTGATAGACACGAAAGAATCTTTGCAAAAATTTCTGACTGCACCGGAATCTAAATCAACACAGTCAGTATTAATTTATGATACGAACGACACGTATTCAAATGTACCTCTAAAAGAGAGCGAGCTCAATAATTTCATTCTGCAAGAATCGTTTAATAATTTCAAGGTTTATAAATATCACTCGGAGTGAATTTTCGCTGCCAATGAACCTATCTAATCTTTTTGTAGCTGTTAATGATTTGCCAGAAGGAATCAGCTCGCGCAGTCCAACTATTTGATTCGGCCACTTTACTTCTGATGACTTTCTTTTCCTCATTATCTTCATCGATGGCAATTTGAATTGCCTCGACAAATTCATGTTCCACATCCTTCAAAGCGATAACATCTTCGAACTGTCTTATGTCCTCAGAGAAATCGGTTGATACAACGGGCAGTCCGGCAGCGAGATATTCATTAATCTTTAACGGATAAATGCTCTTGGTTAGCGTGTTGCGCTTAAATGGAATAATGGAACAGTGAGAATGTTGAAGATATGCTGGTAACAATTCCAGTTTCTTCGAACCAGTGAAAATAACATTGGAGAAGGACTTCAATAAGTCTTGCGTACTTTGATCAATCGATACAGGTCCAACCAAAAGTAATACTTTATCTTGATGCTTCTGCGCAATCGCTTTTAACAAATCGATGTCTACTCTCCAATCAACGTGCCCTGTGTAAATAATTATTGGTTTTGTAATGTCACGAATGTCATCAGGCCTTTCAAATGATTTTGACATTGCAGTTTTGAAAAGTGGAATGTCTGCTGCGTTCGGAAGATAATAAACGTTGGAAGAGAATTGCTTTAGTAATACCTGAAGTTGCTTTGATGTTGTTAAGGTAAGATCATAAGCTTGCACAATGCCCTGTTCTAATCTAGGGCCGTGTATTTTAACGTGTGGTGAAAATCGAATATCATCAACCGAATAATAGATTTTCAATGCAGGCTTAATCCGAGATGAGAAGGATCTTCCGTAAAATGGGTTGAATACATTAACAAAAATATAATCCTTTAAAGCGTAATCAGATATTAATCTTTGAAGTGTGAATCCAATCAGAAAATTATTCAATCTCGATCCTAGTTCGTAAGCCCTTCCATTACTCATCCAATTAATAGGGAGAGTTTTGTGTGGAATTATTGAATGGAAATTATCAGGAAGCGTTGCTTTTATATTAGAGAAGTCTTCTTTGTTAGCAGATCGCATCTTGTAAGCTTCTGCATACGTAATAGGATTGTCGACATAGAATACGCGGTTGTTTCTGGCAAGTTCTTTTGCCAACGAGAATGATGTTGAAGAGTATTTATTCTCCGCTCTGTCTAATGAAAACCAAATTAAATCCATGGCAATACCTTAATTCTTCATCTGTTTACTTTAGCCTTTATAAAATCAATTACAAAAGAGAATAGTTTCTGTTGAAATGAAAGTGCATGCTTAAACACAGTTAGCAAATTCACACCGATCAATTTATTAATGTAATACTGGTTGTACATGAAGCTTAAGACAAACGTGGTAAGCATTCCATAAGCAGCACCAATTACTCCGAAGTAGCGAATATAGAAGTAGCTAAGCACAATATTTAACGCAGCATTTCGAAGAACGAAATAGAAGTTTGTTTTGGCTTTACCCATCGCGTCAAGGGTCACTCCTACTTGTCTGTTAAATGGAATGATGAGGCCTGTTATCATGGCTATTCTTAGGATATTAATGGTTTCCTCGAAACCATCTCCTGCAACAAAGTAAACAATGGGTTCAGCCAGAATTACCGTAATTAAAACTACCGGAAAGAGAAAGGCGAACAGAGCTCCTACGGATTTCTCATACATATCCTTTGCTGCTGCTGTACCTTCAGTTGCAAACCGAGAGAGAAGTTTTGGAAAAAAAATGGACGATAGCGAAATGGTCGGTACTTCAATGATGTTGGCAATTCTTACCGCAGGATTATAAATGGTAACAGCCGCAGGAGAAAGCATCCCTCCTAACATCCAAGTATCTACGTTGCGTAAAATTGTCGAGCTTATGTTTGTTCCAAAGGTATACTTACCATACTGAGCTAACTCGCCAATCCACTTCCTTGAGAAGGAGCGCGAAAATGATAATAAATGCCGCACATTAAAATAGGCTACTAATACTGAAACGAGAATGGAGAATGAATGCGCAATGGCTAATTGCCAAAGTTCAAAATGAATATGAAATCCATAACTAATACCTACGACAATAAAAAAAACAAACTGTCGCGCAATGTTGGCATACAAGTTTCCTTTGAAATTCATATTCGCTTGTTGTATCGCACTGAAATGCGTGGCAGGAATTAGCAAAAGCGTTGATATGATAAAGATTAGAAAAAGGCTCTCCAACTGCGGTGATTTCCATAGATCACTAATAAAAAATGACAAAGAAAGAATAAGGATTATCTGAACTATGGTAACTAGAAAATTCAGCAAAAGTGAGGCGGAGAGAATTGGAGTATAATCTGATTTCTCCTGACTCATTGAGTACCTAACTAACGGGCTCGTTATAAATCCGTTCTTTATCAACTCCATAAATGTAGCCACTGATATAAACAATGTCCACACACCAAAGTCATTCTTATCAAGAATTCGAAGAAGTAAATAGAAATTTATGAATCCAAAAAAGACACCACTGAGTTGACTGAGAAGCGAGAGAGAGCCGGACTTGAGCCAATATGAAGCTCGCAATTTTTCAATCACAGTAAAGGATACAATTAAATGTCAACTTGTTTTATATTCCAAAACAAGGCGGCAATGATGAGACGACTACAAAATTTCTTCCAGCTTAAGACCTAGCAATTCTTCTAAATCTAATTTAGATTGTTGATAACCTTCATTTGTTGTGATTTTCTTTATTTGTTGATTATCGAATCGATCCTTAGACCCATTAAATTCATTGAGTGTAATCTCGCCATTATTGAATTTCCTCTTATCAAGATCAAATTTTGCTGACAAATCATCAAAGTATCCCTTCTGGATATCATATAATTCTTTACTTGTTTTGTAATGAAGATACCTTCTCAATACATCTGCACGTAGTTGAAGTTTCAGTTGCTTCAAGGATTCGCCTTCGTTCTCGTACGATTTTCTGGCAATCATATTATCCAATGGAGTTGTCACAAAGTCGCCCAAGCTAAAATTGAGACTTATGTTATAACGAGGATAGTAATTAACTCTATTAGTAGGATCACTTTCATCTCTTCCTTTAATAGTAAACTCATTCAAGTTACCCTGAAAGCGAAGATGATCTAATACAGACCATTGAGACTTTCGAAGCCGGTACGCACTGCTTTGCACATTATTTGCTGCCATAGCAGTTGTCGGGTTGTTCTTCCATGCAATTTGAACAAGTCTCTCTTCAATGCTAATATCTTTAGCATTGTCGGGTAAGATGATCTTATTGTAGTCAACAGATTGGCTGTGAGAAGTAATTGCCACAAACAAACCGAATGCGAACAAAAGTGAACTCTTCATAATGGTTAGGGATTTTTAGAATGTCAAATTTAATAATTAATCATGATAATTTAGGCTGGCTTTCTGTTTTTTGAAGCCTCAATATTATGGAAAACGAAGCGATCATCAGTATGCTCAATGGCTTTTGATCTGAGGCATCCTGATAAAAATTCGCAAAAGTCAGAGCAAAGAATGCACATATATAAGCTGCGTAAAATGATTTTATCTGAGGGTTTTTAGTTTTATAGAATGCCCGAATACCAATGATCATTACACTGCAGTACAAAGTTAACTGAATGAGTAATCCAGGAATACCTTTACCAACAGCTGTTCTAAGATAACCGCTATCCGTATCTGCAGTCACTGTTAGTCTTTTAGCGATGCTATTCGCGGTTCCTAATCCAGATCCCAAAGGATACTGCATCACATGTCCTTGCAGCACGTGTCTTTTAACATCTCTAAACGACATGGATGGATCATCCTTATTGAATGTTGATCGGATTCGTGTTGCTGTTGATCCGTAGAAAGGACCAAATATCAAAGCCAAAAAAACAAGAGTTGTTAGAATGGCGATAACTTGCATTTTCGGACTATTCAGTGTCATCAGAAAATACAACGCGATTCCCAGCGGAACCATCCCAACCGCTGTCCTCGTTCCAGAGTAACTCATCGATAGGAATGAGATCATCGCAATGACCAATCCAGCGAGTCTAACCTTAGCTGGGAATTTTCCTAACGCCACTATAAAACAGAAAATTCCACAAAACGACATCTGCATCCCAAATACACTTGGGTCAGAAAGGAATGACCATTTTCTTATTCTACCCCAGATATAGTAAAGTTCAAATCTTCTAGGGTCACTCCGCAAAAATTCCCACTCAAAGTCACGTAATCCACTAAACTCTTGAACGAGTCCGTAACCTGCTACTAAAAGAGATAAGAATACCCATATTAAAGAGTATTGAACAATCGATTTATAGCTATTCAGAATTTTAAAGGAAATGAAATAAATAAGAATGAGGTACATCGATTCCCTCAGCGCCATCAGAGTGGCACCCAGACCTAGGGTACTAACAGGGTTCAAAACTTGGATAACGTCATAGATAAACGAAATCACAATGAGTACGCCAACAACATTTTTAAAAGGGTGTTCTGTCGGTAATGAAGAATTACTTTGAAATTTTTTATGTATTAAGATTGCGATTAAAATCAGAACGAGAATAGCATCGATAATCGTACCCATTGGTATCGGAAGCGTAACGAACATTCCGATAGCAAACATAAAATGGCTGTAAATCAACAACACATAAAATCCAAATGTGTATCGATAGAAAATATAGACTACAGCGACCAGGCTTACAATTAAGATCACAATTCCAGCGCCAATCTTAATACCGTAGACCCCAGTAGTGTAGGCAATCAATAGTGAAACAACCAGGAGAAAAAGAAATACTGAAAATTGCTTCAGCGAATCGGCTCGAAAAATACTTAGTTTACTCATTCCCGATTGATAACAAAAGCATTAAACCATATACTCAAAACAACAATGTTTTAAGCAGCAAAAAACAATAAACCACAATGACAAAAATAGTAACAGATGTTCTAAGGAAATCGGATCCTGAAATTACAACCTTTTCCTTTGTTAATTCATCCTTCTCTTCCATGAAGTTTTACACTTTCAGTTCCTTCATTTCAACCCCGTTCAATACAGCACCCATTAGTTTTCCATTGAGGCTTTTCAGATAACTGATAGACTCTCTATCCTGCTGTTTCACAACTGAAGAAGCAGAGAAAACCGGAATAACTTTATCGACATATTCTACAAGTTCTTTGGTATCGGAATAATTATTAAGAGCTGAGCCTTCCAGAAAGATGTAGTCATAATTAAGGGAAAGTTCGTTCATCATTTTTCTGAAGTCGCGGCCGGCAAATATTTCCGAGGGTGAACTATCTCCTTCAGCATTCCCAATAATGTTTATTCCCTTATGATTTGTAGCCGATATTATGCTTGCTACAAAATCCTCTTCACTCATTTCGTGATGTGGATTTGAGTTGCCAATAAGACCTCTCACAAAAACACCTGAGTCTAATTTCTTTTGGTCAGCATTTCTTACCAACAACTCTTGTGTAAGCGAATTATGTTTGAAATTGGTATCGATGATCAAGACCTTTTTCTTGACTAAACTAAGCGAGTATGCTAAACACAGTATAACAAACGTTTTACCTTCTCCATTTTTCGTACTTGTTACTAAAAATGTTCGTGCCTGTGTAGCCTCCACTTCGAATCGGAGTTTTCTTAGAAAATGTTTAAAGGCTTCTAACTCTTTACTTTTTACAGGGTTGTTGAATAAAAAGTCAAGGTTTAATTTCTTCGAATTAATCTGGTTAATTGATCCAGCCAAAGTAAGAGCAACAAATTTTCTAAACTGAACTGGGTTCTTTAGTTTAAGATCGATCAGCTCAATGCCTATGATGGATAACACACATAATGCAAAACTAGCTGCGCTTGAAAATCCAATTAGCACCCATCGCTTGGAAGGCTCAGGATACCCATTAGGCTGGCCTGAAATCACAAGCCTGATAGGACTTGCTGCAATCAGCGACTTATTCTTCTCAGTATTGAAGCGTTCAAGGGCCTCGTTGTACTCTTTGGTTGCGTTGGATACCTCATCTGTCAAAACAGAGATTGTAACTTCCTTATTTGCTATTCCTGAAACACTGTTGTTCAAGGTAGCCAACGTGGAGTTTACAGATGATAAATTTGCTTCTGCAATTTCAAGCTCCAATTCAAATTGGTTTTTCTTCGCTTCTAAATCTAGTCTTGCGCTGTTTTGTGTCTTCCCTCCTGTTCCTTCGGAGCTCGAAAGGTGATCCATCTCCACTTGTAATTCGTAACGAAGGTCCGTGATCGTTTTCTGGAGAGTCGCATCCGAAGAACCGCCATCATTATAAATTTTTGTTAGCTCTTCAATCTTATTTTTTATCTGAAGAATCTTCGAATTGGAATTGCTTTGCGTCTGTTCCTTACCTAAACCATTCAGTTGCTTATTTACATTGCCAATCGACAATTTAATCGCTTGTATCTTACTCACTGCCTCATTTCTTGCAACCTCGTAGCTTGATATCTGTGATATTCTTGAAGTCGTTTCAACGGAATAGTTAATTACATTATTAGATGACTTATAGCTGTTTAACACTTGCGTCTTGTCATCGAGTATTCGTTTCTTTTCTTTCGATAAATTCTCAAAAAAAGTAACGGACTGACCGGAACGAGTCGATTTAATATCGTTGTCAAATCGAATATACTCCTGACTCAATGTGTTCACAACAAAAGCAGACATAATGGGGTCTTCTGATACAAATTGAATTTTAATATAATCAGTGTCCTTCAATCGTGTGATGCTCAAATCTGTAAGCATTTGCCAGTTGCTATAACCGTATGAATTAAACAAATCTAACAGATGCCTTTCTTTCGGATCAAAAGAAGAAAGAAGTTCCATTTTTTCAAGTTTAGCTTTGCAAATTGCAATGCTCTCTTGGATCTCTTCTGCCGACAGTTGTTTATGAGTTTTAATGTCGAATTTCCTAAAGGGTTTCGGATCCGTAAGATCATGAAGCATTAGCTGATAAGAAACTAAACTAAGAACCAGTTCGGATTTCATAGTTTCAATGAGGTTATTAAATTTCATACCTGCATCACGGATGCTACCGCCCTCATTGCTAATCGTAATCTGATCGTTTGTAGTAAACCCAGTGGTTAACTGTGCGGTACTTTTATATCTGTTTGGAATGCCACTCGTCAAAAAGTAAGTGACGGCCGCAGCTAAAACAGGTATTAGAATTAGTAGCCACAACTTTCGAAGTAGAATTCTGTACAATACTATAAAATCAAACATTTCCATATTTAAAATTACGTTAAAATGCTTTTAAAACATATTTCTTCCAATCAATGCAAAATCAATAAGTCTACATTACGGTATAAGAACCAACAAGAATTGATTTCTAAGTAATGTTGATAGCCTGGATTGAAGATCACTATTTTCAAAGATCACGTTACCCTTTGAAGGGATCACAATCCTGTTTTCCTCGATTCCAAAACGTATTAATTCCGATTTAATCACTTTACTAAATAAGCTGGAGCTCTTTGTAAACTCTGGTTTCATAGACCCGAGAATCGCAACTCGTAAGGCATTCGCTTGAATTTTAGAAGGTACCTTTGCGATACCTTTTTTTGACTCTTCACTGAGCTGGCTCTCGTTGAAAGTAAGCAGCTGCAATTCGGTAAAAGCATTCGGCTTCTCTACTGTTCCATCTCTCACTTCTGAAAGAAGCGACTTTGATTCTTCAATAAGCCTTTGAACCTCTTTTTGTTGGGTGTCTCTTCTTTTCGCGCTATTTGAATACGTTGTAAAAATATCAGACGATGTACCCATGCGGTTGCTAGCGAAAAAACAAACAGAGTCACCATAAGTAGAAAAGTAAGCATCAAACTTTGGGGAGTTTATAACCTTGCCTAGGTTTTGTGGAACAGACCATGCCTCCCACGATCCGTATAAACGCTCACTTACAAAAATGTCAGCATCACCCATACCGGGATGGCCGTTGCTGGAAAAATAGAGGCGCTTTTTATCGTTTGAAAGAAAGGGCGAAATTTCAAAGCCCGTTGTATTAATAGTTGGACCCAGATTTTTTGTCTTTGCCCATTGACCTGAACTGTCCTTTATGCTAACATAAATATCCTCTTCACCCTTAGTTTCCTTTCCTCTCATTGAAATAAACAGAACATCAAAGTCGGGCGACATGTAGAAGTTAAGGAATCCATTACTTTCAATGCCATCAATAGGAATAAATTCTGGGCTTGTCCATGCATTGCTTTTTCGCTTCCGAAAATAAATGCCTTTAACTTTTTTAGCTGAAGAGGCATCCATTAAATATACCACGTCTCCAGACGCACTCAACCCTATTACACTATTGCTGTTCTTATTATTGAAGTCATTCTTTTCATTGTCAGCCTTCTTCCAATCGTTATTATATCTGTCGCTTGTCCAAATATCATGACCGGAATACATACCTCCAACATTTCCTATGTATAATGATCGGGTAAAAAAAAGAGTCTTACCGTCAGGTGAAAGTAGCGGCATACTTTCCTCTGCATCTGTATTCACTGAAACAGAAAGTTTTACAGGCTCGTCAAAATCAAGGACCTGAGTTGAAGCTTGTAAAGGCATAAGTATGAATACGCCAAAAACAAGTCGCTTTATCATGAACGAAGTTTCAATCATTGAGATTTTTATGGGTACTAACTGGCTGCACCAATTCTTGATCATCATAGGGTCTATTGTCAATACTGAAGTCATATTTTATAATATGGCAGCCAATACCAATGCTTCATTCAGATTGAGATGATTCATAAACTTTATACTAGCATATGTAACCTAACTAGTGTACAAATATATCACTTCAAACGACTAGAAATCCAGAAACAGTCATTTAAGCAAAGGCATATTTCTCATTTTCACCGAGCATATTTAAACCCGTATTTTTAAGATTTCAATTTCACACGATTTCGTTAATTTGTAATAGATCCAGTTTCTAAATTCGATTCACTGCAAACGAAGTAGAGTCAACAAAAGATTTACTTGAAAATTAATAAATCGCCAATATCACAGCATCGTCACTATCACATAAAAGGATGTGAAAGAAAATTTCACAAAACAGAATCTTAAAGCTTTAATTTTTTAAAAATACTTTCTGGAATATTTCGGATAATAAACATGATGAGCCGCCAGATTGGTAGCACATAAATAACATTCTTCTTATTTTTTACAGCATCAAAGATTGCTAAACCGAGTTGGTTGGGCTGAGCAGTTACTGGTTTAGGAAGTTTAAGGCTCTCCGTCATCTTCGTGTTAATGAATCCTGGCTTCACTGTAACAACATGTACTCCTGATGACACCAGTCTGTTTCGAAGCCCAGAAAGATAGGCAGTAAAACCAGCTTTGGCGCTTCCATAGATATAGTTACTCTGCCTTCCCCGCTCTCCTGCCACTGAGCTTATACCCACAACCACCCCTGATTTTCGATCTTCAAAATCATTTGATATCACGTTCAATATGGAAGCCGCGCCTGTAAAGTTCGAGTCAATAACACGCTTACATGAAGCCCAATCTTTAGAAGATATTGCCTGATCCCCCAGTAAGCCGAAAACACAAATAGCAATTTCTGGTTTTGGATTTAATGCTTCATAGAAAGAAGCGTGTTCATCAAAAAGAAGGGCATCGAAAACGACAGCAGAAACTTTAACCTGATACTTTATCTGAATATCACTGGCCAGAATATTCAATTGATTTACATCGCGACCGGCCAGAAAGAGATCGTACTTTTCTTTTGCAAACTGATGCGCACAAGCTACAGCTACATCGCTGCTTGCTCCTAAAATTAACACGTGAGCCATTAACTATTGTTTAATTTGGGTAGTTGATACGCGAGAATCTAATTACAGAAAAAATTGCACTTGCTCTTTTATTCAAAAAAATATTTCAACAAAAAACCAGCCATAAGGCCTCTCATAAAAGTTTGAAATCATGCGATGTCAATCTTTGATGTTTTGTTTTTTATCTTCTGTCCGTTGGTGAGATTGATTACTTCTTTTGCCTTGGAGCGTTCAATTGCTGCATAAGCAAAATAGTCTTTGACTTCTATGAGACCTACTTCCTCTTTACTAAGATTTCCAACTTTTGACAAAAATCCAACAACATCCATTTTATTTACTTTGTCTTTCTTACCCTTGTTGATAAAGAGTGTAACCCACTTTGGCTTTTCAGGTAATGTCGAAACATTCGGAACTTCAATTGTTTCTGTTTCTGCAGGAATATAAGCCGGACGTTCTTCTTCTTTTGTTAATAACAAATATGCCGTACCCGCTGCACCCATCCGAGCTGTACGTCCATTACGGTGAATAAAGATTTCTTCAGTAGTCGGCTTTTGGTAATGAATAATATGTTTGATGTTGGTGATATCCAATCCTCGTGATGCAAGATCAGTTGTGACCAAAATATTAGTGCTGCCATTTCTGAATTTTGAAAGGGTGCGCTCACGCTGATCCTGATCAAGGCCACCATGGAAACACTCACTCACTACTCCATAAGTTGTTAGGTGTGCGCTGATTCGTTCAACGGATTCGCGATGATTGCAAAACACAATTGCCTGCTCGGCTGGGGCGCAAGTAGAAATAAGTTTTAGAAAGATTTCAAGTTTATCAACATCTTCAGATACAACAATTTTTATGGTGAGTCCTTCCGAACGATTTTCCGTTTCCAGATAATCTAGAATGGTGAGGCTCTTCACACCAACAAAAGCCGGAATATCAATGGCCTGTGTTGCAGATGTTAAAATCCGTTTTCTTATCGATGGAAGATTATTTACAATAAAATTCATCTGCTCGGTAAAACCAAACTCAAGGGCTTTATCAAATTCATCGAATATTAATGTATGAATACCCTTTGTGCTAAAAGTACCTTTATCAATATGATCGGCAATTCTACCCGGTGTACCAATCAGCACCGCAGGTGGAACAAGTAAATTATTCTTTTCGGTTTTTAATGAATGACCTCCATAGCAGCAGCTTACCTTAAACGATGTCTTCATGCTTTTGAAAACCATCTCGAGCTGCTGCGCGAGCTCGCGCGAGGGAGCTAATATTAATGCTTGTGTATCGGACTCGTCTGTTTTGAGTTTGGTAAGAAGAGACAACAAGAATCCAAGCGTCTTACCGCTACCGGTTGGAGAAAGTAAAAGGATGTCATCTCGTTTTGGAAAGGTCTCCAGCATTTCCTTCTGCATCGTATTTAAAGATGCAATGGACAAATTCTTAAGAATCTCATCCATTGAATAAGGAACTGTTTCAGTCATGATAAGGTATTTTGAATCGGAAATAAAACAGAAAAGAAATTAGCTCAACGAACAACCTTTTTACACAAAGCAAAGTTGGCGCAAAACCAGAATTGAAATTCAATTCACTACTCCGCTCCTACTTCTTCAACCACTGCTGCTACTACAGGTTCCTTGCGGTTTACCTGAAATACAAAATGTTTGTCCATGCTAAGCTCATAGGTAGCTTCTGTCATGAGCTGTGTTGCTGTTTTTGATTGCTGTAAAACCTGTAATAAATCCTGTGCAACCGCAGAGCCTTTTATATTATTCAATGCTTTGCCGTTTGCGGCTTGTAATGAAAACGTGTATCCTTTCTTTACTTTTTCGCCAACAGCCTTAAACTCATGTGGAAAAAGTTTATACTGCTGAGGTTCCGTTGCTGCCGCAGACATAAGTTTAAGAATGACCGGGCGGTATTTGTTCCATAACGAAGTATAGAGATTGAGCTCGGTTGGGTACTGTGATCGTAGGTTCATCGTTTTTAAAAGTTTGAATAGAATGTGTTCGAAGAATGATTTGTGAGGGTTGTTTACAAAATCAAATTCCGGGCATAATCGGCCGAAAGGTAGTCTTTTTCCTGATGGTTTCTTCTATCCCGCAAAGGTAATATCAATACCGCGAAATCCGTGATTAAAGATGCCCAGATCAGATTTCTAAACCACTTTCTTGGGAGGTAGATCGAAGGCTTTTGCTGCATGTTCGAAATTTTGTTGCTTGTGTGCTCCATCACAAAAGGGTTTATTGGCCGAATGGCCACAGCGACATAAAGAAACAACTGTTCTTCCCTGAAGTCCGTAAGCGGTTCCTGTCCCGTCTACAATTTCAAAATCGCCCTCCAGTTTTACTGAACCGTTATTGTTGATTGTTATTTTTGTGTTGGACATTATGCAAGATTAATTCGCACAAATGTACTGATAGTTCATCAGGTTCTGGCTCAATTGAACAAACCACTGGCAAAGTATTTCAATCCCGAATCGCATGCAACAGTAACAATGTTGTGACCAGGGCCGATTGCTCTCGCGAGTTTAATAGCACCAGCTACATTTAAACCGGAAGACGTTCCTGCCAATATTCCCTCTTCAGCAGCCAATCGTTTTGCCATTAGCCGAGCCTCCGCCTCTTCTATAGCTTCAACTGAATCGTAATAAGATTTGTCTAACAATGGAGGAATAATACCGGTTGCAATACCTTCTATTTTGTGGCTTCCTTTTATGCCTTTTGATAATAGCGGTGCCGAAGCAGGTTCTAATACAACAACTTTTGTTTTAGCATCCTTCGATTTCAATGAGTGCGATACCCCCATTAACATGCCGGCTGTTCCAACAGCAGCACAAAATAAATCGATCGACCCATCAAGTTGATTTGATATTTCTTCTCCCATTTTTTTATAGCCTTCCAACGCATCTATATTTTCAAACTGCTTCGTCCAGTATCCTTTGGTCTCTTCTGTTATCTGCTTTGCGCGATCAATCATTCTGGGGATTAGGTCTGGAGTAATCATACCACCTTCACTCTGCACCAATTCAAGATCAGCTCCAAACAAACGCATGGACATTAATTTTTCTTTTGCAAAAGCATCAGACGATACAACACGAAATGGATATCCTTTTATCGCGCATAAAAATGACATCGATGTTCCTGTGCTTCCACCAGTGCACTCCACAACCGTCATTCCCGGTTTTAATGCTCCACGCTTTTCAGCACTTTGAATAATAGCCAATGCCATTCGATCTTTATACGAACCAGTAGGATTAAAATACTCCAACTTCACATAGACAGAAGCACAATTTTTAGGCACCACTTTGTTCAGTTTCACTAATGGTGTGTTACCAATAGCAGCTAAAATGTTGTTGGGTTTATTCATGTTAAAGAATGTTATGATTGGATGATATTCTCACTAAATTATACAAACACTACTACCCTTCCTTTCTTAAAATTTGTAATGGTGGTGTGTTAATTACTTCGCGTGAATTAAACCAACCAATCAACACCGTAAGAAATACAACACCCAATCCAATAATGGTTAATTCGAGGGGATCAACCGCAAAGGTAATTTCAAAGAAGAATTTGGTTAGTAAGAATCCACCTCCAATGGAAAGAATCAATCCTGTTAAAGCAGAGAACAATCCTAACCAGGCATATTCAATTAAGGTAATCATTGTGATTTGTCGTGTTCTCGCTCCAAGGGTTCGGAGCAAAACATTCTCTTTGATGCGAACAAATTTACTGTTGATAACAGCGCCCGCCAATACTACCAAACCGGTGATTATGCTAAACAATGCCAAGAAGCGAATCACCAATCCAAGCTTATCAAACAAACCATTCACAGTACTTAGAATCAATCGTAAATCGATTAGCGAAACGTTCGGAAATAACATTACCAACTGTTGCTGAAACTTGTTTGCGATCTGCTGATCGCTGATTCGCGTTGTGGCAACAAAAATTTGTGGCGCTTCTTCCAGCACTCCGTTCGGGAAAACAAAAATGAAATTAGGTGGATCCTTTTGCCACTCTACTTTTCGTATCCCTGAAATGCGAACGCGCATGGGCACACCTTGAATATCAAAGACCAGACTATCTCCGATGGTTACATGCAATGACTCTTCCATTCCTTCTGATAAGGTAACCCAAATAGAATCCCTACCAGATGCCTTGTGATGCATCTCGCCTTTGGTTAATGTTTCAGAATGATGAAGGCTATCACGATAGGTAACGCGGTATTCTCGAGTCAATGCCCAATCGGGAATACTGTCTTCTTCACTGGTTACATAAGACTCAACGGACTTTCCTTTTAATTCACTTAACCGACAGGTTATAATCGGAACTACTTGTTTCACTTCTAACTTGTTATCGGTCATCAATTTTGTTACGCCTTCTCGTTGTGCAGGTTGAATATCAAATAAGATTGTGTTCGATTGATTTTCTTGGCCTGTAAATTCTACCTGACTTAACATGCTTTGCTCGACAATATTTAAAATCGAAATGATGAAGGCTCCCAATCCAACCGTAACCAACAACATACGAGTTTGATTATTGGGTCTGAATAAACTCGACAATGAATGACGAACAATAAAGCCCGCATTGTGCGGAAAGAATTTCTTCACTAAATATAAAAGCCCCATTGCAACAATGGACAAACAACCCAACGCGGCCGCAAGCCCCAAGAAGAAAGATACGCCTGTGAGCAAACTGCGAGTTTGAATCCATGCAAAGGCAATCGGAAAAATAGCAATGAGTATGATGGTAACCAATCTGGTTTTCGAGAATGGAGTTTTCGTTTCAGCTGCAGCACGTAGCACGGTAAGCGGTGGCACAAACCGAACCGACACCAACGGCAGAATAGAAAATAAAATGGAAATGACGGTACCAAGTGAAAGACCTAATACTAGTGAAGACCATGAAATAGAGGAGCCAATTTCAAACGGAATAATTCCTTTTAACAAGATGGGTAAGACTTGTTGAATGCCTAAGCCCAACAACGAACCCATAATACTGGCGACTACACCCAAAGCAAAAATCTGAATGAAGTAAATATTGAAAGCCTGCCAACCCGAGGAGCCGACACATCTTAGTACTGCAACTTCATCTCGTTTCTCGCTCGCATAAATATGTACCGAGCTAGCAACGCCAATACATCCCAAAATCAATGCGATGAAACCAAGCAAAGAGAAAAGTCTGTAGATCGATAAAAATCCTTCACCTAAATTTTCTTTTCGTTCCTGAACTGTATCGTAAGAATGTCCATACTTTTTGATGATGGGATCAAGTTTCTTTATTGTTACATCAAGCTGCTTTGGATCATCAATCTTAAAAAAATTCTTGTAGTTAACACGACTTCCAAACTGCACAAGGCCGGTTGAATCTAATTCGCTCATCGATATATAAACCGAAGGTGTAAACGATGCCATGATACCCCCACCACCTGGAATTTTTGTAACCACTCCGGCTACCTTAAAGACACTTTTTCCAATGCGAATCGAATCGTCTGAACTTACTTCGTATTGTGTTGCAAGCGTCTCATCCATTACAGCAATTTTACCTTGCTTGATTTTTGAAAACGCATCATCCGGTTGTGTTTCAATCTTTCCATAAAAAGGAAATGGTCCCGAAATCGCCACCAACCGAATCAAACGTGATTGTCCATTATTCAAGAACAAAACCATGGAAGCCATGTCTACCTCTCCTGCTTGCTCCAGTTTTGTCGAGTCGAAAGCAGCGATTAGTTTCGGATCAAATTTCTTGTCACCATTAACTACTAGATCGGCACCAATTAATTCTTTTGCATTTTTATCGATGTCGGTTTGTAATGTATTGTTAATGGAGTCCAACGCAACTACCGCGGCAATGCCGGTTATTAATGAAGCAGCAAAAAGAAACAAGCGAGGGAAATTATGCCGCGCATCGCGCCACGCCATTAACCAAATCCATCGGTCGCTAAAGATCGATCGAGTGTTGCGCTTTATCTTGATAATGTATTCAATCATAGGAAGTGTTGAGATGCTGTGGTTCGAAGTGTTTAAGTATGCAGGCGTTCAAATGTTTAGTAGCTAAACCCGATTGATTAGAAAATCGCAAATCATAAATCATACTCAGAAGTCTTGAATAAAATTCTCGCTCGCTTAAGCAACATTCAAAATTTCTTCTACCATCCTTCCGCCTTTCATTTTTAAAATGCGTTGGGTCTTTTGAGCGAGTTCAAGATTATGGGTAACCAACACCAGCGTAGTACCTTGTTCCTTATTCATTTTAAATAAGAGTTCAGTTATGTGGACAGCATTTTCTTCATCTAGATTTCCGGTGGGCTCGTCTGCAAATAGAATTTTTGGATTGGTGATAAACGCTCTGGCCATGGCCACGCGTTGCTGCTCCCCACCTGATAATTGAGAAGGATAATGATGGGTTCTGTCACCAAGTCCTACACGATGCAACAACTCCTTTGCTTTGGGTGCTACATTCTTTTCACCACGAAGTTCAAGAGGAACCATTACATTCTCTAACGCTGTTAACGTGGACAACAACTGAAAATTCTGAAAGACAAAACCTACAAATTGATTTCGAAGATAGGCTCGATCGTCTTCATCAATTGCATTTAATTTGAAGTTCATAAGCGAGATTGTTCCCGATGTAGCCGTGTCGAGTCCTGCGCAAAGACCAAGCAACGTAGTCTTGCCACTTCCAGATGGACCAATGATAGCGACCGTGCTTCCCTGTTCAACCGAAAAGGTTACATTATCTAGAACTGTAAGTTCTTTATCGGCTGATCGATATATCTTCGTGAGGTTTTCGGCTTGAAGTACAATTGTTGACATAGTTTTTGTTAAATCAATTATGATGGTAAAGCGTTATTATGCTAAAATTGTTTCGGCAAACATTAAAACACAACTGAGTTTATATCTATGGTCGTAAAAAAGCTACTTATTATTTTATTCCTCTCCATCTTTCAGGTTACTCCAACTCCTAAAGTAATTCTTTTTTATGGCGATAGCTTAACCGCTGGCTATGGACTTTCAACGGAAGAAGCCTTTCCAAATCAGGTGGAGAAGAAATTGAAAGAGAGAGGAAAGAAGGTGAAGGTAATTAACGCTGGGCTCAGTGGCGAAACTTCTGCAGGAGGGCTATCGAGATTGGATTGGGTATTGCGACAACCGATTGATATTTTCATTTTAGAGCTTGGCGCGAATGATGGGTTGAGGGGATTACCTTTAGATCAGACCGAAACCAATCTTCAGAAGATTATTGACAAAGTTAAAATCAAGAATCCGAAAGTGAAGATTATTGTAGCCGGTATGATGGTTCCACCAAACATGGGACCTGACTATGCAACTCATTTCAAGAAAGTATTTCCTGCACTGGCAAAGAAAAATAATGCTGCACTCATTCCCTTTTTACTTCAAGATGTTGGTGGCATAGAGAAACTAAATATTGCAGATGGCATTCACCCGAATACTGAAGGTCATAAGATTGTTGCGAACACAGTATTAAAAACACTTGAGCCTTTACTTTGATCACTTCGTATCATGAATTATGAAACTCTGGCTATTCAAAAGAATGCGAAAGAAAAAAAAAGCAAATCTTCACAAAGGGGTTTTATAAAAATCACTACTCAATACGATCCACTAAAATAATAACCGGCCTTTCACTTATTGACGTTGTCACGCTGTTTGCTTGTATTGAAAGTGAAGTTTGAGTTCCATTTATTTCTCCAGCAGTAAGTTCAACCCTTTTCGCTTTTGTTGGCGATCCCTTCAACCTAAGCATGTAGGATGCAACACGATAATTCGCTTTCGTCTTTGCCCATATTACGTAGGCACCTGAATTGTCGTTGACATTCTTGAATTTATAAATTAGAACATTCGGATCACTTGAAGTTTCTTCTCCTGTGTAAATCATATCGGTTAAGGAATTCTTCAGCGTATAAACATAATACCACGATTTCTTTGGAGTCCAATCACCTTTAGGTCCAATTAAGCCAGATGATGTAAACCATTTGGGGCTTGCTGGATTTATGTCGCGTAACATATACATATGAGCACGATCAACGCCTGCCGCTGCAAAGGCGAGGTAGGCACGGACGAGCCATTGAGCCTGAGTTTCCTGAGTATCATTTCCGACAATAGGTGGTGGACACAACGGTGAGCCCGGATTCGTATCCCATCCAAATTCTGAAATCCATACTTCTACATTTGGAAAATGTTGATCCCTATAGTCTACAATGGCTTTCATCATGCCTTTAAAATCATCTTCCTCAGGACTTTTAGCAGGGCCACCACCTTGAGCGTTCTTACCATTCTTCCAAGAATAATGATGCACATTAATAACATCGGGAATGAAAGCATTATCGGGTCGGTTATTTTCAAACCAATATCGAATTTCTTCAATCCACTTTATATCAACACCCGCAATGCCGCCCATTACAAATTTCATTTGAGGATCGGCTTGTTTGGCACCAAAGGTTTTTGTGCCTTGCGCCATTGTTTGGTCATGACCATCATAATTTGCGCTAGCCATTGCTGCATACTCTTGCGCGCGAAATTCTGCTTTCGCTCCTAGCCAATACTTATTGGGTTCGTTCCAATCTTCAATGTAATGAACAAGTCCTAATCCGCTTTTAAAATGTTGACTGGGATCAAGTGTAAGTTTGTCTTGTTTAACCGTTGTATTGCCGTAGCGCGCAGCGAATTGAAAAAGGTGGTGTGCTTTTGCTTGATATGAATTTGGATCATCTGTCTTTGCGTCTGGCTTATCTAAGGGCTTATCATCAAATGGGAAATTGGTTCCGCCTTGCAACCAGTTTACGTTACCTTGAATGACAGGTGATATTTCCAATCCTGCTGCTTTTATAGTTGCGTAATAGTTATCAAAATTCCAGCTTCCTTCTGCACCTGCACTTGGGGCAAACTTAATTTTATTTCGTGGATATCCATCATAGGTTTTAGCTCCACCTTCGTCCCACTTCCAATTGTGATACTCACGGATAAACCCAACGGCTTTTAGTTTATCAATGGGATCATCAACAAAGACGTTGGCGCCAATAAATTTATCCATTGTGATGACCTTAGCTTGAGTTGCTTCCACGGTAGTTGTTGAAATTACATTGGATAGTTTGCTAACATTACCTTCCTCGTCTTTTGCTTTTATTGCAAAGTAATAATCCGTTTTAGAAGAAAGACCTCTTACTAAATAAGATTGTATTGTTCCAGAAAATTTCGGATCAGGTTCTCCATCTACAATCTTTGCTGTTTCAAAATCTTCAGATGATGTTATCGGTGAAGTGCTGTATCGAATATCATATTGAGTTGACGCACCCAAGATTCCGTCATCGCCAGTTGATGTCCAGATAATTTTAACGGCATTATCTGTTGTGACATTTACGCGGAGATCTTTGATAGCCGTTGGAGGTCCATTGTCAGGCAGCATGCACCCATAAATAACAATCTCCGAAACATTCGAATTTCCTGTTACTCTTGTGAACCGGAGGTATTGTGTAGTTACACTAACAGGATGAGCATTCCACGCCTCGTAATTTTTTAAACTATCGCCAGCAATTAAATTCCAATGCCCTGGTGATCCGGCTTCGATTTTAAAAAAACCTTTATTGTTTACATCACGCAGATAAATTGAAGAGATCGTTGCTGGATTTTTCAAATCAATAAATACACTCGCAGGATGATCGGCTTTTGCCCACCCTGGAAACCACACTGTCTTTGGATTGCCACCCTTTTTATTTATCGGATCTCCAGCAAGTAGTTGTTCATCGAATAATGTAGTGGGTTTTCCTTCCCTATTTTCATTTGTAATTCTAACATTGTTTAGATCCAGTTTTACCGGACATGGTTGAGCCATGCAGCCATTTACTAAAACACATAAAAATGCTACGCGTAACAATCTCATTTAATTCTGTATTAAGGAACACTTCATTTACTTTTTTAATCTGGGAGATTTCTAAGCATAAAATCACGCACGTTTCCGCCCATTATTTTCTCAATATCCTTTCGGCTAAATCCTTTTTTTTCAAGAGCCTTAACTAATACTGGGAATCCATTAATGTCGTAGCTTGTTGTTGTGGCTCCGTCAAAATCAGAACCCATTGCTACTCTATCTACACCAATTTTATTTGCTACGTATTGAATAGCATTCGCTGTAGCGTCAATATCCGTTCCACAAACTGCAGTATCCCACATCCCAATTCCAATAAGTCCATTTCTTTTTCCAATTTCTAAGATCTGTTCATCGGATAGATTTCGATTGTTGTTACACGTGCCTTTTACTCCACCATGCGAAAGAATAACAGACCCCGAGGTAGTAGCGAAAATATCATTAAGAGCTTTGGGAGAAACGTGTGCGATATCAATAATAATATGAAGACTGTCCATTTTTTTGATGAGTGCTTTTCCTTTTTCGGTAAGACCTCCTTTCTCTACACCATGCGCTGAACCCGCCCACTCATTATCGAAGAAGTGTGTTAGACCAATGTAGCGTACACCAGCTTTATAAAATACATCGAGGTTTTGAAGATCATCTTCCAGACATTGTGCACCTTCTAATCCCAGCATTCCTGAAGTAAGACTATGATTCGTTTGACGATCGTGAATAAATTGCCGCAGTTCTTGTTTATTGGTGAGTACACGAAATGCGCCTTTACTCTCAGAAGCAAACTCATGCAACTGCGCACATTGATGAAGCGCTCTTGATTTTATGCTAAACCAATCGACAGGAGATCTCAATTGAGCAAAACTCAATAACGCGACCTGATCGGTATCACCTGTATTCTTGTTATAATTAATTCCGCGTGGAGTTTTGCTCACCACCGTAAATACTTCGAATGCAGCATTGGCTTCTTGCATACGCGGTAAATCAACATGACCATTTTTATCGCGTTCTAAAAAATTACGATCCCATAATAAAGCGTCACAATGTAGATCGGAAATGAAAGGTATTGAGTCGTACCAGCTTACCTTATCCGAAGAGGAAGCAACATGAATAACTTTGTTCATCGACTTGTCAATAATACTTGGCGCTAAACTAAAAAACGCAATCGCCACGATGATAAAGACAATGAGGGTGATCCAAAGTATTTTCTTCAGCATAGAGGGTTGTTTTACTTTTGATGCTAAAATAAGAAGAAGAAAATACGAATGATTAATATGCGGTATTATTGTTGTTCTTTAAGCCGGAGTATAAAACGATTTTTATGGAGAATGCAGAAACAGCGATTATGTTATTCGGAATAAAAATAACAGAACCCGTAACTGTAGCGACCGATCTTTTGGTTGCAGGTATTTGTTTGTATGCGTATTTCAAATTAAGAAAAACACAAAGACCTTCGAAGGTCATTCAGTTCTTTACGTATTATTTTTTGACCATGTCAATATCCACCGCACTTGGTGGCATCATCGGTCATGGATTTTTGTATGCGTTGAGCTTTGCCTGGAAAGTACCAGGATGGATTGTCGGAATGTTATCGATTGCTCTAATTGAACGGGTTGCTATCTTTCATGCGAAACCATTTCTCAAGTCTGGCATTGGCAAGTTCTTTTCCATCTTTAATATCGTTGAACTGATCGTTATGATTGTGGTCGCAATATCTACATTAAACTTTTTCTATGTAGAATTACATGCCAGCTATGGTTTGCTGATCATTGTGTTTTCATTCGAGCTTTACATTTACATTAAAAAGAAAAACAGGGAAAGTAAATTATTGTTAGTAGCGGTAGGAATATCAGCCGTTGCTGCTATTGTGCATCTAACTGAATTCTCCATTCATCGGTGGTTTAATTATAATGATTTAGCGCACGTGTTTATGGCACTCTCAGCATACCTATTTTATCTAGGAGCCAAAGAAATTCAAGACACGTCAACACCTGTCAGGTAATCTCACACATTACCTCAAGGTTTGTTTCGTGATCTGCTTTTCATTTTATTAAATTGAAATTTGAATTCGATACCTATGAAATGTAAATCCTCACTCCTGCTTCTCTTCTTTTTATCCCTAAGCCTTTTCACTTACGCTCAAACCAAAAAGAGTCATGCTGATTTGATTCTTATCAATGGTAAAGTATGGACGAGTGAAAGTGCTTCTTCTTTTGTTGAAGCTGTCGCTATTCAAGGAGATCACATAATACAAGTCGGTAAGTCGACCGAGATTAAAAAGTTAGCTGATAAGCAAACACAAATCATTGATCTGAAAGGTAGGTTAGTAATTCCTGGCTTCAATGATGCGCACATTCATTTTTTAAATGGCTCCTTGGGATTGTCTGAAGTTGAACTGACTGATGCAGCCACCCTTGACGATGTATTAAAAAGCATCACTGAATTTGCAAAGAACAATCCCGATCGAAAATGGATTACCGGAAGAGGATGGCAATACACCATGTTCAGTGGAGGTTTTCCTTCGAAAGAAATATTGGATAAAGTAATCAGTGATCGTCCTATCTACATTCGTGCGTACGATGGCCACAGTGCGTGGGTAAATAGCAAAGCACTTGAGCTTGCCGGAGTAAATAAAGATTACAAGTTTAATGGATACGGTGCAGTACTTCGCGATGCAAATGGCGATGCAACTGGAACGGTAACGGAAGAAGCCCAGTTTATTTTCTCGAAGGTAATACCTCCAACCAGTCGCGAAGAAAAGTTAGATGCTTTGCGAAAAGGAATGAAACTTGCTGCGTCATTGGGTATTACAACTATTCAAAACGCCAGCGGATCAGAGGAAGAATTTTCACTTTATGAAGAGCTCTTAAAAAATGGTGAGCTAACACTTCGCACATCAACTGCGTTTTCGGTTGGTGATTTTACAACTCCTCAGGATATTGAAACTTTCACAAAAATTAAAAATCGGATTGGATATCATCCCATGATCAAAGCCAATGCTGTAAAGTTTATGCTCGATGGTGTCATCGAATCGCATACCGGGTCTATGCTAGATCGCTACAGTGATGTTTCGCATGATGATCCATTACCTACGGGCTCGTTGGCATTACCTTTATATCTGTATCGAAACCTTGTTACTGAATTTGATAAACGTGGATTTCAAATTTATACACATGCCATTGGTGATAATGCCGTACGAGAATCACTCAATGCCTATGAAAATGCGCAGAAAGTCAATGGAACAAAATCCGCTCGCCACCGCGTTGAACATATTGAAATGATTTCGTCTGAAGATTTTCCGCGCTTCGCTCAACTCGGTGTTCTGCCTTCGATGGAACCTATTCACGCAGAACCCGGAACAGCTTCTGTTTGGGCAAGTGCTGTCGGTGAGAAACGATTACCTAATTCATTTGCATGGGCTTCGATGCTAAAGAACAAAGCCAAACTGGTTTTTAGTAGTGATTGGCCTGCATGTGTTAGTTTAAATCCAATTCGTGGCTTGCATACGGCTGTCACTCGAAAAACCATTGATGGCAAACCACCAGAGGGTTGGGTTTCGAATCAAAAGATTTCAATTCAGGATGCGTTGTTTGCCTATACTTATGGAGGCGCCTATTCATCTTCCGATGAAAACACAAAAGGTAAAATTGCTACTGGGTACCTGGCCGACATTGTAGTACTCTCGCAAGATCTATTCAAGATTGAACCAATCAAGACACACGAAACGAAAGTGATCATGACCATCTTCAATGGAAAATTGATTTATGAAGACAAGAGTTTTTGAAGTCAATTTGAAATCAATTAAACAAGAAAGGGATCGATTAATAATCGATCCCTTTCTGTAAAATTTTGGGTTGAAAAATGTCTTCGTTAGAAAATCTTATTTTTACGAAGCTTTGTTTTTAACATCCTGCACCTCAGAACGTATAGTTTGAGCCAGATTTTTAAGGTCTTGCATACCCTTTCTTACACGAGTTCCGGCAGCACTATTGCCCTTGTTATAAAACTTATCAGCATCATCTTGGAGGGAGGCGATAAGACTTTTAAGCTCTTCAAATTTTTGCATTGTCGTACAGTTTTAAGATTGAAAAATAATTTCGTAATGCCAATTTAGGTAAAAACCTTTTAAAACAACTAAAAAGGAGGTTTTTTTTAAACCCCCTTCGTTACAGACACCAATACCTCTTCCTTATAAAAGCCATTATCGAGCTTCTCTTTCAGCTTCGAAAAAGCGGTTAAAGTCATCTCCACATCTTCCAAAGTATGCATGGCTGTTGGGATGATACGGAACATGATAACATCCTTAGGTACAACAGGATAGATGACCACAGAACAAAAAATTCCGTAGTTCTCACGAAGATCCATCGACATGTTTGCTGCTTCGCCTACACCACCTTTAAAAAGCACTGGAGTTACAGGTGAAGTGGTGGTTCCAATATTAAAGCCACGCTCCTTCAAACCGCTCTGCATGGCACGTGTTACCTTCCATAAATTGTCTTTTAGCTGGGGTTGGGTCTTTAATAATTCCAGGCGCTTCATAGCACCAATCACTAATGGCATTGGTAAACTCTTAGCATAAATCTGCGAGCGAACGCTGTATCGTAGGTATTTTAAAATATGTTTATCGCCCGCCACAAATGCGCCAATGCTGGCCATCGATTTAGCGAAAGTAGAGAAGTAAAGATCGACCTGATCTTGTACACCTTGCTCCTCACTTGCTCCGGCACCGGTCTTACCCATCGTACCAAAACCGTGAGCGTCATCTACGAATAATCTGAAATTATATTTCTTCTTCAGCTCAACAACACCGATCAAGTCTCCCTGCTTGCCACTCATTCCGAATACACCTTCTGTAATTACTAATATACCACCGCCTGTTTCATCAGCCAATTTAGTAGCGCGCTGAAGTTGTTTCTCCAGGCTATCCATGTCATTGTGAGTGTATACAAAACGTTTGCCCATGTGCAAGCGGACGCCATCGATAATACAGGCATGCGATTCAGCATCGTATACAATTACATCTTTCCGGTCTACCAAAGCATCGATGATAGACACCACACCTTGATAACCAAAATTAAGAAGCATAGCATCTTCTTTCTTCTCAAACTCCGCCAACTGGCGCTC
>JBKJOF010000076.1:0-4546 GCA_046595655.1 Chryseolinea sp. | reverse complement strand
AATGCCCGATCTTCCTTCACCTTACCTCATGCGCGATTGGAAAGAGGTTGCTATTCAGTATGATGCTTTTGTTTTCAAAACAGATGCAACAGGTCAACATCTTCCTCTAATCAGTTTGAAACCAAACGGCATTAATTATCCATCACTTCAGCCTATTCTTTTAGATACCTATGTTGGGACTAACAGTTCTGGTCAGGCAGAGGCCATCAATATCATTCCTTCAATTGTTGGCGCATCATTAATGAACATTAACAAATCAAATCAAGCAGGCATAAACTGGGTTGAGAAAATCAAAGACTTTTATAATTCCGGCAACGGACAGAATGTATATCTAAACGGATACAATTCTTCCAGCGGAAATGATTGGTGGTATGATCTAATGCCAAATGTTTTCTTTTATCAAGCCTATACCTTATATCCGTCAACTCCGGATTTTGAAACGCAATTTACTCACGTTGCAGATCAGTGGCTCGAAGCCGTTCATACTATGGGTGGTAAAACCACACCGTGGACAGTTCCACAAATGAATTACAGAGGATGGAAACTTTCTTCCATGACTGGAAATGCAGACGGTGTCAAAGAACCTGAGTCAGCGGGAACAATTGGCTGGCTATTATATCACGCCTACATTAAAACAGGCGAACAAAAATATTTAGAGGGAGCACAAATGGCGATTGAATTTTTGTCTGGGTTAACCTCCAATCCTTCTTATGAACTTCAGCTTCCGTATGGAACATTGGTTGCAGCAAAAATGAATGCAACCTTAGAATCAAATTATAATATTGACAAGATGCTGAATTGGTCATTCGATCGGGGAGAGCTTCGAGATTGGGGAACCATTGTTGGTAAGTGGGATGGTAAAGATATTTCAGGATTGATAGGTGAGGCCAACGATCAAGGTAACGACTATGCATTTATGATGAATGGATTTCAACAAGCCGCTGCATTGGTTCCGCTGGTGAAATATGACAAACGGTATGCGCGCGCCATTGCAAAATGGACATTGAATCTGGCGAATGCCAGTCGCTTATATTACCCTGGATTTTTAGATAGTAACAAACAAGATGATTTTGATTGGAGCAATCAGTCTGATCCACAGTCCGTAGTAGGGTATGAAGCCATCAAAGAAAATTGGGAAGGTAAAGCATTGTATGGCACTGGTGATGCTAAACGCAACGGTTGGGCACAAACCAACCTGGGTCTATATGGATCTTCTCACGTAGGGTATCTTGCAGCAATTGTTGAACCGACCGATGTGGAAGGAATTCTGCAACTTGATCTTAACAAAACTGATTTTTTCGGAGATCAACACTTTGCAACGTTTCTGTATTACAATCCTCATTCAACTAATCAGCAGGTAACGTTACATCTTGGAACACCATCATTTGATCTTTATGATGGTATCTCCGAAACGAATCTTTATGAAGATGCCACGGGAGATTTTCAAGTAGAAATAAAAGCAGGCGAAGTTATTCTGCTAACGTATCTTCCTGCGGGAACATCAACCACTGTAAGCAAAGGCAAATTATATGCTGATGGTCATGTAATCGATTATCATTACGAAAATGATTTTACTCCTGACTTTCGGATCAAATCCTTTTCAACTCAAAACACACTGTTAGAATTTAATAGTTCAGCCAATCTCTATGTTGAAATTGAAAATGCACCTTCGTCTGTTACCTATAACTGGTTTGTTAACGATGTAGCACTGACAACAACTACAGCCGGCCTGCTGAGTTGGGCAACTCCTAGTGTTGTTGGCGAAAATGAAATTAAAGTAGAGATCATTTCTGGTGGAGAAACATTGAAAGATAGTCTGGTCATTTCTGTTGTAGAAAATATTCCAACAGAACCGGTTATTATTTCAATTGAATCAGATAAGAAATTCTATATCGGAGAAGATCAGACTAGAATTATAGCGCATGTCGAAAATGCATCGCAAGAAAATTTTACCTATACCTGGACGGTTCCATCGGGAACAATTTCACAACAAGATTCCCTTTTAATCTGGACGGCACCTTTAACAGAAGGACTTTATTCCATTACCTGTAAAGTGACAAATGATTTTGATCTCAGCACAGAAAGTACCGTCAATATATTAGTGAAACACGAAACCACCGAGACAACTGATCCCTTTGCATATTATCCGCTGAACATAAATGTAAAAGATTATAGCGGCAACGAATATGACGCGCACATTACCGGAACACAACAAGCTCCCGATGCTTTGGATAATCCTGATTTTGCTTATCGCTTCTCATCTGGTAATGATATTATTTATGTAGACAATCAATCTGCTTTTAATTTCAGCAATGCAATAACGCTTTCATTTTGGATTGCTGCAGGATCAGCCAATCACGAAGCGTTTATTCTTTCTCATGGAAGCTGGGAAGAACGATGGAAGGTTTCTATTACACTGAATAGAAAAATTCGATGGACAGTTAAAACAGAAAGTGGAACAAAAGATTTGGATAGTTCATTGCCACTGAATGCAAATCAGTATTATCACATTGCTGTTGTTTATACTGGCTACTCCATGGAAATGTATTTGGATGGTGTTCTGGATAGTTACATTGCCAACACCGGATTAATGTTGACCACCGCTAACGCCATTACCTTCGGTGAGAAGAGCGAGAGCCAACGAGATTATTTTCTCAATGGCGTTCTGGACGAAGTAAGAATCTACAATTCAGTTCTACAACCCGATGAGATCAGTCTGTTAAAAACACTGTGGCATGAAGAAACAATAACTGGAGTTGATGATAGCGAAGTGGAACAACTAAACGTTTTCCCAAACCCATCATCCAATGGAATGTTCTGGATTGATTATCCCTTAGAAAAAATTAAGGAGGTCCAGTTGATGGATGCGAACGGAAAGTTGTATGCTGTTAGTGTCTCCAATGATGAAACTTACACCCACTGCACAATGAATACTCGCATTACAGGATTGTTTTTTGTGAGAGTAACAACGGGTGAGAAAGTGAAGTATTCGAAGATCATTTTTAATTAGCCTGTAAACTTAATTGTGGAGAGCGCTGCGGTTCGCTGAGGGTTCTGCTCAAAGCAATATGCAAATTGTCTGTTTCTCAACTATAAAACAGCGGACTCAAATAATTTTGGACAATAGAAGAAGCCTTTGCATTTTGCTGTCTAAATCGACTTATGACAACTGCAATCTGGATTGTACTGATTCTTCTGGGACTCTGGGTAATCTTTTTACTAATTCAGGATTTCATTAAACATAAAGATCAACTTGAGGATAACTCGTGGGTTAAAACCGGAGCCATCGGATTTGTAGGAAACTTCTTTGACACACTGGGTATCGGATCATTCGCCATCGAGACTGCAATGTTTAAATTCATGAAGCAGTCGGAAGATCGACTTATACCGGGAACACTGAATGTTGCAAATGCTATTCCCACGGTAGCGCAAGCTATTATCTTCATTAACATTGTAGAAGTTGATCCTTTAACGTTGGTGCTTATGATAGGATCGTCAGGTGTTGGTGCTTTGTTAGGTGCAGGTGTTGTATCTAAATTGTCAGAAACCAAAATACGATTCACAATGGGCATTGCGCTTTTTGTTGCTGCCGGTTTTATGATCGCCACTAAAATAGGATGGGTGAATGGAGGAGGTGACTTGATCGGATTAGAAGGAAAGACCCTTGTACTTGCAGTATCTGTTAATTTTGTGTTAGGTGCGCTTATGACAGCCGGTATTGGACTTTATGCTCCCTGTATGGCATTGGTGTTTGCATTAGGAATGTCTCCAACCGTTGCGTTCCCAATTATGATGGGCTCATGCGGTTTCTTAATGTTAGTGGCCTCTTTTAAATTTATTAAAGAAGGAGCATACAACAGACGGGCAGCGGTTAGCATTTCTTTAACTGGAACGATTGCAGTATTGATTGCCGCCTTGTTGGTGAAATCATTGCCTATGGATATCCTCCGCTGGGTGGTAATTGGTGTTATTATTTACACCGCCACGGTAATGTTAAGAGCTGCGATACGGAACTCAACCAGCGCATAAGAAGGGACCATTTGTTCAGTCTAAACGTTCGGAAGCAATTGCAAATGTGAGTCGCGACCTGATCAAGTCTTTTATTTTTGTTTCTAATGGTTTTATCAGCAACGGATTTCCCTAAACCAGCCCGAAAAGTTTGTACATGATAGTTCGCATTCCTTTTCATATACTACTCTATCGCGAGGTTTTTTTTCCCAAAATGGTTTGCTTTCCATATATGAATAGCGATTGAGAGTCAGAATCGACATTTGACCAGTTGGCATCTTGTTAGCAGTATGGCTTGTCAAAAGCTATCCCTATGAAAAAATTTATGTTCATCATTATCATGCTGGCTGGATCCACTGGCTTGTACGCGCAAACCAAAAATGTTCCGGTTTCAATCCTATCAACCAAACGAGATGTGTTCTACTTTAAGGTCGATAAAATTCTGCTTGGTGCTGTAGTTGAAGTTTATTCTTCAACTGGTGAAATGATTTTTACTGCGAAGGTAACGCATCGTAGGGCGATCATTGATTTCTATACT
>JBKJOF010000068.1:0-6189 GCA_046595655.1 Chryseolinea sp. | reverse complement strand
GGAAGCTTATCTGATAATCCGAAAAGGCCAAGTACTTCAAAGCGTAAGGTTACTACAAGCAAAATAAAAAGTCCCATAGCAACATAATACCACAATCCTTCCAACACGGTAATGATGGTGAGTAATACAATCGCGCTGATAGCAAATACAAATAGGAAAAGGTATGAAGCTGATGTGTTAGGGGTAAGATCACTCCCATTAAAGTATTCGAAGATTACAAAGCTTTCGCCCGGCACGCTGAGCTCGAAGGGACCGAGATTAAATTGGTGGATGGTAGTCTCTACTATTTTTTGTTCCTGCAATTTCTCCCAATGAATTACTCCAGAAGCGCCTTGAAAATAAGAGAACCACAAAAAGATAAGCGACAGAAAAAAAACAGCAGCAACAACGTACCAGATGGTTCGGTATTCTTTGTGCCAGTTCTTCCAGAAAAAAAAGGATTGCATGGTTTAGTTGGTGAGGTTCAGAGACGAACGATTCAGGATATGAGTTTTGTATTAGTAATTTTACTCCAACACCTTCGGCACTCTAAAATAATCGGCATCTTTTTTAGGTGCGTTGAGCAGTGCGCGTTCGTGACTTAAATGTTCACCTACCACATCTTCGCGCAATACGTTTACTTCGTGGCTCATGGTGGTTAGAGGTTCAACGCCATCGGTGTTTACTTCTTTTAATTTTTCTACCCAATTCACAATGGCGGTCATGTCGCTCATCATTTTGGCTGCGTCTTTTTCATCGAACTCCAGTCGGGCGAGGTGCGCTATTTTATCTAATAGGGGGCGATCAATTTTCATGTTTCAAATGTCGGTTCAGCTCTTCGTTAATAATATTGAATACCCGTTGCTTGTATTGGTCAACATCCTGTAAAGTGTAGGCTGACGGATCGATGGGTTCGTGAAAAACTGCTTTCATTTTGTGCCACCGAAAGAGCTTTCCAGCCGAGGGCAAAATTATCCAATTATATGGAATGGTGACGGGCACAATGGGGATTTGTTTCTCAATAGAAATACGAAAAGGTCCGTCTTTAAACCGCGAGATAATTGGATCGTGCATCGAAATGATTCCTCCTTCAGGAAAAATAACCAGACTTTTACCTTCATCAATCGCCTTCAGCGATCGGAGTAGGGTAGAGTAGCGGCTTTTTAGTTTGGAACGATCTACCGTAATGTGAAGTTTACGATACATGAATCCGAACAACGGAACGCGTTCTATATCATTCTTTCCTACGAAAATAGTATTGTGATGATTCAACGCCATCGTGGCAATATCAACGTAAGAAAGGTGGTTCGGACAAAATATGTATTGCTTCTTCGGATCAAGCTTCTGTCGATAATCTAATTGGAAGGGAAGCACCACACAAGTCAACAAGCAACGCGCCCACCATCGATTGATAATTCCCGTGAGGAGAAATTGTTTTGGAAATAAAATTGGTACGAGAAAGAATATAAAGGCAATGAAAAAAAAGATGATGAAGCCAATGATGACATAGGCTGTGTAAAGCCCTCTCAGAATTTTCATGGATCAAAAAGCAATTAACCGCAGAGAGCGCTGAGGACGCAAAGAAGAAATACCTTTCATAAGGAACGAAGATATAAAAAAATAAGGGGCGAGAACCCCTTATTAGTTTTGAGTTAAAAGTTTCGAGTTCTCCGTCTAAAAAAACCTAAACTGCCGTTCTAAATTCTAACTCCTAAATTCTATATCCTTAATGCACTACATATTCTTCACAATTTCTTGTCCAAATTCAGAACACTTTAGTAAAGTAGCTCCTTCCATCTGGCGGTGGAAATCGTAGGTAACACGTTTCGATGCAATGGCTGCTTCTAATCCTTTATAGATTAAGTCAGCAGCTTCTTGCCAGCCCATGTATTCTAACATCATGATACCAGAAAGAATTACTGAGCCTGGATTTACTTTATCCTGACCGGCATACTTCGGTGCTGTTCCGTGTGTTGCTTCGAAGATGGCATATCCAGTAATGTAATTGATGTTACCGCCTGGTGCGATACCAATACCGCCAACGATGGCTGCTAATGCATCAGAAATATAATCGCCATTCAGGTTAAGCGTTGCTACTACAGAATATTCATCTGGACGTAATAAGATCTGTTGAAGGAATGCATCAGCGATAGAATCTTTGATAACAATTTTATGACCGTTGTTATTGATTTCCATCCAAGGACCGCCATCAATTTCAACTGCACCAAATTCAGATTTAGCCAAGGCATATCCCCAATCGCGGAAACCACCTTCAGTATATTTCATGATGTTACCTTTGTGAACCAACGTTACGCTTGGTTTCTTTTGCTCGATAGCAAACTTAATTGCTGCACGAACCAGACGCTCAGTTCCTTCTTTCGATACAGGCTTGATGCCTATACCTGAAGTTTCAGGGAAACGAATCTTAGAATATGGCTTAGGGAAATTCTCTTTTAAAAGTTGAAGGAATTTTTTGTTATCCGCAGTTCCTTCCTGAAACTCAATACCCGCATAAATGTCTTCTGTGTTTTCGCGGAAGATTGTCATGTCAGTCTTTTGTGGTTCTTTTACAGGTGACGGCACACCCTTAAACCATTTTACCGGACGAACGCAAGCATAAAGATCAAGTTCCTGACGAAGCGCTACGTTGAGTGAACGGATACCACCACCAACAGGAGTAGTCAACGGACCTTTAATACCTACCAAGTATTCGCGGAAAGCCGCAAGAGTTTCTTCCGGCATCCAGTTACCTGTTTTGTTGAAAGCCTTTTCGCCTGCCAATACTTCTTTCCAGTTTATTTTGCGTTTGCCGTTATAGGCTTTTTCAACTGCTTTATCGAATACCACTTTTGCCGCTGGCCAAATATCTACACCTGTTCCGTCTCCTTCAATGAATGGAATGGTTGGGTTGTCCGGTACTGTTAGTTTTCCGTTGCTAATGGTAATTTTCTGATCGCTCATTCTGTAATGTGTTTAAGTGCTTTTGTGTGTTTCTTCTTGCCGGTTAAACCCAGGCCATTTTTTTGAGGCCGAAAATTAGAAAATTCAAGTCAGAAATCGAGATATTTTTACCCCTGAATCCGTTATCTGATGGATATTTATCGAGAGTTTCCAAAACCCAGCGTCATGAAGTCATTCATTTTTATATTACCGATCCTGTTTTTGATGGGTTCTTCGTCCATTCAAGAGTCAAAACCGGCTGAAGTTTGTTTGAGTTCTGAAGAGAAGAAACTCTATGATATGATCAAGGAATATCGCGAAAGCAAGGGATTGGAGCAGATTCCAATCTCAGCGAAACTTACGGTGGTGGCTCAAACTCACGCCCGCGACTTGGCCGATAATTATGTGTTTGATGTCGACAATAAATGCAATCCTCATAGCTGGTCAAAGAAAGGTAAGTGGACATCTTGCTGCTACACAAGTGACCACAAACAAGCTTCCTGCATGTGGTCTAAGCCAAAAGAGATTACCGGATATACCGGAAACGGATTTGAGATTGCCTACTACAGTTCAGCCGGAGCCAATGCAAAAGAAGGACTTGATGGTTGGAAAATTAGCCCAGGTCATAATCCATTGCTCATTAACCTTGGCACTTGGAGCAAGGTAAAATGGAAAGCCATTGGCATGGGAATTTATAAAGAGTACGGAGTGGTGTGGTTTGGAGAGGTTGAGGATGGTGATACTCCAACGTTGAAAGTTTGCCCGTAAGTAGTTGAAGCCACCCTGAAGATTACCTTACAGCATGCACCGACAAATAATCCTTAATCTGAGCAATAGCTTCCACTACCGTTGATGATACCATCACTTTATAAGATCCGATTTTTTTAAAGAACCTAATTGTGTCATCATCCTGATTGAGGAGAATTACCTTCTTGTTCGATTTAATAGCCAACGCAACTTCAGAAGCAGTACCCGCTGCCATACCGAGTACCACTAAAACATGGCTCGATAAAACACTGATGTAATTGCGACCACTGCCCATGCTGGTAATGATTTTAATCTGAGCATTCTCCGATGCATTCTTGTCAGAGTCTCCCGGTAATACGCCAATGGTCAGGCCACCCATTTCAACAGCGCCTTTTAAAGCGGCATCCATAATACCAAAGCTGCGACCACCGGTTAAGGTAATCCATCCTTGTTTGGCAATAGCTTTTCCAAGCTCATACGCCATTTCGTTTTCGTCCGGGGTGGCTCCTTCACCTGGGCCCATAACTCCTATAATTGTTTTTCCTGGCATGGTAGTAAAATATCAGGGTTCAAGATTCAAATAAATTATAGTTCGATCAAGTTTTTTTGAATTCAAATTCACAATCCTGGCAGCGATAAATCTTTCGTTCGGGAAAGGAAAGACAACGAACAGCCATTAACTGTAATTAAAATTAAAACAACAAAAGGCTAATAGAATGAGGTAAGTTCCAGTAAATGATATTGGGTATTGAAATTTTTTCGCCCAGGGAAAATCTATTTTTCTTACGAAGAGTATCTAAATCAATAGATTTTAATATGTCTGAATCAACACGTCTGCAGGAATGTGCATCACTTGGTTCAGCTTTCGAATCATAAATAAACTCAACTTACGCTTACCAGAAAGTATCTCCGACTTACGACTTCGATTGCCAAGAATTGCAGATAGTTGAGATTCGGATATGCCCATTTGTTCCATTCTAAATTTTATGGCATCAATAGGATTAGGTTTGGGAAGAGAAAAATGATCATCTTCATAAGCCTTTACCAAAATCGAAAGAACTTCCAACTCAGAAGCATCCTTGGAATCTTCTTTCAGTTTTTTTTGCATCATCTCATAAATGCGTTCTAGCGCATCTTCATACTGTTTCTTATTTCTTATTGGCTTTATCATAGGTCACTTTTTTAGCATCTATTTTATCATACTCTTTATGTGTTCCAAACCACACTACAAAAACAATTTTTAATCGATATTCAATATCAACGATAAGTCGATACGAATTGCCGTGAATATTAAAAACCACTCGCTTGTCAGATAAAATTGAAGCGCTTTTGTAATGTACTTTTAAATGATTTGGGCTGACCCATTGGCTGGTTTGCATTTCTTCATACCAAGCCAAAAGTTGTTGTTGAGCCTGCGGATATTTGCCCAAGAACGCCTTTAATGTTTTTACAGCGATTACCCTCATGCTGCGTAAAAGTAGTAAAATGTTACCGTTTTGGTAACATTTTCTGGTGTTAAAAAAACCTTTAATGTGCGCTATATAATGTTCAAAACAGGTCGATCAAGTTTTTTTGAATTCAAATTCACAATCCTGGCAGCGATAGATTTTTCGTTCGGGAAAGAATATTCCAAAGAACAGAACGCTTAACGATGAGGAAACACTTTGATCAAATGCCCGAGGGAAATCTCGTTCAATTCGGGGCGAATGACAACGCAAACATTTTATAGTTGACTCTGAATCTAAGGTAAGGAAAGTCTGGTCGTCCAGAATTTGCTTGGCGCGTTCTTGGTCTTTTGCAAAAAGATGAAGTTTTACCCGGAAAGATAAAATCGAATTGCCAGGATAAAGGTTGGCCATATTCTCTTCGCTCAGAAAACACGCCACATCATACGCATCCAGTTTACCTTTCACAATGTTGGCTTCGATAGCAGTATCAAATTGAGCATATACTATGATGTCATCATGCTCTTCCATCGGTCGGCTTTGATAATGTATGAGTGAAAAAGAATGAACCATCTTTAGGTAACATAGATTGATGAGGAGTAGACCGCATTATGAACTTAAGAATTGATTTCAATTTCATAAAGTATCATCTTTGCCACTGATAAAGATAAGCAAAAGGAAGGATGACCAGAATGAAAAGATTAATTATAGACATGGATGATGTGATGGCCGATGCCACCGGTCAGTTTATCAAATTGTATGAGAAGGATTTTGGACATCGCGTTACCCGCGATTCATTGAACGGAAAAGCAGAAGGCCATGGCTTTCCTGAAAATCATGATACCATACAGCGATATCCTTTTCGTCCGAATTTCTTTCGTACGCTAGAGGTGAATGCGAATTGCAAGGAAGTAATGCTCGATCTGAATAAAAAGTATGAAGTCTTCATTGTTTCCGCAGCGATTCCTTTTCCGTTATCTCTAAATGAAAAACTCGATTGGCTGGCAGAACATTTTCCGTTCCTTACCTCACAGCAAATTGTTTTCTGCGGAAGCAAAGCAGTTGTACACGGTGATTA
>JBKJOF010000037.1:0-3040 GCA_046595655.1 Chryseolinea sp. | reverse complement strand
ATGATTCATTTGATAGATGAATTAGAAATCTTTTTTAATCACCAACAGGCAGCCATCTTTCTCAATAGGTAAGTAACCTTGCTCGTAGCAGTAAAAGTATTGTGCGCCTTCTTTGGTGGTGTATGTGCTGGTGTAGTATCGAAAATCGAAATCCATTGCTTTCATCTTATCCCGGCTAACTTTACTTTTTCCCTCGGGATTAAGATCAAGGAGAATACGCCTGTTCTTCCGCAAAATGTTGTTGACGTTGCGTACATAGTTGGTGTTGTCGCTATTCAATTTATTGTTGTAGGCAATGCGACAAAGGTCGGAACAGAATTTTTTATCAATCCGGCCAACGATAGCCTCACCACACTCTAAACACGTTTTCTGTTCTTGTTTTGCCATTTTATAATGATTGATATCCGTTTGTAAACGTTTACAAACGAATATAATCGATTATAAGCGTTTACCATACGACTATCTTTTTTTTCTATCAACACCTTTGTTCCATCAATCGCAAAACATGCGGTTAACAAAAACGAAAATCAATTTTTAACACTTTAAATTTTACATGTATGACAACGTTACGGAACAATGTACAACTGATCGGCCGCTTGGGTAATGATCCTGAAGTAAGAACTTTTGACAGCGGTAAGAAAATGGCAAGCTTCTCTATTGCTACCACCGATTCTTACAAGAATCAGAAAGGCGAGAAGGTGGAAGACACGCAATGGCACAACCTGGTGATCTGGGGCAAGCTGGCGGATATTGCCGGACAATATTTAAAGAAAGGTAGCGAAGTAGCGGTATCAGGAAAACTGGTGCACCGTAACTACGAAACCACTGCGGGAGAAAAGAAATACATTACTGAAATTAATGTGAATGATATGGTAATGCTTGGCTCGAAAGATTAACCGCTGTGATTACAGTTTGCAAAAGCCCGAACTGGTTTGAGTTCGGGCTTTTTTGTTGTGGAATGCAACCACATCACTGCTTGTATAAAGGTAGGTTTCTTTTGTGAAGTGATTTATATTTGTGTAAAGCATATTGGTATGATAACCGAAAATAAACTCACTAATTTACAGCACGAACTTCTGAGGGTTTTTCGATACGACCTAAATGAAGCTCAACTTCTTGAAATCAAACAACTGTTATCTAGCTATTTTGCTGAAAAAGCAACTCAGGAAATGGACAACCTTTGGGAAGCAAATGGATTGAATGAAGAAACTATGAAGCAGTGGGCAAAAGAGCACACCCGCACTCCATACAAGTCGTGAAAATTATCCTCGACAGTAATGCCCTTTTGGTAAATATCTCCAAAAAATCTCCATACCGACCCATCTTTGATGCCTTTCTGAAAAGCAAATTTACCTTGTGCATCAGCAATGAAGTGTTGAGCGAGTATATGGAAGTAATTGCACGGTTTACAAATGGAATTGTAGCTGCCAATATTGGAGAGTTACTTTCCTCTCAGCCGAATGTTAAGAAATCTGAAGTATACTTTCGGTGGAGTTTGATTACTGTCGATTTAGACGACAATAAATTTACAGACTTAGCAGTCGCTTCCGATGCAGATTACCGTGTTACAAACGATTCTCACTTTGAGGTATTAAAAAGAATCTCTTTTCCTCGTATAACAGTAGTCAGCATTGATGATTTTTTAGAGGTTGTAAAAACACTCTAGTTCATCCAGGATGAAGTGCAGCAGTCTTATGTTGATACGATAAATATGTCTTCCCATCCATCAAAATTATCCTCTCCATCGTTAACCATTGGCATTAACAATTAACTTTGCCTGCCAATGACGTTTCTATATCCTTCTTTCCTTTGGGCGCTTGCTGCTCTTTCCATTCCCGTCATCATCCATCTTTTTAATTTTCGAAGAACCACGAAGGTTTATTTTTCGAACACACGTTTTTTAAAACAGGTAAAAGAAGCGACCTCGGCCAAGCGTAAACTTAGGCATTACCTTGTCTTGGCTTCGCGGTTGTTGTTCTTGTTCTTTTTGGTTATGGCGTTCTGCCAACCTATTGTTCCCGCCAAGGAACAATTCGGAAGCAATCGAAACATTATTCTTTATCTGGATAATTCGCAGAGTATGTCAGCTCAAATGAATGATAAGGTTAGAGGCTTGGATGCAGCAATTGGATATTCAAGAAAAATTGTAGAGCTCTTTCCTGCTGACACACGCTATAAACTGATCACTAACGACTTCTCACCGTTCTCTAATACATTCAAAACCAAAACTGAGATTCTGGATTTATTAGCGCAAGTCAGACTTTCGCCAGTCAGTCGTTCGATGGTTGAAATTCAGGATCGGATAAAGCAAAACGAGAGTGGCGAACAACCAGAAGTATTCTGGATTTCGGACTTACAAAAATCAACCCTTGGAGACGTGTCCATTTCAAAAGACAGTTCGTTTCGATTGCATGTAGTGCCCATTCACTTTGACGAACTTTCGAATGTATTTGTTGATTCGGCATTTCTCGAAAATCCGTTTGCTGCTGGTGGCGAAAAAAACGTGCTTCATGTTAGAGTAAGAAATGATGGAAAGAAAGCGGTTGATCAGCTTAATCTGAAATTGTCTATCAACAACATTCAGGCGGCAACAACATTGGTTAATGTTCCGGCTGGAGGTATAACCGAAACAACTTTTGACCTGGCTTCCGGAATGAAAGGATTGAACCAAGCGAAGATTACCTTTAATGATTTCCCTGTCAGTTTTGATAATGAATTTTATCTCGCCTTGAATTTCACCGAAAAGATTAAGGTCATTGAAATAAAAAATGAAACGCAGCCCTCTGTTATCGAACGCGTCTTTGGCAATAAAGAGGTCTTTAGTTTTCGCGCATACTCTATTGGAAATTTTAATTACAGCTTGTTGACTCAAGCCGATTTAGTTGTGGTGAACGGGTTGAAAACAATTGATCCATCTTTGGCAAGTGCATTAAGAAATTACATTAATAGTTATGGAACGGTATTGATTGTACCAAACTCGAAACCAGATGTATTAAACTATAAAAATTTTCTTCAACTACCTGTTCTAAATGAATTGCCA
>JBKJOF010000204.1:0-55438 GCA_046595655.1 Chryseolinea sp. | reverse complement strand
GTCCTATCTGGAATTGATCCAGGCTTCTTCTAATCCCTTGCAAGCGCTCGAGATTTTGCGAAATAACGAGATCAATTTAATGTTTCTCGATATCCAAATGCCAGAAATTACCGGCATCACATTACTAAAGACCTTACAAAAAAAGCCCCTTGTCATCCTGACGACTGCTTATTCTGAATATGCTTTGGAAAGTTATGAATTAGATGTAGTTGATTATCTACTGAAACCCATAACGTTCGATCGGTTTTTGCGTGCCGTTGACAAAGCCAGTCAACGGATCAGCAATCCTGTAGTCCCTTCTGAGCCTTCGGTTTCAGACACAGGAAAGCCATTTGTTTTCATTAAAGATGGAACCAAGCTGGTGAAAATTAACTATGACGATATTCTGTTTGTCGAGGGGCTGAAAGATTATGTAACCATTGTTACGAAAACGCAGAAGGTGGTGAGTTTGCAACGTCTCAAATCGCTTGAAGTGCAGTTACCAGCCGATAAATTTATCCGTATCCATCATTCCTATATAATAGCCTTAAAAGCTATTGATACCATTCACAAGGGTGAAGTTCAGATTGGAACCAATTTTATTCCCATCAGTGAATCCTACAAAAAAGCTTTTAAGGAATTCATTGAAAAAAATCAGATGCAGTGACATTCCGCAAAGATTTTTTGCAGAAATAGAAATCTCTTATACATTTGCAGTCCCAAAAAGAATGGGGATTTCGCCCTTAAAAGGAAGATTTCAAGGGGAGCTTAGCTCAGCTGGTTCAGAGCATCTGCCTTACAAGCAGAGGGTCGGGGGTTCGAACCCCTCAGCTCCCACAAAAAACCTCACAAACAGTGAGGTTTTTTTAATTTCATGTTAGCGACATTCTACATTCTGTTTTCGCCAAGTGCGGATAAATATTATATCGGTCACACCACTGAAGCTGTTCAAATCAGGCTTCGAAAACATCTTTCAGATCATAGTGGGTTTACAGGCAAGTTTAAAGATTGGAAGTTGATATATGTAGAACCATACAATTCAAAAGAACCCGCTTATAAAAGAGAGCGTGAAGTAAAGTTATGGAAGAGTCGAAAAAGAATAGAAAAGCTAATTGCCGGTTTTGAGCATCCCGTCTTTTAGGCGGGAGGGTCGGGGGTTCTAACCCCTCAGCTCCCACATAAGACCTCACAAACAGTGAGAGCTTTTTTTTATGTTAGCAACATTTTATATTCTCTTTTCTCCAAGTGCTGATAAGCATTACATCGGTCACACCACTGAAGCTGTTGACATCAAGCTTCGAAAACATCTTTCAGATCATTGCGGGTTTACAGGCAAGTTTAAAGATGGGAAGTTGATATATATATGGAACCATACGATTCGAAAGAACTTGCTTATAAAAGAGAGCGTGAAGTAAAGCTATGGAAGAGCCGATAAAGAATGGAGAAGCTAATTGCCGGATCCGAGTATCTCGTCTTTTAGGCGGGGAGGGTCGGGCGTTCGAACCCCCTCAATTTTTTCTTTCATTTTATCGTTGTTAATGTGTTCGTACATAAGGCTTTTTACCATCACTCCGAGCGATGATAGACCTGTAATAAAGTTGGCCATTGCCTTGGTTTGATTTTTGTCGAGTACCTTTGCCCAACCTTTTTTTAAACTTGAAGACCCTACGAAAAGTATTATTCTATCTGCTTCTTGCAGTGGCCGTGGTTTTTATCTCGTTGGTGAGCTCTGTCTTTTTGTTTAAAGACAAAATTATAAATCAGTTTATCCGCGAAGCCAACAAAGACCTGAATACTCCGGTTAAAATCGGGAAGTTTGACGTGTCTATCTTCAGTCAGTTTCCCCATCTCTCTATTGTTTTGTCCGATGTATATGTAGAGGACAGCCATCCGGGCAACTACCCATTGCTTACTGCCAAAACGGTTTCATTTCAATTGAATACGATCCAGGCCTGGAGAGGACAATACACCATTAAAGGATTAAAAATTGTCGATAGCGAAACGAGTTTGAAAATCAACGACAAGGGAGTTAGCAATTATGACGTAACCAAAAAGAAAGACACGAAAGATAAAAGTGAAGCCATTCGTTTCGAATTGCGCGAAGTTAATTTGACCAATACCCATGTTCATTACACCGATCGATCGGCTGATCAGGATTTTGAATTTAACAGCGAAAACTTGCTGGCTTCCATCGTATCAGAAAATGATTTGTACTCCATTGATGCAGAAGGTCAGTTAAAAACTACAAAAATCAGTATCAACCAAAAATTATTTTTTGCAGACAAGTCGTTTCAAATTAAGAGTCAGCTGGTGTATGATGACGTGAATCGATCGATCGTGATTAAACCCTCCACTTTAAATCTAAAAGATGCTGCATTTGATGTTGAAGGAAAATATGGATGGAAAGAAAAGAGTATTATCGATCTAACCACAAAAGGAAAAGATGCTGACATTCAAACTTTGCTTTCACTTCTTCCTGAATCATACTCGAAACCTGTAGAAAAATATCAAAGCAAAGGAGCTGTATACTTCACGGCAAAATTAAAAGGGGAGATCAGCAGTAAAAGAAGTCCATCGGTTTCCGTTGAATTTGGTTTCAGTGAAGCTACCATTTTCCATCCTGAATATAAAACGCGCATGGAAGAAGCAAGTCTACGCGGTTCATTTGCCAGTCCCGAAATGATGGACGTTTCGAAGGCTTCATTGATCTTAAAGGAGATAAAGGGCGAGCTTAACGGTGAGCGTTTTGAGGCGAATTTTATTTTAAACGATTTTGAAAATCCCAATGTGATCTGCGATTTCAAAGGAAAAGTAGATGCTGCATCAGTAATGAGTTTTTATCCTATTGAAAACCTTTCAAACCTATCGGGATCGTTGCTCGCAGATATTTCGTTTGAAGGTGAAGTGGGGCTTTTAAAAAAGAAAGCTACGGCACAGCGTGTCACCACTACAGGAACGATCGATCTGCAGAATATTAGTTTTATTTATGGCGAGGATAAGACACCACTGAAGAGACTAACAGGAAATTTGCAATTCAACAATAACGACCTGGCGTTAAGTAATGTAACCGGTAATCTTGGCAACAGTGATTTTGTATTGAATGGTTTTTTCAAAAATGTAATTACCTTTTTGCTTTTTGAAAATCAACCCATTGGAATTGAAACGGATTTAAAATCAAATTTTTTAGATGTCGATCAACTCTTTGCGCTTGCCTTTGGGAAAGGGACAGAAGGAAAAGCGCAGGAGTATGAATTTAAAATTTCTAAAAATATCAATCTCAATTTTAACTGTGATGTAAAATCACTACGATATAAACGATTCAACGCACAACAATTAAGAGGCGATTTGTTGGTAAAAAGTCACATGGCGGTATCGCGTAAGACTACTTTTAAATCGATGGGTGGCGATATGGTCGTCTCTGGAATTGTAGATGCCAGCAACCCAAAAGCGATTGATGTAGTGACTACGTTTAAACTAAACAATATTAATATTGATAGTATTTTTTATGTGTTCAAAAACTTTGATCAGGATTTTATCGAAGACAAACATTTAAAAGGTAAAGCGTTTGCTGACATTAACCTGGAGATGGCACTGCATCCCAACCTATCCATGTTTTCAGAAACACTCATTGGCGATATTAGCGCTACAATTAAAAACGGAGAGTTAAACAACTTCGAGCCAATGAAAAAGCTAAATAAATATTTAGATGATGAAGGGTTGAGCAAACTGCGTTTCTCTGATTTGAAGAACGACATCCATATCGAAAACAAAACCATCTACATTCCTCAAATGGAAATTCGCACCAATGTAACGACTCTTAAAGTTAGCGGAACACATACTTTTGATCAGCGTATTGATTACAGAATTGTAACGCCATTAAGAAGCAGAAGAAAAATCGATCCCCAGGAAGCGCAAGCTGCATTGGAAGAAGAAAATGGCCAAGCTAAAATTTACCTGAAGATTACAGGCACAACAGACGACTATAAAATTCAATACGATACAGAAGCCGTTAAAAAACGAATTGCAGAAGGTTTGAAGAACGAAGTGAAAGAATTGAAAGATGCTTTTAAAAATAAAGGCACTAAGAAGAAAAAAGAATTAGAGTTAGAGAAGGACGAATATTTTGACTGGTAAGATTATGCCAATCTTAATCACAAATCAGTTATATGCTTTTTTTTCAATGAATGGTATAATATTTCTGAATGGGTTTACTACATCCATCAACATTACCTTCCAATAAGGAATCTAATCAATAATGCCTAGTTCTCGGCTCCATGATTAACGATTAACATTTCAAAGTTAATTTCTGGTAAGAGTTTATTTCTTTTACAAAATAGTAACTAATAATCGCATCTCCCGTATATTTGTTTTACAAAACATACATAAATGGGAAAAGAATATCTGGGCGAATTCGAAGAATTGGTCCTTACCATGGTTGGAATATTACAAGAGGATGCTTACGGCAACGCCATTGTAAATGAAATAAAAGATCGCGTTGGAAGGGATTCCAATCTCAGCGCAGTGCATGTCACACTCTATCGACTGGAAGACAAAGGTCTTGTTAAGTCGAGTATGGGCGGAGCAACGAATGTACGCGGAGGAAGACGCAAGCGAATTTTTACGCTGACTAATGCAGGACTCGCCATGCTACGCGTAATGAAAGAAGCACGCATGGATCTTTGGAAATTAATACCTCGTCTTAACTATGATATATTATGATTGAATGATGGGCTTTTAGCTTTTGCACGAGAGTTTGAAATGTCAATCCATTATAAAGAAATTCCGATTGGATTGAGACGTGTTGATTTCTTTGTTGAAGGAAAAATAATGGCAGAACTAAAAGCGGTAATCCATTTGGAAGATGTGAATTTGGATCAGGCCATTAATTACCTGGAAGCTTATAACATGGAAATAGGTCTTCTAATAAATTTTGGAAGCAGAAGCCTTGAATTTAAAAGAGTAATGAAGCCCGGAAAAAAAATCGAATAAGGATGGCCTCCAATAAAAAAAATCACAGCCCATTACAAAATCATTCGAATCATAGTTTTGGATTTTGGCTTCGTTTTCTCGAATGGTTTTGTCCACCCGGTTTATATGAAGGTATTGAAGGCGACTTGTTGGAGCAGTTTGAAGCAGATGTAAACGAAGTTGGAGAAAAAAAAGCGCGAATACGATTTGTATTTCGTACCCTCAGCTTTTTTCGTCCTTCCATCATTTTGCGAAATAGATTTTCAATAGAATTAATCAGCACCATTATGATCGGAAATTATTTAAAAGTCGCTTCCCGAAATATTCAGAAGCGCAAGTTCTATTCATTTATTAATGCTTTTGGGTTGAGCATCGGTATTGCATTTTGCACGCTGATTTATCTTTTTGTTCAGGATGAAAAAAGTTTTGATCAGATTCATGTGAATAAGGAACGCATCTACCGATTGCACACGAGTAACTTTGATATGGAGAAATTTGAAAAGGGCGATAAAGATCCTTATAACAGTAATCCGTATTTGCCTGCGAAATTCGGAGAGGTATTGCTCGATGAATTTCCGGAAGTACAGTACATGACACATTTTAATAATTACAATGAAGGTGTTATGCGGTTTGAAGATAAAAATTTCAAACAAAAATATACTGCTGTCGACAGCGGGTTCTTTAACATGTTCTCATTTAAGATTCTAGCAGGTGATGGTAAAAAGCCACTTCGTTCTACTTCCGATGCTGTGCTTACTCCTCAGCTTGCGAAAAAATATTTTGGTGATGAAGATCCTATCGGTAAAATCTTTACACTGGATACCGAGGGCAAACAAATTCCATTGACGGTAACGGCCATTATAGAAGCACCTACTGCCAACTCAAGTCTTACATTTGAAATGCTGGTTTTGATGGAGGTTATGCCATGGTATGCACGTAGTCACGACAACTGGGGCAATGCCTCGTTTCCTACATTTATTCAGCTTCATCAGGTTTCTCAATCGACACTCTTGCAAACGCACATTGATACCGTTACAAATAAGTACATGGCGAGTTACAAAAAGGGATGGCGTGAATGGCTTAAAACTCCTGCGCAGTATCAGCCGCGAAAATTCGGTTTCCAGAATCTCTCGCAGATACATCTTACTAAAGACATTTACTGGGAAAAATCTAGCGATCCTCAGTATTCCCTCATTCTTGGCGGCATCGCTATTCTTATTCTGATGATTGCCTGCATTAATTACATATCACTCGCATTAACCACCTCAGCTTCTAGGCGAATTGAAGTTGGCATTCGTAAAGTAGTAGGCGCGCAAAAAAAACAAATCGTGTGGCAGTTTGCATTTGAATCGTTATTACTAGCATTGAGTTCTATGATTATCGGATTAATGCTAGTTGTTGTGTTTCTGCCTTACTTCAATGAATTTACCAATAAAGCAATTACGTTCACTTCAAAAATGATTTTGCAGGTAATAGGTGTGTCAATCATCATTACGTTTCTTGTTGGGTTTGTAGCAGGAAGTTACCCGGCATTATTCCTTTCTGGATTTAAGCCAACTCGCGTGTTGAAAGGTAATTTTACTTCTAAGTTTCAAGCTCGCTTCACCAAACCGTTGGTGGTGTTTCAATTTTTTCTTTCGGCATCTATGATCATCTGTTCCGTTATTATGTATCAGCAGATGCGTTATGTTACTACCAAGAATATCGGATTTAATAAAGAACAGATTGTGGTTATTCCAACACAGACAGGGTGGAATGCAAAAGCAAATCAAACGGTCGATCAATTCCGTAACGTCATAAAGAATAATCCTGGTGTGGCTGATGTATCTGGCGTCACCGCGTCATTCAGCAAAGGTTGGTCAAGACTTGGCTATAAAATTAAGGGTGAAAACAAAGACGCATTTGTGTATGGAGTAGATACAGAATACATTCCGTTGTTAGACATCCAGCTTGTTGAAGGCCGAAACTTTGATGGAGCTAGAATTGCCGACTCACTCGGTGTGATTGTTAATGAAGCGCTGGTGCGTGATATGAAATGGAAGGAGCCATTGAGTGAACATCTGAATTGGCAGGAAGATAGCATTGGAGCAGGTTCTCCGGTAATCGGTGTGATGAAGGATTACAATTACATGTCGTTGGAGCATGCGATCGATCCCATGTTTATCTCATTAAAAAATGGCTACCTCACAACGATACTGGTTAAACTTACTCCGTGCGAAATTCCAGCGAAGGTAGAACACCTGCGCGCGGCATGGATCAAAACTTTTCCGGATCTTCCTTTTGAATATTCTTTCCTAGATGAGGATGTGGCTTCGCAATACGATATGTATAGCCGCTGGTCAAAGATTATGGAACTCTCAACCGTTTTTGCAATTCTTATTGCCTGTCTTGGTCTCTTTGGAATGGCCGGTGTTAACGCGGTTAATCGCACCAAAGAAATTGGAATTCGTAAAGTAATGGGCGCGCAGCTTACCAGTATTTTTATCTTGCTCAATAAACAGTATGTATGGCTGGCCGTTATTGCATTTGTGTTGGCAGTTCCGTGTTCATGGTATGCTATGAACAAATGGCTAAGCAGCTTTAAGTTTGCAATAACAATAGGGTGGGAGTTATTTGCGTTCAGTTTGCTAGCAGGGTTGGCCATAGCACTACTCACTGTAAGTTATCACGCCATTAAAGCTGCATTGATTAATCCGGCCGATACGCTCAAGCATGAGTAATAACGAATGAGGTAGGTTAAATGGATTTCTAATTAGGGCTTGCTGAAAAAGTAACAATAGGTGCAAAGCCTTTGATTTTGGTATCCCTTTCCGGTTTTTGAAAAATCTTTCTATAACGAAGTGCAAGGTAAATGAAAGGTATCCTTCAAAAACCTTGCATTCAAATTCAATCCCGATGCTCCACATATTACACTATGCTCCCGCAGGTTAACGCATGCAAGAATTTCTGCGCAAATCTGCGTGTATTTAATCTGTGAGATCAGCGGGAAATAAATTTTTGACTTTTTCAGCAGACCCTAATTATTTAAGTCTCCTCATTTCTTCCCGCGAGTGAGCGTCTGCTGTGGATAATAATTTTCAGCATCCGCTGATTTAGCAATCTCAGCCAACAAATCAAAATCACATTCACTGTCACCTTGTAGGTTGTTTAATCTTGGTGCCATCAAAGTCGTGAATCACACAAAAGCAATTGTTATTTGTAAAGTAATGGGGCTGATCGAAAACCAATTTCCTGTTTTGGATACACGATTTATCTTGCTGGCTGTAGCTAATTTGTACTGCTTTCCGATCATTGGGTGGTTGCTTACAGGATGGTATGATTCACTTTTTTATCGCACAATCATTATTTAGATTATCGGAAAGTTCATCCCCACCGCTGTAGATGTTAATCTACACGAATGGATAAGAATTTATTGGCGATTAGTATATCAATCATCCACTGCTCCGCTAATTGTGTTGGCTGACATTTTGCTGTTACCTTTATAGATTAACTTCAGGGTTTTAGGGACAAATCAGAAATTATGATTCACCGAAAAAAGAATCCATCCAGCCTTTGTAAAACCATGTAAGCTTTAATCAACTAAAACAGAACTTTTAGTTTAAGATCTTTAATCAATAAACAAACAATCAATTTAATTATGAAAAATCAAACAAAAATCTTTGCATCACTTTTAATGGTGGTTTTATCAATCTCTTTTATTGGTTGCAGTGATGATCCTCAGCCGGCACTTGAATATAAAACTGATGGGTACATTAAGGGTAAAATAGTAGGGATATCAGAAGACAATAGCTATACCTTCAATGATGATTTTAATTTTACACAATATTCTACCTTGGTAGGTGCCGGGTCAACGTACGAGATTTATGATGATGGAAGCTTTTATATTCAGATGGAACGTTTTGAGTTTTCTTCCGGTGGATCTGCCGAACTCAGTTTTGAACTTTCAAACGCAGCAGATGTTACGCCTGATAATATGGATATAGAGATCCGCTATTATAAAGAATTAAATGATAAAATTGTATACTTTAATATGGAAAACGATGGTAATACTTTTTCTATCACTGATTTCACTTTCGATGTAACTACAGGAAAGGTAAAAGGTAAGTATACATTAAGTGGATCATTTAATTCTACTTACAAAAACGCCACCGTTTCCGGTGATTTTGAAGTTACTGCGAAAAAATTGGTAGATTAATAATGGAGAGACGGACTATTAGAATCCTAAATTTAGTCCCTAGCTCTATCTAATAATTGTTAAAAAAAAAGGCTCCTGTCGCAGGAGCCTTTTTTTTAACAACTATTCTATTTTAAACGTCCCCTCTTCTGATGCATTACACCGATTAGATTATCATGAGAGAATACTTGTTTCTGTAAGCCAGAGTGATGGTAAATGTTTCAAAATATTAGATAACAATTATTGATTAGAGCCCTCTAACTGAACCTTCACTGGCTTCTAATATCCAAAGAGTTCCTCAAGCGTAAGTTCTTTTACATCACCTTATTTCATAAGATCTTTCAGATTCAGTATACTTTGTATACAATACATCAACATCTTTGTTCATCTTAAACTTCTTATGTCTTTCTCAATCTAAAAACAGGGGTTGAATTTTATCGACTTTGTTCGCCAACAGTTTTTCATGGAATGATGATTTTAATTCTTTGTTCAACGAAACCTTTGTGATAGCAGGCTTCGTTACTTTTTCTGATTGGTGTCTTTACCGTTGCGTTTCGATCAACAAATCATCAAATTCTCCTTTCTTCAATTGGTTGCTTCGCTAATTGTGTTGACCAACATTTTGTTAATATCTTTAACGATTAATTCGGGGTTTGAATATTAAACGAAATATAATTCAGCGAAACAGAATCCATCCCGCCTTTGTAAAACCATGTAAGCTTTAATCAACTAAAACAGAACTTTTAGTTTAAGATCTTTAATCAATAAACAGTCAATCCATTTAATTATGAAAAATCAAACAAAAGTCTTTGCATCCCTTTTGATGCTAGTGTTATCATCGTTTTTTATCGGTTGCAACGATGATCCACAGCCTGCAATTGAATATAAAACTGACGGTTACATTAAAGGTAAAATAGTAGGTGTATCTGACGATAATATTTATACATTCAATGATGACTTTAATTATTCTCAATATCTTTCGTTGGGTGAAATAGAATCGTTTTACAACATTAATACTGACGGAAGCTATGACATTGAATTAATACGAAATGAATATTCTTCTGGTGGATCAGCTTCTCTAACTTTTCAACTTTCTAATGCAGCGGATGTCATCCCTGATCAGTCCTATTTCAATGTAGATTATTACAAAGAATTGAACGATAAAATAGTTTATTTTTATATGAGCTCTTCTAGTAACACACTGGTGATTACTGATTTCACTTTTGATGCAGTAACAGGAAAAGTAAAAGGGAAGTATACATTAAGTGGATCAACTAATTCTACCGACAAAAACGCTACAGTTTCAGGTGATTTTGACCTTACCGCAAAAAAGAGAGTACAGTAATTATTTGCATTAATAGTAGAATTCTAATTTTAGTCCACAGCTTTTTTTATAGATTATAAAAAGGCTCCTGTTAAAGGAGCCTTTTTATAATCTATAATCCTATTTTAAACGTCATGGTGTTTCTGTTCACTTGTGTGTTCATCAAGGTGATCGATTACGTCAAGGTTTATTTTAGATCCATGATTTAAATTATGTTAAAGAAACGACTTGCAGTATTAACACCGTGTGATAGCATGTAGTTTAAGAAGAAAAGATTAGGTTTTTCTAATTGAAGCTTTACTGGCTTGTCATGTCCAAAGAGCTCGTCAAGCGTAAGTTCTTTTACATTACCATATTTCTGAAGATCTTTCAGATTCAGTTTACTTTGTATATAATACATCAACATCTTTGTTCATCTTCAACTTCTTGATGTCTGTTTACATAATCTAAAAACAGGGGTTGAATTTTATCGACTTCGTTCGCCAACAGTTTTTCATGGAATGATGATTTTAATTCTTTGTTCAACGAAACCTTTGTGCTAACAGGCTTCGTTACTTTTTTCTGATTGGTGTCTTTACCGTTGCGCTTCGATCAACCAATCATCAAATTCTCCTTTCTTCACTTCGGTTGCTTCGCTAACTGTATTGGCCAACATTTAGTTATTATCTTTAGCGATTACTTCGGGGTTTGAAGATTAAATGAAATATAATTCAACGAAACAGAATCCATCCCGCCTTTGTAAACCCATGTAAGCTGTAATCAACTAAAACAGAACTTTTAGTTTAAGATCTTTAATCAATAAACAATCAATCCATTTAATTATGAAAAATCAAACAAAAGTCTTTGCATCCCTTTTAATGCTAGTGTTATCATCGTTTTTTATCGGTTGCAGCGATGATCCACAGCCTGCACTTGAATATAAAACCGAGGGATATATTAAAGGTAAAATAGTTGGTGTATCTTATGACAATAGCTATGCATTCAGTGATGATTTTAACTATTCGCAGTATCTCTCATTGGGCGGTATAGAATCGTATTATCAGATAAATGATGATGGTAGTTATTATATAGGATTAATACGTAGTGATTATTCGTCCCGCGGATCAGTTAAGCTCGAATTCAAAATTACTAATACAACGGAAGTTATCCCTGTTCAGTCTTATTGGTATGTAGAGTATTATAAAGAATTAAACGATAAAATAGTCAAATTTAATATGAGCTCATCTAATAACACGGTAGTAATTACTGACTTCACTTTTGATGCCGCAACAGGAAAAGTAAAAGGGAAGTATACATTAAGTGGATCCACTAATTCTACTCACAAAAATGCTACAGTTTCAGGTGATTTTGACCTTACAGCAAAAAAGAGAGTACAGTAGTCACTTGTATTAATAGTAGAATTCTCAATTTAGTCCGCTGCTCTTTTTCATATATAAAAAAAGCTCCTTTAGTAGGAGCCTTTTTTTATGATCTATAATTTTATTTTAACAATCCGGGTGTTTCTGTCCACTTGGTTTTCATAAACGTTTCTCGATTACATTAAAGGTATTTTAGGATCACGTTTTAAATTATGATAAAGAAATAAGTTGCAGTATTAAGACGGTGTGATAGCAAGTAGTTTAAAAAGAATAGATGATTAAAGATTAGGTTTTTCTAACTGAACCTTCACTGGCTTCTCATATCCAAAAAGTTCGTCAAGCGTAAGTTCTTTTACCTCTCCGTATTTTTGGAGATCTTTGAGATTGAGTTTATTTTTATCTCCCACCATCACTACATTAAATTTCTTTCCTTTAATATATTCCTTCTGGAAATTCTCTACGTCAGCAATTGTCATAGTTTGAATTTTTTCATATACATCCTTGCGTACGTCATGATCAATTCCTTTGCGCATCGCACTTTCGTAGTTGAAGAGAATAGCAGTCTTTGTAATTCGTTCGCTTTCCAGTTTGTTCATTAAAGAATTGCGGGCAACATCAAATCCACCTTCTGATTTTGGAAAATTCTGAATGAGTTCAGTCATCGCCTTCATAGATTCAGCTTGCTTGTCTGCTTGCGTTCCGATGTAACCAAAGAACTGATCGTTGTCTGTTTTCTTATCGCCTAAACCGTAAGATGCAAAGGCTGCATAGGCAAGTCCCTGCGCTTCTCGTAATTCCTGAAATACCGGTGATGCCATGCTGCCACCAAAATATTCATTGAACATGCGCGCATCGGGAATGCGTGAAGCATCAAATTTTTCTCCCTTTGAAAGGAAAATGATTTCGGCTTGCACCATGTCATAGTTTGCCCAATATGCAGCAGGCTTGTCCATGTCCAACGTTGCAAACTCGACCGGTGTTGGTGTAGGTAATAACTTGTCTGGTAGAATGTGATTGGAATTAAGTGAAGTAAGTAAATCAGTTTCTGATTTCGGACCAAAGTATAAAACACGATGTTGTGTTTTTGTAAATCCTTTAATAATGTCTACGAGTTCAGTTGATTTTAAATCGCCCAATTCTTTATTCGTCAATACATTGGTGAAAGGTGACTTGGGTCCATACATTCCGTAGTTCATCAAACCATCCCATAAAATGGCAGACTTGTCTTTTTTGATATCATCTCTTGTCTTATAAATGCCATCAATCATTTTTTTAGTCGCTTCGTCATCAGGTTTAGGATCGGCTAGTAATTTTTCAAAGAGTTGAATAGACTTGTCCATGTTTTCCGTAAGCCCATTTAGATAGACATAGGTCTGGTCTTGATCTGCAAACACTCCGAAGTTGCAACCAATTTTGTAAAACTCTTTCTTCACATCTTCAGGAGACAAATCGCTTGTGCCTAAATACTGGAGATACTCAACGGCTTCTTTCATTTTCGGATTATTGTTTGTGCCTACATCCGATAAATAATAAAGTGTAAACAAATCGTTCTCTGCATTCTTTGTATACAACACATCAACATCTTTGTTCATCTTCAACTTTTTGATGTCTTTTTCATAATCTAAAAACAGGGGTTGAATTTTATCGACTTTGTTCCCCAACAGTTTTTCATGGAATGATGATTTTAATTCTTTGTTCAACGAAACCTTGGTGATAGCCGGCTTCGTTACTTTTTGCTGATTGGTGTCTTTACCGTTGCGTTTGTACACCGCCACGTAATTATCTTTGTAGTGATCGTTCGCAAACTTTACAATTTCCTCTTTGGTAATTTTTTTCAAATCATCTGTTCTTGAAATGTAATCTTTCCATGGAATGTTATTGGTGAAGGCCATTACCTCATCATTCGCTCGCGACCAGTTATATTGCGATTGATTAATGGCATTTTTCTTTAAGTCATTTATAACCGCTTCGATCAACCAATCATCAAATTCTCCTTTCTTCAAAAGATCAATCTGCTCCAGCAATAATTTTTTTACATCTTCTAAAGACTGACCCTCGCGTGGCTTGCCACTAAAAGTATGCAATGAATAATCATTGAGGTTGTCTACATAACTACTTGGCTCTAACACTTTTTGTTGTTGTTTCAAATTCAAATCAATAAGACCCGCTTGTGAATTAGACAGGATCATGTCGGTTAGGCGTATTAATTTTGCATCTTCAGAACTTGTTCCGTTAAAACGGAAGGCCATATTGAGCCATTCTGAATCGGGACCATACACATCCACTTCTATCGGTTTCGTAATTTCTTCTTCGGCTATTGGTTCCCATGGTTTTAAATCCGCATTCGCCTCCCAGCTGCCAAATGATTTATCGATCAACGCAATGGTTTTATCAAAATCAATATCACCACTTAAACAGATGGCCACATTGTTTGGTCGATAATATTTGTTGAAATAATTCTTGATTTCAGTAATCGAAGGATTTTTTAAATGATCAATCGTGCCAATTACAGTTTGCGTTCCATAAGGATGTTTCTTGAATGCAGCAGCATATAACGCTTCATACGTTTTCCAATAATCATTATCGAGGCTACGATTTTTCTCTTCATAAACCGCTTCTAACTCGGTATGAAACAAGCGTGGCACAATTGTACGAAAGCGATTCGATTCAATGCTGATCCAGTTTTCAACTTGATTGGCAGGAATGTCATTTACGTAAACTGTGCGATCTTCCGTTGTATAAGCATTGGTACCTTTCGCTCCGATTTCAGCAACCATTTTATCATACTCGTTAGCGATTGCTAACTTCGAAGCATCATTCGAAACCTGATCGATAAGTTTGTAATAATTCATGCGCTCCACTGAATCGGTAAGCGTGCGATAGTGTTCGAACATGTGTTCAATACTATCGAGGTAAATTTTTTCCTTATCCCAGGCCTGTGTTCCAAAATCACTTGTGCCCTTAAACATAATGTGTTCAAGATAATGAGCAAGACCAGTGGCATTAGCAGGATCGAACTTTCCTCCGGCTTTTACCGCGATAGAAGTCATGATGCGCGGCTCGGCTTTGTATTGGCTTAGGTAAACCTTCAAACCGTTCTTGAGCGTGTAGATGCGAACGTTAAGCGGATCGTTGGTAACGTACTCGTACGAAAACCCGTTGCTCTCCGCAGTTTTGGTTTCGTACTTACTTTCGGGCTTACAGCCTTGCAGAAAAGCAACGGCTAGTAAACCATAAACGAGATGTTTGATTTTCATAACTTTTTTTTATGGGGGTTGATTAAAGGAAAGTAGAAATATTTAACGTGAGTTACTCAGGATATTATGCAATCAGATTACTTATTTAAATAAATAGTTTTACCAGTCTTGGCTGATTCGCGGGCAGCGGATAAAATCTCCACAACTACTTCATTTACAGGAAAGGAAGACAAGTCTTTTTCCGGTTTAATATTACCGTTTATCACCGCTGACAGGTAAGAGAAAATGTTGGCGCGTTCAGCCGGAAGTGGAGACAACTCAATCCAGTTTTGTATTTCGGAGTGATCGGTTGTGACAAAGCTCATCTTGTTTTTGCTATTCGCGATCAACACTCCTTTGGTTCCATATACCTCAGTGTCTTTTCTTCCATAAGACCAATTCCATGATGCTTGAATAATGGCCTGACAGGTTGGGTAGGTTAAAATAATACTCGCTTCATCCTCTACCTTAGGATATATATTGGGTTTAAGTTGTTGCGTAACGGCTGTGACGGATATCGGTCTTTGTCCGTCCATCAGCCATGTCATGAGATCTGCACCGTAACAACCAAAATCAATTAGTGCTCCACCACCGTTTTGAATCGGATCTGTAAGCCAATCTAAAAACTCTTTGTTGCAGCCAATTTCTTTTGGACCCTGATGTCCATCCATGATTACTACTTTACGGATAGTACCTAAACTTTTTTCTTTCTTCACCATATCCCACACTTTTGCGTGCGATGGATACCAGGTAGTTTCATAATTGGTTAGCAGGTGGATGTTAAACTTTTTGACTAACGCCTGCATTTGTTTTAAGTGATCGACATTTACGGCCAACGGTTTTTCAACAATGACGTGAATTCCTTTTGGCGCGCAGATATTTACTACCTCCAAATGTTCAAAGATAGAATTGAATGCGCAGACTGCTTCTGGCTTTGTCTTTTTGATTAATTCATCGAGTGATGAAAACCAAAGTGAATCCGGGAAGTTATGTTGCTTTAATAAGCGCATGGCCAATTCTTTGTTTGGTTCTGCGAATCCTACAATGATCACGTCTTCTCTTTTTCCCATGTAATCAAATACCTGATTAACGTGTGCGTGAGTCATTCCTGCAATACCTACTCGAATCGGTTTTGCTTCTGTAAAGATTGTAATGCAAATAAGGAAAGTAATAAGCAGGGTTTTATGTTTCATATTTTTTATGGATAGGTGCAAGTTGATGTTATCTAAGATAGAGAAACGATGATTGTATTATTTAATTCAGGTACTCATTAGTTGAAGGTAGAAGAGAAAAGTCAGTTTGCGCTATAAATTTTATTTCTTCAATGTTCTTCTATTACAGATTATATTCGCGTGTCATGCCATTGCTCCAGTCGGCTGATTTTTCTTCGTATTGGATATTTGCGCATTGAGCTGTTGTGCAGAGATAACTAAGAGTGCTATATTGATTTTTTCATCTTGATTTGAATTTGTGGAGTTTATGAAGCTAACCTAAATGATGCTTAGTGTCCCGCTAGTTTTCAAAATGGTGATAGAATAAATATAAGTTATTTCTGTGAAAGAAGTTACCACGAATTCAAAAATTGGGATGAATTCACGCTTCGTGGCAAAGTATTTTAAGAAATAACACAAGTCCCTATTGGGATAGATGACATTTTTAGCTTCGACATTTTAACAACCTCTTGTGCCAACGTTATGGTTATTTTTCTAAAGGCTAAAGCTTCTTAATAATGTTAGATGAGGAAGACTATTAAACAATGGAATAACGCAAGGATGACGCTTACGCTAGTTTGGTTGAAGTTATCAGAAATCAACTAGCAACAGGTTTGAGGTAAAAAAATTAAAAGCGTAGGATTTAATGCTTTTTCTTTTGCCCTGGAGCATATGGCTTAGCAGATTGACTACCTGTTGTTTTCTTTAGCTGCCCTGGAGCTGATCCAGAATTTCCCGGCCTTGAATGTAGAGTGGTTATGCAGGCGCAATTTGATCCTAAAAATAACATTGTTACCAACATTAAAATCAGGGCACTCTTCCAGTTTGTTCTTTTGAAATTCATTTCTATAATTTTTCGAAAGATAAGGGCAAGATGGTTAAGGTAACAAAGCACAATCTTGACAATTCTTACATTGTACAAAATCATTGAAGTTTTATTTCACTTAGAATGCGGTAGTTGAGCATTGCAGAACTGACTGCTGCTGGTATAAAAAAAAGCAATCAATTCGATTGCTTTTTTCATTCTTTAAAAAATGTTCTACACATCCAACGAATCATACACTATTACCTTCTCCCACAAGTGTGAGCAATCGGCAATAAATTTTTGATGGATGGGATGATCCTGATATGTTTTCTGTCCTTCAAGATCATCAAAGAACATAAGTTCGGATGCGCTGTAACTATTGTCTACAACTGGACGCACCTCTGTTGAAGCAGGCACACCAATGTTAATCTTACGGATGGTCTCAATCTTTCTGAGGGTTTGCAAGCCGGCAATGAGTTTTTCTAAATCTTCTTTAGCGCCAGGACTCTTCAACCAGAAGAACACATGATGAGCAAGTTGTTTTTTTTCTTTTGTATCCATAGTTGTGAGTGACATTCCAGAGGCTGCTCCTGCAGTGAGCACTGCTGCCGCGGCAAGAAAAGTTCTTCGATTCTGATCCATTTGAATGAGACGTTGGTGGTTAGACTTTAGTATTTAGACGTTAGTAGGTAGACATTAGATGTTAGACTTTAAATTGTTTGACAATTCTCTTTTGAGAAGTGTCTTTAAAGTCCCTCTCCAGCGGAGAGGGATTTAGGGTGAGGCCTAAACCAACTCATGCGAAGATACAAAAATCAATTTATGATTTCTATGCGATTGTTCTCCGGATCAAGGATAACACTTTCATAATAACCATCACCTGAGGTGCGCGGCTCGCCAACGATTTCGTATCCGTCTGTCCGTAACTGTTCTGTTAGAGCGTCTACCTTTTCTTTGCTTCCAAGCGAAATGGCAAAATGGATCAAGCCCATGTATTGCTGATACATATCATTCTTATTATCGGGAATGTTTGGCATCTGCATAATCTCCAACCGGCATTCGCCTCTGAAGCTTAGAAAGTACGAACTAAAATTTTTCTTTGGATTAAAATATTTGTCGTTCGCAGTAGCTTGAAAATATTTTTCGTAAAACGCTTTCATCTTTTCAAGGTCGCGAACCCAAAGGGCGAGGTGTTCAATCTTCATTTTATAAGTTAATTTAGTTAACCGCGGAGGACGCTGAGTTTCGCAGAGGGTTTTGTTGAAGCATTGGGTTAAGGTATAACACGCCAAATTCTCTTAGTGTATCCGAATTAAACTCTGCGTTTGTCTGCGCCCTCTGCGGTTTATAATTTTTCATTTCTTCAAGGTTCTTAAATAGTGAATGAGATCGGTGCTCACGACCTTCTCTACTCCGGTTTCGCCCAAACGTTGAAGGTTAAATGTTTGTGAATAGAGTACATATTATTTTAAATATTCAGGTAGAGGAACACCTTCTTTCAATACATCATCCGGAATAACTGGCAACCGCTGTGTCTTCAATGGTACAACGCCTGCCCAGATGTCCAATGCATAATCCTCGTCATCATCTTTTGGTCCACCCACACGAATCTTTGCTGACGCATCTTCAATGTTGAATGCAATCACCATGGTTGCTTTCCATTCACCAGCATTTGGTTTGCGTACATCTTCCCATCTGCCCGGCTGCATTTTATTCGTGAACACTTCCAAGGCTTTATAGAGTTCAGCTTGATCAATTACCTTTTCTGCATGACTAAACAAAACCACTGATCGATAATTAACGGAGTGATGAAACGCAGAGCGCGCCAAAACCAAGCCATCAATGTGTGTTACACTAATACAGACCGGAAGTTTTTTCTCTGCTAACTCACGCATATAAAAACTACCGACTGATCCATGGAGATAAACTTTATTACCCATCCTGCAAAAGCCGGTTGGAATTTGAAACGGCTGTCCATCGCGCACATATGCAAGCGTGCAGACTAATGCTTCATCTAAAATGTTGTAAACAACTTCTTTATCGTACTCGCCACGTTTTGAAAGACGGGTGATTTGGTTCTTGTCGGTGAGGGGGAATTTTTCCATGTTGGGATACTTTAATTAATACTGATTCTACTACCTGCTAATTATTTATTTTTTCGTTTAATGATAAAGCATTCTTTAAATTGTTCCATACCGATTTTCGGATAATACTCCACTGCAGCCGGTGCTGCGAGAAGTACTAACGAGGCATTATCGCCAGCCGCTTCATGTGTTCGTTTGATCAACTCTTTTCCAATACCTTGTTTCTGGTAATCGACATCAACTGCCAGATCAGATAAGTAGCAACAGAAAGAAAAATCACTAAGCGCACGCGATACACCAATCAGCAAATCTCCTTGCCATGCTGTGATGATAATGTTACCATGCTGGAGCATTTTTTCAATCCGGTCATGATCATCAACAGGTCTTCGCTCTGATAATGTAGAGCGCTTCAACACATTAATGAATTGATCGGCTGATATTTTAATATTATTTCGATACGTAATGCTCATCGCTATTTCATTTTCAAAACAATCTTCCCAAACTGATCACCCTTCTCCATCTTTTGAAATGCATCTGTGATTTCTTCAAATGGAAATACAGAATCAATTACAGGCTTTACATTACGACTCTCCAGTAAATCAATCATCGATAAAAATTCATCGCGCGTTCCCATCGTAGTGCCATGAATGGAAATCTGTTTCCAATACAACATGTTCGTTGATACATCTGTGATGTTCCCTGCTGTCCTTCCAAAGTTTACAATTCGTCCTCCTGGCAAGGCGAGATCAATTAATTTTCCAAACTGATCACCACCGGCACTGTCGATAATAATATCAAAACCACCCGCTTCTTTCTTTGCTTTCGCAACCCACTCCGGGTCTTTGTAATTGAAACCAGCAATGGCTCCAAGTGCTTTTGCTTTTTCTATCTTTTCATCAGAACCCGATGTTACATACACACGTGCCTGATAGGCAACAGCAAATTGCAACGCCCACAATGCAGCACCACCGCCTGCACCAGTAATCAACACTTTTTCTTTTGAACGCAATCTTGCTTTCGAGAACAATGCGCGGTAGGCTGTCAATCCAGATAATGGAACTGCAGCAGATTGTTCAGAAGTTAAGTGCTCGGGCTTTTCGAAAATGTATTTTTTGGAAATCACCACGTATTCACCAAATGTTCCGTGATCAGGCAATCCTAATATTCTAAACTTATCGCCTTGCACAATTGGGTTACTCCCCCAATCCAAACTTGGATTTATAATTACTTCCATTCCTATTAACAATGTATCGGCATCTTCACCAACATCTTCAATCACTCCACATCCATCGGATCCTAAAATAATTCCATTAGGATAATGATAAACATGTTCTTTCATTAGCCACAAGTCACGATGATTCAACGCCACATGCTGCATGCGGATCAATACCTGATCTTTAACGGGCTTTGGATTTTTTGTTTCCTGAATGACAATGGGGTGATCTTTGCCGTGGAAGAGTAGGGCTTTCATGAAAGAAAAATTTCGAGTTTAAAGTTTCGAGTTTAAAGTTCTGGGTTGTGCACACGTTGCAGTCGATGCTAAGAAACCCGAAACTTCAAACTCGAAACCCGAAACTATTTTATAATGTAATTCCAATCATGCACATCAGCTTCAGAACCCATGCGAATGTTTTGAAGTTTTTGTTTTACGCGCTGTTGGAAACTTTCAGGGCCTGCAGCAGGAATTTCAAGATCGTTTCCTTTAATTCGAATTACAGCAATTGGTGCTACTACTGCAGCGGTTCCTGTGCCGAAAGCTTCAGTAACCGTTTTGTTTTTCAAGCCTTCTTCAATTTCATCGATGCTTACTCTGCGTTCTTCTACAGATATGCCCATGTCTTTTGCAAGGGTAAGAATAGAATCGCGGGTTATGCCTTCAAGAATGGCTGTCGTTAATTTTGGTGTAACGAGTTTTCCGTTAATGATAAACATCACGTTCATCATTCCCACTTCGTCAATATATTTGTGTTCTTTATGGTCGGTCCAAAGGATTTGATCAAAGCCTTCTTCACGTGCAATTTGTGTTGGATAAAATGCGCCACCATAATTACCGGCACATTTTGCAAAGCCTGTTCCGCCTTCTGCAGTACGTACATAATGATCTTCCACCTTCAAGCGATATGGTTTTGCCTGATAAGCTGCCACGGGACTGTTAATAATCATAAACTTAAAATGATCAGCAACCTTAACACCCAGTTTTGCTTCGAACGCGAACATAAAAGGGCGAACATAAAGCGAAGAGCCTTCTGATTTTGGGATCCATTTCTTATCCAATTCAATCAAAGTATGTAATGATTGAATAAACATGTCTTCACTCACTTGCGGCATCACCATACGATCGAGTGATCGGTTCATCCGTGCATGATGTTTGTGCGGACGAAAAATATTGATCGAACCATCGTTGGTATAAAATGCTTTCATTCCTTCAAAGATGGCTTGTCCATAATGAAGCGATAACATTGCAGGACTCATCATCATATCACCGTAAGGTATAATAGTAGGTTCATACCATTTACCATCTTTAAAATCGGCAACGACCATGTGGTCGGCAATGTATTTTCCGAATTCCAGATTATTGAAATCAACGTCATTGATTCTTGATTTCGCGATGTGCTCGATTGGAATTGTGCTGGCTATAGTCATGGTGTATTTGTTTTCAATTTGGAGATTAAAGGTAGTAATGTTATGTCTATTTTTAGGAGTTCTCAGTCCTTAATAGATCAACTTATTTTGTCAGACTTGCTATGAATGCCCCGCTTTTTTCATTTCTGTTGCAATTGCAATTGATCCCGGGTCTCCTCGCTTTTCCAGTTCCGTTATAATTGCGTCATGGTTTTTTGCATCGCGATTTTGAGAAAGCTTATAGGTAGCGTCCATCTTCGAAATCTCGATTTCAAAGCCTACTATACCCAACATTTCCTTTTTCACATATTGAGGATTCATACGATCAACCGACACTGGCCTTTCTGATTGTTTTTCATATTTATAGGTCAGCTCTTTTAATGAATTTAAAAGTTCCTGTTCCGTCTGTACTTTCAGTTTTCCATACACATGCACCGCTACATAATTCCATGTTGGTACATTTTCATGATCGTAGCAGGATGAAGAAATATAGGTATGAGGTCCTTGAAAAATGGCGAGCACTTCAGTATCGGCATTCCACTCTCTCCACTGTTTATTCCCCTTTGCAATATGCCCTCGTAATTTTTTATGATCACTCGATAAAAATAGTGGAACATGAGTTGCCCAAGGCTTACCTTCAACCGTGCTAACTAAAATCGCAAAACCGTTTGCATGAATAAATTCATGAAGCTCTTCCGTGTTTTCGTTTCGATTAACTTTTGCAGCATACATACCTAATAGTTTTCTTTTAATGCTTGAATTGCAATGGCAACATCTTTTTCAGTTGTTAACCAATTGCTAAAGGCAGCACGAATAGCGGGCACTCCTTTATAATTTGTCGGTGTAAAAAAAGCGCGACCATCGTCTCTAACCTTTGCTAAGAATTTTGTTATGGAAGCAGCATCCGGATTTTCTTGATTAAAGGTGAAGCACACTACATTCATGCGAACAGGTGAGAGCAGTTTAAATTCTGAAGAGTCGTTGATCATTGTTCCAAATAGTTTAGCGCAATCACAATTACGTTCCACGATTTCTCGATGCCCTTCTTTTCCGTACGCCATCAATGTAAACCATGATGGTAAAGCGCGAAAGCGCCTGGAGTTTTCAGGTGTGTAATGAAAGAAATCCGGACTCTGCGCAGGATCACCTAAGTAAGCCGCGCTGTTTTGAAATACACTAAGCTGAATATTTTTATGACGTGTAAACTGCATGGCGGAATCGTATGGAACGTTCAACCATTTGTGCGCATCGATAGTAATGCTGTCGGCATAGTTGATACCCTTTAGATAGTGAGCATAGGTAGGTGAGCATCCTGCAAAACCACCGAAGGCTGCATCGACATGGAGCCAGAAATTATATTTTGATTTTAGTTTTGCGATGGCTTCGAGATCATCGAAGTCTACGGTGTTTACTGTTCCTGAATTCGCTACTATGATTAACGGATTAGTGTGATTACTCTGATTTAATTCCAGATAATTTTCGAGTTTGGCTATATCAATAGCTTCCCGATCGGGTAACGTGTCTATTTTGATAAGGGAATTTCTTCCGATACCTAACATCGATAATGATTTATAAATGCTGGAGTGTGGTGTTGCACTTAATATTTGAATCGGTTTTGCATTCGCTAATCCTTCTTGGCTAAAATCAATACCTTGTTGTTCTCCTACCCACTGACGGGCTTGCGCTAGACTTGTAAAATTAGAAATTGTAGCACCGCTTACGAACGAACCAAAATAAGCTTCATCTAAACCGAAAAGTTGTTTTAAAAAATGAAGGGTCTGTCTTTCTATTTGTGGTGCGATGGAATCATTACTTCCACAAGCGTTTTGATCGTAAGCACTAACAAGCCAATCACCTGCAACGGATGCTGGTGTTGATCCTCCAGTAACAAAACCAAAATAACGGGGTCCTGCGCTGTTCGTAATTTTGTCAGCAAAGTTTTGTTCAAAAAACTTCAACGATGCATTTGCGCCAATACCTTTCTCAGGCATATCCATCATTTCAATATTCGGTATGAAGCGCCCGGGAGGAAGATCATCCTGCTTATCGAAATACGTATTTGCCAATTCGAGTGTATTCGAAAGAATATTCTTGAGCGATTCACGATCGGAGCGAAGAGTTTTATCCATTGGTCTTTAATTCAAATAAATTGTTCCTGTTGAAAATAGTTTTGCGGTGCCGGCAATGGCAACGCGGTCACCTAATAATTTGCAATGCAGTTTTCCTCCTCGTTTAGAAAGTTGTTTTGCATTCAGTTCTGTCTTGCCAAATACTGTCCACACAATTGAACTTCCATGGTTGTTGTGAACCACCGAATGTGAAGCCCGTCTTTTTCGATTACATAGAATGCAGTTTCAGCCAAATTATTTTCCATCGCAATGTTTTGCAATACATCATCCGGCAGCCATTTGTTCAGCGGACAAACCACAGCAGAATTGCCTTTGAAGACACGATCTGCAAAAGCATCAACCTGATATCGTTTTATTTGTAAGCTCATGGTCTTTTTATTTAGAGGTAGTATCCAACAACCGTCTGTGATAGTTAATCTGACCGAGATGATAACTTAAATGGGCAGCCAAATGAACAAGGAAATATTCAGTAGAGGTTTTTTCTGTGAGAACCTGCATCGGATATTCCTTTTCTAAATCACTAATTTTTAATGTGCTCAACACGCGATCTACTACTTCAATTGTGTCTTCGATTTTTTTGACCAGATCCTTTTGAGGAACGTCCTTCAACGAAAATTCAGCATCACGATTTCGCACATAACCAGATTCTCCTAAAACAGCACCAATGTATGCATTGAGATTGCCGATGAGATGCAGACATAAATTACCTGACGAGTTCGCAATACTCTTTTCGATACGCCACAAATTTGTTTCAGATTGATAAGATTCAATCTCAAGTTTTAATTTAACTAAGTCTCTTTTAAATACGGTTTTTAATATATCTATCAGCATATTGTTTTTAATTAATTTAATTAATGATGAGCGTCATATGCTTCAGACTTTAGTCTTTAGATATTAGATGTTAAATAAATTCACTCTTACAGTTCGAGTCGTTTACCAACTATTGTAACGCTTCGTTCTATTCCATCGAGCACAGCAATGTTGGGCAGTACTCCCCACGCTTCAAATCCAAACGATTCAAATAGCTTGATGCTGGGTGCGTTGTGGGAGAATATGTAGCCCAGCAATGTTTTAATCTTTAAAGTAGTACAACTATCAATTGCGTGTTGAAGTGCTTTTTTACCAACGCCTTTTCCTCTCACGGTTTCATCAAGGTAAATGCTAACTTCTGCGGTCGCATCATAAGCCGGTCTTCCGTAGAACGATTGAAAGCTAACCCATCCTACTATTTTATTCGCCTGGTCTTCGATCACCCACAACGGTCTTTTGTTTGGTGAATGATCATTGAACCAATGCAGTCGACTATTTATTGAAACAGGTTCCGTATCTGCAGTGACCATACGACCTTTTACTGTTGAGTTGTAAATTTCAACAATGCGAGGAAGATCGAGGACATGAGCATCACGGAATTTCATTTGAGTTTAGTTTGTTTACGAAACATTTCTTTTCATCATCCAGTCGGTTTGCGCATCGGTACCCAACATAAAAACATGAGAGCCGAATTTTTCAAATCCCCATTTCAAGTAAAAGGCATACGCGCGCGGATTATGTTCCCATACTCCTAACCAGATAATTTCATAGTGATGCTCTTTGGCATAATCAAGCGCAGTTTGCATTAATATCTTTCCAACTTGTTTGCCTACATATTCTTGAATGCAATACAGTCTTTCAATTTCTAGCGCCTTCACCCTACCTAATTCTTCAGGCTCATGTCCTGTTCTAAGTTTTAGATACGCTATGGCTTTGTCATCATCGAACGTTAAGAAAAAAATGTTTCTTTTATCATCAACCTCTTTCATTAATTGTTCATAGCTAAGATTCTTTTCGATGTATATCTGCATGTCTTCTGCTGTGTTCGATTTTTCTAACAAATCGCGAAAGCTTTGAATAGAAACTTCACGAAGAACTTCAATGTCTTTTTCCGTTACTACACGAACTATAACTCCCCCCTCTTCCTGAGAAGGGTTGGGGGTGAGGTTCAATTCCATTTTAATATCGCTTCGTTTATAAATTGCATCAACCGAAACTTCTACGAAGCCAAGTTTTCGATATAAGGTAATGGCGGTTTCTAATTTTCTGTTGGAGTATAGTATTATTTTATGAGCACCTTGTTGCTTCGCTTTCTTGATGGCAGCAAGCGCCAGCGCTTTCCCTATTTTTAATCCTTGAAATTTATCTTCTACCGCCATCTTCGTGAATTCATAAATACCAGGCGATGCATATTTCAACGCTACAGTACCTGCAATCTCCCTGTTATAGCTAGCCATAATAATTGATCCACCCTTTTTAATGATGTGATCTTCCGGATGTTGGCACACATCAAAGTCGATTGGCTCCATCCAGAAATATTTTTCAATCCAGTGGCGATTCAACTTTTCAAACCAAGGTTGATGTTCGGGTTGGTATTCTAAAATTTCTATATGGACTTGTTGTTCGCTCATCAAATACTATTCTGTCGTTAAAATTTCCACAAATTGGAAAGCTCATTCCTTTTCGATTTTAAAAAATTTCCATCTACGATAAGCAACGTCACACCTTCCTTTGAATGTGATCTATGCTCACTTACATTATCCGAAACCTGATAGCTCATGCCTTTTGAAATCGTAAACGATCTTCCATCTGCCAGCTCAGAAATCATTTCGCCCTCAATGCAGTAAACGATATGTCCTGCCTTGCACCAGTGATCCGCTTTATATCCTTTTGAGTATTCAACCAATCGAATACGAAGTCCTTCATACTGCATCGTTCTCCAATGCGCAGTTCCGCTTTCGCCTACATGTGTAGAAGCAGGAATTGCATTCCAGTCTGTTGTTTGGAATAAAATAGAGTTCAACATACTATTTACTGAATTGATTTTTCCACGCACTGCGAAGTTGAGCGCCACGATTTACAATGTAAATTCCGGCAATGGTAATTGCGATGGCTAACCCAATTTTTGAATTCAATTTTTCATCGAGTACTATCCAACCTAAAATAACAGCCACAATCGGATTGACATAGGCGTAAAGCGAAACAATTGTCATGGGTAATTTTCTTAAAGTATAAGAGTAACACGCATACGCGATGATGGAACCGAAGATGATTAAATAAATAAGCGAATAGATTGCTTCGGATGACCAAGTCACTGCGCTGAGATCATCGAACAAAAATATACCGGGTATTAACCACAGGCCTCCAAAAAACATTTGTAATCCTGCATTTAAAAATGGGTTGCCTTCTCCACTTCTTTTTTTCATCCACACACTTCCTGCAGCCCAACTAAAGACCGCTAAAAAGATAAGCGCAATTCCAATGAGGTATTCTGTTTTCGAAAAATCAGAAAGATGTTCACTGAAAATCATGATGATGCCAATCAATCCAACGATCACTCCTACAACAATAGGAAGACTAGGTCGCTCATCACGACTCACTGCAAGGTTTATGAGAATGACTAACATCGGCATGAGCGAACAAATGATGGCGGCTACTCCGCTGGGTACATATACTTCAGCCCAAGCCACTAACCCGTTTCCCATCGATATCATAAAGAAACCAGCAATGGCTTGACGAAAAATATAATCGCGTGATGGTAATTTTATTTTACCAATCACAAGCATAAATCCTGCAAGTAAAAAGCCGGCAATCGTCTGACGAATAGCAACAAAAAGAAAAGGTGGAAAGTGAAGCACAGCAATGCGCAGCGCGAGATAGGTTGTTCCCCATATCAAACAGATAGCGGCAAGTGAAAGGTAGGCTGCGAGTAAATCTCTTTTCAATTCTGTTAATCGTTAATCGTGAAAAGTTAATGTTGAGTGTGAGCGTGTGTGTGAATTTAGTGCGTGATCTATTATGAGTGCGTTGTCTTGTTGGCTACAAGCTTCGCGCTTCAGGCTGCAAGCTTGTGGCCTGAAGCGTGAAGCCGGTAGCTTTGTATAAAATTTTAATCCATTGGATCATCAAAAAATAATCTTTCAAAACTTCTCATAAATACGTTAAAAAAACAGTTTCAGTTTCGAGAATATTAACCAGATCAGTTTAATGAATGGTTCCAAGTTGCAAGTTCAAGGTTCAAAGTTGGTGATAGAAATGTATAGGTTGAAATCACCATGGAACTTAGAACTTTTATAACATGGAACTTTAAATTTAATGAAGCCACTGAGCCGCTAACGTAAACATAATTCTATTTTGTATTGGATTCTCTTCTTCATCAGATGTATACGGAACAACTAATCCTGTTGCACCAACGCTCAAGAAAATTTGCTTCGCTACTTTCATTCTGCTATAGGCAACATTTAAAGCGGTGGTTACATAACTCGAATGATCGAAGGCCTGATTGTTATACCATACTGAAGTAATTACATCAAGGTGTTTGTTAGCATAGGTAAGCCGAAAGCGATTCACCCAATCTCTTTCGTGTGGTTCAAAAACTAAATGTCCAAATAAGGTCATGTGCTCGAAAGTAAGGTGAGGCCTTAACTTGAAAGATGTAATCAAAATACAAACGACATCAGATCCTTTATCCACGAAATGTTTTGGCTGTTCTAAAAATGTACCAACATAAGGAGTGAACGTAATCTTCTCTGAGATTTTGAAATTTCGAAAGACCGAAAGCAAAGCAAAATTATAATCAGAGTTATGATCCTGAAGATCCAAGCCTTTGAAAATGAACAATCCCCATTTTTTATATTCAAGCGTGAAGTTGATATCGAACGTTGGATTGTCCGTTCCAAGCCTGCCTCCATACATGAACATACCTTTACTGTGTACACGTGCAGTAAGTCTGAAATGCAGACGAGATTCTTTCTTCTGCATGATGGTGGTATCATTTCCTTCAAACAATTTATCTGCGAAGGATCTGGTGTAACTCATTGTACTTACCGAGAAAAGTAGCGCACACAATATTGTCTTCACGATGATCGGGTTATTAAAATGTTCAGCAAAATACCAATGTCACTATCCCGCAACCAACCTGCTTTATGCTGTCTCTAAATTTATTACAAATCTGCTTGAAGTAACGCATGGAAAACAGTTTCAGTTTTGTTAATTTTGACCAGATCAGTTTAGTTTCGGGTTTAACGTTTCGAGTTGTAGTACCAACTAGGCAAGGCGAACTTTAAACCCAAGGCTATGAACTCGAAACGTTAAACTCGAAACTCGCATGGAAACATTACTTGCAAAACCCGATCACAAATACGCTGAAGTAGCAGAGCGCATTGAACTAATGATTGACAAACGCGTGATGAAAGTGGGAGATAAACTTCTTTCCGTGCGTGCATTAAGTAAAGAGCAAGGCATTAGTCTAAGCACTGCGTTTCAGGCTTACTATTTATTAGAGAGCAAAGGACTTATAGAAGCCCGACCACAATCAGGATATTATGTGAAATATTCTCCGGAACATATTCTCGATCTCCCTAAAGTATCTGACCCTGTAGATGATGCTGTTCCGGTAAGTGTAGATGAGATGATCAATAGTGTTTATTTTGATCTTCGCTCTACAAAGCTGCTCAACTTTTCTATGGCAGCGCCTTCTTTTGAATTACTGCCAACCGCTAAGCTTAGCAAGGCTGTTATGCATGTGCTTCGCGAATCAAAAACCAGTTGTACAAATTATGAACACGTTCAAGGAAGCGAGGATCTTCGCAGGCAGATTGTGCGACAAGCATTCAACTGGGGAGGAAGACTTCGCGAAGATGATATTGTTGTAACGGCAGGTTGTGTTGAAGCACTTTCTCTTTGTGTTAAAGCCATTACGAAACCCGGAGATGCTGTGGCCATAGAAAGCCCCACCTACTTTGCTATTTTTCAGGTGATGGAAAGCCATGGATTGAAAGTAGTTGAAATTCCTACCGACCCCACTACGGGCATTGATCTTGATTATCTAGAGAGCGCTATTCCGCGTTTTGATATTAAAGCCTGCCTGTTTGTAAACAACTTCAACAATCCGTTGGGAAGCTGTATGCCCGATGAAAACAAAAAACGCTTGGTGGAGATGTTGGCGAAAAAAGAAATTCCATTGGTTGAAGACGATATCTATGGTGAATTATATTTTGGAAAGACAAGACCAAAAACGTGTAAGTCGTTTGATAAAAAGGGATTGGTATTGCATTGCGCTTCTTTTTCAAAATCGCTTGCACCGGGTTATCGCATTGGTTGGACTATTCCCGGAAGGTATAAAGAAAAGGTAATTCGGTTGAAACGCATGCACACTGTTTCCACCAACACATTATCGCAAGCGGCTGTCGCGAATTTTTTAAGTAACGGAAGATTTGAATTACATCTCCGCCATTTGCGTAAGGCATTGCACACGCAGTCGCTCCGATACATACAACTCATTTCTGAACATTTTCCTGCTGACACTCGGATCACGCGTCCGCAAGGAGGGTTTGTGCTGTGGATTGAGATGAACAAAAAGGTGAATGCATATAAACTTCATAAGCGAGCACTCAAACATAATATTGGTATTGCACCCGGTCAGATCTTTTCATCACAAGGTAAATTCGAAAATTGTTTTAGGATCAGCTATGGTGAACCGATGAGTACAAAGATTGAAGAAGGACTTATAAAGTTGGAAAAACTGATAGAGGATATGATGTGATGCTATTATGGTTTCCGATTAGTAAAAAAAACAGTTCCTTGAATTTTCAAGGAACTGTTTTTATAAAATTGATTTCTCAAGCAATCATTAAGGCATCACTACTGTATCAATTACATGAATCACGCCATTGGATTGATTCACATCAAAGATTGTAATTTTTGCTTTGTTTCCTTTTGCATCGGTTAAGATTACATCTTTGCCGCTCATGCTTGCAGTAAGAATTCCACCTTGCACTGTTTTCAATTCAGCTTTTCCGTTACCATCTTTAATTAGTTTAGCAACAGCAGCTGAACTCCACTTTCCTGCTACTACGTGATAAGTCAACACTGCTGTTAATGTTGCTTTGTTCTCTGGCTTCAAAAGATTTTCGACAGTTCCTGCGGGCAATTTTTCAAACGCAGCATTTGTAGGAGCAAATACGGTGAATGGACCAGCACCTTGCAGAGTTTCTACCAAGCCTGCAGCTTTTACTGCGGCCACTAACGTAGTGTGATCTTTTGAGTTCACTGCGTTTTCAATGATGTTCTTTGTTGGATACATCGCTGCACCGCCTACCATAACTGACTGAGCAAAAGATGCAAATGTCAGTGCGAGACCGAGTGCTGAGAGAATTACTTTTTTCATAAAATTAATGTGTGTTTAGTTATTGATTTAACACCACATACGAGGTAATGTTTGAAATCGGATTTATGATACGTTGAAGTATTAAGCGCTTATCAGGATAAGATGTTGACTATGAGAATGAATGGCTGTTTGAACCGTTTAAGAGCCCAAAAGAATAATAAAATAAATTGTGCCTGTGGGTGATGAACTACACCTGAGAAAATGAAGGAATACCTCGGCAACGAAGAATATCCCTTTCACTTCATCGCAGAGCCTGACAATGTATTGTACAAGAAATATTATATAGAACAATCTGCTAGCAAATTGATGAAGAGCATGTTCAATGGTCTCATTACTAAAGTCACGCAAGGAAAGAAACTTTTCAAAGCAAACATTTCACAAGATGGACATACTACTACCATTCCCAGTGAATTTATCATTGACGAAAACGGAAATCTAAGCAAAGTGCATTATGGAAGATGTATTGGAGATCACTTACCGATTCAGGAATTGAATTGAATGTAAATGAGCTTTTAAGAAAGAAAACTGTTTTAGTTTAGGATAGGAGCATTAATGATTAATGGCAAGCTGAATATTTTTATCGCGTATTTCTCATAACGGAGTTCTGCTTTAGTAGGTATTCTCTATTGACAAACATATTAATGTAATAGAAGAATGATTTTGAAAGAACAATATGAGCTAACTGATAAAACTCCCACTCATAAATTTAGTTGATCGGTATGAGTGGGAGTAAAAAGTATTTTATGAAATCGATTTTTTGTACATGCTAAAAAACATGAACGGAAGGAATCCAAAACTGAACAGCAACGTTGCTCCGATGAGTAACATATCGGCACCTTGCAAATGCAGTGTTTTGAAAACTACTGCGAGACAAAATATAATTCCACTTATAAACCCTAACAACAGGCGTATTTTTTCCGTAAGTGCAGCGTTGAGTGTCATTTTGAAATGATTTACCATAAGCATTGGTAAATATAAAAAGGCAAAGCCTATTGTGCCGTAGGTGACTAATTCATCGGCACCAGGCCAATGTAAAATTTTAAACATCCAGCCGAAGCTCATCGCTATGGCTGTTATCAAACCGATTAAATACATTAGTTTTTTCATACGAATTATTTTGGTTGAGTTTAACAGAAAAACAGTTTCATTTTGAATTTCATCTAATCCATCAGGTGCAAGTTCTTGTAAGGCTTCTTCAAGAGATCGTTCAAATACATTTCCCCGTTCCATTTTAATTTCAACAACACAACACAAATGATCTAACACATCGTCACGAAGCGAACCAATACTGATGCTACTCTCATCAATTTGCATGCGGATAATAGCGACTTGTTCAACCGATAGTTTCATACGTCCTGTATTCTGGAAAAACAATTCGATTAAGGGTAGCAATAAAGTCTTTCAGCTCTGCTACATAAATAGTTTTCTCCTCATGTCCCTGTTTGGTGAGGTAATAGTACTTGCGAACACGTCCACCCACATTCTCTTCTTTGAAAGAAAGCAAACCATCGCTCGTCATTTTTTGCAATGCAGGATATAACGATCCATCCTTTAGCAAGATTTTCCCTTGGGATAATTCTTTCACTTTTTGCGACATCTCATAACCATACATCCGCTCCTGTTCTGATAGAAGTTTAAGGATAATGGCAGAAAGTGTGCCTTTTAATAACTCTTTTGAATACATAGATCAAAGATACATAAATATACGATGTATCAAAATTTGAACTATGGTTTTTTTGGAAAAAGATTTAAAATTTGAGAAATGGCACCCGACTTATGATATTAATTCCGTCACAACTGCTAGGTGGACTATGGATAGAATTATAAAATAATGAAGTATACAATTGAAATGTTAATGCGAAACATTATAACTATCTGCTCATCATAACTTACACCCTTCATATATTTCTCCCAGAGAGAGCGAAACCTGCACAGTAGGTATAAACAATTCGTCACTTATCGATTTATATTCTTCTAATTCCCAATGACCTCCCGTATTGATTCGAAATGCTTCGATTGAAATCGATTCGGAGTCAATCAGAATGAATTCTTTCAGGGGTGGTATGTCGCGATATAATTTAAATTTTCCACCACGATCATAATTTTTGGTAGATGGAGAAAGAATTTCAATCAATACAGTTGGTTCAATCAAAGTATCATCACCATGCTCAGAAGAAGCGAAGGTTCGACAGAAAATGGAAATGTCGGGATAGGTGTATAAAGTATTTTCTGGAATGTGTACGCGCATGTCACTTCCAAACGGCTGGCAAGGCTTACCTTTTAATTGCAGCCCTATCGCAATAAAAGAGTTTGAAAAAATCCTGTTATGATCCATTGAAGCTCCCGACATTGCAAACACCTCGCCTTTGAAGTATTCATGCTTTTCCAGAGATGCCCGCTCAAAGGTTAGGTATTCTTCCTCCGTAAGTTTGGTTTTATTGTAGATGGCAACGGGTTCTCTTACTTCCATGGATTCAAAATAATTTACTTACCAAACGCCAACACTACTTTTTCAATAATAGCACAACACTCATGAATTTGTTCTTCCGTGATAACGAGTGGCGGTGCGAGACGAATAATATTTCCATGTGTTGGCTTGGCCAGTAAACCATGCTTTGCAAATTCAACGCACATGTTCCAGGCCGTTTCACTTTCGGGTGAATCATTTATAACAATAGCATTTAACAAACCTTTGCCACGAACTAGTGTAATCAATTTTGTTTTTTTTATGAGCGCTTGCATCCGCTCACGAAATACAATACCTAATCGTTGAGCATTGTCAGCAAGCTTTTCGTCTTTCACCACTTGCAACGCTTCCATGCACACAACAGCGGCTAGTGGATTACCGCCAAAAGTAGACCCATGTTCACCTGGTTTGATTACCAACATAATATCATCATCAGCTAATACTAAAGAGATTGGCAATACACCACCTGATAATGCTTTTCCTAAAATTAAAATATCGGCACGCACACCTTCGTGATCAGAAGCAAGCATTTTGCCGGTGCGCGCAATGCCGGTTTGAATTTCATCCATCATCAACAACACATTGTGTTGACGACACAACCTTTCGGCTGCCTTTAAGTATCCATCCTTTGGAATGTAAACACCCGCTTCACCTTGAATGGGTTCAATCCACAAAGCACATACGTTTGGATTGGCTAATGCTTTTTCTAACGCAGCTACATTGTCATACTCCACAACTTCAAAGCCTGGCATAAATGGGCCAAAACCATTTCGTGCAGAAGGATCGGTTGATGCCGATATTATAGTAGTTGTGCGACCATGAAAATTATTTTTCACACTAACAATGATGGCTTCGTTATCGGCAATAGCTTTTTTAGTGTATCCCCATTTGCGCGCAAGTTTAATGGCGGTTTCGTTGGCTTCGGCACCGCTGTTCATAAACAATGCTTTTTCGTAACCGAAAACTTCGCACACATATTTTTCCGCTATGCCGAGTTTATCATTATAGAATGCCCGCGATGTAAGTGTCAGTTCTTTAGCTTGTTCAATCAATGCGTTGATAATGCGGGGATGGCAGTGACCTTGATTAACGGCACTATAAGCCGATAAAAAATCGTAATAACGTTTTCCTTCTACATCCCACAAAAAAACTCCTTCGCCTTTGCTGAGAACGACAGGAAGCGGATGGTAGTTGTGCGCACCGTATTTATCCTCCAATAAAATTGCTTCTCGGCTTGTTGTGATTGTTTCTACCATAAAATTCAGTTTTCTTCCGCATTCAAACGCATGCAAATCTACTCAGGAATTTCTGATTTAGCGGGGTGAAGTGTTGGGTTCCGCGATTGCGTACCGAAAGAAATCCAATAACTTTACCGCCATGGAAATTATTTTGTTAATCGTAGGATTGTTCGTTGGCTTTGGTGCTGCATGGTTTGTTGCACGATATAAATTTTCGGCCGATAATCAGTCAGGTTCATCAACGCTACTATTAGAACAGGAAAAAACAAGAACAGCCGAACGTCAGGCTGCGGAATTGAAAAATGATGTTGAAATGCAGCGTAAAACTGTACTTGAATTGAATAACAAACTTTCAAGTACTACTGCCAATTACAGCAACCTTCAGGAAAAATTGCAGGATCAGAAAAAAGAACTTGAAAATCTAAACGAGAAATTTGCCATTCAATTTAAAAATCTGGCGAATGAAATCTTAGAAGAGAAGAGTAAAAAATTTACGGAGCAAAATAAAATCAACATCAGCGAGATTCTAAATCCATTGAAAGAAAAGATCAATGATTTTGAAAAAAAGGTAGAGCAGACTAATAAAGAAAGCATTGATCGTAACTCGGCCATGCGCGAGCAATTAGTGAATCTAAAAGAACTGAATCAACAAATCACAAAAGAAGCCAGCAATCTTTCAAAAGCACTTCGAGGCGAATCGAAAACACAAGGTACCTGGGGAGAAATTCAGCTCGAAGCGATTCTTGAACGTGCAGGTCTTCAAAAAGATATTCACTATTTTAAAGAAAAGAATTTCAAAAACGAAGATGGCCTGAATCAACGCCTCGATTACATTATAAAATTGCCAGACGATAAATATCTGGTGCTTGACTCTAAAGTTTCGCTAACCGCTTACAGCAACTATTTCAACGCGACAGATGAAATAGAGCAAGCGAAATTTTTGAAGAACCACTTGGATAGTGTTTACTCCCACATCAAAATACTAGGTGAGAAAAATTATCAGAATTTGTATGAAATCAATCAACCAGATTATGTGATGATGTTTGTTGCCAATGAACCGGCATTGACCATTGCGTTGAAAGAAGATATTTCATTGTACGAAAAAGCCTTGGATAAAAATATTGCGCTGGTTTCTACGGCTACCTTATTAGCAACGCTGCGAACCATTAGTTACATCTGGAAACAAGATCTTCAAAATAAAAATGCATTAGAGATAGCCAGACAAGCTGGATCACTGTACGATAAATTTCATACCCTCGTTGAAGATCTAACAAAAGTCGGCAATAATTTAAAGAGCACGCAAACTAATTATCAGGATGCAATGAATAAATTAGTAGAAGGGAAAGATAACCTGATAAGAAAAACGGAACGCCTTAAAGAGTTGGGGGCAAAGACAACTAAACAATTGAGTCAGCAATTGCTGGATCGGGCTCAGGAATAGTTTGTTCTGCTTGAACAAAGATTACAGATCATATTTTAAATCACGCCTACTTATGAAAAAATTTATTTACCTATTGTTGGTGATCGCGCTTCCATCTTGCGCCACGGTTAAAACTAAACAAGTTGCTGTTACACCTGTTGGTGATTGGGACTACACCGTTACAGGAACTCCCAGTGGTGATTATGCAGGTGTCTTGTCAGTTGTTGAAAAAGAAGGTGCGTTAACCGCTTCGATGAAAACGAGTGCAGGAGAATTACCTTTTACGAATTTTAGCTTTGATAAAACCACAAACATTGCGGCTGGTAATTTTAGTTTCCAGGGAACTGATTTAGTTTTTATTGCAACCTTGGCTGGAGAAACCATGACCGGAACAATTTCTGCAGGGGATTATGGCTTTCCATTTAAAGCAACGCGGAAACCAAAACCATAGTGTAGTGACGCCACCGCTTCGAGCAGTGGCGTCACTTTTTAAATGAATTGTAATTTCTGTTTCAATACAATAGGAACGGGAGCAATTTTTCGCTTGTCGTAGTCAAAACAAACAATTCCTGTTTTGCCTCGTGCGACTTCCTTGCCCGTTGTTTTGTTGCTCATCTTATAAAAAAAATCGAAGCCAAATTTACTAAAATCCGCTACCGCGATTTGAATGATCAGTTCATCTCCTAAGAATGATTCGGCTTTATAAAGTACAGCGGCATCAGAAACCAATTGCCCGATGGACCCATCAAGATTAACTTCATCTTTAAAACCAAGTTGTCGATAAAATAGTATCCGTGCTTCTTGAAACAGAGTAAGCACACTATCATTACCTACATGTGCTCCATAATTTAAATCGGAAGCACGAACTGAAATTTCTGTAGTGAAAATAAATTCTTCAGGAAGATCGATGGTCAATCGCGCCATGTCATTTCAATCCGTAGGTGTCAATCAAATACACTAAGGCAGCCATAGAGGCAGTTCCTAATTCCAATTCGCGCTTGTTTACTTTATCGAATGTATCCTCTTGTGTATGGTGGTAATCAAAATATCGTTGCGAATCAGGAAGGTAGCCGATCAGCGGCACCCCTTGTGGTGCAAGTGGTCCTATATCGGCACCTCCACCTTCTTGACTAAAATCAGTAAGACCGTAAATTTCAAGCAAAGGTTTCCAACTTTTTATTTTGTTTTTGGCGACATCATCGGCCGTCATGGTAAAACCCCGTGGTGTAAATCCACCGCGATCAGACTCGATAGCCGCAATGTGTTTTTCTTTTTTTAATTCGGCTTGCTTCGCATATTCAATTCCTCCGCGCAAACCATTTTCTTCGTTCATATACATTACTGCACGAATCGTTCTTTTGGGTTTAATGCCGAGTATTTTATAGAGATATAAAACATCCATTGCCTGCACACAACCTGCACCATCATCGTGTGCGCCTTGCGCAAGATCCCATGAATCTAAATGCCCACTGACAATGATAATTTCGTCTGAGTATTCAGATCCTTTAATTTCTCCAATGACATTGAACGATGGTGCATCGGCCAAGGTAATGCAGTGTGTTTCAAAATAGAATTGAAGAGAAGCATCGGCTTTCAACATTTTACTTAAAGTTTCTGCATGACGAGTAGCGATGGCAACAGCAGGAATTTGCGGAACATTAGGTGCATAACGCAAGCCACCAGTGTGTGGGTAGTCTTCAAGATTCGAACCCATTGAGCGAACCACGACTCCAATTGCGCCATACTTTGCAGCTTCACTTGCACCTGATCCGCGTTGATCAACCGCGGCAGCATAAGCAGCGAATGTGCTGATTTTTGTAGCATCCATCGCGCGATTAAAAAAAACAATTTTGCCTTTTATATTTTTCTCTCCGATTCGTTTTAAATCATCAAAGTTCTTCACTTCAATAATATTTCCAGCAATGCCGGATGGTCCCGTTCCTACCGATCCTCCTATTGCACAAACATTTAATTCGACTGTTCCCATTTTTTTAGAATTCACCACACGCCCAATTTCTTTTTGACCGCGAACCCAGTGTGGAACCATTACTGGTTGGAGCCAAACCGAATCTGCATAATTTTCCATTTCATGGCGAGTGAATTCAACACCAGCAGCAGCACCTGGTGATCCGCTTAAGCGTTGGCCTACTTTCGTAGACAGGTATTCAAGCCATTGATACGACTTACCTTCTGTTAAAGCCTTGTCGAAAAATTGTTTGATGGTGGATTCATCTTGCGATTGCGCCTTAGCGACAAACAAAAAAAGAGAAAGCGAAAGGATGAGTATAATTTTCTTCATGCTTATTGAATTTGATTTGCAGATTTTAAAATATAAATATGATGATCAGGATCTTTATCGTTTAATATAAGGACACCCTCCAATTGAATTAGTTTCGTTACAAATTTTATTTCCTCTTTCGATTCTACTTCTACCACCGTTTCTGGTCCTGCTGCACCGCAGAAGTAACAAAGATTAAAAGGTAATGAAGAAAGCATAAACTTACTTTGCCCGGTTAATTCCTGCAATGGTATAATGTATCCTTTCAATATTATTTTCTTGCCTAGAAGTTTTTTGAGTTGTACTCCAAAGATTGGTGTCTCAACAGAGTACCCTGCTTTATCTTTTTTCTGTTGGAATGAAACGTCAGCCAGCACCTTCCATATATTCTTATCCTGTGCAATGACAGAGGTGGAAATAAAAAGAAAAAAGAAAAAGTAACGCATCATTGTGGGTCAAGTATAGGCAGAAGAACAACATTGAACTAAATACTTTACACAATCGTTTGAAATGCAGTTTCAATACAAGAATTTTACAGATCAGAGTTTCGAATCTAAAGTTTGAATTAACGCCATTAATTTTATTTATATGAAACTCGAAACTTTAAACCCCAACCTTACCGATGGCTTTTCTATTTGATTCATTCGAAAGCTGGAAAAAATATTCTGAGCAAACTGGGTTGTCGCTCAGTGATGTTGTGCTTGAATATGAGGATGAACAGAAAAATCGCAATAGACAAGAAACAATGGACGGCCTCGCCAACGCTTTGGCGGTAATGAAAGATGCGGTGCGCACAGGGCTTGAAGAAGATATGACTTCCAGATCGGGCATGATCAACAATGGAGCGAAGAAAGTTTATCGATATCCAAAAGCAGTACTGTCAAAAGAATTTCAAAATTTAATTGCGCGCGCGCTTGCAGCTAAAGAGGTAAACTCATGTATGGGTAGGGTAGTAGCTGCGCCCACGGCAGGAGCAAGTGGAATTATGCCGGGTGTATTATTTACGCTTCAGGAAATTCATAACATCGAAGACAAGAAGATTTTAGAAGCGATGCTGATTTCGGCAGGCATCGCATTGATTATGGAACAGAAAGCTTCCATATCAGGAGCAGTCGGTGGCTGTCAGGCAGAAACCGGCACGGCTGCGGCAATGGGTTCGGGTGCAATTGTGTTTTGTTTAGATGGTGATGTCGATCAGATTTTTAATGCGGTTGCGATCACCGTGCAATGTATGTTGGGGTTAGTATGTGATCCCGTTGCAGGGTTAGTGGAAATACCTTGTGTAGTTCGCAACGCGAGTGCTGCCGCTATTGCAAACAGTTCTGCACAAATCGCGTTGGCGAATGTGAGCAGTGTTATTCCTGTTGATGAAGTGATTGAAGCTATGGGAGAAATTGGAGCCAGTATGGAGACGCGTTATAAAGAAACTGCGCTGGGAGGATTAGCCGCCACCAAAACAGGTAAGGCCATTGCCAAGCGCGTACTCATTCGCGATATTGAAATGCTGCCTGATGAAGATGTGAAGTAAAACTTCAGACGCTGAGATAATAATAGAACTTTCCGTTATACTATTATTTAAAAAAAGGAAGATCCAACTGTTTGATGTAGTCAAACCCGTAATACACTAATCCGGTTTGAATGCCTACCCAGAACAAGGCACTAATGAACATGTAAAGAATAATTTTTCCTTTCGGACTGCCAGAGGCCACAGCAAAGATGCCTCCACCGATAGGCGACAATAATACAGGGGTTAAGAAAGCAATACCCGTCAATCCATATTTTTTCCAGATGCGCGTCATCCGAGAATCTGGAGCTTCCAGTTTTTTTTCTTTCTTCTTAAACCAATGAGGAAACGTTTTGTGTAACCATTCTCCCAGATAAACAAAAATGAGTATCGTTGCCATCATCCCGGCAACTGTTGCAATCATAGTAATGACAATAGGCAAGCCCGCAGCGTATCCAGCCAATGGGCCAAAGAAAAACTTCGCCATGCTCACTAAAAATACTGGAACAACTTTTAATATTTCTTCCCACATATATTCAAAATCGTTACCGATATTTTTTTCTCACTGAAATTTATAATAAAACGATTCGGGCTCAAGGTACAATTTATGAAGTCAGAATAATCCTATCGTGCAAATCGTACTTCGTAATTATTTAACTAGACTTGCAATGTAGACGCACATTCCGAAATTTTATTTTTTCAGTTTAACTTCCGTTCACCATGAAACTACTTGAGCAGCTTTGTAAAATACAGGCTCCTTCCGGAAACGAAATCCAAATGAAAGAGTTTCTCCTTACCTATATCAAAAAGGAAATGAAGAAATGGAAGGTAAAGCCGGAAATTTTTCATGGAGATGAATTTCAGGATTGCATCGTGTTGAAATTTGGTAAACCACGCACTGCAATTTTTGCACACATGGATAGTATTGGTTTCACTGTGCGATACTTCAATCAACTATTGCCCATTGGTAGCCCGGATGCAGAGATGGGAACCAAGCTTGTTGGTGAAGACAGTTTAGGATCGATTGAATGCGATTTGGAATTTGATAATGAGAATCATGCCTTCTATAAATTCGGGAGAGTGATCGATCGGGGAACATCGTTGACGTACAAAATAAATTTTCGCGATACAAAATCGTATGTTCAATCAGCCTACCTTGATAACCGACTGGGAGTTTATTCAGCATTGAAAGTGGCAGAGAATTTAAAAGATGGAGTAATTGCTTTTAGTTGCTGGGAAGAACATGGAGGTGGATCAGTACCATACCTTATTAAATTCATTTACGAAAAATGGAATGTCAAGCAGGCGTTAGTATCTGACATTACATGGGTATCCGATGGCGTTGAACCCGGTAAAGGTGTTGCCATATCTATGCGTGATCGAAATCTTCCCAGAAAAAGTTATGTTGATCGGATCATTGCCATTGCTCGAAAAAGAAAAGTAGACGTTCAATTAGAAGTCGAAGGCATGGGATCGAGCGATGGCCGCGAATTGCAAACATCACCCAATCCGATTGATTGGTGTTTTGTTGGAGCACCCGAACATCGTCCACATACCCCTTACGAGAAAGTTCACAAACACGACATCAATACAATGATAGAATTGTACGGTTGGTTAATGAAAGATCTTTAAGAGATTTTGAAATCGAAATCAAGGTTAAAGAAAATTTAACCAGGGCTGGCAACCATTTCTGGAGTGCATCACCTTTACCTAGAAAAGTTATTGCAATCCACTTTGGAGAAAATATGGAGGCGATGCTGCCGGTTAATCATGCAATCTTCAAGTGTTCATTCATATTGTAACGCTTTTTACGACAACCGAATTTCAAGGCGTAAAACAATTAATCAATAACGATTAACTGATAACGATTGACCGGCAACTTAAAACTCGGGCATTTTTTAAATTCTTCTATCTTTGCGCGCCCAAAGTTGGAAACGGATGAAGATTAAAGAGTTAGAGTTCCAGAAATTCATTTCTGAAGCAGATGTTCAAAAGAAGGTAAAAGCGCTTGCACATCAAATCAATGTAGATTATAAAGGCAAAACACCTGTTTTCCTTCCCATTCTCAATGGTTCATTCATGTTCGCTTCAGATCTTATAAAAGAGATTAAAACAGAATGCCGCGTATCTTTTGTAAAAATTTCTTCTTATCAGGGAACGCAGTCAACAGGGCAGTTAAAGACATTGCTAGGATTGGAGGAAAGCTCATTCAATCAGGATCTCATCATTATCGAAGATGTTATTGATACCGGCCTCACGCTACAAAAAATTGTAGAAGAATTAAGAAGTCTCGGAACAAAGTCAGTAGAAGTTGTTTCGCTGTTGCGGAAGAAAGAAGCACGTGAAAAACATATGGAAGTAAAATATGTAGGCTTCGAAATTGAGAATGAATTTGTAGTTGGCTATGGTCTGGACTACGATGGATTGGGAAGAAACCTCAAAGACATTTATAAAACAACAAGCTAAAATCCGAAAGGGGGCATTCGCAATTCGAATTTTCATTCCCTATATTCGTCAGCTTAAATGAAAATTAAAATCCTTCTTTGTAACGTAAACTAAACTCATTCCATGATCAATTTGGTACTCTTCGGCCCTCCTGGCGCAGGTAAAGGAACACAAAGCGAGCAGCTCATTAAACAATATGGCTTTGTGCATATTTCGACAGGCGATTTGTTTCGCTGGCATACCAAAAATGATACGGATTTGGGCAAGCGTGTAAAAGAAATTATGAACAGTGGTGCGCTGGTTCCAGATGCGATCACCATTGCCATGTTGAAAGCTGAACTCGATAAAAATCCAAACGCGAAAGGATTTTTGTTTGATGGTTTCCCACGCACAGTAGCACAAGCCGAAGCGTTAGATGCTTTTGCAATAGAGCAAGGCACTGCGATTCATCACGTTATTGCATTGAATGTAACAGAGAAAGAGGTTCGCGAACGCATTGCAAAAAGAAGAACTACCGACAATCGTGTGGATGACGAAGAAGAAAAATTAAACAAGCGTATTGATGAGTTCTTCAATAAAACCATTCACGTTTTACCTTACTATGAAAAACAAGGAAGACTAGAAACATTAAATGGAATAGGTAACGTGGATGATATTTTTAAAAGCATCTGCGCACTTCTCGATAAAAAATAAACAAAGCATATAACGATTAATATAAAATCGTCTGTGATGCTCCATACTTTAAAAACACGCCATTGTCCTCAATTAACTTCATCGATTATGTAAAATTTTGCTCACGCTCCGGGCACGGTGGCGCAGGGTATTTACATTTTATTCGAGATAAAACCACATCGAAAGGTGGCCCCGATGGTGGCGATGGAGGAAGAGGCGGGCACATTATTCTAAGAGGTAATTCTCAGCTCTGGACGCTTCTCCATTTAAAATACAGAAAACATATTATTGCCACACCAGGCGTTGCAGGCGAAGAACAAAATCGCACGGGTGCTTATGGCAAGGATGAATACATCGATGTTCCATTGGGCACAATAGCAAAGGATGCTGAGACGGGAGAGTTGCGGTGTGAAATTACGGAAGATGGACAAGAACATATCTTAACAAAGGGAGGTCGTGGAGGCCGTGGTAATTTATATTTCGCTACATCCACACAACGCGCACCACAATACGCCCAACCGGGTGAGACAGGAATAGAAGAATGGATAGTTCTTGAATTAAAATTATTGGCCGATGTAGGTTTGGTTGGTTTCCCCAATGCCGGCAAATCAACTTTACTATCGGTTGTTTCTGCGGCTAAGCCAAAAATTGCAGACTATGCTTTTACTACTCTAACCCCGAACCTTGGTGTGGTCTCCTATCGAAATGATAAGTCATTTGTGATGGCCGACATTCCCGGAATTATTGAAGGTGCAGCAGAAGGTAAAGGATTAGGTATTCGATTCTTACGGCACATTGAGCGAAATTCATTGTTGCTTTTTTTAATTCCTGCTGATGCGAAAAACATTCAAGCAGAGTATGAGATATTATTAGGCGAGCTCCGAAAATTCAATCCTGAATTGCTGGACAAGAAAAGGATATTGGCTATTTCTAAAACCGATATGTTGGATGACCAATTAAAAGCGGAGATGTCGCGCGAAGTGCCTACCGAGCTACCCCATGTTTTTATTTCATCTCTTACCAATCAAGGCATAACAGAGTTGAAAGATTTGATTTGGAGGAACCTGCATTAATCGAACATTCAGGTCTCAAGACCGCAATACAACAGCTATTCTGTTATAACAAGTGGAAGATTTACAATGCCAGTTTGGCATTGTAATACCTTTGGCAAAATTGTTGACCTTTGCCCATTATTCAAAAATTAAGCCGTTATGTCTATGAAGAACATGACCAACGAAAACGAAATGAAGGAAAACGAAGAAGTTATTTCAGAAACCGGTCAAGAGGCCGAAAAACTGTCAGCGGCAGAAACCGAGAGTGGCTCAACCGAAAATAATCAGGTAAACGCATTACTTATACTTCAAAATGAGGTAGATGCACAAAAGGATAAATTCATCAGACTCTATTCTGAATTCGAAAATTTCAGACGCAGAACAGCAAAGGAAAAGCTGGAGATGATTCAATCAGCCAACGAACAATTGCTTAAAAACTTGTTACCCGTTGCTGACGATTTTGACCGTGCCGAAAAATCGTTAAAAGAAAAAAATGACAAAGACCTTGAAGGGATATTTCTTATTCAGAACAAATTCAAGAAGACTCTGGAGCAGTATGGTGTGAAAATCATGGATGTAAAATCTGGCTCTGATTTTAATCCCGATCTTCACGAAGCAATCACGCAAATACCTACAGCCGATGAAAAACTTAAAGGTAAAGTGGTAGACGTAGTGGAGAGTGGATATTTACTAAACGATAAAGTAATACGCTTTGCTAAGGTGGTGGTAGGTAGTTAAGAATAGTTTCGGGTTTAAGTTTGAGGTTCAATTTTCCTACACCTTCTAAATTCTTAAAATCCCCTAAAAAATCTTACGCCTAAATACATACAACCCAATACTTCAAAGTCCAACATCAATCACGAATGAGTACAAAAAGAGATTATTACGAAATTCTGGGAGTATCTAAATCGGCTACTGCCGAAGAGATAAAAAAAGCATATCGAAAAGTAGCGATTCAATTTCACCCCGACAAAAACCAAGGCGATAAAGCTGCTGAAGAGAAATTTAAAGAAGCGGCAGAAGCGTATGAAGTATTAAGCGATTCGACTAAGCGAACTCAGTACGATCGCTTTGGCCATTCGCGTCCCGGGGCAGGTGGTTTTGGCGGTGGTAATAATATGAACATGGACGATATCTTCAGTCAATTTGGAGATATCTTTGGTGGAGGAGGCGGCAGCCCGTTTGATAGTTTTTTTGGTGGAGGCAGTTCACGCAGTACAGGAAAACGTCAACGGAAGGGATCTAACCTACGCATCAAACTAAAACTTACACTTGAAGAAGTAGCGAATGGAGTAGAGAAAAAGATAAAAGTAAATCGACTAGTCCGTGCAGAAGGTGTAACGTTTAAAACATGCCAGACATGCCAAGGCGCTGGCCAGGTAAGAAAGGTCGTCAATACCATGTTAGGCCAAATGGTATCTGCCAGTACATGTTCAACATGCGATGGCTCGGGACAAATTATAGATAAGCGTCCATCTGGTGTAGACAGCTCTGGATTGATTTCCAAGGAAGAAATTATCAGTGTTAAAATACCAGCCGGTGTTGCAGATGGAATGCAATTATCCATGGCAAACAAGGGTAATGAAGCACCTGGTGGAGTTGCCGGAGATTTGCTGATTTTAATTGAAGAGCACGAAGATCAGTTCTTGAAGAGAGATGGAAATAATCTAGTCTATGAACTTTACGTCAGCTTTATTGATGCCGCTATTGGAACTACTGTAGAAGTTCCGTCAGTAGGAGGTAAAGTGAAAATCAAAATAGAACCGGGAACACAAAGTGGCAAAGTTCTTCGCCTTCGCGGAAAAGGATTGAAAGACGTTAATGGCTATGAAACAGGTGATCAACTTATTTATATTAATGTGTGGACACCTAAGAAGCTTTCTTCTGATGAGAAGGCCAAACTAGAAAGTCTTCGTAACTCTCCAAACTTTGAACCTAGCCCAGACGCTAACGAAAAGGGTTTCTTCGAAAGAATGAAGGAAGTTTTTAGTTAGTTTTCTTTTACAACCATTTACTAAGTAGCCCGTTTAACTCACGTTACGCGGGTATTTTTTTGGCTTTTTTAGCATAAAAAGTACACATTGTAACTTAAGTAAAAGAGGTTCGTAACAATTCAACATGCAAAGAAAGATCTGGTTAACGTGTTGTGGGATGGCGCTGGCAGGGTTGTCAATAGGACAAATCAAAAAGCAATTTACAGTTGAAGACTCGCCTTCTTGTCAGAATATAAAGTTATGCCTCAAGGCAAACAGCGGCAACTGTTACATTAAGCCAAGCCAAAATCCTGAAATCCTGAATGTGTTCAGTAACCAAACTGAAACAGATTACTCTCATACTTTTAGAAAAGAAATAAAAGGCAAGACCTGTGAAGTTACGCTTGATTTGGAGGAGGTTCAAGCAGAAGGTTTAAGCCAATCAATATCGACTAGCTTCTTTGGTTCTGCGGAAAAAGAATCATCTGAAAAAATCTGGAAGATGTATCTCTCTGATGTCAAGCCTTATCTTTTAGAACTTCAATACGGATTGGGAAATGCCAATGTTGATCTTTCAGGATTGTCTATAAAAAAATTAAAAATCAATACCGGTAGTGCAAATGTAAACGTGGGCTACTACTCGTCCATGGAAAACCAAATTGATATGGATACCTTTTTTGTGAAGGTAGATTTGGGTTCTGTGAATGTTAAAAATATTAATCTCTCTCGCACAAGAGTCGTGATGGCAGATGTTGGTTTTGGAAACATGATGTTGGATTTTAGCAACAAGCCTCGAGTAAGCAATAAAATAAAAGGAAGTGTAGGCGCTGGTAACTTGATAATCATCCTTCCTACAAATGATACACCAGTCTTGGTGAAAATTCACGATTCATGGCTGTGTAGTTTTACAATGCCGCCAGGCCTGAAGAAGATTGGAGAAAATACCTTTGCTAATGCCTACTATACAAAAGATGCAAAAAACGCATTGTCATTTGATCTTGATGTATCGATGGGCAGCATCACCTTCAAGTAAAAACGTACTTTAATCAAAGAGCCATCTCTCCATTTCAAATTCTTTTCTTGATCGCTACCGCTCCTAGTCGATCCGCCTACAATTAGATACTTTCAATTATATTGCGCGATGCCAGTAACTGGAATAGCTGAGTTCAGCCTTTAAACAGCCGCGTATGGAAGCATCAAAAACTCCTCAGAAGAAAAGTAAGCTTACGCTCTACATCATCGTTGCGTTAGTTATTGGTATTGCCTTGGGCTTCGCTCTTAACAAGAGTTATCTGATAGAAGAAAATCAAGCATTGATCTCCATTGATTTAAAGATTGAGAAATTCAATGTCGATATTTCTCATGCCACAGATAGCATTCAGATTTCGCAACTGCGAACGGAAAAAAAGATACTGAACCAAAAACGGAATATCATCATCCAGGCACGCGAGAAAAAAGTCGAGCCCTTTTCTTTATTGGCTGATATTTTTCTCAGGCTCATCAAAATGATTGTTGCTCCATTAGTTTTCACAACACTTGTGGTTGGCGTTGCAAAACTCGGTGATATAAAATCAGTGGGTCGCATTGGTGGTAAAACTTTATTGTGGTTTTTAGGTGCTTCCCTTATGAGTTTGCTTCTGGGTATGATATTGGTTAATTTATTCGAGCCAGGCATTGCCATGAAACTACCATTGCCGGATGTTGCTGAAGACATAGGTATATCACATAATAGTCTATCACTTAAAGAATTTTTATATCACATTTTTCCAAGCAGTGTGATTGATTCGATGGCGAAGAATGAGATTTTGCAGATTGTAGTTTTCTCCCTCTTTTTTGGTGTGGCTACTGCAGCCATTGGTGAGCCGGGTCTGGTGGTTATTAAATTGATGGATGCCATTGCGCATGTGATTTTAAAAGTGACAGGCTATGTAATGAATGTCGCTCCAATAGCGGTGTTTGGTGCTATGACTGCTATTATAGCAAAACAGGGATTAGGTATTCTGAAAACCTACTCCATCTTTATAAGTGAATTCTATTTAGGTCTTTTTCTTTTGTGGGTTTTATTGGGATTCGCTGGTTTTGTAGTTATCGGCAAACGCATCGGCACGTTGTTCAAGCGCATCAAGGAACCTATTTTGTTAGCGTTTAGTACCAGTAGCAGTGAAGCAGCTTTTCCGAAAACGATGGAAGAGTTAGAGAGATTTGGCTGCAAGGATAAGATTGTAAGTTTTGTTTTGCCATTGGGATACTCTTTTAATCTCGATGGCAGTATGATGTACATGACGTTCGCGTCACTCTTTATTGCACAATCTTTCGGCATACACTTACCGATGGCGACACAGATTAGTATGCTGTTGGTACTTATGCTCACCAGCAAAGGAATTGCTGGAGTGCCACGCGCATCGTTAGTGGTGATTGCAGGAACCCTTGCCACCTTTAATATTCCAGAAGCAGGGTTGGCGTTGTTGTTAGGTATTGATCCATTGTTGGATATGGGCAGAAGCGCAACCAATGTTGTAGGAAATAGCGTTGCCACTGCGGTGGTCAGCAAATGGGAAAATTCATTAGAAGATAATAACGCTGCGTAAGTAATAGCAGTTTCTCTAAATCCGTTTTGTAACGTTCGCGAGTCTATGAACTTTAAATTCTTAAATTTGTTCCCCAATAAAATAATGGCGTAATGTTGAAACCAGCACCAAAAAATATTCACCTCTACCTCGAATCGAACCCAAACCCAAATTCTTTGAAGTTTGTGGCAAACGAAATATTGGTGCCAGAAGGTATGAATTTTGATTTCCCTTCAATCGAAAGCACAGAAACTTCTCCCTTAGCCAAAGAACTTTTTGGATACCCGTTTGTTGATCGCGTTTTTTTCGCCAGCAATTTTGTTACGGTAACAAAGAAGGAAAATGTGGAGTGGCTTGAAGTGCAGAATACCATCAAGAACCACATTAAAGAATTTTTAGAGTCCAGTAAGTTCATCATTGACATTCCTAAAGTTGAAGCAACCTCAACGGAAGAAGAGAGTGAAACAGTCAAGAAAATTAAAACGATTCTAGAAGAATATATTCGTCCTGCTGTGGAGCAAGATGGTGGTGCCATTACCTATCATTCTTTTAAGGATGGTATTGTAAAAGTTCAGTTGCAAGGTTCTTGCAGTGGCTGCCCTTCATCAATGGTAACTTTGAAGGCAGGTATCGAAAACCTTTTTACTCGTATGATGCCCGGAGAAGTTCTTTCCGTAGAGGCATTGGGGTAACATTTCAGAAAATTTATTCATGAAGATTACGGCAGACAATAAGCTGAAGAAACTCATTGTTGTAGGAGATCGCGTTTTGATCAGACCTTCCAAGCAAAATGATAAAACAGATTCTGGTTTATACTTACCTCCTGGGGTTCAGGAAAAAGGAAAATACAAAAGGGCTACATCATTAAGGTAGGACCGGGTTATCCATTACCAATGCCGGCTGATGAAGAGGATATGTGGAAAGGTAAAGAGGATCAGATAAAGTATCTTCCGCTACAGGCGCATGAAGGTGACTTGGCTATCTTTTTACAAAAAGGTGCTATTGAGGTGATGTATGAAAATGAAAAATATTTCATTGTTCCCCAGTCTTCTATTCTGATGTTAGAACGCGAAGAAGATTTATCTTGAGGAAATAAAATGGCAGGGTTATCATTCAACGTTTTGCGCAATGGAAAAAAGTATCGCCTTATTAACTTTGGCGAGAAACATGAATTTGAAATTGAAAACATTCTGGCCAATGGAGATTTCAAAGTAAAAAATCTCCTCACCTTGGAACGCTACCATCTTCAGGATCTTCTTGCTTATGGGAAGGGAAAAGATTTTTTGTTGGAAGACATCGAGGAGTAGTTCGCTTACGCAAGACATCATAGCAAACAAAATTTCTGGTACCTTTAAACTCTATCGACTAATTTTATTTCTTTTATTCTTATATGAAACAGATTATTCCCGCAACTCCAGAAGACGCCCCAGCATTAGATGTTTTAGTAAACTCTGCATACCGAGGAGAATCCTCCAGACAAGGCTGGACCACTGAAGCCGATCTGTTAGAAGGGACACGCACTGATGTGAACGCGCTGGAAACATTATTAAAAAAACCAGGCACTACAATCTTAAAATATGTTGATGAAGGAAAAATTTTAGCCTGTGTAGAATTAAGCCGCGAAGAAAACAAACTGTATATGGGTATGCTTACCGTTAGGCCATTACTCCAGGGAAAAGGTATCGGAAAGGAATTATTAAAAGCTGCTGAACAGGAAGGACTGAAACAAAACTGTGATACAATTTTTATGACCGTGATCTCTGTTCGAAAAGAACTTATCGATTGGTACGTGCGCCACGGCTACACGAATACAGGAAGACGCATGCCATTTCATTTCACCGATCCTCGCTTCGGCCAGCCCAAGCAACAACTAGAGTTCGTTGTGCTGGAGAAGAAGATAAAGTAAATAGTATTTCTGTTGATATTATTTATCAAAATCACGAACGCACTCAAACCTGATTTTCTATTATCAGCCCACTTCTTACAGGTTCACCATTATCCTGCATAGGAGGTAACGAAAAATAAAATGTCGTTCCTTTCCCCACTTGGCTTTCATACCAGATGCGGCCTCCATTTTTTTCTACAAATTCTTTGCACAATAACAATCCTAAGCCAGTGCCTTTCTCCTTATGAGTTCCTTGAGTAGTTACACTACTCAATGTAAACATCCGCTCTTGATGGGCAACAGGAATACCTACACCTGTATCAGCAATAGAAAAAATAATTTCATTTTCTTCGCGTTGACCCTTAACGGTAATCGATCCTTCAATACCTGTAAATTTCACAGCATTGGTAATGAGGTTGCGCATCATAGAGCGAATCATATTCAAATCGGCAAAAGCATGAAGCGCAGGTAATTGATATTCTACAGAGATTTTCTTTTGATTAATCTCAGACTCAAACAACACTAGCGTTTCTGCAGCAACTGCTGATAAGTCAATGTTACTAGGCTGATAAAGTGCACCGCCTAATTGTAGTTTAGCCCATTGCAATAAATTACTAATAAACTCATTCGTATAAATAAGTCGAAGTTCTAATTCGTAAGCCAGTTTTTTAAATTCTGCAGGACTTACGTCTCCTGTTTTGGCAAGAGTAAGCGCAAGTTGGAGCGATGTTAATGGTCCTTTTATATCGTGCGAAACAATGGAGAAGAGCTTGTCTTTAATATTGTTGACTTCTTCTAAACGTTCATTCTTGGATTGAATTTCTTCTGTTCGCAATTTTACCTCACGTTCAAGATGTTCTTTTTCTTCTTGCTCTCTTTTCAATTCCTTTTCTTGAACAAGTTGATTTTCACTGAAAAAATTAGTCCATCGTTCACCAAGAGCAAATGAAATAAACAGCACTTGCAACAGAGATCCTGTCATCAAACCAACATAATTAGTACTGAGGTATCCAGGTACAAGACCTAAGCTACTCATGGAAAAAACGGCAGTAGCGAGAAGAGGCGTTATCCATGCGATCAAATAATAAAGAGCTGGCTTGTATTTTTTCTTCAAACAATACGATGCGCTGATCAAGATCAGTACACAATGCATCACCACAAAGTAATAATGATATTCAAAAGAAACCTTGCGCGGGAATATTAGCATGATTATAGCGTAGGCAATATCCAGCCCCATGTTTGCCAATATTAAATTGTCGAGCCATTTACTAAAGGAACGGAGGTTTAAAAAAGATCGCGTAAGCAAAGTCGAAAACAACACAAACGCAGGACCGGTAAAAATCGCAAAGAAGTCATTGATCTCAGGTGATTCCGGATGAAGGTATAAAAAGTTATATCCTTGAAAGAACGCTACAACGTTCGTCATCGCCAACAGCGTTAATACATAATAGACCGTAGTGCGCTCACGGATTGAGAAGGCTAAGAATATTTGGTATAAAATCATGATGAGCATAGCACCATAAAACATTCCGTTGATAATTTGCACGCGATTTGAGGCCTGAAAAAATCCATTGCTCTGCCAAAGTGTAATAGGAACCTGAACAGACGAAACTGTTTTAACACTGAGGTAGATAGTTCGTTGTGTTCCTGGTAAAATGGTAAACGAAAAAACCGGATTGCGATGGTGAACGTCTTTTCCAGACATAGGAAAAATATCACCCGATACTTTATGAATCCAACTCAATCCTGAATCAGGTTCCAAATAAAAATCAACTTGATCAAGAGGTGCGAACGGAATTTCTAATAACCAATCTTCATTACTCGAATTATTTTTTACATCCAGTTTAAACCAATGCACAAAACGATTAAATCCAAAATTGGGTGAAGCGGTAGAGTCCAAATGTTTCATCGGTGTTTTCACCACATCGTCAATCGTGAGGCTTCCTTTCCTGTCTACCAGATATTGCATTCTGCCTTCTACTTCAATTCGTCCTTTATCAATGAGACGAATCTGCTGTGCTGAAACAGAAAAACCGAGAAGCAAAAAAAAACCGAATGCAAAAACTTTTGTATTCATGTATTAAGGTTTAACGCTCTGCGCAAATGCTTTGGCGAAATAAGTCAATATAACATCGGCACCTGCGCGTTTTATGCTCAATAAGGTTTCTTTCATTACGCGATCACCATCCAACCAACCCTTCTCATCAGCTGCTTTTATCATAGCATATTCGCCACTTACATTATAGGCGGCAATAGGTAATGAAAAATTCTCTCTTAACAGACTAATAATATCAAGATAAGCAAGAGCAGGTTTCACCATTAGAAAATCAGCACCTTCTTCCATATCTAGTTGCGCTTCGATGAGCGCTTCTTTTTTATTAGCAGGATTCATCTGATAGGTTTTCTTATCACCAAACTTCGGAGCAGAATCCAATGCATCGCGAAATGGATTATAAAAACCACTGGCATATTTAGCGGTGTAGCTCATGATCGAGACCTCCGTAAAGCCATTTTCATCCAACACTTTCCGAAGATACCCCACGCGTCCATCCATCATATCCGAAGGACCAAGAATATCGATGCCGGTTTCTGCTTGGGCCAATGCCATCTTACCTAAGATGGATAATGTTTCATCGTTCAAAATTTTTCCATCTTTTACAAACCCATCGTGTCCATCAGAACTGTACGGATCCATTGCCACATCGGTCATGATGCACGCTTCAGGAAATTGTTTTTTTATTTCGCGTAAAGCTTTTAGATAGAAGAAATTCTGATCGTAACTTTTGGTTGCGATTTTATCCTTGTGATGATCTTCCACCGCAGGAAAAATATCGAAAGCGCGAATACCTAACGCCAGGCATTCTTCCACTTCCTTCAACATCAAATCGGTTGATAACCTGAAAATGCCAGGCATTGAATTTACTTCAAATTTTTTATTCTGTCCTTCTACCAGAAATAATGGAAAGATCAGGTCGTTGGTTGTAACCTTTGTTTCTTCTACTAATGCACGGATGCTTTCGCTCTTTCGATTTCGTCTTGGTCTGCGATTGATCTTAAAATCAGATGACATGTATTTTTCCAGTTGATGGGTAAAGTTAGTGCTTCCGTTACACCAAAAAAATGGCGAGCTTCCCATCAGTTTAAATTATTCGATAAATTGTTATGCGAACATTTGCTTTCCTTTTCGGATTGATACTCTTTTTATCGTGTTCTACCTCTAAGGAATTGAAGCCAAATATTGTTGGCGAACTTGATTTGTTTTTTAAAAATCAGTTTCCGTCTGATCAACCCGGAGGAGCGGTGCTGATAATGAAGAATGACTCAGTGATTTTTTCTAAGGGTTATGGACTCGCAGATATAATCTCGAAAGAAGATATAACCACAAAGACACTTTTCAATCTGGGGTCTATTTCAAAAACATTTGTTTCTAACGCCATTTTAATTCTTCAGGATCAGGGTAAACTTTCTGTAGAGGATAGTCTTTATAAGTACTTCCCAAATTTCAAAAACAAAGTCATCGCTCAAAAAGTAAAAATCAAACACCTGCTAACGCATACTTCCGGACTACCAGATAACAGACAGGTAAGCAACGACAGCGTCTTTTATCTTACGGCAAAAGATGCGGAAAACTGGTACCCGGTAACACAAGCAGACTCATTGATTTTTGAACCGGGTTCTCACTATGAATATTCAAATCCTGCCTTCAATGGTCTTGCGTTGATAATAGAAAAGGTAAGTAAAATGAAGTGGCAAAAATTTATAGCAGAAAATATTTTCAAACCTTCAGGTATGACAACGAGTACGATTACGGATGGATCGCATCCTGAAAAGGGAGTATCGCATGGATATGTTCTAAATCATGGAAAGTGGATAGAAGATGACTACGGTGAAGAACCCACCTTTTGTGCTGCAGGTAACGGAGGAGTTTGGAGTTCGGTTGAAGAACTCGCAAAGTATGAGCAGGCTCTAAGAACATCAAAGTTTATAAAGGAGGAAACACTTAACGATTCGCGCACCATCAAAAATTTTTCGAACTGGAAAGATTTTAATCTACCCTTTATTGGTTGGTCGTGGTTCATAACGAAACAAGATAGCTTCACCCTCGTTGGACACTCTGGAAGTCAGGGCGGTTTTTTATCGAATTACATTACTATTCCTGAGAAAGGAATTTTCTTTGTGATTCTGTGCAATGCACCTCGCGAGGAATATGAAATGCGAAAGACCACGTTGCATGTATTCGATGTGTTGAAGAAATATAATTGGTTAAAGGATGAGTAGACGTAGGTTTTTCTGGGCGTTGCTAGTGCTCTTTGTTTGTACGAATATCGTTGCTTATCAACATGCTTATAAGTTCACACACTTTACAAATGACGTTTCCGCCAGAACAAAAGACCCGAAAGCTCTTGATGCGTTTTCAAAAGTAAAATTGTTGTTTACCGGAATTGATAATCCCAAACCAAAAAACAAACGCCTTCCGTCACAAGATTATCAAACCATCAAAATAGAAAGTACTGAGGTATTGGAGTGTTGGCAAATCAATGTGCCAAATGCAAAAGGAACTATAATTATGTTTCATGGTTACGCAGGTGAGAAGTCGTCACTGCTTGAAAGGGCTGATGAATTTTTGAAACAGGGATATCAAATCTTTCTTGTGGATTTTATGGGATCGGGCGGATCAGAAGGTGATGGAACTTCGGTTGGATTTAAAGAAGCCGAGCAAGTAAAAGATTGTTTCAACCGAGATTTTGCAATAGAGCTATTCTGAACTAACCCGTAAGACTTAGTGGCAGGTTTATATTTTTAATATTTGAGAATAGGCCTTCATACCATTGTCTTCTTTTGAGTGGTA
>JBKJOF010000039.1:0-12756 GCA_046595655.1 Chryseolinea sp. | reverse complement strand
TTAAAAACACACAATCATGGGAAGACCCCCAATATTACCGAAGAAAAAGAAAGATGGTTTTTATCTCGAATTGCGTAATAAAGGCGCTAAAGCAGGCATAATCGTTATCCGCGACACCCACGAAGCCATGATGCAGGCAGCCAAGCAATATGAGAACACGAAAGATGTAATCATTCTAGGCGAGCATAAAAGCGGCAAAAAAGTAGATGATGGTAAGAAAAAGGCAAAAGCCTAATCTGTACCAGTCGCTTTAAGAGTCAGAATTCCTTCAATAGTTCTTCCACTTTTTTAGAGCCTTCAAAAAAATCCAACAGTCGGAGCAACACTCTATCCACTAGTGTATCGGGACATGATGCTCCGCTTGTTAAGATAATTTTGGCTGGATTTTTTATCGGCATATAATTCTTTGTTGTCACTTTCTCCTTTGTGTGATAGCTGAAGTGCCGAATTTCTTTGTTTGAAATAATTTCGTTTTCTGAATTGATAAAATAGGTATTGAATTTTTGTTCACACAATTCCACCAAATGGGAAGTATTCGAACTATTATATCCTCCAACAACAATCGCTAAGTCAGCATTGGTCTCTAACAGTTTATAGGTTGCATCCTGATTGTCATTCGTTGCGTAACACAACGTGTCTCGCGTATCAGCAAAATGTTTTTTGATATTATCTGAGCCAAACTGGGTTGACATGTGTTGCTTGAAATAATCAGCAATGGCTTGTGTCTCGGTTGCGAGCATGGTGGTTTGATTCACTACACCAACACGTTTAAGATCTTTTGATGGATCGAAGTTTTCGGAATATTGACCGTCAAACGCTTTAAAGAAACTATCGAAAGACTTCTCCCCACTAATGTATTCACCGAGTTGATGCGCATCACGCATATCCCGAACGATTATGGAAGGTGCTCCCTTTGAACTGTGTGAGAATGTGGCGCGTGTCTCTTCGTGCTTTGGTTTTCCGTGAATGATAACGGTAAAATCATCTGTGCCTAATTTCTCAGAGCGATTCCAAACCTTCTCAACGAAGGGACACGTTGTATTATATTTTTGAACGTCAATACCTTTATCCAATAAGAGATGTTCAATTTCTAATGTAGTACCAAAGGCAGGAATGATGACCACATCTTCCTTTGCTAACTCGCTCCACGGAATAAACTGTGTTCCATCTGTATCCATAATAAATTGAATGCCACGACTTTGAAGATCCTGATTCACTTCCTGATTGTGAATCATCTGACTCAATAGAAATACACGCTTATCCGGATTTTCTTCAATGGCCTTATAACTTATTTCAATGGCATTCTCCACACCATAACAAAAACCAAAATGCCGAGCGATGAAAAATTGAACAGGACCAAAATCCAATAGTGTTGGTGTAAAGTCTTGCTTACGCAGATCTTTAACTCTTCGCGACTCTTTTATTTTTCCGGTAATCGCGGACCGGTAATAAGCAGGAATTTCAAACTTTTTGATAATCAATTATTTTAACTACCACCAAAGGTAAACCAGAATTTTTTCAATTTTCAGGATTAACAAAATTGATTGTTGTGAGTTCAATTGGAATAATGGAATGTCGCTTGGCAACAAGTACTTTAAAACAAAATAGATCCAAGACTGAACTAAAATTATTGTTCAGTCTTGGATCTATGGAAGAAGAATTAACCCTTAATGGATAACGATTAACTTTTTTAAGCAGCTCTTGAGAGCTTATCTTCTTTTATCTTGTTAATCCGGATCTCTTTCTTTTCGAGATCAAATGATTTTACTTCTACAAAATTGTTTTTGATGTACTTTAGAACTTCCATTACTTTTCCATCAATCTTGCTGCGTACTCGCTCGCCCTTTCTAAACAATCTCCTCATAGTTGAATTTATGAATTTATTACATCCTGAAAGCATAGTTAAATTCTCTTGGGAAATCTTCATATGTACCGGAGAGAATAATCAAATCACCTTGTTTCTTTTTCTTTAACAGTTCGGCAAGTTCTTTAACGTTGTTAACCGGTGCATCGTTCACTTTTGTAATGATAAACCCTTCGCGCATCTCAGTATACTTTGCAGGTTTGCCATTACCAAGGTCCTTTACTCGAACCCCGTTGTCAATATCTAATTTTTTCAGCACTTTTCCATCTACCTCTTCTAATTCTAATCCAAGGGCAGCAAAAGCATCTCTTTCTTCGGCTTTAACCACTCCTGTATTTCCATCGCGACTTTTTAAAGTCACGGGAATAGTCAGTTCTTTTCCTTTCCGATTCACCATTACATTTACCCTATCGCCCGGACGATGACGGCCAATGGCTTCTGTTAATGCTGTGTTGGTTTTGATAGGAGCTTCGTCAATTTTTACAATCACATCGCCTTCCTTCAGTCCTGCATCCTTAGCAGAACTCTTCTCAGCGAAACCTCCAATGTAAGCTCCCTCGTTAACATTCAAGTCTTGCTCTTTCACTAATGTGCTGTTTACGTTTTGAATACTAACACCCAACCAACCGCGTTGTACAGTGCCAAACTTAATTAGGTCTTCTACGATCTTATTGACAATGTTTGAAGGTACTGCGAATCCATAGCCAGAGTATGAACCTGTAGGACTTGCAATCGCTGTATTGATGCCCAGCAAACCACCCTCTAAGTTTACCAATGCACCACCACTGTTTCCAGGATTGATAGCAGCATCGGTTTGGATAAATGATTCAATAGCGGAGTTACCTTCTTTTGTGTTACGATTTAGAATGTTGATGCTTCTTCCTTTTGCACTGATGATGCCTGCTGTTACGGTAGAAGTTAAATTGAAGGGATTGCCAACAGCTAATACCCACTCGCCTACTTTCGATTGATCAGAATCAACAAACGGCAAAGACGGCAAACCTTTTTCGCTGATTTTTATTACAGCTAAATCTGTGTCTGGATCAGTACCAACTACCTCTGCTTTAAAGGTTCTGTTGTCATGCAAAGTCACCTCAACAACATCGGCACCTTGTACTACGTGGTTGTTGGTTACAATGTAACCGCCCTCATTTATGATTACTCCAGAGCCAGAACTTTGACGCGGGCCTTGTGGAGTTTGTTGTCCAAAGAACTCTCTGAACAAATCATTTGACTGCGCCTGTTCTTCCCCACGGCCTCCATCTTGAGTGGATTGAATGTAGACTACTGCCGGCATTACTTTTTCTGCAGCATCTGTAAAATCAAGAGGAACAGTTTCGCCTTTCTCATTTACAGAGTAGGCAACTTTCGTGGCCGGTGTACCCGAGAGGTATTCCAGCTTTACATTGTTTTGTTTTTTGTCTAACCATTGAAATACGGCAAGGGTGCAAATGCTACCCAAGATCGCTGCCAAGAAAAGTGTTCCAAAATTTTTCATAGTTTTCAAATATTTAAAATTTTTTGTGTTTTAGCAAAAACCAGACAAAGTCTGTCTGAAAGAAAATTTGTCATTTTTAGAGAAAGAAATTCTGTCATTTTTTCAACGCCCTCTGTCATTCTGTTTTGAGTATACGTTAATACGATTTCTGATCTCATTAGGTTTTCGTGATACACCATTTGGGGTATTTGCTGTTCGGACAAAAGCCTTACATTTAGGAATGACGAGACCTTATTTTCGATTTCTGTTTTTGCTCATTTTGTTTTTGATTGGTTTTCAGCATAGCCAGACGCAACAAAATGAGTTTGGATGGCTTGTGGGAAAATGGAAGCTCACGGAAAAAAATGTTTTTGAAGAGTGGAAAATTTCAGCGGATAAAAAAACATTAGAAGGTCTCTCATACCGAATCAAAGAAGGCGATACCACTGTGACGGAGAAGCTTCTCATAAAGTTTGAACAACCTTTCTTTTTCTATATTTCAGATGTTGCTGAAAATCCGTCACCCGTTAAGTTTAAAATAACGCAGTATAATGCCGATAAATTTCTAGCCGAAAATCCTGAACATGATTTTCCAAAAGCCATTCGCTACAAACTCATCCGAAAGAGCAACCAGGATTTTATTGAGGCCGCCATTGAAGGTGACGAAAAGGTGATCCCTTATAGTTTCATCAGATTGAAATAAGCGCTCCTTCTATTCACTGCCTTCCTTCCCTTAATTTTAGATACTTTTGCGGAAAGCAAAATATTGAAATGACAATTCAGGGGAAGATTACACTCAAGTCAGGCAAAGAATTTTCGATTGAACGTTTTCATCCCTGGATTTTCTCGGGTGCTATTCAGACGCTGGACGGACAAGTGATTGATGGCTGTTGGGTAGAAGTAAAGAGCGCAAAAAATAAGGTATTAGGCTTTGGACATTATCAAAACGGAAGCATTGCTGTGCGCTTGTTATCGTTTGGTGATACACTACCAGGCGAAAATTTTTGGAAAGCAAAACTGCAACAGGCATTACAGTTACGAAATAGCACAAGCCTACCTTCTCTGCAAACCAATGCCTTCCGATTGATTCATGGTGAGGGTGATGGATTGCCCGGATTGATTATCGATTGGTATAATGGTGTTGCTATTATGCAAGCACATTCAGTTGGTATGCATGAGGATCGAAAAAACATTACGCAAGCATTGCAAGATTTGTTTGGTGAAAAACTGAAAGCAGTTTATTACAAGAGTCAATCAACATTACCGGGAAAAGTTCGTGATGCTCAACAAGACGAATACCTTTTTGGCATGGGTGTAATACCACATGTTGTGGTGGAACACGGTAATAAATTTTTAATTGATTGGGAAGAAGGGCAAAAGACCGGATTCTTTTTAGATCAAAGAGAAAACCGAAAACTGTTAGGTGATTTTTCATTTGAAAAAAAAGTGCTGAATACATTTTGCTACACGGGAGGTTTTTCAGTGTATGCATTACAGGCTGGCGCTTCTTTAGTTCATTCGGTAGATTCTTCTGAAAAAGCGATTGCGCTTACTCGAAAGAATATTGAATTAAATGGTTTTGATGCCAACACGCAAGCATGCTATGCAGAAGATACTTTTGATTTTTTGAAAGATAAGCAGGATGCATATGATGTAATCATTTTAGATCCTCCTGCTTTTGCTAAGCACCGCGATGCACGTCATCAAGCTGTGCGGGGTTATCAACGATTGAATGCGGAGGCCATGCGTGTGATAAAACCTGGAGGAATTATTTTTACCTTCTCATGCTCGCAAGTTGTGGACCGTCAACTTTTTTATGATACAATTGTATCCGCAGCGATTCAGGCGAAGAGGCAAATAAAAGTATTGCATCACCTCACACAACCAGCTGATCATCCGGTTTCGATCTTTCATCCGGAAGGAGAGTATTTAAAAGGCTTGGTGCTTTTTGTGGAGTAGTTTGTTGATCCTTAAAAATTGTGCAAGGCTAGATTTTAAGATCTTTCTTTCCACATTTTAGGATTGCGAGATGTATTAAGCACAGCGACAATAATGATTTGCTTTTTATTTTCATCAATTGTAAAGTGGATTAAGTACGCAAATGTATTCAGGAGGACTGTTCTTGTTTCATCGTAACGCATTGCAATAGCTTCTGGATTCTTGCAGATATAACGAACGGTTTCTCGAATATGAGAAGTAAAATGTTTACCTAATTCAGGCTGGCGTTCGTTGTACTATGTAGCAGCTTCTTTAATGTCGGTCTTCGCAAGATGAAGGATAACGGGTTTATACATTACATATCTTTTTCCATCTCATTCATAACAGTGTCAAAATCCGAAGCCTGATCCTGATTTTTTTTGTAGAGTTCCATTCTTTCACGAACAATTGCTTTATGCCATTCAGGCACGTCTAAACTCTCCTCATCGATATCCTTGAATTTTGTTTTGAGATCATTCCATTCCTTAATGGGAATAAAAACGCCAGTGGTCTGACCATTTCCGTCTGTTATGTATTGCAAGTTCATTTGTTAAAGTCTTACGTTATGAATCAATGCTAAATCCAAAGCTGAAAACACCCGATTGCAAATAGTTATTATTTATCAAAGTTAACTTGAAAAGGTCGTCTAATCAATGTTTTATTTTCAGCACTGATCTCAATCAAAGTACTCACGAGCGAGGACTCTGATTGAGATTAAAGATTCAAGTTTATTTCTCAACAGGAACCGGAGGAGGCCCATCCGGCAAATAAGATTTGTAAACAAGACCAGCCTTTCGTTCATCAAATTCTTTTCTGATGTCGGTTCGCAATTGAGGGTTCTCAAATAAATCGACCATCGTCATAGCAAGCGATTTGGCAGCGAACACCATTCCTTTGTGTCCGATTGACATCCCACCACAAGCCACAACCGACCAACCATGCCATGCAGTATTGCCAGGAGCGGTAGTAACTAACAAACTAATTTCAGGAACAATCCAGCTGATGTCGCCTACATCGGTTGATCCACCTCGAGGATGTTGTTCTGTTGCTTTGAGTGGATGAATTTTTCCATCTAAGCCAGTCTGTTCACCACCTTGTACTTCCTGTATTTTTTTAGCGAACGAAATTTCTTCTGGTGTGTAAATAATCGGGCCGAGTATTTCCATATTTTTTTGTAACGCTTCTGCACCTTTCTTATTGACAAGCAGTTCATAATCTCCTGTTTGTATCGTTACCTTCGATTCTACTCCGGCAATTTGAGCTGCACCTTTTGCAATTTCCTTTACACGTGCAAACACATCTTCCACACCAGTGCGTTTCGAATCGCGAACCCACATCCATACTTTTGCATACTCTGGAACTACGTTGGGAACATCCCCACCTTTCATAATGGCATAGTGCATGCGCACACTTGGCTTTACATGTTCGCGTAGCATATTCACACCGTGTGTAAAGGCTTCGAGTCCATCAACGGCACTTCGCCCGTTCCATGGATCAGCAGCAGCGTGAGCCGCCTTACCTTTAAACTCTACAATAAAATCAATCATGGCTTGCGAGCTTTGCATGTTCGCACTGTTCTCAACATCTGGATGCCAATCAAGGCAAACATCAACATCAGCGAAAAGATCTTCGCGTGCCATATAAATTTTTCCACCTACAGATTCTTCGGCTGGCGTTCCATAAAAGCGAATAGTACCTTTTAATTTTCCTTGCTGAATTAATTCTTTGATGGCAACTGCGGCACCGAGACTTCCTGCACCAAATAAATTATGTCCGCAACCATGACCACCAGCATCGGGGACAAGTGCTTCTTTTGTTGGCATTGCTTTTTGTGAAATACCAGGAAGTGCATCGAACTCACCCATTATGCCAATGATGGGTTTGCCCGAACCAAATTCTGCTGTAAAAGCAGTTGGCATACCCGCCACGCCACGCTTTACGGTGAAGCCTTGTGCTTCTGCATAGTCCGCTAAAGCCTTCGATGATTTATGTTCTTTCAATGCAGTCTCTGCATACCCCCAGATTTCATCGCTCAGTTTGGTGAGTTCCTGCTGATGTTTTTCAACAGATTGAATCGTGGATGTTTTATTTGGATTGACTTTCATTTTAGCAGACTGCGCAAAAGCGCAGCAAACTGCAACGTTGAAGAGAAGGGTGAAGATTTTAATTTTCATCAATTAACAAGTTTAGGTTTGAGTAAGAGAGAGTTTGAGTCCTTCGATTTTCAATATAGAAAATGGTGCTGAGATAAAACCACGCCTCCATCGATATTTTGTGAACGGTTAATTACTCATTCATGACGATTGCTATTTTATCTCCTGATGTATTAATCGCTAAGCGTGAAATACCTTTTAGGGGAAATGATCCAAGACTTGATTCAATTAATTTCCATTCTTTACTTTTATCAGGATCGCAATAGAAAAGTTTCTCACCATCGCTCATTACAATTCTTTCATCGTTTGTCCAGGCGAGATCTTCACGATTAGGAAGTGATTCTGCAATCACATCAATTTTATCCATGCCTTGTACGCGTTTAATGAACCATTTCGTTGGATAAGATTTATCAACAAAGCTGATGGATTTTGTTTTTGGAATACGATGGATTGATCGTCCAATACTATCAGCAAGCAAAATGTCTTTACCGGTTTCTACATGATATAATCGTAATGTTTGAGGTTCGCCAAGAACAAAGACAATGACATTATTCTCATCACTCCAGGCATGATATCCAACGGTAAGATTGTTGATGATCGTAATGGCGGCACCGCCAGCAATCGGATATTTTTCTAAATCCTGTTTGCCATCATCGCGCTGAAGGATACACGATATGAATTTTTTGTCGGGTGTTACAGTAGGAGAATATTCACGTTCAGGTGTAGAGGTAAATTTCTTCGATTCTTTTGTTTGATAATTATACGTTAGAATGTCGGTTCTTCCAGAAGTATCAGCAGAAGCATAATAAAGATCAGGTTTGTCCGGATGAAAAAATGGTTGACTATCGTAACCCGGATGATTGGTTACCCGAACAGGATTGGAAATGAATATTTTATCCTTCTTCAACTTTAAATCGAAAATATAAATCTCTGTCCCCGGTTGTGCGATGACTAATGTTACAGAACAAAATAATATTAAACTGAATATGGTTAAGAATCTTTTCATTGTTGTATGCTTCATTCTTTAAAGTTAACTTTTAACGATTAAAATCAAGAGATGAAAAATAGCAAAGTTTTGTTGGTGGGTCTGGTGGCGCTGATCATTCACGTTCATGTAGTCGCGCAATCAACATATGTATTAAAACCAGATCGCGTATTTGATGGTGAGCAGATGCACGTTGATTGGATTGTGATTGTTGAGGGAAATATGATTTCTGCAGCAGGTTCAATCAACCAACTCAAACTACCAAAGGGTGCGACTATACTTACCTTATCAGGATGTACTTTACTTCCTGGATTAATTGAAGGCCATTCACATCTTCTGCTTCATCCTTACAACGAAACACCGTGGGATGAACAAGTCTTAAAAGAATCAGACGCGCTTCGTGTTGCTCGTGCAACGGTTCACGCAAGGAATACATTGTTAGCTGGGTATACTACGGTGCGCGATCTTGGCTCTGAAGGTGCAGGATATGCAGACGTTGGTTTGAAACAAGCGATCGATCAAGGTATTATCATTGGCCCTCGAATGCTGATAGCGGGTCGTGCAATTGTTGCTACAGGAAGTTACGGACCGAAAGGCTTTGATACCGACTTCAATGTAATGCTCGGTGCAGAGGCAGCGGACGGACAAGATCTCATTCGTGTGGTGCGCGATCAGATTGGAAAAGGAGTTGACATTGTAAAAGTATATGCCGATTACCGTTGGGGAATTTTGGATGAAGCCCAACCTACCTTTTCGATTGATGAATTAAAATTAGTTGTAGAAACGGCAAAGAGTAGTGGACGACCAGTCGTTGCTCACGCAGCCACAGCAGAAGGTATGAGAAGAGCTACATTAGCAGGCATCGAAACAATTGAACATGGTGATGGCGGAACTCCTGAAGTGTTTGCATTAATGAAAGAAAAAGGTGTGGCACTCTGCCCGACCATTGCAGCTGGAGATGCCGTGAGTCAATACAAAGGATGGAAGAAAGGAATTGATCCAGAACCAATGCGCATAAAACTAAAGCGATCATCGTTTACATACGCATTGAAAGCTGGTGTAACTATTTGTGCTGGTGGAGATGTGGGAGTTTTTGCACATGGCGACAACGCGCGTGAGTTAGTGATGATGGTGGAGTATGGAATGCCTGCATCAGAGGTTTTGAAATCAGCAACAAGCGTCAACGCAAAAGTATTTCACATTGATAAGGAGGTTGGAAAAATTTTAGCTGGACTTAAAGCGGATATTCTTGTTGTGAAGGGTGATCCAACAAATAATATTTCAGACTTGCGAAATGTAGTTTTGGTAATGAAGGACGGTGTGATGATAAAGTAAATCAGTTCACGCAAAGGCGCAAAGAGAATCCCGCAAAGAGAGTATAAAAGTGAGTTGATGGTGCATTTAATGTATTTCCTTTTGCGCGCTTGGTATTAGCCCTTTGCGCCTCTGCGAGAAGTGAATTTCACTCTCTATGAAAACAGCGAGAGCTGAGATGCCAAGGATGATTTTGGTTGCTTCAGTCGATCTGAAGTGTTTTTTATATGATAAACCTCAGAGGCTTCTTTTCGTGAAGCAATAATAATTTCAGTTTGTCCTGTATGTTGTTTGAACAAATCCTTAACGATAGCCGGAGAATTATTATGAAACGATAGATGTGATAAAATTAAATGACTCATAAACGAAGGAGCGTGATTCTTGAAAAGCTCCCAGGCTTGTTTGTTTGAAATGTGCCCCTTGCCTCCGCGAATACGATTCTTTAACATGAGAGGATACCTTCCGGTTTCCAACATGTGCTCATCGTAATTTGATTCCAGAAAAGCTGCATGACATTGGTTGAAATAACGGATTACATTTTCGCATGCAATTCCGATATCGGTAATAACACCCACTTTAACTTGCTCATGCTCCACCACAAAACTGTGTGGATCACTTGCATCATGAAATTTTGGAAATGCTGTAACGGAAAGATTGCCAATTGAAATTGGTTCATGTGGAATAAAAGAATGCAGTAAACTTTCTCGCAGACTCACCTTCCCTTCTCTCATAGTTTCAGGAGTGATGTAAACCGGCACAGGATATTTTTTTAACAAGGAGCGAAGTCCCCCAATGTGATCTCCATGCTCATGCGAAATAAAAATGGCTTTCACTCTCTTCATCGATAAGCCAAGTCGATGCATGCGCGTTTCGGTTTCACGACAAGCAAGTCCGGTATCAATTAACACAGCCTCCTTTAGATTGCCAACATAATAACAGTTGGCATTGCTTCCGGAATTAATTGAGGCGATGAACAAAGACATAATGTTTGCAAGGTACTACTTTAAGATTTTTTCTATTGCTACGATTCGTTACTATTTCTGATTTTTAATCTTAATAAAAAGATTTCCTGAAACATTATTAATGCTTAATGTATCGTGGCGATTATAAAATCCGATTGAATTGACTTCTAACTTCAATGCTAGCTTTTCAGTGACCTCCATTAAGCTCATATCAGAAACTTTTATCTCCGACTCATAATCTTTCCCATATTTTGAAGCTAATGTTTGAATAAGTTCATCGAGTCTAAATTGAACTGTGTCCCTATTATTAATCAGCATTAATTTATCATTGGTATTAAATGAATAATAGAGTTTGAATGAAGAACTGTCTATAGAGAAAGATTTTATATATGTATCATCACTATTATCGGTATCACTAAACTCGACCAGATAGTCATATCCATGAACGGGGGTTATATCATTGTCAATTGCTGTATAATTCAAATACGAACTACTTGAATAGTTTTTATAAAGGTATTCATACTTCAGCCCCATGCTTTCCATATAAATTTCATCTTCTGAAATTCGTGACCACTTTGGGTTTAGAAGACTTCTTAGGTTGGCGATCGAGTCAATATCTTGCTGATACCATTGGCGTATTGATGAAAACCCATGATGTGTATCCAGATAATCGACTATGGACTTCACTTCGTTATGAAGAGAATCGGACACCAGTCCTTCGTTCGTGTTTTCCAATTTTGTGAACAAGGTGGGTAAACTATCCTTTAGCCAGATAACCTCTTTGTTTATTTTTCCTGACTGTAATATTTTTCCTTCCTCCAAAATTCGTCTTAGTCGATTAACCTGACTGCGTTCACTTACCGAGAATACTCCCCAGTATCCAAAAGAAATAAGCACCAGCATCGCGGCAAGTGATATTGGTATAAACTTAATATTGGTTTTGCCAATGATGAAGTACGCGCATACGATCGTTAACCAAACACCGAGCATAAGAATAATGTATCTGTTAATGGTGATGCCATAATCGGATAGTCGTATGCCGATGGCAATGAATAGAATTACAACCAGGGGAAGAAGAATGAAATAATACGCTTTGGAAAATCTTTTCATCCAGGCATTGCCTTGCAACGCTCCGTACGGGTGAATCAATAAGAGGGTGAGAATTCCAAGCACAGAAACACACACGATCAAATACGATACAATCCCTTTGGGCCAATCCCATAGAAAGGTAATCTTACCAGTATATCCATACAGAATGATGAGATATAAAATAAGAAGCGGCAGTAAAATGTATTGTGAAAATACCTTCAATCCTTTTGGATATTCTTTTATTTCTTCAAGCTCATGAAAATCTTTAGGAATGCCAGAAATGAAAAACCAGGTATTAAAAAATCCGACAATAAAAATGAAAAGGTCGAAATATAGCTTCTCATGAATATCGATATCAAACAGGAGATGAAGAGATAGAAGTGCGAGTGATAGTCCAGCATACAGAACTCCGGAGTAAAGCATGGACGCTAATATCCGTATGAATAAAATTTTATTGTATTGCCAAAAACCATTGAGATGTCGACTGTTTAAAAACGGAACGAATGAAACCAGAAGATGAATGGTAGCATTATAAAGCGCATACCGGATGTAAGGAAGAGAAGTGTTCTGTGTGGAATCTATATTGGGCAATGTAAAATAGAGCAGAGCAAGAATAGCTGTAGCGAAGACGTAAAGCCCGAGTTTAACTTTAAGACCAAAGGCTCGGTTGTCGGCAAAAGTGGTAACACAAAAGAAAAGAGGTATGCCCAGACCCGCGCACGACATGATATTGATGAAAGGGAAAAAATTCACAATTTCATTATTCATCTCTGTAATGTATATACCGAAACACACGGAAATAAGCGATGAAAGTAAAGTCAAAGGAAAACGCAGAGCAGATTGTTTTGCGTGTTGACCGAGGTATGTAAGCGATGGGAGTGTCATGAGTAGCAGGTAATGAATTTCAAATATAGATTTTCTGTACTAGATTCTTA
>JBKJOF010000063.1:0-5865 GCA_046595655.1 Chryseolinea sp. | reverse complement strand
GTATGCGAGATCCGCACGTACAGTGGTGTGAGAGGCGAACCTCATCGGTGAAAAACCCGGTGAGGCCGTCTACTCGATGTGCGCCCAGCATGAGCGCAGGTATCATAAGATTCCAATTATTCCAGAGAGTGAAAGTCTCTTGCAGGCGAGTTGGTGAAGCCTTTTAGTAAGTCGTAAGCTGGTTTGTCGCGAGGCATGCAGTGAAGGAAGCGAGACTGCAAAATCCGGTACTGACGAACAGAAACGGTATACAGAGGCTGGTTGAAGTGGATAAGTGAGCACATCTTCACAACGTCCTTGACCAATAAACTTCAGCCAGTAGATACCGCAGGGATCGGACGAAGGAATAGGCTCTTACCCCGCTAAGGCGGGGCAGGCTCTGGGGAGGTCTGTGTCTAGTTTTGTTTTACTAGACATGCAGAAGTCAGCAGAGGTCATAGTAGTTGGAAGTAACGAGCCGATGGAATAATTCGGAGGTCTCACGAACCAATGAAGGGCTGAACGTTGAGTTGTTTGAAATTCGATAAGGAGGCAAAGCGTAATTGTTTACTATCCTTATCATAAAATAGAACAAAGATGCAATTGGTGTAAAGAGTGGTTGCATTATGCTTAACGAACCGTAGTACGAGACCCGTATACTACGTGGTGTGAGAGCCGAACCTCATTGGTGAAAAATCCGGTGAGGCCGTCTACTCGATTAGTGGCTGGCTTTCATCAACCGTTCATTGATAATTAATTTTATCTCACCTGTCCCAATAATTTTTGAGCCTTCTCTGAATTCAAAATTCATTCCTTCGGTCAGTTTGTTCTCAAAAAAGTCCGGTGTTAATAATTGTATCTCAACTTCTACCTTGTCCCCAGGATAAACAATTTCTTTGTCGAGAAATTTCTGCTGCCCGGAAGACTGCATTTCTGAAAACTCAAATTTTATTTGCGGTCTGTAGCCTGTTTTAAAAACTTGTGTCTTACGACCTCCTTCTTCCATTGTCCGATAAGTCAATAGAGCAATAAAGTCAACCGTATTTGTCGTGATGCTCATCTTAAATTCTTTTGTTCTCATTTGTCCAACGGCCTCTATCATTATCAATTGTCATGGTCGTCTTTGTCCGAGAAAGCTTGCCGCTAACTAACGAATATATACTATCGTTGCATATATCTCACATATATCTGAAAGAAGAATAACACATCGCTTACTATTTGTGCAGTTATATATCACCCCCAATTTAAACTCAAAAATCAAATCACCTCGCCACGCTCCACTTCACCACCTTCTCCAACTTATCAGCATGGACGATCTTAATCTTCCCTCCTTCTATTTCGATAATACCTTCGTCTTTAAAATCAGAGAGTACACGGATTACCGATTCAGATGCTGTGCCCACAATTTTTGCGAGATCATCGCGCGAAATGGCAATAACAGATTTTGAATCTTTCAATGTATCAACCTTCAGCAAGGCTTCTGCTGTACGCTGACGCACCGAGTTGTAAGCGAGGTTAATCAATTGCCGTTCGCGCTCGGCTACTTTCTTGCATAATAAATTAATAAAGCTTGCCGAAACATCGGGATGGCTTTGGATCATCATCATAAAATCATAACGCGGTATCATGATCAATTCAGAATCTTGCATCGCGATGGCTGATTCTTTGTAGTTATCATTTTCAAGAATGGGTTCGAAACCAAAAAAATCATTTTCATGATACAGATTCATGATCAGCTCTTTCCCCTCCGAATTAGACTTGAATACTTTTATGTTTCCAGATTTAACAAAGAACAAATTCAATGGCAGGTCGCCTTCCGAAAATACTTCTGCTTTCTTCTTGAAAAATTTTACCTTCCTATCTTTTGCCAAATCCTTTACACGAAGAATCTGCTGTGCATCTCTTATAAAATTATCGAGTCCTTCTGGGGTAGGTTCGTAATGCTTTTTTTGCATATCGCTTTTTCGAAAGCGAGCCTCTACGGCATTCAACAAATCAGTATCATCAAAGGGTTTGGTAAGGTAATCGTCTGCACCTAGGTTCATGCCTTTGCGAATGTCAGTCTTCTCTGTTTTTGCTGTTAAAAATATAAAGGGTATTCCGGCAGTAAGTTCATTTTTGTTTACAATATGCAATACACCATAACCATCCAGCTCAGGCATCATGATATCGCAAATAATAAGATCTGGTTTTTCGCTCTGCGCAAGTTCAACACCAATCTTTCCATTCTCGGCAGTAACAACATGGTAATTTGCCAACGACAGAATCTCGCTTGTGTTCTCACGCACTTCAAGATTGTCTTCGATCAATAAAATCTTTTTCATATTCAATTATTAGTTTTCACTACTTAGGGATCATCACTTTAAAATTACTTCCCTTTTCATATTCGCTTTCAAATGAAATCGAACCGGATAACAACTCTACATATCGCCTCACGATGTTCAATCCCAAACCAGTTCCCTGAACATTACCCGCGTTGCTTGCCCGAAAGAAACGTTCGAACATGTGCTTTTGATCTTCCTTCGGAATGCCGATACCTTCATCTGAAATGAGAAATACAAATTGATTGTCCTCCAATCCAAACTTTACATAAATTGATTTTTCTGTTGCTGAATACTTACTGGCGTTGCTGATAAGATTGAACAGTATGTTGCGTAAAATTTTTGAATCGGTATACAGAATCTTTTCATCCGTCTGATATTCAATTTTAAGCGTCTGTCCACTTTTCAAAGTCAAGCTAATTTCCTCTTTTACTTCTTCCAGAAATTCTTTTACATTTAAAAATTCAGCATTAACATCCATTACCCCTTCTTCTAATTTTCCAAGAGACAAGAAATCATTTAGAATAGAAGTTAAATGGTTAACTGAAGATTTTATTCGCTGCACGTGCTTGCCTACCTTATCGTGTTCTGCTCGGTCGTTGTATTGATTGATCAGCGATGCCGAACTCAACACTGTGCTAAGTGGCGTACGGAACTCGTGAGATGCTATGGAAACAAATTTTGTTTTTAGATCATTGAGTTCACGTTCTTTATCCAGAGCCTTGCGGGCTTCTTCTTCTGCCTTCTTTCGTTCACTTATCTCCTTCTCTAACTCCTGAATTGTTTTGTGCAGCGCTTCTGTTCTTGACTGTACTTTTTTCTCCAACTCCGCTGCATAAACAATTAACTGCTCCTCACTTTGTCTCAATGCTTCTTCCGCTTTCTTTCGTTGCGAAATGTCGCTGATAAATGCCATCACCAACAACTGACCTTTCGCTTTTGTATAACTCAGACTAATCTCAACCGGAAATTCTGTACCGTCTTTCTTCAAAGCAGTAAGGTCGCGGCCAATGCCCATTCTTCTGGGTTCCGGATGGGTGTTGAATCCTTGGCGATGGTGGACATGATTTCCTCTATACCGCTCTGGCAATAAGTCCTCCATTTGCATGCCCGTCAATTCATTTTCGGAATACCCAAAAAGTTGCTCGGCAATTTTATTGGCCACTATTATTTTCCCCTTGTCATCCACGATCACAATACCTTCCGACATACTTTGAAATATCTCACGGAAGGCATCATTAGAAACTTGAGAAAGCGCTTTGATCATATCGTCCATAAGTTGCAAAATACTGATCTTATGTAACCTGACAAAAATCACACACCTCATTGATCAAAATCTTATTGAAGGCGCCATATTCATGTTATGTTCGTGCCATGAAGGAAATATCCGGCATCAACGCGATTACAAACTCAATACTCTGCACAATCGATTTGTCGGAGTCTTCTAAGCCGACAGTAAAGTGGGCGATTGTCATGGCTCAGCAACTGAAAACACATCTCACTATTTTATATACCTATCGACTTCTGCAATACAGAAACGGAGAAGCTCTCCAGCTAAAAAGAAAAATGGAAGATGAAGCGAAACAGAAGTTTCTACTTCTGGAGAAGGAACTCTTAACAGGAAAAGGTATCTCTTATGATTTTAAAACCGAAATCGGATTTGTTACCGATCGGATTGAAGATCATGCCAAGAAAAATACCTTAAGCTTTCTGGTCATGAATAAAAACGCGAACGATGCAGGCAAAGAAACGATAGATGATTTAATGGAACACATTAATGTTCCTGTACTTCTTGTACCCTAGTGATGATCTCCATCTACTTAGGGTCTGCTGAAAACGTCAAAAATTCATTTCCCGCTGATTTCGAGGATTAAATACCTTGCCCACTATATTGAAAGCCTTCAGCGTGCTAGTGAATTTATTATTTGTAATTGTTATCGTTTCATTCGTCTAGTTTGAAAACTTGAATTCAGTTAAGGATACCAGTCTCGAAGGCGGGGGACTTTGCGAAAAAAGAAAGTTGTATGAAGCCAGCGATCAGTAGCCAGCCTCACTTGTTATATCATGAATTCTATTTACAACTATATTCAAACGTAATGATATCCTTTCCACCTTTCGCGTAGGTAATTGTTTGCTTCGTCACATTGTTGTTCGCATCGTATTCGTAGACACTTGTATTACTTTGGTCAAGACTCATGTTTACAGTTATAGCATTATTTAAAGAAAGCAGCTGTGCGCTTGTTACTTCAGAGAGAAAAAAAGCCTGATTACCTGTTGCTTTCGCCAATAGCTTAAATGGATTTTTCTTGGTGTCGTAATCAGTATAGGTACCATTTTCCATTTCTTCATCATTATCAATGTCTTGTGCTACATATGCCGTTACGTTATCTCCTGTGTATGTAAAGGTCATTAAATAATCGGTCGCGTCAACGGACATTCGCTTGATGGAAATCAACTTCTTCGCATCGTCATAAACGAAATCTTTCGTAGATGCAAATTCACCGCCATCATATGTTGTAGCACTTTCAACATGGTTCACAAGTTTGTTAACGTTATAGGTCCATTTATCAATGGTGGTTGCATCGTCTTCAACCGTTTTAACTTCGGTTACAAGTCCATCTACGTAGGTAAAGTTTGAAGACTCAGAATCATCACTAAACATAATGAGTTCCCCTTTGTCGTTATATTCAAATGTGGTGGAGTACGTAGTGTTCAAATCGTCATCAGGATGTTCTGACCCAACCGAAGTAAATTTTGTAAGTAAACAAACAACAGCCGGAAGGTCGACAGTAAAATGGGTTGTCGACTGGATAGTATTACCCGATACGGTTAGGGATAACTTACCTGTGGAAGCGCCAGCCGGAACAGTAGTAGTGAGTTGAGTGCTTGTAGCATTCGTTACCGTTGCTGCAATGCCATTAAACTTCACAACATTTTCTGCAGAAGTTGTACTAAAATTTGTTCCGGTTATGACAACAGTGGTGCCTACCAATCCATGTGTGGGACTAAAGGAAACAATGGACTGCAACTCTACCACAAGGTCAATCATAAAATCAGTTAACGATTGTATGGTATTACCAGTAACCGATACTGTAAGTTTACCCGTAGTAGCGCCAGCCGGAACAGTAGTAGTGAGCTGAGTACTTGTAGCATTCGTTACCGTTGCTGCAATGCCATTAAACTTCACAACATTTTCTGCAGAAGTTGTACTAAAATTTGTTCCGGTTATGGTAATCGTTGCTCCCACCAGTCCATGGCCAGGGGAAAAAGAAACAATAGACGGCTTGGGTACTGGTGTTTCAGTGTTGTCAGAACAAGATGTAAATAGGGAAACGAGGATTAATACAGCAATTGTCAGTAAACGGAAAATGTATTTCATATGGTATTTTTTAGTAGGGCACAAATATATTAAAAAACATCACCACACATCTGGTATAGGTCTCCACCATCAGGGAAATCGCTTTTAAACTTTATAATCGTTGATAGCTTTAAATTGACTGGATAATTTTAATTGTTTGATGCTTATTGCTCCAGAGGAGCAACCTGTTTGTAGAAAATTATTTTG
>JBKJOF010000033.1:0-29836 GCA_046595655.1 Chryseolinea sp. | reverse complement strand
GTGCTTCCATTTTGCGGTAACCCGCCTTCGGTAATTTCGTCAAAACCTTTTATGCCAGTAGGGCATTTGACTAAATTATTATGTTTAGTGGTAATTTTTAGCTTGATAGTTTTTGTCATTTGATAGTCCTTTACTTTTTTATTAACATGGAGTTTAGATAGATTTTTTTGAATTGGTGCAATCATCAAAGTACCTGTTGTTTGGGATCTACAATCCCCAACCCAGAAAAAAAGGATTTCAAATCTTCATCATCGGTGGTTCGACATTACTAATGTCGAACAGCCTAAAATCCGAACAGCCTAAAGTTTTATCGATTTAAGTATTCATATTACTTCACTATTGTAGCTTCTAATTCTATTTTAATGTTTCAAAAAAAATTCACCTCTAAAGTTTGCTTGTTTAATTAATAATGCTTGTAGATGAGATTGGGTTCTCAATTCATTGATTGAAAATAGAGTGCCAATACTGCAGGGCTTGCAAGGCTCAACAACAGATGATGATATTACTTTTTACGAAGATATCTCTACACCGAGGTCATAAACTCTACATTTTATTGCTCTACGTTTGTTCGTTGATTGCCCATCTTCAACCAGATCCTCAGTTGTACGAAACACAGGAGATGGAACGATTTCTGCATTTATGAATTTTTGAAAAGTGCGCGAATGGATACACCGAATTGTCTAAAGATGATATTTAAAAATCTCATTCCACAGTTGCGACTTTAAATACAAACTAATTTTTGACAGTAAAATTGCATCTAATCAAAACAGATAACTATGAGATCAAACAAGACAGCGCAGATATCGCAAAGTAAAATGGCAAAAATTCTTGTGCCATGTGATTTCTCCAAACAGGCAATCAATGCCTATCGCTTTGCGTTAGATATTGCTGCCCGGGCAAAGGGAATAGTATATGTTGTGAATAATATACAACTGCCAGTTGTACATGATACCTTTCTGATGCCGATGTTATCTTTCGAGAAGGGACTTGTTAAGGATATGAAAATGGAAGTAGAGAAGAGATTCAATAAAATTTTGGATAAATATAACACAGAAGGAGTTAAGGTAGTATTTGACGTAGTCTTTGGTGGAGTAGTAGACACTATGCAAGACTATGTGCAAAAGCAATCTATTGATCTGATCGTAATCGGATCTCACGGAGCCAGTGGATTAAAGGAGTACACTGTCGGCTCTTACGCAGAGAAAATGGTGCGTGATTCTACCGTACCTGTTTTGGTAATTAAAGAATATTTTAAAGGTCCCATAAATAAAATTGTATTTCCGAATTCGTTAGAGACCGAAGATCAGGAAGATTTAGTTATGAAAGTAAAAGCATTGCAAAGTTTCTTCAACGCGCATTTGCACATTGTTTGGATAAATACTCCTGCCAATTTCCATAACGATATTGTTACACACTCCCGATTAGAAAGTTTCGCGAAACTGTACACACTTAAAAATTATTCACTTGCTGTCTTCAATGAAACGAATGAAGAAACTGGAATACTACAGTACACAGAGATGGTAAAGGGAAATATAATTGCGATGGGTACTAATGGTAGGAGGGGCATTTCTCATTTGCTGAATGGAAGCAAAGCTGAAGATATTGTAAATCATGGAAAGACATTAATCTGGACGTACCGGATTAAGAAAGAGAAGTGATTTAAAGCAATAGGGTAAGCGCTTTAGAAAATAGTAATAATTCGTCATCGCACCATAAGTTAGATCCAAAGCAAAAAAACCAATTACTATTGCATAGTGATAAAAAAAAATATTGGATAATATTCGTGCAGATTCAATCTGTGAAGTATGTAACAACTTTCAAAAGCTCTATAACACATATTCATTTTTGAAAGGACAACTTCGCAATCTTGGGAAGAGTCTTCACGAGATAGATTCAAAAAAAATAAAAAGCAATGCAGAATTACAAACAGACGTTGAAGAAGCTATTAGATGGAATAGGTTCTAATTATGATAACTAGTATAATTGAAGATTTTCAATATCCAAAAGAGGGAATAGGCAGCCATGTATTGCGCCAATCCGGAGGAAAAAGACCCATTCAAGAGGGAACAGCGACCATTACACTGGAAGGAGAAACATTTGAAGCGCAACAAGGAACATCTATTGTTTTAAAGAAGGTCTGCCACATTCACGTATGGCAAATAAGAGTATCAAAATGTTATTAATTAATTAAAAAGTATTACGACTGAACGTAGGAATCTGCAGACTTTTATTGCTGATCAAACACTACTGATAATGTTATTCTTTGGATTTTTTGGCTTAATAAATGAAGGATTTGCTCATGAAGCAAAAGTTGAGGAACTCTTTGTTTTCTGAAACTGGACATCAAACTGTATAGTTAAATCCGGATCGGACGTTTCAATGAAAAGTTTTATAAGCGATAGCTTTTAAATTTTAAAAATAAAAAGACATGGAGAATGATATAAAAAATCCACAAGACATAGTTAATCAGGACAAAGCCATACTTAATCTGGAATTAAAAAAGCTTGAAGTTTTTGTAGGAAAATGGAATATGGAAGGACAGCAGTATGAAGGTCTGTATGGCCCTGCGGCAAAGGTAACTGCCGTACAAACTTACGAGTGGTTAGAAGGTGGGGGATTTCTCATACATCGCCTAAAAGGAAATGTGAGGGAGATTGAAATAGCATGTATAGAAATTATAGGATATGATCAAACAATCCAACAATATCCAATACACTCCTTTTACAATAATGGCAAAACAATTGAATGGAAAAGTAGTGAGAAGAATGACAGCTGGACATTAACTGGAAACTCACAGGTAGAAGGGAAATTATTAAAAGTTAGGTGCATAATTCTGTTGAGCGATAGCGGCTGTACGATGACAGGTAAATGGGAACAGTCAGATAACGGCTCGGATGAATGGAAAACCTTTTGGGATGTAAAATCTATTAAGGTAAAGTAGTGATTATTTTAAGATAAGCCCCTAATTAAACCTTGAAATGTATTTTACAAAACCAATTTAGAGTGAAATATTTTTTCATATTGAAATATTCATCTTCGCATTCTTAAGAAAATTCTTTCGCAAGGTAAATTTAAAGGAAAATGAAAAGCAATGCAGAATTACAAAAAGACGTTCAAGATGCTATTAAATGGGAGCCTCTATTGAACGCAGCAGAAATTGGTGTAACGGTAAATGATGGTATCGTTAGTTTGACAGGTGTCGTTGATAGTTATTCAAAAAAGCACCAGGCGTGTGGGCTGTTGAAAATGACTTGATTGTCGAATATGATTATTCATTAGCTGAATAATGTAATGGAGGGATGAAAATCGTCCCGCTATTTGTTGATCTTAAAAAAAATACTTTACCGTAGAATAAATAAAAAAAACTTAAAAATTAGATGAAAAGACTAACTGGAGTAATTAACATAACAAGTTTGATGATCACATTATTCATTGGCATTGGCGGTTGTGGTAAGGCATCAGAGCAACATGTAGCGGATGCCAAAGAAAAGATTGAACAAGCCAACCAGGATATGAAAGAAGCAGTGATAGATGCAAATGAAAATATCAAGAAAAAAGCAAGAGAAGATTGGCAGAAATTCAGGGTCGAATCGGAGAAAGAAATTGCTGTGATGGAAATCCAGACCACAGAGCTTAAGCAAAAAATATCGACAGCAGGAAAAATGGAAAAGATAAAATTAAAAGCCAGCCTTGATGCAGCAGACAAAATACTGAAGGAGCAAAAGGAAAAATTAAAACAACAAAATACTGAATTTGAAAAGGATATAAAAGAATTTGATGAATCGGTTGTGACTAAAAACGAGTCATTCAAGCGGGAGTTTAAACACGATATGGATGAACTGGGTGGTGCTTTTAAAGCTCTATTTAAAGACAATGTTAACTGATCTGTCGGCTAGTCAGTATATAATCTCTTGCATTAAAATTAATTAGTAAAACTCTGCGCTATTCAGATAGCTTTTAGATGGATGATAGAAAGTAATATATTCTATGTGAAAATATGAAGCAGTTGCAAATTGTTGATGGCATTAAGAATAGGTATTTAAAAATAGATCGCGCATTAAAACGTGTTATCAAAAATTTTGCTGAGAAAGATATCCATCTCTTTCGTCTGGAAGTGAAGAAACTGAGGTCGTTCCTACGATTGGCTTCTGTAGCAAAAGGTAAAAGCTCAAGCCTAAAACTTCCTAAAAAACTTCATTCGTTTTATAACGCAATCGGGGTCATTCGAAATCTGCAACTTCAAAAGCAGAGTATTGAAGAATTAAAAAGTGTTGAATATTCCATCTTTCAAGAGCCATACCTGAATTTTATCAAAAATGAAATAGACGAACGGACTGTCTCGGCCAGTAAAAAGGTCAATTGTAAAAAACCGTTTGGAGGCGGTAGAAGGAAGCTTTTGAAACGATCTCCCGATGAACTCAAACAGAAATCCATTCAAAAATTCACAAGAGAAAAACTCAAGGCACTCTCCAAGTTAATGCAACCTTCTTCTCTTTCAGATGAAGCACTACATGCCGTGAGAAAGATATTAAAAGACATTCTATACACCTGGTCTTTTACAAAGGAACGTACAACACTTCCTTCTATAGTCACGTTGAGCAAAGAAGAGATTAACACTATCATCGAAATGCTGGGTGAATTCCAAGATCAATGTGTTGGCTTAGACCTTTTGCATAAACATTACAAACCTCAACAAACCGAACCAAATGTAAGAGAGGCCTGGAGAAACCTGGAGAATACATGGTGGAGAGAAAAGGAAATCAAACGCAAGGCGATTCACACTTTATTTCATAAACAATTCACATTATCCCTTACTGAATCTTCACGTCATGATGAACCTATTTCGATGGAAAGTATAAAAATGAACGGAGCCAAATGAAGCATTTTTTAATTCGTATTGACATTAACTTGATGAACTACTTTCAATACTATGTTCATTATTAGAAAGTGAACAACGCATGAACAGAAACGATGATCGACAAAATCAAGTTCTTAAAAAGAAAATAATTCAAAAGGCAAAAAAATGGAACCAGCAGATTTAGTAACTAAGAACAAAATGGTGCATAGATCCTTCGCACAGTGAAATTGGATTCAAATAAAGTACCTGATGATTGCCAATGTAAAAGGACTTTTTCAAAGGCTTTGGAGCCAACATTTGTACAGAAGGTGACGAGATCAAGACTGCGGATATTGATTTTTTTATAAACCTTGGATCGATAGACACAGGCGATGACAAGGGCGATGCCCATCTAAAAGGAGTTGACGTCTATGACTTTGAACATCATTCACAGATCACCTTTAAGGGATCAGTTCTGAAAAAACAAGTGACAAAAAGATTATACATTTCATGGAACCCTCAACATGAAAGGCAGTACGAAGAGAATAAAATTGGATGTTTCAATTTGAGGAGTAATTAAAGATCCCTATGGAAATAAGAAGGCAGGTTATTCCATTGAGGGAAAAATTGAGAGGCACGATTGAAGTTTAAATTGGAATGTGCTATTGAGGCTGGCGGTTTTTTGGTAGGTGATGAAGTGAATATAAGCTATGAAGTATAATTAATTAAAACTCTAGTCGATCAATAGTATGAAAACAAACATCGGAATAACGGGTACAAACAGACAAGCAGATGCATCTCCGACAAAACACATTGAAACAAAATTATAATTATGAAATCCACACTAGTATTTTTAATATTATTTTTTTTAAAAACAACTATATCCTTTGCACAAACCGATAAGGCAGAGAATACATTCTGGCACCCTAACCCTCGCAATTATGAAGTAAAACAAGCACTTGAAGTAGAAAGTTTAGTGCCTATGTTTTTTACCGGAGGTTATCATTTTGCTGTTGGTTATCGATATCATAAATTCAGAGTGAGAGTAAGTATCATTAATGGCGGTACTTATGATGCAGAGCCTGCCGGAATACATAATTCATCACCTGAGTTCAAAAGATATTACAATACATCACCAGGTATTTTTTTTGGATATAACATCTGGAAAAATTTAGAGATTTACACCTATCTTGAAAGCCATACATTTGGAATCACGCAAACAAGTACAGGCATCGTAAAAAATGTTAAAAGTATTGATACAGGGTTAGGATTAAGTTACCAGTTTTTCATCGGCAGGTATTTTTATGTGCAACCGGGAATTCATCTTTATCTTCGAACTGATAAAACTGTTGATTTTGGTGATGTTCAATATCATATTCCCAATGCTGATGTTTCGCCTGTTATCCGTATAGGTGTCAGGCTTTGGAGACAATATTAATAAAATGAAAAGAAGAAAATTTTTAGGTGTTGCTGCGGGTGCAGTTGTAATGGCGGGAAGTGTGAGTTATTTATTGAGTGACAAAAGAAATTTTGTGAGAGAAAATAGTAGAAACATTTCTTCTGATAAATCAATTCTCAAATCAGATGAGAGAGAAATTTTGTATTTAGCTTCCCTTGCTCCAAGCGGACATAATGCACAGCCTTGGTTTGTAAAATACATTGAACCTTATCATTGGATTATTGGCAATGATAAAACGAAGTGGCTTTCTGCTATTGACCCAACGCAACGGGAGACTATTTTGTCAATAGGAGCATTCATTCAAAACCTTGAATATGCTGCAAACAATCTGGGTTACAATTGTCAATTTAATCTGGTTTCAACAACTAATCAGGATGAAAATATTGTAGATGTAAAATTGATCCAAACAGGAAGTGCAACTGCATTTGATATTGATAAAATAAAAAATCGCAGAACCGTTCGTTCAAATTATAGCAATGATATTTTGAAAAAAGAAGACACGGATTATCTGTTTAATGATGAACAAAAATTTCTGGATTTCATACCAAGTGGTGCAAAAGAATATCATTATTTGAACGAACAAACTATTGAAGCAAACAAGATTCAATCCTATCGCGATGCAGCAGAAAAAGAGTTGTCGGAATGGGTTCGGTTTTCAAGCAAGGATGCTGAAAAATTCAACGATGGATTGACTACTGCAAGCATGGAAATAGATGGTATGTCGGGTTGGGTAGTTCGTAATTTTTATAACAAAAACAGTGTTATGAAAAATAATTTCCGTGATAAAAATATCAGCAATGTTGTAAAGCAAGTAGCTAAATCGGCAGGTTGGTTAGTGATTACCAGCAAAGATAATTCGGTAGCATCATTAATAGAAACAGGTAAACGACTGCAATGGATATTTTTAAAAGTACGGGAAAAAGGAATTGCCATTCATCCCATGTCGCAAATTCTGGAAGAAGTATCGACCAAGCAAACAATCAATTCATCCATTGGCATAAACGATAACATTCAATTTGTTTTAAGAGTTGGTTATGTAAAAAATTATCCTGCACCTGTTTCATTAAGACGACCTGTTGATTGGTTTGTGAGAACATGAAAAAAGCGGCATTAAACCCCCTGTATCACGCATACTGCGATAAAACAGGAGCTTCGAATTTACGCAATTGATGATGCACCGGTATTTTGCACAGAATCTCCAAAAAAAAATAACAATAACTTAAACCTCAATTTTTATTATAGCTGATTATCGTTTGTAAACTTAGGAGATGCGATTTTCTATTTTAATTATTTGTTTGTTTTCTCACCTGTCTTGTTCTACAGGCGATAATACAATAAAGGTAAAAGGCTCGGATACTGAAGTAAATTTAGCAGTGCTTTTAGCTGAATCATTCCATCAAGAAAACGACAAATTATTGGTTTCCATTTCTGGAGGTGGTTCTGGCTTGGGCATTGCCTCGTTGCTCAATGGCAATGCTGATATTGCAAATTCTTCAAGAAGCATTAACCAAGAGGAAATGGGTTTGTTTAATAAAAAAAATATCCAAGTTGATTCTTTCATTTTTGCCCAGGATGCTATTGCTTTTGTAGTTTCCAATAATCTTCCTATTGATTCGATTAGTATACCGAACTTGTCCAAGATATTAAGTGGCGAATTAAAGAATTGGTCGTTTTTAACAAAAGAAGATATTCCTATAAACATCTATGGTCGCCAAAGTAATTCTGGGACTTATGAATTCGTGAAAGATGTCCTCAACATCCACTTTTCAACTCATGCCAACCAAATGAACGGCAATGCTCAAATTTTAGAAGCCATTAAAGCAGATAACTCTGGTATTGGATATGTGGGGGCTGGTTATGTAATGAAAGGTAAAACCAAAGAGCTAAAAGTATTGAAAATTTATTCTGACAGTCATGCTGCGGTTTCGCCATTGGATGCTGAAAAGATTGCTTCTGGCGAATACTTTTTTCAACGACCCCTCTTCCAATATTATATGGCAAGTGATTATAATAAAGTAAAGCCATTTTTGGATTTTGAAAAAACAGAAAAAGGGATGGAGATTATTGATGCATCCGGTTACTATCCAGTAAAAAAATAAGATGACGAGCAATAAAAGGGAACAAATAGATTGGTTTTTTAAACAGGTTTTTAAAGGAACCGGCTTCATTACGATTGCCTTGTTGGGTGGCATTTTTTTTATGTTGCTTTATAATGGATTTGTATTTTTTACTAAAATAAATCCAGTTGATTTTTTTACAGGCAATCAATGGGATCCCGATACGAAGTACAGCATTTTACCTTTACTTGTTAGTACTTCTTTAGTAGCAGCAGGTTCGATGATTATTGCTGTGCCTTTAGGCATCCTTACAGCAGCCTTTCTTTCTGAGGTAGCTCCTAAAAAACTGCAAATGATTTTAAAACCGGTTATTGAAATGTTGGCAGCTATTCCTTCTGTGGCAATTGGTTTTTTGGGAATAGTTTTATTAGGCCCGGGTATTTCTAAATTATTTGGAATTCAAAACGGCCTAAACGCTTTAAACGGCTCTGTTTTATTGGCAATCATGGCTTTACCAACCATCATTACGATTAGCGAAGATGCTATAAATGCCGTACCCCAAAGCCATAGAGAAGCCTCTTTGGCTTTGGGAGCTGATAAATGGGAGACTTTATTTAAAATTACGATACCTGCGGCCTTACCTGGATTAATTGCCGCAGTAATGTTAGGTTTAGGAAGGGCATTGGGCGAAACCATGACTGTATTAATGGCAACTGGCAATGCTTCTGCTATTCCTAAAGGGTTTTTGGATTCCGTTCGTACTATTACCGCCACCATTGCCATTGAAATGGGAGAGGTGCCTTACCAAACCACTCACTACTTTGCCTTGTTTGCCATTGCCGGTATTTTATTTTTAATATCCTTAGCTATCAATGTATTGGGTGAATATTTCGCCAATCAATTAAGAAAATTCCATGGATGAAAAAGAAAATTCTACTCACATTTAATTGGCTCATATTGCTTGGAAGCACCTTAATGGTCTGTGTGTTTTTAGGTATCATCTTATGGGATATTTTCTCAAAAGGTCTACCCGCAATTTCATGGAATTTTATCCATCAATATCCTACTGATGGGATGACTAAAGGTGGGATTTTACCTGCCCTTGTAGGAACCGTTTTACTAACTTTTATTACCACATTATTTGCTGTACCCGTTGGTGCGGCTTGTGCAGTTTATTTAAATGAATATGCAAAACCTTCGTTAGTAACCAACATCATCCGGGCTTCTATCAGAAACTTAGCGGGCATCCCTTCTATTATATATGGACTTTTTGGTTTGGCTTTATTTGTGCAATCTTTAAAGCTTGGAACTTCTGTTTTGTCCGCGGGTCTTACCTTAGGGCTTCTTTCTTTGCCCTATATTATCACCACCACAGAAGAAGCATTAAAAAGAATACCCAACAGCATGCGGGAGGCAACATTGGCATTGGGTGTTACACAATTTGAAACCATTAAAGATGTTGTTTTACCAAAAGCACTCCCGGGTATTTTAACGGGTATTATCCTTACGCTTTCAAGAGCTGCGGGGGAAACAGCCCCCATTTTATTTACCGGTGTAGCATTTTATATCAACGGCATTTCTACTTCAATTAATCAGGAGTTTATGGCATTGCCTTACCATTTATATATGCTTTCTACACAGCATTCTTCCATTGAACTGGTAAGACCTTTAGCTTATGGAACAGCTGTTGTTCTGGTTACATTGGTCTTTTTATTAAATATAGTAGCATTTATTATTCGTTTTAAATACAGAACACAAGATTAAAATGGATGAAATAAAACTTTCTGCACTTAATTTGAATTTATTTTTTGGGAGTAAACAAATACTCAAAAATGTAAGTATTGATTTCCCGAAAAATAAAGTTACTTCATTGATAGGTCCATCGGGCTGTGGTAAATCCACTTTGCTTCGTTCCTTTAATAGGATGCATGACTTATCACCTGATGCAAAAATTGAAGGGCAATTAAAAATAGATGAATTGAATCTTCATGATAAAAAAGTATCGGTAACTGAAATTAGAAAAAGAATCGGTATGGTTTTTCAAAAACCTAATCCCCTTCCAAAAAGTATTTTTGAAAATTTATCATATGCATTGCGCATTCATAATTTTCCAAAGGCAGAAATACCTGGTCTTGTTGAGAATGCCTTGAAAGAAAGTTTTTTGTGGGATGAAGTAAAAGATGAGTTAAAAAAACCTGCTGTAAAATTATCCGGTGGACAGCAACAGCGATTGTGTATTGCCCGTACAGTAGTGCTAAGGCCAGAAGTAATTTTGATGGATGAGCCTTGCTCTGCATTAGACCCCATAAGCACCAGAAAAATTGAAGACCTAATTTTAAAACTTAAAAAAGACTACACAATTATAACTGTCACACACAATATGCAACAGGCTCACCGTATTTCAGATAAAGTAGCTTTTATGTATTTAGGGGAACTGATAGAATTTGACACTTGCGACAATATTTTCAACCATCCTAAACAAGAGCTAACAAAAAATTATATCAGTGGGCATTTTGGGTAGAGTAGTTAAGAAATTGGGACAATAAAAACATAAGCGAGCAGAGCATTTACGCAAATGGGCTTGACACTTTAACCAATAGCCTTTACTTTATTTTGTGGGTGATTTATGTAAAAAATTACCCTGCACATGTTTCATTAAGATAACTTGTTGATGGGTTAGTGACAACGTAAATTCAAAATAAAATGATTAAGAAAAAAATACTTGTGATTAATGGGCATCCTGATGAAGATAGTTTTAATTTCGGAATTGCAAAGGCATATAAGCATGGTGCTGAAAAATTAGGAGCAGAAATAAAATAAATTGTAATTCGTGATTTGCAGTTCAATCCGAATTTGCAATTTGGTTATCAAAAGCGGATCGAATTAGAACCTGATCTTTTAGGCGCCTGGGAAAAAATAAAATGGGCTGACCATTTGGTTTGGATTCACCCTGTTTGGTGGGGAGGCTTGCCTGCAATTACGAAAGGATTTATTGACAGAGTTTTCCTCCCCGGTTTCGCATTCAAATATCGTGAGAACTCTGTTTGGTGGGATAGACTTCTGAAAGGCAAAACAGCTCACACATCATCACTACGCTTGATCAACCAAGTTGGTATTATTGGTTTGTTTATGGAAGACCAAGCGTAAATCAATTGAAAAACTCAACGTTAGAATTTTGTGGAATAAAACCAGTTAAAGTTACCTACATCGGGTCGATTAGGAATTCAAAAGAGACTTCCAGAAAGGAATCGTTAGAAAGAATTGAAACGCTTAGTAAGGGGAATTGTCCTATAAAACGCAGTATGAATTAGCAGCTATTCACACATAAACAAAAATTTCTGTTATGGTCGCTTTTATAAAATAAATGATATTGGCAATGCTTACCTTATTTTTATCAGGAGTTTTTATTCTTATGGTCGTGTTGTTGGCATACAGCCCAGGTAATCCAAAGCCATATCAAGATCAAAATAAAAATATGATTGAAGGCAGCATTTCAGAAAAAACCTTTATTACTACCAATGGCGTGAAACAAGGAATGTTTATAAAAAGCAAAGACGATACGCATCCTGTATTGTTATTTCTTCATGGAGGCATGCCTGAATATTTCCTTAGCCAAAAATACTCGACCGGACTCGAAGATTTTTTTACCGTGGTTTGGTGGGAACAACGTGGCTCAGGAATCTCTTATCATTCCAATATTTCAACTTCGGCATTCACACTGGAGCAAATGGTATCAGATGCTGTGGAGGTTATCGACATTAAATATTCCTGCCTATTTCTTTGGCGGTATCTACGATTGCACTGTATCCTACACATTAGCAAAGGAATATCTGGGAAAGATACAAGCACCTATTAAAGGATTTTAAACTTTTAATCAATCAGCTCATAGTCCCATTTTTGAAGAGCCCGAAAGAGTCAAACAGATTATTGAATTAGATATTTTGAACGCAAGAAACAATTTAGCTGATAAACAATAGCATAAAATATGAAACTTAATAAAGAATGGAATCTGGATCACCCCACGCCAAAGAACACAACAGTAGAGAAACGTATTAACTGGCATAAAGAACAAGCGAAAGACTGCGTCTTCAGGGACATACCTGAAACATTGAAAGAAGAAATGGAAAAAAGAGAAATTTTATAAACCTGAATTTAATATTTCTAACTCTCTAATTTTCAATTATGAAAAAATTAATCAAAAAGATGATAATCGGATTACTAGCGTTACTTACTATTTGGCTTATTTTAACGCTCTATGCTGAAGGTGAGGGTAAAAGTAAAACTTGGGAAACGGGTAATCCGTCATCGGCAAAAAAAGCACTAATCGTTTTCGACCCCGACCCTTTTTATAACCTCGACCAACAGGTATGTGAAGGGTTTGGAAAAGCTTTGGCAGATAGCGGTTGGCATGTCAAGTATACTACGGTTGCGGCTGTACATAAGTTGAATACCGATAGCTTTACACTCTATGTTTTTTGTGCCAATACTTATAACTGGTCGCCAGATTGGGCTATTACAAGTTATATTAAAAAGAAGGCAGCTATCAAAAAGAAAAACGTTGTTGCCATTACTGTTGGGGGCGGCTCTACAACTAGGGCTAAACTTGTTTTTGAAAAAATTATCCAAAAAAGTGGCGGTATATTACTTGGGTCACAAACTTATTGGTTGTGGCGACCCAATAACGAATCCCGTTTGAAAGAACCGAATAGTAAAGTAGCTGCTGAAATGGCGGAAAAATTTGGTATGGAAATAATGGTGAAATTAAAGTAGGAATAAAATAAATAACGGCAGGTAGGAGAAATATTATTATCAACATCAATCAATAATAAAATACTATTGACAAAAAACCACTACTATCTGATTGTTGGAATCCTTTTCATTCTTTCCTATTTGTCTCTTGTTTGGAGAGGACACTCTTCTTTTTTGCCTATTACTTATGCATCTGCCAGTGACGTAGCTAGCAAAACGACCATTTTCTATGTTTGGCATATCATTACGCTTGAAAATCTAATTTTTGGTGTTGCTCTTATAGTAATGTCCTTTCATAAAGATTTATCAAATGTAAAATTTACGGCTTGGACAATTGCCATTGTAATGGTCGCCCGTTGGGCAATAATTCTTGGCAGCACATTATTTAAAAATAAAAATGGCGTTAGCGATACTTCGACTGAATCGGTACTGATACTTGTTTTGGTGGGATTAATAATTTTAGGAGCAAGAAAAAAATAAATAGAAAGCAAGAGGTAAAAAATGAGTCATCACAATCGGAAATTACCTCATGGATTTTTAAAATGGGAAATACGTTTATTAATATTAACAAATAAAAATGATGAAAAACTATTATTACCTTATTGTTGGAATCCTTTGTATTCTTTTCGCTTTTTCACATGCGTGGAACGGTCAATCTTCTTTCTTTCCTATTACTAATGCTTCTAACATCGACTTAGCAAGCAAAACGACCATTTTCTATGTTTGGCATATCATTACGGTTGAAAATTTTATTATGGGTGTTGCATTTATTGTAATGTCCGGTTATAAAGATCTATCAAAGGTGAAATTTACGGCTTGGATGATAGCAGTTATAATGGTTGCCCGGTGGGCAGTAATTCTTGGCAGTACATTTTTTAAAAATACAAATGGCCTTACCGATACTTTAACTGAATCAATAGTAATACTTGTTTTGATTGGATTAATAATTTTAGGAGCAAGGAAAAAATCACATGGCTAGTGGATATAGCATTTACAAAAAGGTCGCTTTTAAAAATTATTTCTTATAGTTTTTGGACTATCCATTCCCATTTGGATAATCGTAGGATTTGTAAATATTAAAGGGCTTCCATTTGACATTCCTATCATGGAAATTTTTGCTGCCTTTACTCCGCTAGCAACTGCTTGTATTCTTGTTAGAAAAGAAGAAAGTGCTGTTAAAAAATTACTCCAAATAATTTTTGATTATTTAAAAATCACAAAAAAGATTTCGTATGTGCCCATTATTTTTCCGCCATTTATAATTTACAATTTGATATTTGTTGTAATGCAATTGATGCGATTGCCCGTTCCAATCAATCTGTACATTCCAATTAAAACGATGCCACTGCTTTTTGTTTTCTTTTTTCTTGGTGCAATTGCTGAAGAAGTTGGTTATATGGGATATGCAGCCGAGCCTATGCTGCAAAGGTGGAATGCATTATCAACCGCTCTTTTAATAGGTTTGCCTTGGGCAATATGGCATTATTCATCCATAATTAAGCAAGGGCATGATGCAACCTGGATTGGGTGGGGAACGCTTGGTACAGTCGCTGTTAGAGTTTTGATTGTCTGGATATATAACAATGCTGGAAAGAGTTTATTTGCCTGCATCCTTTTCCATACTTTAATTAATGTCGGCAGGATTTTATTCCCAAAAGATGAACTACACAATCCATTGGTTGATTATCCTGCTGTTCACTATTCAATTATTGCCATCCTTCCCGTTATGATTGTTTTTCTTTGGGATTCAAAGACATTAGCTCTGTACATGTTTAGCAAAATTGAAAGCAAATGATAACTACTTCAAAAAAACATATTCTCATAAAGTATTTTAGTCTTGTTATTTTATTATCAATTCCTTTTTGGGTATTGGGTACGTTCATTGACCTTACGAAATACATTCCAATACAACTTCCAATAAGTGCTTTGATGTTTTTTTGCCCGATGCTTACAGCTATTATTTTAACAAGTAAGAATGAAAACAAAGGAGCTCTAAAATTACTATTAAACCGCATTCTGGATTTTAATAAAATTCAAAATAAATGGTGGTTGTTACCTGCCATTTTACTCATTCCTGTTTTAATGTATTTGACCTATATCGGAATGATTTTTTTACATTATGATCTTCCAAAACCTGAAATCAAATTATCAAATGCCATAATTTTTGGCTTTCTATTTTTCATAGGTTCAATTGGCGAAGAAGTAGGCTGGACAGGGTTTATAACTGACCCTTTGCAAAAACGATTTGGTGCATTAAATGCAGCTTTGATACTCGGCACTGTTTGGGCTGTTTGGCATATTATACCGTACATTCAAACGCATAGAAATGCAACTTGGATTATATGGCAATGTGCAGGAACTGTTGCGCTAAGGGTAATTATGGTTTGGCTTTACAACAACAGCAACAAAAGTCTATTTGCAATAATTGTTTGCCATGCAACAATTAATATCAGTGAAAATTTATTTCCAAATAATGGTTCGCATTACAATCCATTTTATTTTGGAATAACATTAATTGTAGCAGCAACAATCATCAGCATTTTTAGTTTCTCAAAAAGCAAATTAAAAGCACCTTTACAATGATTAAGCTTACCATCATAAAGATTATTCATACTATCAGGTGAATATTCATGAGTTTTGTAAATATTTATTCGTTGTATGATGTTTCAGCATAAAATGCCAAGCAGTAACAGCACACCAGTTAGTAGAATGTTAAACATTCGGAAATTTTTTTTCCAGAATAAGTCGCATGGCGTCCTGATTTATTGCTTCTTATTTTTAAAATATCCTCTTAGAAAAACATTATGCTGTGCCGCCTCAAGATCCTCATCCAATTTTAGAGATCCGCTCTCCAAATTCTTTATCGTTTGTTTTAAACGCGCACCGGTTTCTTCATCATATAAAAGCACACCGACTGAAGTTTTTGGATTACTACCAGCTGATTTTAAATTGTTTACCAAAGCAGTTGCTGTATCGGCCATTTGGTGAAGCTTCGCGACCGATGATTTTAGTGAGCTAAAAACTATAGTATCGGTAGTAAGCTGATTGGCAAGTGTTCCCTTTTTATTTAACCCTTCACTGAATTTGGCGAGTGAACTGATTAATTGCTCCGCTTTTCCTGATGCATTTTGCAACGAAAGGGTGGCAGCATTAAGGTGTGTGTAGATGGCATCATCGGTTAATAGTTTGCCTACTGTTCCATTTCCATGCGACAGGTTTTCACTGATTACTTTAAAATCGTTCGTGATGGCCAATACATTTTTATTATTTTCTTGTAAAGTATTAATCATGTCCTCTGAAGTAAACGTTTTCTCTACGCCAAGCGTGTCACCTTCCACTACGGCCGGTGAGCGTGACGTTCCCCCGTAGATAATTAATATTTTGTTTCCAATCAGTCCATCCGTACTTAGTTTCACGAAGGCATCTTTACGAATATTTTTCAAGGCTTTATCTTCTACTTTAAGAACTACCTGCACTTTATTTCTTCCCGAAAACTCAAGGTCACTCACCGTGCCAACCTTAACTCCAGAGAACCAAATATTATTACCTACCTGCAGGCCACTAACATCATCAAAGACGGCAATCACTCTCACTTTTCTTTTGAACGTTTCATGCAGGTTACCAATAGTAAGTATGCCAATGAGCAGGAATAGTATTCCAAAAAAGACAAAGAGTCCTACTATTATTGGACGTCTATTGGGAGATTCGTTCATAACCTATTGTATAAAGTTGTATTGGTAAAAATTTTTAATTTGTTCATCCTGGGTATTAAACACTTCATCAAATTTTCCTGTGCTGGTAAATTTTCCATCGAGTAGCATGGCTACTCGATTGCCAGTTTCACGAGCACAGGTAAGGTCATGCGTGATAATGATTGAGGTTGTATTGTAATGTTGCTGCACTTGATTGATAAGTTTATTTATCTCGCTACAGGTAATGGGGTCTAAGCCTGCGGTGGGTTCATCATACAACATGATTTCAGGATGAAGAATAAGTGTGCGTGCAATGCCAATTCGTTTACGTTGCCCACCCGAAAGATCACTTGGCATTTCGTCTATCTTTTCTCTTAGACCGACAGCATCCAACACTTCATCCACAGCTTTATCAATTTCTTTTCTACTTAAATTTTTTACATTCATGGTCAGTGGAAACTCCATGTTTTGCCTGATACTCATGCTGTCGTACAACGCGCTGTTTTGGAAAGCAAAACCAATTCGCATGCGTAAAGCATTTAGCTCTTTTTCCTTTAGCTCAGTAACATTTTGACCGACTACGATTACCTCTCCTTTATCAGGTTTGAGTAAGCCCACTAAGATTTTTATTAAAACTGATTTTCCACTTCCTGATTTGCCGAGCACAGCAACATTTTCTCCTTTATTTACGGTCAGATTAACACCTTCTAAAACGGCTAAGTCTCCAAATGACTTATATAAATCTTTGATTACGATTATGGGTTCATCCTTAAAGGTGATGTTTGTATTGCTTTTATTTTCCATCTTAATAGTATCGTATCCAATTTGAAATCTGCACAATGATCACTTCTTCAATAAAGATCATGAACATGGCCACTACTACGGCCTCGTTAGCAGCCTTGCCAACGCCACGTGTTCCCTGGGTAGCATAGAATCCTTTATAGCACCCGATAATGCCGATGGTGAATCCGTAGAAAATCGACTTGGTTACAGAAGTGAAGAGATCCAGAAAATGAATGGTAGAAAATGAATTTTTAAAAAAGGTAATAAAACTTGTTGCCTCTCCTAAATAAACATTAACATAAGAACCCAACAGGCCTACAACAATACAGTAGAACGAAAGAATTGGAATGGTAATGATCGTGGCTGTTACTCGGGTAACCACCAGATATTTGAAAGGATTAATGGCGGAAACTTCCATAGCATCAATCTGCTCTGTAACGCGCATGGAACCTAATTCGGCACCAATACTTGAGCCTACTTTTCCAGCACAGATCAAGGCTGTTACCAATGGACCCAACGCTTTTACAATCGCTATGCCGATTAACGAAGGCAACCAGGAAGTTGCGCCAAAATCTTCTAACGCAGGGCGTGATTGTTTTGTGAAGACCATGCCAATAATAAAACCTGTGAGTGTGATCAGCGACAACGATTTTAAGCCAATTTCAAAACACTGATTAACAATTTCCTGAAAATGGAACGGAGGTTTAAATACTTGCCTGAAAAAAAGAATTACAAACTGATATGCCTTGTCGATGCCCTCAAAGTAACGATCAAGCCCTTTTGACAATAGGTATTTTTTTGAAGGAGTCTGGATCACGATTTTATTTTACTAAGGAAATAGTACTAAGCTTTCATAACGTGGTCAGCAAACGTTATTCTTAAACCTTTAAACTTGTTTAAACTAACGTCCTAAGATGAATAACTGAAATAGGAATGGTTTACACGATGATCGAAATTACTTGCATAATTCACTGATTGGAGATGGGTTCAAATTTTATTTCTTTTTCCATTTGGTCTAAGGGAGGATTCGTGTCTTCCAGATACTGTACAGAGAGTAAGTTCAGTGCTTTGGTGTATTCATAAGCTCTTGGAATACCAGTAGCAATATTCACTTCAGCAATATCCGTGGCATTGATTCCTTCAAGGTGCATCATCAAGGCACGTAAACTATTTCCATGTGCCACAACCAAAATGCTCTTGCCTATTTTCAGTTGGGGTTCAATTTCCTTTTTATAATAGGGCACTACTCTGTCGAAGGTATTTTTAAGACTTTCACCATGAGGTGGTGCTGTGTCGTAACTTCTCCTCCATAATAGCACCTGATTTGCTCCGTATTTTTGTTCTGTTTCCGTTTTGTTCAAGCCTTGCAAGTCACCATAATTTCTTTCATTTAAAGCTGAAGATTGAATAACCGGAATGTCTTTTCCGATTTCCTGTAAAACAATTTCAAGTGTGTGGATCGACCGTTTAAGCACAGAAGTAAAGGCTTCACTAATGATATACTTCTTCAATAGAAGACCGGCACGTTTCGCTTCCTCTTCTCCAAGAGGAGAAAGATCAATATCGGTTTCACCTGTAAATCTATTTTCGAGATTCCATATAGATTGACCATGACGTAATAAAATCAATAGAGGCATAAATAGAATCCGATTATAAATGAACTGTGCTTTTCATTTCCTTTTCCATTTTTAAGTAAAGCGAATCGGCATCTGCTTTTTCACACAAAGCTGATCCTCGATTGAGCGTAGCTGCAGCACCACAAGCAACACCATATCGCACAGCTTCCTGCAACGTTTTGTTTTTTGACAGACTAATAATTACTCCGGCAACCATACTATCACCTGCACCAACCGTACTTTTCTTTTCAATTTCAGGTGATGAAATGTGTTCTGTTATTTCTTTGTTCACCAACAGCGCTCCCTCTGCACCCAATGAAACGATTATCACTTCACATTTTTTTTTATGAAGTATTTCATTCGCTTTCTCTTTACACGTAGCCAGGTTCATTTTCTCTTCACCAACAATCAGCCCGAACTCTCTCAGATTTGGCTTCATAATATAGACTCCTTCACTGACGGCAATCTTAAGTGCCTCACCAGAAGTGTCCACAATAAATTTGGCCTTTTTCTCTTTTGCTATTTTGGCTAAGCGACCAAAGAAATCAATTGGCATACCCGGAGGTAAACTTCCACTGGCGACCATACAATCGACTGCCCCAATAGCATGTATTGACTTTAAAAAACCTTTCCATTCTTTCTCCTCAACAACCGGCCCCTCCATGTCGAGTAAAAATTGATTGGACTTTGATTCATCAAAAAGAATAAGACTTTCCCTGGTTTCACTTTTAATGCTGTAGGCTTTATAGGATATTTCCTTTTGCTTCAACAAATCGATCAGAAAATTCCCATAATGACCACCGGCCAGAAACCATGCAATTGATTTGCCTCCAAGCTTCTTTATTGCTCGTGAAACGTTGATACCTCCACCTCCTGGTTCGAACTTGGTTTCGGTACATCTTAACTTTCGATCGGGAATTAAGAATGGAACAGAGGTACTTTTATCAATGGATGGATTTAATGTTATGGTTAATATATTGGTCATGGTATTTTTTTTTACCCGCTTAAATTTTCTTTAAAATTTAATTAACTTTTTATGATGTAAACTTTATTGAATGAGATATCAAATTCAGGAAAAGAACCCACGAGTGACTGTTGCTTACTCTTTTCGATGCGTATTTTCATCCGTCTGAAGTAATACATATTGCAGGCGTATCGCTTCAAAATTAATCTCCGAACAGGCCGTATTCTTTCATACACTACTTCACCTTCTTTATATGCATTTTCCATAACTAATATTTCTTCTTTGTTGAAATTCAATCTTTCATTAACTCACATCTTCATATCCACTTTTAATAATAGTTGATATCATTTTAAACCGCACATTTGCTTTTATTGTATTGCGTGAGTGAGCTGGTATAATAATAGCCTGCCCCGTATTCAGTAAATGGGATTGATCATCGATTACGATTTCAGCTTCTCCGTCAATAATCTGAATGAAGGTATCAAAGGGGGAATTTTTTCGCTCATTGCTTCACCAGAATCGAAGGAAACAGCACTTACATTTCCTGTTGTCTTTTTAATTATGGTTGTGATCAATACAGAATTAGGAACATATTCGATAATCTCAACGACAATGAAATTTTTTGCTCTCTCAATTTCAGAAGACTCCATTTATAATAATGATTAATGATTTGTAAAAATGAACAAGCACTTTAGCACCTGCCCATTTTCATTGCCAACTATGCGATTTTTAATATCTAATCTCTTTATTCTTGAATTCATTGTTATATAGTATTGAATGTAATTTCTGAACCATTAAACTTTCTTCTTTCCAAGAATGGTTATCTGATATGGAGATCAAGGTCAAAATATGAATTGCCTTAAGTGTTGCATGTTTACCGATAAAGGTTACATAAATCACATATTGAATTCCATCAAATAGGTATGTTAGGGTTCAGACTCTTATGCATTTAATGATTTGTGCTTTGAAGCGTATTCTTGAACGAATACCTATTGATCATTGTCTGAAATAATTTTAATTTATCTTCTTGCGCTTATTCCAGGTTTTCAAGATTGCCATTTCGTTTTTGCTTTAATTGTTTATAGAACGAAGGTGAAAGACCGGTAACTTTCTTGAACTGGTTGGATAAATGTGCAACACTGCTGTAATGTAATTTATAAGAGATTTCTGTTAGGTTCATCTCGTCATACAATAATAACTCCTTTACTTTTTCAATTTTATGAATGATAATGAATTGTTGAATCGTTATCCCCTTCACCTCTGTAAATATGTTGGAAAGGTATGTGTAATCGTATTTTATTTTTTCACTGATGTAGTCAGAATAATTTACTTTGGGAAGTTCATCCGAATAATGAACCATCTCAATAATGAGACTTTTTATTTTGTCAATCAAAATACTTTTCTTGTCATCTAACAATTCAAGCCCTGATTTAAGAAGGTTTGTTTTTAATTCCCTGTGTTGCTCTGGTGTTATGCCTCCAAAAATTTCTACCATTCCAAGGTCAATGGCTACAGCATGTAGTCCCAATTTTTCAAGTTCCTGCTTCACGACCATTTTACAACGAAGACTGACCATAAATTTAACATAGAGCTTCATGTTTTTTGTTTTAGTCTTCTCGTATGTTAGTTCGGAATCAACTTTTTTCTCTCTATCTAGGCTTATGGTCATGATAGTATTACAGATGAGTTATGGGAGAGTCTTTTACTTCCTGATTTTATCCAGATCTCAATTATCTTTACAAGAATTTCAGGTTCGAATGGTTTTATGATATAGTCATCGGCTCCCAGCTTCAACGCTGTCTGACGATCTACTTTTTCGCAATTTGATGTGCTGAATATAAATGGAATTTGAAATGTCCTCGCGGTTTCTAAGAGTAAACGTAACACCTCATGACCATCCATCCCGGGCATTAGCATGTCGCATATAATTATGTCAGGCGGGAATTCAGTAGCAAGTTCAATCCCTTTTTTCCCATTGTTTGCGAGCATAGTTTTATAACCACTCAGCTCCAGAAATTCGGTTAGGTTTTCCAGGATTTCAACATTGTCTTCGATGAGCAGAATAGTTTTCATTGTTCTTTGCATTTAACTCTGTTGCTGAAGATAGCCTCAAGGTGTTTACTAACCATTTTCCTAATAAGCTATCAGACTAGTTTACTAAAGACCTTATGACGTTGGAGATGTATCAACAACCATGCTTTGAATGTAATGATTCGTCCTTTGCTGGTGATGGTGGTTAGAATAAAATGTAGCATAGTAGAGTCTGTAGACGTTATTCTACACATACCCATTATCGCTACAGGATTTAACGGTCAGACTACATTCATTCCCAGAATAGTCTCCCCCCGGGTTGCATAAACTTTTAACGCAGCAAACTTAAACGCTTTGGCAAGCCCCATGCGGTGAAGCATGAAGGGTAATCAGAATTAGCAAGCCTATTCTCATGGTGTCATGGTGGTGGTGTTTATATATACGCAAGATCACCTTATGTACATTTACAAGGCATGACAAGGATCATATTTCGCGGAAGCATTGATCAGTCTTTCCCTCAGCTCACGTATGTATTTTTGGAAACATTTGACATCTATCAAACTTTTTCATAAATAATGTAGATAGATTTCGTGTAAATAGCTTTCCCTCGTAGGCAATGAGAAATGTTAAAAAATTCTGGTTCCGTTGGATGATGCACTATTCACTAGGTGAGTTGTTGGGTATCGGTGGCGCTGCCATTGTCACTAGGCTTCTCTTTTACGATTATTCAAACGTCACGTATAACCGATCTTCTGCTGTAACAGTATTGGTATTGCTCATTGCAGGTACCATGGAAGGCTTGATTATTGGGTACATACAATGGCGATCGCTTTCAAAATTTGTTGTTGACCTTAAGCCTTCTCACTGGATAGGAGTCACCATGCTGGCAGCAATGGTTGGATGGGTGATTATCTTGCCACCATCCGTGATCATCATTTTCTTTTTCGCTAAAATTTCGGTCATAAACATGTACTACTCTGTTGCGTATATCATTTTGGCAGGATTCGCTTTTGGTGGTCTGATTGGAATTCCTCAGTATTTCATCATCCGGAAATTCTATCGCAATGCAATGGTGTGGATATTTGCGAATGCGATTGGATGGGCACTATCCTTTTTTATTTTTTATTGTGCATTGTCTCTCTTTACTGAACCCATTTTCAATCTTGTTCTTATTTTGTCCGCCTGCATCCTATCCGGTGGAACGCAAGGAGTTATTACCGGGACTTCACTTCACTTCGCAATGACAATTAAAAAAGAACACCTTCGAAAGACGGCTGAATCAACTTTGTTTTAGAGTTGGAGAAAAGAATAATAGAAGAATTGAAAAGCAAGGTCTTAAAAGGAGGATTAGGCATATGTGTCATTCGGAGCAATGACATTGGTCAAGGCTTTTTAAATGAATTAACTCTAAACTAAATGAATTGTCAAACAAAAACACAACCACAATGACTGCAACAAAACTTGGCGTATGGATGGATCATGGCCATGCATACTTAACTGAATTTACGGTGCCTCCAATGAAGACCCAGGTAATCAATGCTAACAATAAAGAGGTTGCACCAGAAGACAAAAAAAACGTCAATGAGCTTCGTCAGCACACTAAATAACAACATCAGCTCACCGAATATTTTAAGAAGCTGGCAGAGTCAATTCGTCATTATAAGGAGGTTATCTTATTTGGACCAACGAATGCCAAGGAAGAGTTCTTTAATACAATTCGAAAGAATCATCTTTTTGATAACATCGAAATTCATGTTGAGTAAGCCGATCACATGACCGAAAACCAAAAACATGCCTTTATCAAAACGTACTTTACTCGGCATTAATTCTTAAATTGTTAGTCAACGAACTGGTTTTGATTATGGAGTTTATTGATTACTATAAAATTCTGGAGATTGATAAAAGCGCTTCCGCAGATGAACTCAAGAAAGCATATCGCAAGTTGGCTCGAAAGTTCCACCCGGATCTGAATCCAAATGACAAGGATGCACAGAAGAAATTTCAACAGATTAACGAAGCCAATGAAGTATTAAGTGACCCTGAAAAAAGGAAAAAGTATGATCAGTATGGAAAAGACTGGCAACATGCAGAACAGTTTGATCAGGCGCGGCAGGGTCAATCTCAACGCAATCAGAATGGCGAAGAAAATTTTTCACAAAGCCACAACTTTTCGGGGGATACTGATTTTTCTAGTTTCTTCGAATCGATGTTTGGGCAATCCTCAGGTCAACGTCAACATAAATTTCGTGGTCAGGATCTGCAAACGGAATTACACCTGTCACTGGCAGACGTAATGGTTACACACCAGCAAACGCTCACAGTGAATGGTAAGAATATTCGAATAACAATTCCTGCTGGAGTTGAGAACGGTCAGGTTATCAAATTGAAAGGGTACGGTGGACCGGGTACGAATGGTGGACCTGTAGGCGATTTGTACATAACATTTTTGATTGCAGACCATATGCAGTTTAAACGGATTGGAAATGATTTGTATACCACCGCGTCAATAGATTTGTATACTGCTTTACTGGGTGGAGACATAACCATAACTACCCTTAATGGAAAGGTGAAAACGAAAGTAAATGCTGAGACACAGCCAGGCACAAAGGTAAGGTTGAAAGGAAAAGGTGTCCCACTTTATAAACAAGAAGGCAAAAGCGGTGACCTATTTGCCACTTTTCAGGTTACCTTACCTACCCAACTCACTGAAAAACAACGAGCATTATTTACAGAATTGTCTCAACTAAAATAGAGTATTATGCAAACCGATGATATGATATTGGCAAGTGAATTTTGTACGCATCACAAAATAGAGTTAACCTTCATTCACTCTCTTAGAGAGTATGGAATGATTGAGACAATTGTTATTGATGAGAATACGTTTATACCGGCTTCTGAGTTAGATCGGCTTGAAAAAATGCTTCGCCTGCATCTTGAATTAGATATTAATCTCGAAGGAATTGACACCATTACTCACCTATTACAACGCATCACAAGCATGCAGCAAAAGATCCTCAATTTGACCAATCGCCTAAAGAGGTACGAGGACATTGACTCATGAGTCAACTGAATCCTTTTTACCCGCTTGAAACTAACTTTCCAATACGATTCAAAACAAACCCTGACAAGTTGTTTACAATATTCTTCAACTAACCACAACCATTTCAGCTTGTAGAATATTGAGCGTTGATTTTTTTTAGGTTTACCTTGGAACTACTCCACAGTACAGAGTACTTCAATGTCTATAAAAGCTGCACTTCCATATCCTTCACAAATAATCCAGCAAAGTAATGCTAAGCCATGTTTAAACTATGTGTATAAGATGAAACAACTTTTAGCAAAAAAAGACTGGTTATCGTTATATTTGTTCCTACTTCTTTGAAATTTTGCCAGTGTTCAAGGGGCTGATAAAACAGCCAAAAAATCTAAAGAACACTAAACAGCTTTCCGAAAACCTTTAGGTTTTATTCGGCTCTTTCGGGTAACTTCAGTTACTCCGTTGTTACTTATCCTTTCTACTTGAGTCTAAATACCTAATCGAAACTTATATTTGGAGCTTGAAGGTGATTTCCCCGATTAATCAATACCTATTAGTGGCTAACGTATACAGAAAACTACAACAGATTCCTGATTTTTATGAATATTGGTAGAGTTCCGCAACTAGATTGGATGTATTAATTGAATGAAATGGGCAGTAAAATAAAATGCCCATCCATTGGAGGGGCATTTTATTGAGCAGGAGTTTATGAAGTCTTATCTTACTTCATCAGTTCCATCATCACCATCGTATCTTCTTTCCCTTTAATGTAGATCTCCAGCATAAAAACCTTGTCGAAAGCATCAAATATTCTGGATGTTCTAAATTGAAATGCTTCTGTTCCTTTTATATCGTTGATATCAAAAATTGAATGTTTCTCGACTGCACCTGTGTTGTCATCTACTTTGTAGGCTGTTAAGTATCCACCTCTTTGATCAACGTGTTCTTTCGGAACTTCATCTAAGCTGATGTCAGCATTTTTAACATTGTCTAAATACAAAATGTAACTCGCGCCTTTGCCCTTCATGTATTTAATACTCAATCCTCCTTTTCCAGCATAACCCACTTGAGTCTTTGGTAACTTTTTCATCCAAATTAATTTACCGCTTTTATCAAATTTGGTTGCAATAACATCACCAAAATAAAACTTGTTTTTTTGACCACCATACATGCTTGTACTTTGGGTGACAATATACTGCTGCTCGCCAACTACAATCGTACTTCCATCTTCATTCAGACGCAGGTCGATCAATTTCACATCTCGTATACCGGCCTTTCCACCATCTTCACGTTTTTCGTTTTTGCCAATGTCTCTCTTCGATTCATATTGATTTATTAAATCGATAGGAAACTCAAAATTAAAATTCTCTAATACTTTACCATTCTTGTCAATTTTAAAAGCCAGAATTCCATTGGTGTTGTAGCTTAGGTTGCCACCTCCAAAGGAAAATTTGTAATCTAATCCATTGGCATAGAAACCAATACATGTTAAATTTCCATCAGCAGTTTCTCGCAATTTTAGTTCTTGAAACATTAACGCACCGTTAATATCTAGTTTGCTTGCTTTTACTTTTAGATCGCTCGTAATGTTTAACAGTTCAATTTTTTTCGAGCTGTTAATGTAGGCCAACATAAAAGCGTTGCCATCTTTTGTAACACCATACGTTAAGTTGTTCATTACCTTTTCGGTATACGGCATTTTCACTTCTCCGCCCCACTGCTTGTCCATATTGGCATTGAAAACAAAGAAGCCAAGAACATCATAATTTTTGGAGTCATCGCGTTCAGCAGGTTTTAGACGATAACGAATAAGTAGTTTGGAATTATCAAACGATTTATGAACTTCAAACCGAATAGGCATTGGGAGTGCCATTACACCAATAGAGGACAATTCAGAATATGAACTAACCGTCACTTCGGCCGCGGTTGAGAAAAGTAATTTGGCAGGCTGAAAGATGCCGTTACTCATGTTTACTTCGCGTGAGTATATATCTTCTTTCTTTTCTTTTTTATTGAATGATGAGAAGACGTAATACAGTTTATCACCGAGCATGATTATTTTCTGAACTTTGTTGTAAGGAGGAAAATCTTCATATTCCTTCACGCTAACTTGTTTCATTGTAGCGATTTCATATCGCTGTATGGTAACCTTTTCGTCTTGCGTCTTTACAGCAACAGTAAACCCTTTACCGTCAGAAAAGTATTCCTTACTTTTTGCATCAACAACTTCATAAGGTTTTCCAACGGTAACCAGGAAATCTTTGGATAGCTTAACTTGCCCAAACGTAGTTAGCTGAATCAATAGCAGACAGCAGAATAAAAAAAGTTTATTTTTCATATCGTTAAAATTTGAACACAATGTAGATAATTTGATTTAAAATTGAAACGAGTACATTAACTGCTTGTTAATTAATACCATGCTTTGCTGGGAACACGAACCTCTGGTGGAATTAGTCACCTGTTTTTTATAGATGCCTTTGCGTCTGAGAATTGTATTTCTAATTTGGCTCTTCAATTCAATTTTACTTTGCGAGTTTCCCTGTTTATCATTCTACTCAGTTTATTTAATCTTTCTGTTTTGGCGCAGAAGAAGAATGAGTCCTACCAATTAAATCTCCGTCATGCTTCCTCTGCCATTGTTATTGATGGTATTATGGATGAGCCAGCGTGGCAGGAGACCGATGTGGCACGCGATTTCAATATGGTGTTACCGATGGACACTACTCGCGCCAACGTTCTTACTGAAGTGAGAATGACACACGATGATGAAAATCTTTATCTTATTGCGATATGCTATAACGGAAAGCCAGGACCCTACATGGTAGAATCACTAAGAAGAGATTTTAACTTTGGAAAGAATGATAATTTCTTGTTGTTCATGGATACTTTCGATGACCAGACCAACGGATTTTCATTTGGCGCGAATGCAGCGGGTGCGCAATGGGACGGCATTATGTACGATGGTGGAAAAATTGATTTGAGTTGGGATAATAAGTGGACATCGGAGGTGAAGAACTACGAAGATCGATGGGTTTTCGAAATGGCCATTCCTTTTAAGAGTATTCGATATAAGAAAGGTATCAAAGAATGGGGAATCAATTTCAGTCGCAACGATTTAAAAGCACCAGAGAAATCAAGTTGGGCTCCCGTGCCAAGACAATTTCCAACGGCATCGCTTGCGTACTCCGGTACCCTTGTGTGGGATGAGCCACCACCACAAACCGGAGCAAACATCTCCATCATTCCTTTTGTGCTCGGAGGCGTGTCACGAGATTATGAAAACAAAAAACCATTAGAATATCGTGCGGATGTTGGTGGTGATGCAAAGATAGCCGTTACCTCTTCTTTGAATTTAGACATAACTGTAAATCCGGATTTCTCGCAAGTTGATGTTGATAAGCAGGTGACGAACTTAGATCGGTTTGAATTATTTTTTCCAGAGAAGCGTCAGTTCTTTTTAGAGAATGGAGATTTGTTTGCAAACTTTGGTTACGGCACTATCCGTCCTTTTTTCTCCAGACGAATAGGGCTTAATGTGCCAATTAGGTTTGGTGCTCGCTTCAGTGGAAAGATTAACAAGAACTGGCGCATTGGTGTAATGGATATGCAAACTGATAAGGTAACATCGAAATATTTACCGTCACAAAATTTTGCTGTCTTCTCTCTTCAACGCAGAGTATTCGCGCGCTCGACAGTTGGTTTAATGTACATCAATAAAGAATCATTAAATTATACAGTGCCATCATCCGATACCATACCTACCTACTCACTGTACAATAGAAATCTGGGTGTAGAATACAATCTGGCATCTTCAAATAATCGATGGACAGGTAAGGCTACCTTGTTGAAATCATTTAGCCCAAATATAAAAGTGAATGATATTACCCAAGCAATGAATCTTACTTACACCACCCGCAGGTGGGTTGCTTCCTGGCAGCATGAGGTTGTTGGGAAGAACTACAATGCCGAAGTGGGATTCGTACCACGTAAAGGGTATATAAGAATAAATCCTTTTATCTCGCGTTTATTTTTTCCGAAGGCATCTATTGTGTTGAGTCATGGCCCAACACTTGCCTCCAGTTATTTTTTTAATGACGCCTACAAACGCACCGATAATGAAAGTACTTTTAATTATGGATTTACCTTTCGTGATTTTAGTACGCTTAGTGGTTTTGTATCCAATACGTATATACAAATTCTTAACCCTTTCGATCCAACACGGTCAAGAAAGGACTCATTGCAAGTTGGATCAATTCATAAATGGAATAGTATAGGCGGATCATTCATTTCGAAACCTCAGAAATTATTTACCTTTGGATTCTCCGCTCTCTATGGTGGATATTATGCCAACAGCACGCGACTGATTCTTACGAACGACATTGGTTATCGCATTCAGCCCTACGTAAGCCTAACCATCAGCACCAGCTATACCGATTTACGATTGCCCGATCCGTGGGGAAGGACAACGTTCTGGCTGATCAGTCCACGATTGGATATAACGATGACAAACAAATTATTCTTCACCGCATTTGCACAGTACAACGAACAGCAGAAGAACGTGAATTTGAACACGCGCCTGCAATGGCGATACAGACCAGCTTCCGATTTGTT
>JBKJOF010000223.1:0-20833 GCA_046595655.1 Chryseolinea sp. | reverse complement strand
TGGTATCTCCCCAAAATCAGAGCGAAAAGCAAAGAGCGGAAAGCGAAACTTACATCTCACTCCGCACTTCGATCTTCGCTTTCAATCGGGAGCCACTTGCCGGAATCGAACCAGCGACCTACTGATTACAAATCAGTTGCTCTACCAGCTGAGCTAAGGAGGCCTTTCCACTTTTGTTCTTGGATAATCTCTTAAAGAATGCTCCTTGAACTAAAATCGAGGTGCAAAAATAGATGAAGAAAGCTTTTTAGCAAATGGTTCTGCAAAATTACTTTACAAACTATTAAAAAGCCTCAAATCATCCATGACGTTAATAGTGGAATTACAGCTAATACTAGATATCACCTAGCTGCGGACGGATCACAATTTCTTCCACTACACTTCTACCGGAAAGGGAGTAAGCCGAAAAAATAGTCTCCGCTATATCTTCCGCGGGTATAAAACGGTCATCTGGTAAATCAACTCCGTCCCAACTTCTAGTTTTTGTTGCCCCGGGCATTACAGCTGTTACGCGAATTCCAAACTTCTTCAATTCTTCTCGCAAACATTTTGAAAATCCCAGCATAGCAAATTTTGAAATGGCGTAAGAACCTCCATTTGCATAAGCCTTGAAGCTTGCTATCGAGCAAATATTAAAAATATGTCCTGATTTTTTTTCTTTCATCCCTCCTACCAGGCCACGTGTCAGATTATAAGCACTGTAAAGATTCGCATTTATCATACTTTCAAGCGTTCCGTCCGGTTCGGTTGAAATATCTCCTGGAATAAAAAATCCGGCATTGTTCACCAGTATATCAATAGAACGACCTAGGCGAAGAACAAAATCAGCGAAAGCTGTTACCTGAATTTTCGCTCCCATATCAGTTGGTTTTGTAAATACCGTAACCGAATATTTCTTTTCAATTGAGGCTTTAAGAGTAACCAACTCTGGTTCATTTCGTGCGCAAGTCACTATATCAAAACCTTGGGAAGCAAATTTTTCGATCAGCGCGAGCCCGATTCCTTTTGTTCCCCCGGTAACTACAAGTAGTTTATTCATATCCGATTTTTTCATTCCGCAAAAGATCGGAAATAAAAATCGTTTTTATTTTTTTGATACCTTTATCTAAATCAAAAATATGGGATTTTTGATTTACGAAGTACAATTAATATCTGATATACAGATGACACTTTGTACCGCGGGCATCTAAAATTGATTTGATTTGTTCGTTAATTGCAGCCATGATTAAAGATATTGGGAAGTACTTCATTTTTATCGGTCACCTGTTCGTAAACCGGGAAACGTTCAAGACCTATTATAAACTCGTGATGGAGGAATGTGTGTCGATCGGCATAGGTTCGATCTTTCTGGTAGCGCTCGTGTCAACTTTTATTGGAGCCGTAACAACTCTTCAAACGGCTTATAATATGGTTAGCCCACTCGTGCCAAATTACGTAATAGCACAAGTAGTTCGCGAAATGGTAATCTTGGAATTAGCGCCCACCATTATGGCGTTAATCTATGCTGGTAAAATTGGTTCTTCCATGGCCAGCGGTATCGGTACTATGCGCATCACAGAACAGATCGATGCGCTGGAAGTAATGGGCATAAATTCCATATCGTATTTGGTCTTACCTAAAATTACAGCATCTATACTGATGTATCCGTTGTTGGTTATTATTGCAGGTGTTTGCGCGTTAGCAGGTGGCTATATCATTGGCACCCTTGTAGGTGTTGTCAGTCCACACGATTACATCTACGGCCTACGATCATCTTTCAACGAGTTTACCATTACCTTCGCATTGATAAAAGCAGCAGTGTTTGCCTTTCTGGTTTCTTCTATTTCTTGTTACAAAGGATATTACACGCAAGGTGGCTCGCTTGAAGTAGGTATTGCGAGCACAGAAGCAGTAACCGTTAGTGTGATCTCCATTTTGTTGGCGGAATATTCACTCGTTCAAATCTTCCTTACGCATGATTAATATCCAGAGCATAACCAAGTCATTTGGAGATAAGCTGGTTTTGAATGACATCAGTGGTAAGTTCGAAAAAGGAAAACCCAATCTTATTATTGGCGCAAGTGGTACAGGTAAAAGTGTATTGCTGAAATGTATCGTTGGTTTAGTAAAGCCAGACATTGGCCAGGTGTTTTACGATGATCGCGATTTCTATGCAGGCGACAATGAATTAAAAACGGAAATTCGAAGAGAGATGGGCATGCTCTTTCAAGGCGGTGCGTTGTTCGATTCGAAAAACGTATTGGACAATGTTAAGTTTCCGCTTGACGTGCTTACAACGATGAAACCAGATGAAAAACTGGATCGTGTTAATTTTTGCCTGCAACGTGTTGGTCTGGAAAACGTGAATCACAAAATGCCATCAGAAATTAGTGGGGGTATGAAGAAGCGAGTAGGTATTGCGAGAGCAATCGTTAATAATCCAAATTACCTTTTTTGCGATGAGCCTAACTCAGGCCTCGATCCGCAGACTTCGATGCTGATTGATGAATTGATCCAAGATATCTCTGAAGATCTCGATATTACCACGATCGTTGTCACGCACGACATGAACTCTGTAATGGGTATTGGAGAAAAAATTATGTTTATCTATAAAGGACAAAAACTTTGGGAAGGCACGAAGAATGACATAACGCATTCAGCAGTTAAAGAACTTGATGATTTTGTTTTCGCAAATAAGGTGATGAATAGTTTGAGGGGGAAATAAAAAAGCAATTCCTTTCATAAACCGAATGATGCTGAGCGACCACGTTTAATTCATGAATTACCTTAAAGGTATTGTTTATCTTTTGTTGAGAAGATTAAAAGTGGATGCCCTCTTTTGTTTTGCTGACAGTTATCAAACTCTAATATATCAGGTCTAACTAGTCAACGCATTTTTTTGAAACTCCTGCTTCTTTGTTTTGGCAACTTCAATTTTTCGCCAAAGTAAATTAACCAGTTCATCTTTCGATCTATAATTTAGGGGGTAAAGCAGCGAGGGTTTAAAATAAAAATGATCTCCGATAGTATCAGCATACATCAGATCAACCTTCCACATACCTCCGAGCGATTTCATATTGATATTCTTAATATTTTCCAGGGGAATCATAATGTCCTGATTCCTTTTGATGATGTACAAATAATCATCATCAAATTCTACCTTAAATACTTTTGAGTGAGCCTTTAACCACTGATAAACAATAAACCCCAAAACGAGCACGGGGTAAATTGTTGTGAAAAGTTTTTCTTTTGACCCAATTTGTTCTCTAACTTCATCATCGAATGAATAAAAAATTAGACCGCTTAATAATAAGATAGCGATAACAATAGAACCATATCGATACAGTTCTAAAAATCGGGTCGATAAATTATTGACTCTTGATTTTTTTGACATCGTGAAATTATAATGGAGTAATAAAGTTATCTCATTATAGATTTTCTTATCTATTCATGAGTCTGTCAATATTATAGTCTGTTCTTCCTTATCAAAACCCATTTGCAAGATCATCTCCTCTAGGGTCAGCACCGCCTTCGAGTTTTCCATCGGGCAAAATGAGTATGGCGTCTACTCTTCCTATTTCATCTCTGAAATTAAATTGATGCCCCATGCTTTCGAGATGTTTTACCGTCTTATTGTTCATGGCTCCATTCTCCGGAGCGATCTCATCGGGTAACCATTGACTATGAAAACGTTTCGCTGAAACCGCTTCTTGCATCGTCATCTTAAATTCGACTACATTTAATATGGTTTGAAATACGGAAGTAATAATGGTTGTTCCTCCCGGTGTTCCTACTACCATAAAAAGTTTTCCATTCTTCTCAACGATAGTAGGCGTCATCGAACTCAACATACGTTTGGTGGCTTCAATTTTATTGGCTTCTCCTCCTACCGCTCCATACATATTGGGCACGCCAGGCTTCGCGCTAAAATCATCCATCTCATCATTCAACAGAAAACCTGAACCTGCTACGATTACCTTCGATCCATAACTATTATTTAAGGTAGTTGTAATCGAAACTGCATTACCTTCTACATCGACAATTGACAAGTGTGTTGTTTGATCTGATTCTTTCGGTACAAACACACCTTCTTTTACTGCACTACTCGGTGTCGCCTTGTTTGCATCGAATGTATTCATGCGATCGCTAATATATTTTTTATCTGTAAGTTGCTGAACCGGCACATTATAAAAATCAGGATCACCAAGGTAAACAGATCGGTCAGCATACGCTCTTCGTTCTGCTTCAACTATAAGATGAACGGTCTTTGCATTGTTATGTCCCCAATCTTTTATTGGATAATTTTCTACCGACCTTAAAAGCTGTATCAATGCTACCCCTCCGCTCGATGGTGGTGGCATTGAAATGATTGTATATTCTTTATAAGGTGCAATGATGGGAGCTCGCCAGATAGGCTTATAGTTTTTAAGATCTTCATGAGTAATCAATCCTTTTCCACGTTGCATTTCAGCCACAATATCATCGGCCGTTTTACCTTCGTAAAAACCAGCGAGTCCATTATCGCGAATGCGTTCTAAAGCATGGCCTAAATCAATGAAGTGAATGCTGTCTCCTTTTTTCCATTTTTCATTGAGCAGAAACTGTGGCAATATCGAATTGTATTTTTTCAAATCGTTCTGAATCCAATTCAAACCATTGGCTTCTTTTTCAGTAAGTAAAAAACCATTTAGAGCAAGATCGATGGCGGGCTGAACAAGCTCCTTCCAAGGTAACTTTCCATAACGCGCATGTGATTCAATCAAACCTGCAACCGTTCCCGGAACGCCAACAGAGAGTTGACCACTTTCACTAAGACCCGCTATCACATTACCGCTGTCATCTAAATACATAGTAGCCGTTGCAGCAGCAGGGGCTTTCTCGCGATAGTCTAACGTATTCAACGCGCCATCTTTTTGGCGGATCACCATAAAGCCACCACCACCAATATTACCAGCAGATGGATGTACCACAGCCAATGCAAGTTGAGTAGCAATAGCTGCATCAACTGCGTTGCCACCTTTACGCATCATATCAGCACCAGCCTTTGAAGCGAGTGGATGTGCTGACACTACCATAGCCGAATTGGAAATCATTCCAACTTGTCTTTCTCGATTTTTTGTTGGAACGGTTTGGCAAGCGACTACTAATCCGACAAGTAAAAGTAGAATTATGCGATTTATCATTTTGGCTGTTGGTTAAGTCCTCATAAAAGTATTAATTCCACGATGGATTGGAAAATTGACCTTGTGTTTATCATTAACGCTTCACTGTTACCATGAGCCTAAGAAAGGAAAAGGCTGCTCGACTCAAAATACATGTGCTTGATCATACGCTGAAACTGATCGGCAAAAAATCATTCGAAGATTTATATGTAGATGATATTTGTGAGAAGGTAAAAATATCGAAGGTTACGCTTTTTAAATATTTTCCACAGAAAGAAGATATTCTGCTTTACTATTTCAGGGTATGGTGCTTTTCAAGATCAGTTGATCTCAATCAAAAGCCGAAAGAAGGAATGCAAGGAATTTATTACCTCTTTGATAAAATTAGCGAAGCGTGTGAAGATCACCCCGGCCTAATGTTAAGTCTGGTGAGTTACCTATCGGATTTAAAACGCACACCCAAGCCGTTTCCAGTTAAGGTAGAAGAGAAAAAATTAATTTATCCGGATGTTGAAAATGTAAGCTCAATGAATATTTTTTCACTCGACCAGATGCTGGAGAAGTTTACCTTAGAAACCATATTTAAAAAAGAAGTTACCAAAACTATAAATACGAGGGACATCACGAATTTACTACTTGCCATTTTTTACGGTGGAATTATTACGGCCCACCTCAATCAGCAAAGTCCAGTAAAACAATTCTTCAGACGTAATCTCGATTTGCTTTTTAAGGGATTGCAATAAAGATTAAGGTTTATAGGTAGTGATCTGTAAACGTGCTTCTCCTTGCAAAACAGGATTTCATTCAATTTAAGGTTACCCACAATTAACCATCAATCATTAACTCTTAGCGGATTATCTTAACGGTTTTTATCCGTGTGGTTCTTTTGTCTTTTTTACGATCGTACCAACGATGATGGTATTTCGGTTTGACCATTCGTGTGGCCGAGTTGGTGCTCTTGCTGCACGAAGGCAATAGGAAGAGTAGCAGCAAAAAGTACAGAATAGGTCTTTTCATGAATAGAAATCGCTTAAAATTAGCACTTTTTACAATACGTCTTAAATAACTCTTTATTGAAATGGTTCTTTAATTTTAGCCGTATGCTATCTTTGTTTACACGAATTTCTCCATTATCATGAAACATATACTTCTGAGTTTTCTCGTTCTCTTCGTTGTCTCGACCCTAACCTTGGCTCAAGACGCTAAAGAATATGATGAAGGTATTGCCAAGTTTAGAGCGAAGGATTACGATGGGGTAATAGAACTCTATTCGAAACTCTTAGCAAATCCGGCTCATAATAAACGGTATGATGAAGATCTTTATTCCTATCGGGGTCAGTCTTATTTTCATAAGGCTGAATATGAAAAATCGTTGACTGATCTTGACCAGAGCCTTACCTTAAACCATTACAACAAGGGGATAGTAACTTGGTATAAAGCACGCTGCTATGATAAGTTGGGCAAAACTACAGAAGCAAAAGCTGCCTATAAGGAAGCCGCTGAGCTTGCTGCAAAAAACAAAAAGACGTTGGCCTTAATACTTGCAGACCGCGCTCAATTTTATTCACGATTAGGTGATGCAGATGCTGCCAATAGTGATCTCGCACAAGCAAAATTGCTAGACCCGGCCAATGTTGAAATTGCTAAAGCGACAACTGGAAAGCCAACAGTCGCACTTAGCCGAGGTGGAGAGGAGACTAAAAAGACGCAGATTATTGTAAAGTCAAATCCAAGCCAGGCTAAACCAGCCCAATCACAACAACAAAAAACACAACCTCAACAGCAAACGGCACCACCACCTGTAACATCGATGATACCTGCGCTTGGAGAATTGTACAAAGATGAAAAGCGATATGCATTGGTTATTGGTAACAGTAACTATACTCAAGGCATTGGTATTTTAAAGAACCCAGTGAATGATGCAACTGACGTAGCCACTGAACTTCGTAAATCAAGTTTTGAGGTTCAACTTCTTACCAACGCTACCTATGTGCAAATTCGCGAGGCCATGCGAAAATTTCATGAGAACCTCACCAACGGTCCTATCGATCAAACAGTTGGATTATTTTATTATGCCGGGCATGGTGTTCAATATCAAGATGAAAATTATTTGGTGCCTGTAGATGCAGATGTAAAGTATGAAGACGATATTGTTCGCATGTGTTTCCCTGTACAGAACATGGTGCTTGCGAATATGGAACGATCAAACTCGCGCATGAACATTATTATTTTAGATGCCTGTCGCAACAATCCTTTCCCTGCCACCTCTCGCTCGATGGGTTCTGGTCTGGGAGAAATGAAAAAAGCGAAAGGATCTTTTATTGCTTATGCTACGTCCCCAGGATCCGTTGCGTCTGATGGTAGTGGACGAAATGGTTTGTACACACAAGAATTTTTGAAAGCACTTCGCAAACCCGGACTAACCATCGAACAAGTATTTAAAGACGTACGAATGAATGTACTCCGCCTTTCGGGTGAAAAACAATACACGTGGGACAGTTCAAATATTATCGGTGAATTTTATTTTAAGTTTCAATAGTAATGAGAACATAATCTCTTCTCACAACAACCCTACGTATTTTTATATCCGCTACGTCACAAATATATTTAACAAGTTCTCGATATATTGAACTAACCTTTGAGACCGCTGAAAAGGGTAAGGTCTCCAGATTACATTGTTATTGTCAGCTTTTAGGCTGTACTTTTTATATTCAAAAAATAAGAGGACAAATTCACTTGAAATTAATCTTACAGTTACCTCTGTCTTTACATAACGTTCGGTAATCCCTATATAATGGGATAAAGTTTCGTTTCTTGAAAACGTCATACAGTAATTGCTTTCATCTAGCTTAAGTTTATGGAGACAACCGCCAGACATCGCTCTACCATTCTATTCAGCATTGTAGGTGCTATTGCGATTCTTTTGCTCGTTAACATCGTTCTTATCTACCAGAATAGTTTACTTATTGAGGGAAATAGAAAAATTCAGAATGATGCTGAACAGGCGAAAATAAATTCTCTCGACATCATCAGGAATATACACTTACTCGATATTGGGTTGCGAGGATATGCACTCGTGAAAAATCCTGCATTTCTATCAACTATTGATACAGCTAAGTCCAATCGCGATCTGATTTTTAATCGGGTAAGAACAGCGCTTCATAATCAGCATTATCCAAACATGAAAGCATTTGATGAGGTTGAAGATTCAGTTTCTGGCTATTTCACTCTGGTAGACTCCATGCTTCAATTAATCAAAGCAGGAAAAGACAATGAATTCAATTCACTTTTGAATCAGGATAAGGGCTATTCCATTTGGTTACGCTGGAAAAATTTCTCAAACGATGTTAACCAATTTGAAGATAAGATTGCATTGAAGGCGAAAATGAACTACAAGCATGCGCTTAAAAATAGTTATTTACTTCAGGCTCTTATTTTCATATTGTCTGTTCCTGCGTTGGTATACATGGCGTACTATGCCTCACGAGCATTTCGATATTCTGATGAATTACGAAAATCGCAGGAGGAAAAAAATTTAATTTTACTGGATCAAAATGTTCGATTAGATCAACTCGTAAAAGAAAAAACCGAAGACATCCTTGCACAGAATGAAGAAATTTCTGCACAGAATGAAGAGATCAGATCGCACAACGATCAATTAATTTCACAACAACAAGTAATAGAAGAGGCAAGAATTACTATTGAAGAGCAGGCGAGTCGGATTCAGCTAAAAAATAATGACTTGCAATCGGAAGTAGATACCCAGACGAAACATTTACTTCACACCAACAAAGAGCTGGTTGAACACAATAGCCGCCTTGAACAATTCTCTTACATTATATCCCACAATTTACGCGCTCCGTTGGCAAGGGTGCAAGGACTGGTATCGTTGTTAGACAATTCTCAAACAGCAGAAGAAAAGTCTACCATACACCAGCTGCTATTGCGATCAAGTCATGAGTTGGATATGGTTATTACGGACTTGGGTATGATCTTGAGCATTCAAAAATCGAACACAGATATCCGCTCTAACGTCAATCTTTTGAATCTAATTAATAAAGTAGTGAAGAGTCTTGAACCAGAACTTCATCTTATAAAAGCATCAGCCGATGTACAGGTCTCTCCTTCAGAAAACATTCAATCTTTGTTACCTTACGTTGAGAGTATTTTTTATAATCTATTAAGCAACGCCATAAAATACCGCGCTTCCAATCGGCCACTTTCAATTGGAATTCGCACAAATTCAACTCCTCACTTCTTAGAGGTAATTATTTCTGATAATGGGTTGGGCATAGATTTAGAAAAATACAACGATCAACTTTTTAATCTTTATAAACGATTTCATCTACATGTAGAAGGAAAAGGCCTGGGTTTATATCTTGTCAGAACACAAATAGAGGCATTAGGCGGTCGCATTGAAGTGCATAGCGAAGTTGATGTAGGAACTCGTTTTACGCTGCACTTCAAGAAGTATCTTTGATTTAAAGGAACTTCTGATAATCTCTTTCTTTATCACCTCATTCTTCGTCCTTCTTCTAAAAGAGAACGATAGATCAGCTATAAGCTTCTAATATCATCATCGTATAATTCCTTCCCATGTATTGATTGAGAATAAGGACTCTCTTGATGGACGAAGGGTATTGACTCTTATTTACTTTAATCGATGAAGGTATAGTTTGATTTTTTAATATCGAAGCTGCCAACCAAAAGGCAAAAGATGAAGCCGTACAATACTCGCCACTAAGATGTTTAAATCGAACTTGAGGTATTGTGTTGAAATTCCAGCAAACAGCATTGATCAATACATCGTGTACACTATCTCCGCTAACCCCGGATATAATAAGATCAATACTATCAACAGAAACTTGGTTGGTTGACAGTAACTCATTTACAGATTCAATTAGTTCATCCTCGTTTGCTGGTTTAAATATCATTTGTAAATCAACCAAGCTGCAACGTGTTGTTTCTGTTGGAATAGCGGAAAGCGAAAAGAAAGCGGAGCCTTCACCTTGTATTGTCCCTTCTGTTGTGCTGTTGAATAAATCAAGATTACTTACAAACTCCTTCTTATAATGTTTCGCCCTACTATTAATTACATATTGAATTGGATCGGACTCATCGTAGGTTCCAATCAAAAAGTTTAATGAATCATTATTGTTCATCTGCATCATCGCATCATGCAGTGCGGTTTCAAAAGCAAAACCTTTATTGACATGCGTATTGTTATACCCCATGCACTTTATTGATAGCGCCACCAATCCTGCTATTGCATTGTACGTGCTTTGCATAAAATGAGTAGGCGCAACAAACTTTTCATCTTGCTCTAAAACTTCTTCAAGAAATTTTGCAGTGTCTACGAGAAAGCCATAGCCTGTACCCACAATAACGCCATCAATTTTTTGGGTATTAGAATTTCGAACACAAATGGTAGCAGCCGATAAACCAATGCGCAACATACGACTGAGTCTTCGTAACTGAATTGGATTAATGTACGTCTTGAAATCAGGAGTTACACACGTGAGTACGTTGGTGCGATACTCTTGAATGGGTTCTAAAAACTGTTGATCATCATAGGTAAGTTGAGGCGATATGATGCCCGAGCCATTAACATAATATCGTCTTCTCTTTTCCATACCTAAACAACACCAAACAAGAGTGAAGAAGTATTACCCCCAAAACCGAATGAGTTTGAGAGTATGTATTTCAAATTTTTACCTTTTTGTAAAATTATCTCTGGTTGAATATTCAGTTCATCCATTGGCGTTTTATAATTCAGGTTTGGAAATACAAAACCATGCTTCATGCTCATCAAACAATATGCGGCTTCCACACTTCCAGCTGCAGCCAAGGTATGACCCGTGTATGGCTTAGTCGAACTAAACATCGGCAATTTTCCTTCAAATAATTTTTGCATGGCCAGTCCTTCAGAGAGATCGTTGTTCTCTGTTGCTGTTCCGTGTGCATTGATATAATCAATCTTATCGGGAGTTATTCCGCCCGATTGAATTGCTCCGTGCATGGCCAGATAAGCTCCCATTCCATCTGGAGATGAAGCGGTTTGATGAAAGGCGTCATTAGCGTTAGCATAACCCAGCAGTTCTGCAAATGGTTTTCTTCCTGCGCGAATCGCAACCTCTTCCGATTCAAGAACTACATAGGCCGCACCTTCTCCCAGGTTCAATCCTTTTCGTGTAGCATCAAAGGGTCTGCAATGTTGAGTGTCCAAAATCATTAAGGCATTAAAACCATTGAGTGTAAATTTTGACAAAGCTTCTGTTCCACCACAAATTGCACGATCAACAATCTTGTTCTTAATTAACTGTGCGCCCAACATAATCGCGTTAGCCGATGATGAGCATGCTGTGCTTATCGTGCCAATGTATTTTTTGATATTTAAATGTTCTGCCATTCGTTCGCTGTGTTCTCCGGGATTTCCGGTATCTACAAATTCTTCGAACGCACCACGCTGATTCAAATCTTTTAATTCGTAATAATACTTTTCAAGCTCGCGAATACCTCCAGCGGATGTGGCTGAAATTAATCCTGATGCACGAATTTCTTTGTCTGTTAATCCAGCAGACTGAATCGCTTCCTTCGCAGCAATCATCGCTAACGAAGTGGCACGTGTAAATCCCAATCCAGATTTTATTCCGGCAAGCGAATGAAGTTCACTATCCTGCAACTTGATTTCGCAGGCAGGTAAGGTATGATGATGGGCTGTCTTTAGAATCTCGAGCGCACCAAATCCGCTGCGTTCTTTTATGAGTGAGTCGAAATTTTCGGAAGCGTTTTTACCAACGGATGTAATGACACCAAATCCGGTAATAAAAATCCGGTTACTCATTTTCGGTTTTCCTGAATGTATTCTACCATAGTGCGTACATTCTCAAATACTTTACGTGCCGCTTTCGGATCTTGAATTTTAATGCCGTAATTTTTATCGAGCAACACCACGAGCTCAAGAGCATCGATGGAATCCAATCCTAAACCTTCACCAAACAAGGGTGTGTTTTCATCGAACGATTCAGGGGCAACTTCTTCCAGATTAAGTTGCTTGATGATGAGTGCTTTTAGTTCGGTTACGAGTTCTTCTTTGGTCTGCATAATATTGCAATTACGAAATTATTCTTGATTTATGAATGAGAAAGCTTGCGATTAATGTAACAAATGAAAAGGCATACAGCTTAAAGGTATTGGGTAAAATCGCCACAGTGTTTGCATTTCGCAAAAACAAATCGGTAAAAGATTCTAATCCCCATTGAAGTGGCGAAAATTTGCTGATCGTCTGAAGTACTTCGGGCATTACATATATCGGAACCCAAACGCCACCTAAAGCTGAAAGTATAACAACAGAAATAGATCCGAACGAAAGAGCTTGTTGTGGTGTCTTAAAGAATACAGCAATTAACAACCCGTATCCTGTTGCTGCCATCCCTACAGCACATGCTGTTAGTAATATACCGAACGGATTACTTCCTAATACCAATTGATTAAGTCCTAGCAATGGCATTATATAAATGCCGACAGCAATCATCAATACAAATTGAATCATGCACACAAAAAAGTAGAACGAAAATTTTCCGGCAATAACAGGAAACTGTGATCCTGAAATTAATCGCAGCCTAAGCATGCTTCCCTCCTCGCGTTCTTTAATAAAATTACTTGCCAGCGGAAATAAAATGAAGAACATGGCAAACATGGTCCAGGCGGGTACATTGTGTTGAACAGAATTGAGTGCTAATCTTTCTTTCGGTTTATCAGAAGCGTATTGCTGATTGACCACCATCATATCACCCGGATTAAATTTCACCTTCGGATATTTACCTTCACCACTGCTCAACTGACTTTGCAGTTCCATAATGATCCACTCGCTTTGCACTTGCGCTACAATCTTTTCGATACCTTCTCCTAAAGCTTGTTTATAATTTACTTTAATAGCAGGATCAAAATACAAATCCAATTGCACGGCTGGTGTTTCGGTTGAATCAATGGCAGGAGTTTCAACTCCCATGTTTCGTACAATCTTACCAATGAGTTGTTCTGTTTTCTTTTTTAATGATTGAGTAGTACCTTTTTGCAAAACGATGGCGGCTTTAAAATCACCGGCTTGCACTAAAGTTTTGGCGCGTTGCAAATCACTTTCTTTTACAACGGTAATGTTGCCCGAAATCTCAAACGCCTTTTGAATTTTACGACTCAATGAATCCTGATCGTGATCAACCAGCAATACTTCTAATTTAATTTCCTGATAATCCCGAAAAGGAGCATCCTGAATTAATGCCATTACAATAACAAGTGCTAGCGGCATTAAAAAAATCAGTGCCATTCCTCCAGGATCACGGACTAGCAACAAAAACTCTTTGAATATGGTAGCCCTGATTTTCAATCGCGCATGGTTTTACCTGTACGTTTCAAAAATAAATCTTCCAGGTTTTTACAATCCGGATTTTCGCTTAGCAAAACTTGTGGCGTGCCTGTGATTAATAACTTTCCTTCATCTACAATAGCGAGATGCGTGCAGATTCGTTCGGCCTCTTCTAAAAAATGAGACGAATACATTATCGTTACACCTTTCGATTTTAAAGTCAGTAAAAATTCAAGAATCATGTTGCGCGATTGAACGTCAACACCTGCGGTGGGTTCGTCTAAAATAATTAAGGTAGGATCGTGAAGTAATGCTGCGATCAGATTCAGTCTGCGTTTCATTCCTCCTGAAAAGGTTTGTACACGCTTGTGGATCTTGTCTTGTAACCCAAACGTCTTTACGTATTCATCAATTCGTTTTTTCAATACATCTGTTTCCAATCCGTACATGCGACCGAAATAAAAAAGATTTTCGTGTGCTGTTAGTGTTGGAAACAAAGCAATCTCTTGTGGGGCAACGCCTATTCTCTCACGAATGGCAGCACTGTTTTCTCCCACTTTCAAATCCATTACCTGAATTGAACCTTCATCCGGTTTTAATAAACCACAGAGCAACATCACTAATGTCGATTTGCCTGCACCGTTCGGACCGAGGAAACCAAACACAGAGCCTTTCGGGATTTCTAAAGTTAAGTGAGAAACTGCAGGTTGCTGCGCGCCTTTGTATTGCTTGCTTACATTATCGATTTGAACAATGGCTGCACTCATTTCGACTTACTGACCTGGTAAAGTTGAGCGAATGTTTTTTGTTCTTTCTGTGAGCATACTTCTAGCATATCGGCCAGTTCAGAAAATGTTTTGGTATCAGACGTCCGGTTTTTACAAACACGACCTGCGTAGTATGCGAAGTCGCGAAGTAAATCGCCATTGGCTGTCATCTGTTTAGAGATGTCGAAGAGCTCGTCATTTTTTAGTAACGCACTGGACTGATCAAGAAACGCAGCATATAAAAAACGAAAGCCAGCACCGCCTGTTCCTATTTCTTCCTGCATACGAATAAGATTACCTAACCACAAAATGGATTTACGATTACCCAATCGTTCAGGCCAATGACGCAGACGTTTTGATAGGTAGAGCATTCCCTTTGCACCAAATAATGGAATTGGAATGGTAGTCATTCGATCGCTCGTTTCTTTAATACCTGTCCAGATCGCTTGCTCAAGTGGATACTCGCCCGGTAGTTGCACTGGGTAATACATTCTTCCACTGGGTTCGGGAACGCCTTTCGCAAAACGCGCGCGCACTAAATCTTCATACGAAATATCGGTCGTTGTTTCCATCACCGGATCGCTCACTAAATAGCGACCGTTCTCTTTTCCGAAAACAATAATATTGTGTGCATTAAAATGAAAGCGATAGGCTGCCGGAAGGTAATCGAGATAAAAGACAGAGGTAAGCATACCAACAGGTTGCCCTTTGTCAATCATCTTATCCAACTCCGTCATGGCTGTTGTAGTCGATGAAAATTTCTTTCGCTCGATTTGAATACCCAAACGATTTGAAAACTTTTTAAATATAAACCCAGGCCAGATGCGATAAGTAGCAACGGGTATTCCATTCAACTTTATAAAAGGCATGTAGGAAAAGAAAAGTCCTGAGCCAATACCAAACGCCATCGGTTCATCAATGTCTAGACCATGAAACCGCATCAGGTTCGAGATCACTCCGCTTTCACAATGAGCAGATTGCTTGTGGGTAAAATTAGCCTGCATGCTTTTGTTTTAATCGTTCAACATCTGTAAACTCCTCTACACTAATTCGGAATGTGTACGCATATTTTTCTAATGTTTTTCTACTCAGTTTACTGAAGAAGAATGGCTTTGTGTGCAAGCGCACCATAATACTCAATGTGCCTACATAACTTGCCACCATCGAAATATCCATGATGTTTTTCTTGAGGTAGTATAAAACCGGACTGGCTTTTCCTTCAATCACTTTTTTACGAGCTTCTTCTACTTCGTTGTTCACAACATCCCACGCTTGTTGCATGGCTACGGTTTCAGGTTCCCAACCTACACTGTTCACTTTTACATAATGCCCCTTTTCATCAGTAGCATAATATAACTTAGCAAGCTTGCCTTCGTTGAGGTTTTCTTTATCCTGCGGAACCTGATTTTCTTTCATGCAAATTTTAATTTTTCAAATACAGATAAAGGCATGCTTATTTAGTTAATTATCAAAGCCAAGATCATTATAACAATAACTGTTGCTAATCTAAATCCTCATCTATAAATAGATACCCCAACTCAAACTACTGTGAGCAAAACATAAGCATAATTAAATCGCGCGCTTTCAGGCACCATCATCAATATTTTATCACCTTTCTTTGGTTTGCCTGAATTAAAAAATTCCTCCAGCATTAAGAATGGAGAGCCTGCTCCTACATTGCCAACATTCGAAAGATTCGTAAACCATTTGGAATTTGGAATATCAATACCAAGCACTTCAAATTCACGTTGAATCTTTGAAGCAAAATATTGCGATGATAAATGTGGAAGGTAATGATCTAGCGTAGAGAAATCCAGATTGTGTTTTTTGCCAATTTGCATCATCATCTCACCACCCTTCTTCACAATGAAATCGCCTAATAATTTTGTGTCTTGCTTCATGGCAAAAACCGATTGAGCCGTCCATTGATCCTGATCTAATTCTGCCCATCCGGTAAGTGACCCGTCTTCATTTTTTATAGCACCGGCATACATGCATGGTGGCATTTCATTCGCAAAAGATTTTTGATCGATCCATTCGATCTTTAAAGACAGACCTTTCGCGTTGGGTTCTTTCTGAAGCAACACGGCTCCTGCTCCATCGGATAACATGAACCGAAGAAAATCTTTTTCAAATGCAATGATCGGATTACCTTCTAGCGCAATGATTTTGTTCGCCTCTTCTTTAAAATATTTTGCCAACATCCACACAGACAATTTTTCAGAACCGGTGCAAACTGCATTGTCTGCATCGCCCGCAAGCAAGGAAAGGTATCCAAACTTTAACGCCTGAATCCCGGCACTGCATGCGCCTGTTGTCGAATTAATTTCAACCGCATTTCCTCCTAACTCACCATGAACCATAGCAGCGTGTGAAGGAAGAAGTTGATCTGGTGAGGTGGTGCCGCATGAAATAATCTGAACGTCTTTCAAACCAAAATTCTCATCGAACAATTGCTCAATTGCCAGCTTGGTTAGCTGCGCATTGGTGTGCGTAGAGCGTCCTTCTTTATCAATGGCATAGTAGCGCGTTTTGATTTGATTGTTGCGAAGAATGAGTGGACGTGCCTTCGACTGCGCATCATTAATCAAACCCAAAACATTTTCTATCTCATCATTCGAAATGGGTTCATTGGGCAAATACTTTGATAACCGTGTGATATAAACACTCATGCGCGCGACTTTCCTAGTTTAGAAAACAATAATATAGATTTTGCGATAAAAATGTTCATTTCGCTCGCTTTTTCTGGAAAATTTAAATCTGTAATTCAATGTCGTTTAATTAAACGTTTCCTTATGGCCTCACTTCGGTCCGCTGAGAAAGAGAGAATGTTAGCAGCGCTAAAGTAAACGGCATTGGTTTTAATTTTTTTTCAGGCGATTTTTTTTGATTAAACTCCGAAAATCATTCTTTCAAACTAATTGCTTCTGTTTATAGAACCACATTTTATTAACGTCTTTTCGAATATCCATATCGACATCAAGACCGCCTTGCTCAATTTCCATTGGATTTTTATCAAGCGAAATCTCATACGGATTTACTTTCATATCCATAGATGTATCTTTCACCTGCGCACTGACGAGTCGGAATATTTCGGCTGCTACTTTTTCTAATACAGTCATATTCTGGCGGATCTTCTCTATTAAATCCTTCGGCTCATATTTCTTTTCAATTCCATGCTGAAACTCTTTCAGATAATCGAGATCAAGCGGATCGATGTAGCGATTGGAAAATATTTCGGTGTCGTAGGGAGCCCACGCAGTGAAAAGGTCTTGCATGCGTCTGCTCAACTCACCAAACTTTCTACCCAGGCCTGTCGGTGTGGAGAAAAGTTCTTTTAATATTTTAATGTCGATAAATCCTTGATTGGTAAAGAGCAATGCTGGTACTGCCCAATACGTAGCCCAATCCCAGAAAATCTTAATCACCATAATTTGGGTATTGCCCATCAGTAAATATTTGTCCTGATAAACCGGAATCCAGTTTTCGAGCAAGGCAAGATGTGATTGTTCAAATACAGTTGCACGCACGCTAATGTCTTCGTCTCTTAATTCACGTGTTATGAGATCGGTAAGCCAGGTATTGTTTAATCCAATAAAATCGGTACCTGGAGAATAGAGCGGATCAAGGAAAGCACCCGCTTCACCTGTTACGCCCCAACGTTCATCTGAATACAACCGACCTGTATGATGTGCATAATGTTTCAGAAAAAGAAAATCGATAAGGTCTTTACTTTTTGGTTCTAACATTTTATGACAGAGCGGTTCATTCTTTGCCATCCATGTCAATGCCTTCTCATAGGTATTGATTTCATCGAAAGAATGCACGGCTGGGTCGGCTACAATACCAATACTTGTATTTCCAGATCCCAATGGAATAACCCAAACCCAATATCCTTTATCCATAAAATGGACAGTGCTGAGGTAACGTAATCCTGGTTTTAAAAACGATCTCCATGTTTGATCTTCCGACCAATCATCAATATCAATCACACCTTTCAGTCTATACCACACGGCATTGACATGATGCTCCATCGGTTTTTGAAATCCAAGTTTCTTCTTTAGTATACTTCCTCTGCTAGAGGCATCAACCACCCATCGTGCCTCAACCGTTTTTTCTATTCCTTGATTCATATACAGAACGGTGTGCCCATCCTTGCAAAGTGTTACATCTTTAACACGTGCTCCCAATGTTAGCACAGTTCCCTCGTCTTGAGTTTTTTGAGAAAGAAAATTTTCGAATGTTCCCCGATCAATCTGATGACTTGGCGTAAGTAATCGTTCACGCGGCCCAAGTTCAACTCTACTGGTAATATCTTCTTTGCTATGTGATTTGAAAAAGAAACGAAGTCCGTGCTTCGGCAACTGAAATTCTTCAAGGTGTTCTTTTAACTGGAGAACTTCGCGCAAATAATGTGAGCCCAACTCAACAGTCGATTCGCCTACCTTATGACCGGCAACAGTTGCAGGGTTATTTCGCATCTCTAAAATTAAGATGGAGATGTCTGGATTTGATTTTCGGAGTTGAAGTGAGAGCGTTAATCCCGCAAGGCCTCCGCCTAAAATAACAACATCATATTTGTGTTCAGAATTTCCATTTACGTGGTTCATATGCGAGGAATTTATGCTTAAAGGTAAACTTAAAAGTTTGAAGTTTTGGAGCAAGAATCTAGAGTCTGGAGTAATTAGTCTTGAGTATTTCTACTATGGACTCAATACGAACTACTCATTATTATTATTCGGTTCGATATGGATCAGCACGTTACCTAATTCAGGAATTTTAGTTTTTAATGTGTCTTTCAATTTATGGGCAATGTCGTGACCTTCTTTAACGCTAATCTGCGCATCAACTATTGCATGAAGATCAACATGGTATTTCATTCCTGCTTTGCGGATGAAACATTTTTCGGTATCAACTATACCAGCCACAGTTAAAGACTCCTTTCGAATTAGAGTAACAAGATCATCGTATAAATGTTCATCCATAATTTCACCTAACGCAGGGCGAAAAATGAGATAGCAGTTGTAAACAATAAATCCGGACGAGAAAAGTGCAGCCCAATCATCAGCCGATTCATAACCTTTACCAAAAAAGAGCGCTATGGAAATTCCAATGAATGCAGCGATTGAAGTAATCGCGTCACTGCGATGGTGCCAGGCATCTGCTTTTAAAGATGAACTGTTCGTCTCCTTACTTCTTTGAATAACGATGCGATAGGAAATCTCTTTCCAGATAATAATTGCAGCCAAAACAAAAAGTGTAAAAGGCCTGGGCAATTCGTGCGGCATGCGAATGTTTAAAACACTTTTGTATGCTATAATAGTAGCGGATGTAAATAAGAATCCAACAATCAAGAATGTAATTAATGGTTCCGCGCGGCCATGTCCATAGGGATGATTTTTATCAGCCGGGCGACTAGAATATTTTAATCCGAATAGAACGAGGAATGAAGAAAATATATCGGTTGTTGATTCAATGGCATCGGCAATTAACGCATACGAGTTCCCGAAATAACCCGTCAACCATTTTATTACAGACAAACACACATTCCCTATAATGCTGAAATAGGTTGCTTTAATTGCTTTCTGTTCGTTTGTCATTCGTGCAATTGATGAGTGTTTTTTACCGCAAAGGTCGCGGAGAAACGCAGAGCTAATACAATTGATGAAACAGAATTCTTTGCGAAACTCTGCGTCCTCCGCGGTTTAAATTTCTTACGCTGGCGCAGGAACTTCAAACGGAATTCCAATTTGTTTGGAGATGTCTTTCAAATCGTCTACCACGGCCTGAATAACTGGAATACCTTCTTTCGATCTTTTAATTTCTTCGTGTCGTTCAGGGTCGCCTGGAATGAGGACAGCATCATGACCTGGTGTTGGTTTGGTTTTTCGGAATACCTGAATCCATTCATCAATCATTTTCTTGAAATCATCTTTCTCCATGAACCCATCAATTTCCATGGCGCCAAAAAAATGACCTATACCTTTGCCTACGCTACGCGAAGGAATTTCCTGACGCAAGGCAAATGGTGGTGCGAACGGACCCCAGTTTGCTCCACTCAACACACAACATAAAATATCAACCATAGATGAAAGTGCAAATCCTTTGTGCCCTCCCGTTTCAAATTCTGAACCCAAAGGAAGAAGTGCTCCACCATTAATCATATCATTCGGATCGGTTGATAGTTCTCCATTTTTATCGATGATCCAACCGCGCGGAACAGGCTTACCTTTTCTTCGCGCAATTTCAATTTTGCCATACGCTGCTGCACTGGTTGCTAAGTCGATAACAATCGGTGGTTCTTTAAATCCTGGAAATGAAATAGCAATGGGATTTGTGCCCAACATTCTTTCTGCTCCCCATAAGGGTGCTACTAATTTTGTTGAGTTCGTCATTGACCATCCGATCATATCGCGCTCCAATGCTTTTATAGTGTAGTATGATGCGATGCCATAATGATTCGTATTGCAAACGCTTACCCATCCCGATCCGAACTGATCAGCCTTATCCATGGCAATGGTATTCGCATGCGGACCTACAACAAGACCGAGACCATTATC
>JBKJOF010000093.1:0-109563 GCA_046595655.1 Chryseolinea sp. | reverse complement strand
CTCGATATGTTTAACTTGAAAAATGGGGGTGTTTTTCAAAACCCAGAAAAATCCCCGTAATCTTTATCCAGGCGATACTTTTATAAGCTATTATGGATTAGTCGGATGACAGTAATTGCTGAATTTAATTTACTGTCGCAATGAAGCGATGAAAGCTTTAAGAACTTCTTTCGTATAAAGGACTCTTTTACCAGCTCTCTTCGGAATTAATCTACCCTGAACCTCGTATACTCTTAGAGTTGGCAATGTAATCCTGAGTGCAGCCGCTGCCTCTTTGCGCGTGTACATTTTTGGCTCAGTTTTGATATCCGTGACATGCTGATATAGCGCGTTCCTAACAGTCTCTATGATCACGGATTGAAGCGCTGATATAGTCTCTTGTGGTAAGTCAATTTTTAAATTGATGGAATTTTCCATGACTCTTTCTTTTTTTAAAATCAATTTCACTTTTTCTTTTTCATGTTGAAGAGCACTGGCCCAAATACTCGCTTATCTTTTCAATAGAACGCCCTGCATATCCTTCATGCAGACAAGCGCTCGTAACGCCATCAGGTAACCGAGGACTTTGGTATTAAAAGTCTTATACTTAACAGCGCGTTCCAAAATCCGGAACGGTGGATTGGTGAGTATGGCATCAAACCTCTTTTCAAATCTCTTGAAGGGTAGAGTGGCATCTTGTCTTAAGACTTGATGGTAATGCTGTTCATTTAGATTCGATCTCGGTAAAGTGTTACTAGTTCTTTGTAAAGAGTGTGCCTAATCTTTCGAAATAAACTACAGAATATAGCATAACTCGTTATATTTAATTTTTAGGGTGCTATTAAAAACAAAGCAAATATTTATCTCTGCCAAAGCAGAGATAAATATTTGATTATTATAACGATAAAGCTTTGTCTATACATCCATCTTTGCCAGCCTCTCTATCAGATTTTGGAAAAACTGCTATTTGAAAATCGGGCGGGATACCTGTTTTTTCAAAGACTACACCTGAAGGATCTGCATATACTTCATTGGATATTCCTACACTCCATCCGTTCGGTAAAGTTTTTGTCAATACATCTGAAAAAACTCCTTCCGTATGCTCACCAACGATGGTTACGTTTGGCAGTTGGTTCATTGCCATTGTAAAAATCTCGGCCGCGCTTGCAGTAGCCGGGCTCGTTAATAGTATAACTTTCTTTATAAGTTGAATGGGTCCGGTCGGATTGAGTTTAATGATATTTGGTTCGGTAAAACCATTATCAAATTTAGCTTTCTTAGTGTATGCTGTTAGAGATGATTTTGTAAATCTGCCTGCAATTTCTAATGCCGCTGCATCATAGCCACCGCCATTGGTTCTAATATCTATTATGATTTTATCTACATTTTCAAAATCCTTTATAACCTTATCCATGCCAGCTCTAAGCGCTTGCAAATTAACCTCATCATCGTCCGAGTTACTAAATTGGATCATGCGCGAAATCATCACATAACCTGTTTTATCATTAATCTTTCCCCACATTAATCTATCATTTGCCGCAGTCGCTACTTCATCGTGTAAATAATTTTCGAGTATACTATAAATCTCCTCTTTAAAAGTATCCACCCATGCATCGTAATCATCCAATCCACCTTCTGATAAAAACTTTTGATAAAAATAACTTTGCGCTGATTCTATGCTACGATCATCATCTGTTTCTAAGGATACATGGCCATCATTTAATTCAGTTAATATTTCCTCGAAAGCTTCAAAAAGATTTTCTTCCGTTACCTGTGCCCGGTACATAGACTTAGCCTGATCCCAATCTACCTCGCGTAGATCAAAGAAGGCGTAGTTTTCTTTGAAGTTCTGCCACAACACATCAAAATTTACAAGGGCATTTGAAGTTGGTTGCATACCACCATCCTTACACAAATCAGGCATTTTATCAAGTTTCTTAAAAGCATATGATGTTTCATTGTTTGGAAGCATAATCGAAACTCTATCCCCTCCTAATACCGTTACGGTCAAGTCGCTTAAATCCATATCGTAGGGTTCATTCCTACTGCAATTAATTTCGGTGATATCATAAAAATAAGCTTTACCTTTTTTGGCTTCAAATAAAAAGCCATATCCTTCTGACTTATAAATACCGCCCAGCTCAATAGAATGTGTATCAGGGATGTCGTCTGTATTACATGCTCCAAAAGAAATTAACAGTACCAGTAGCGTGTAAATTCGCGTCACGATTGTTTTTTGTAGAAACATAATTTTTAGTTTAATTTTTTTTTAAAGTTTTCAGGCATAAGACAATTACACATGCAGGTACCCTTAGTCTTTTATAATTTTTTTTACGCTATCGCTTGGCTCTTACAGAGTGATCAATATTATTTGAGTAGCGTTCCTAACGAAGCAGGTCAATAGGAGAGTGGGTGATGGGAGAAATTAATGTATGCTATTTCTTTTATCACGGTGTAACTTTCTTTTAGTCACTTCATACTGTTGATTAAGATGTTGGTCAAGGTGTTTTAATTTGTGTAGAACCATCTCTCTTCGTCTATACAGTTTTCTTAGCTCGTTACTTTTATTATTATACCAATTGCTGTCTATGGAAATTATTGTTTGCTGTGGTGTTGTAGGTTCATTGATAAACTTCTGATCAACAATTTGAATAAACTCTGCAATTTTATCTAAGAGACCGTTGAAAGAGTCTGGTGTAATTTTTAACATATGTATTTTGACGAATAATTTTTTAAATTTTAAGGGAACGCTTTCAGCATTCGTAACTTTTATGAAAGGTATTTTTTTAAGTACAGTACCGTGGGTGTAGTTGCCACGACACGAAGTCGTTTCAATACGTTCTATTTATTGACGGGCGGCATAATGGAAATCGATTCGAATTTAATACTGTGAACGTGTATGACTTAGCATCTCTAAAAACCTCTGCTTATCCTTCTCAATACAAAGAAGGGAAGGGAAAGCCTGCCCCGCCCACAAGCGAGGAGACCATTAAAAAATGAATTTTTAGAGATGCCTTAAAGAACGTTATAGCAGACTACATCATTCAATAATTAATACACTTCAAAATTTCTAAAAGCATTTTTCTCATAAATTTTTTCTGGGTCTGTGCCCGATAGTTTGCCTCTAAACAGAAACTGATAATCTAAATATCCCACTCGCTCAATTTCGAACGACCAATAGATTTCATCTAATTGCTTATCCACGGCAACCCCTGGCACATTTTTAGCGTTGGCTGTAATTTCTGTAAAGAGCGGCTTCAATACACCGGGTTGGCGCAGATCCGTTTCCCACAAACCTTTTGTAGTGGCAATATAAATTTTATCTTTCCAAATATCCATTCCGTTTATTATACCATGCGTTGTATCGGTGGCAATATCAAATAGTAAAACTGGCTGCTCGCTACCTGTTATAGTACCCTTCCAAATTTTTGTTTCATTGGCCCAATATATATCCTTCGTACCGGCAGGTTGTACAACACCTCTTGACCCTAAGGAATCGACAGAATTGAATTTATAAACGTTGATATATTTTGTACCATTCGGAAGTGAGCTCGCTACTCTTCCCACGTGGTCACCAGGCGCACTTTCTATCCAATAAATAACACCCTCGGAGACAATCATACCCTGGACAGACCCGTACTGCTCATTAGAGCCAAACCTTGTACCTTCTGGAAAATGACCGATGGAATCGTAGGTATTGAATTTAAAATCTGACTCTCGAATAACGCCAAATGTTGTGAATATGTAAATTTTTTCCTTTACCGGATCTATTGCAGCGCCTTGAGGCGTTTCTAGTATCCCTAAATCAGCAATCGGATTTAGATTTAACTTTTTTGGTATGGCATTCGGCCTGAAGGAAACCCCGCTAACAACTTCCGTCCCACCATAAATCAATACCTTATCTGGGTGGGTAGATTTTTTATTATCATCCTCTTCATTGCAGCCCGCTGCAAGAAAAAGAACGAGTATGCTTACTAAAATATTTAGGGGTGTATGTCTGTTTATGTACATTCTCATATTAGAAAAATTAAAGGTTAATAAATTTCAAAACCGTAATAGGGAACTTGAGTAGAAACGGTTTCAATATATATAGTCTCTTGGTTTGATCCGTCAAGATCGCTCCGATAGAGTGCTGAAAAATTATCGGTAAAGCTATATGCAACCCAATACACTTTATTGTCTACTTCATCAAAGCCGATCGATCTTACCGATGACTGTGGTTGTTCCATGTGTTTATTGGCTGTAAGCTTACCCGATCCATCGAGTGGGCCTAAAAGTATACCCTGGTAACCTTCCATGGTGTAGTAGCTAGTATAAATTGTGTTTTGCGCTGGCTTTACAATGGCTCCATCTAAAGCAGAAAAATTACTCTCGTCAACATCCTGATCATCATATAAATCAACGATCGCTTCAGCACCATCCGTACTATGCTTCCTTATAAAAGGAGGTGATATCCAGTATATATCTCCTTGATAATATTCTGCAGCGGATATATAACCATCGGCTGTAGTAATAATATTTTTCGCGTCTGATCCGTCAAGGTTCGCTTGCCAGAAGGAATATACATTATCAACAGGGGTTACTTCCATCCAATACAAATATTGGCTGGTCGCTTTTACAAGCACTAGCCAGGGATGGTCTGCTCCAGGTTGAATGATAACCTTCTCATCTTCGCCATCAAGGTTAAGTGAAATGATACCGTGCTGATTAGAAGCGGGGTTATAACCTGAAGCATAAATGCGCTCACCCACCGCATCAATCGAAATCTTATCAACAACAAAATCAGGATTTTCAAAAAGCTTAACGACTGTAGCAGGCTGGCCTTCATTTATAGAAGCCACTTGTAATGCAGCACCGTCAGTAAAGAATAGTCGCTTTACATTATTTTGCTTCTCGAGTGTAAATACAATATTTTCTTGTGCCGCTACGTCATCTATTTTTACTATTACGGGGCCGGTAATCGCTTTAGCAGGAACGGTTACAATGAGTTGGGTTGGGCTCCAATCTTGGAATATGTCACTTACCTGCGCTTCTTCAAGTGTATTATTTTTGCCCGTAAAAAATACTTTGCGTGAATAATAGTTTTGAATGCCAAGATTGGTGCCGGTAATAATAAGTTTTGTTCCAATGGGCGCTTGGGCAGGGTTGATGGCGGCTATTGTTGGAGCGGGCAACGTCACCTTAAAATGACCCACTAAAAAATCACTTGGCCTATCTTTTATAAGCAAGCTAATATTACCCAGTCTCGCACCTTCAGGAACCTGCACATAAACTTCTGTGTTGGTTGAGGTAGGTAAGGGGTCTACATCAATCGGTGTGGATTCTACGGAGATGAACCTAATCTTTTGCGTTCCCGCCAAACCATTTCCTTTAATTTTTATAAGTGTGCCCACGGGGCCTTGCGTTGGTTCCATACCGTCAATTCTCAAGGCTTCAACAACAAAGGAAACTTTGTTGCTTACACGGTCGCCATCGCGATCGTGCACCAGTACGTGAACATCATACGCGCCAGGCGTTATATCCCGTGGTTCCAAGCCTGGTCGTAATGCAGATGATGCAGTGTTGATGGCAATAAAAGATTGTCGGGTAACGGGATCAACTTCAACCTTGGCCAGTTCTATTTCATATTTATCTCCCTGTCCTTCCACCACCACAATAATGGAGGTGGCTGCATTTTGAAATAAAAAATTGGTGCCGAATATTTTGGTTACACCACCTTGCGCAATAACGGCTGGCTCAACGGAAGCGATGACAGGCGTTAGCTCCGGATCGTAGCTTTGCAAACAGCTGCTATGATTCAGGGTGACTGCAGCAAGAAGTATAAGGAACCACCAATTTTTTGGTTTCCATTTTAGGCTATTGCTTAAAAGCATCATGTTCGTTATAATCATATAATTTTTTTTATTGTTGAACGGCTTAACTAAAATTTGAAGTTTAATCCAAAACTGTAATAGCTTCCAGGCTTATAGGCAGTTTCCATATAGTCCAATGTTTCCACATCTGGTATATCGAGTAGAACTGGATATAAGTCGATAGGTCCAAGTTCTTCGCCCGCCTCAATGGCTAATTGAGTAAGGTCATACCCGGCATTATCATAACGTTCGTTACGATTTACATCACGATAGAAACGGAAGGCCTGGTTTAATATATCTTGTACACCTAGCTTAACCGAAAGAAAAGAGGTTACACGTTGGGTATATACCAAATCAACAATGTCGCGCGGTAATTCGTATAGTTCACCCACAGAATACTCACTTCCGGCAATAATTAACCGTTGGCCAGCGCGGTTGTACAGTACGGAAAACTGCGTGCCCGTTTTTTCATTGTCGTAATAAAGGCCGGCATTAATAATATAGGGCGAGGTGCCCACCAATGGACGCGTTTCTTTTGCTACCGGAACAAACTTACCACCAACTAAGGCATTTACATCGCCCAACACATTTCGGGCTGCATGAACCTCCGTTTTAATGATCGAGACATTTGAAATAACAGAAAGGTCTTTGAAAAATTTCGCTTCGCTAATAAAGCCCAGGTCTTTGCGTAGCTCCACTTCTACCCCATACGTTTTTGCATAGCGCGAATTGATATATATATTACTGGAACCATTATCTGTACCAGCATAGAGTTCGATAGGATCTACAATGTATTTATAATACAGGCCCACGCTTACCAAAGATTTTTGAGAAGGGTACCATTCCCATCGCAAATCTGTATTTTGCGCGCGTGCCTGATACAGCACGAGGTTTCCAGAACGGACGGAGTTAGTTGTCATTTCATAAAACGAGTATGGAGCAATTTCACGAAACACGGGTCTGTTAAGCGTGTACCCATAACCCGCGCGAAGTTGCATTTTTTGATTGAGGTGATACGTGGCATTTATTGAAGGTAAGAAATTAACCCCCGTGGAATCACGATCCTTTTTTTCTGTTCTGTAGGTTCTTCCCTCTATACTTTTAGGTCGCGGAGAGTAGAGTTGTTGATTATTATATTCCATTCTAACACCGCCATACAACGTTAATTTATCTTTCAATAAAGAGGCGTTTAAGGCAATGTAGGCTGCATATTGATTATTGGCCGCACGATAATCTGGTGGTTGTGGTGAGCCACTTTCACCCAGGTAATAAAGACTCGAAGTTATATCACCCATGCCGTATCTATTTTTGCCATTGTTTAGAACTACTTCATTCCTGGCGAGGAAATTCTCCGTCTGTAGTTTGGAGTCCGGATTATAAAAAAGACTACCCGCTGAATAGGCGTTATCGACAATGGATATATTAAATCTTCGGGTAATAAATTCTCTATTTTTAACTTCTCCGTATATACCGGTTTTAATTCCTATTTTAGGATGAAGGGGAAAAGTGAAATCTACTGCACCAGTATAATTTTTTTCTGAAAGATCTTGCCAAATGGCAAAAGGCTGGTCGAAGTATTCATTAAATCCTCCACCAAATACTATTGAGTCATTATCCAGACTTCGCGCATGCGCTATACCCCTGTAGTTAGGAAGTTTTTCGTTAGATCGGGTATAGGCAAAACGCCAAGTTACATTGCTTTTTTTAATGGCATGATTACCGATGACCTGGCCTGAATATAAAAACCTGCTTCGATACCTAAGTTCTTCTGACTTTGCAAAGGCTTGGCTTGAGTAATCACCACCAGCACCGTTCCGGTACCGGACCAAGGTATTGTCATCAGCAATTTGATTTAAAAAGTTATTAAAATCAATGGAGTTCTTCTCGTTAATAACCCACTTAAAGTTTTGCATCAGCGATACCCGTGCACTTTCAATACTTAGGCTATCTCGTCTGTAATTGATCAACGACCCAAATTGTAAATAAGCACCATCTATGTATTGATTTTGTCGTGTGGCAGTATACGCTACCGAGGTAAGGTAATTGAGCCTGGTCTTTCCTATTTTTCTGGAATCATAATAGTTTATGGCCAACCGTTTATCAAGCCCTGCAGTTTTGCGTTGAAGCTTCCAGGATTTTTTTTGTGTTTCGCTCCAAAAAAACTGGCTGTTATATTCTGTGTCCGTTGGCGATGAACCAAAAACAACTTTAGGCAGATCGTACTCGCTTGGAAAAGTTTTGGGCAAAGGTCTTACTGAATTGTCATACCCCAACCAATCTGTTTTACTGCCTTCGTGAGTATATACTTTGTCGAAAGTGGTACCGGTTCTGTATTGTGTTGAGAGCTGCACTTGTATCTGCCGTGCTATGGATGTATTTTTTGTGCTGATATTAACCACGCCACCAACATAGTCAGCCGGCAATTCAGGCACTGGCGATTTATAAATCGTTATCTTATCAATTACATTACTTGGTATTAAATCAAAAGAAAAATCGCGCGTATTGGTTTCTGTAGTGGGTGCAATAAAACCGTTTAACATGGTTAAGGTATAGCGTGGATCAAGACCACGCAGTAATACAAACCTGTCGTTAATAATGGTAGCAGACGAACCGCGCTTAATAATATCAGACGCATCGCGATCAATACTTTTCTTTATCTGCTCATTCGAAATACCGGTCATAATTAGATTAGCATCTTTAATTTCAGAAATCATAGAGAGTTCTGTAGAATTAATGACCGTTTTATCGCGTGTATTATCGCCAACAACTTCTACTTCATTGAGATTGGAAGCTTCTTGTTGCAACAGTATATTAAGAGGAGTGACGTTGCCTGGTGTTACCTTAATGTCCTTTAATTTTTGTTTTTGGTAACCGATAAAGGATACCTCCACTGCGTAACTACCGGGGCGCACATCAGAAATTAAAAAATTACCTTTCGCATCGGTGCTTGTACCCCATTTTGTTCCCGACACCACAACATATGCACCAGGCAACGGTTCGGATGTTTCAAGGTCTACCACGCGTCCTTTTATACTACCCTTTTGCTCTTGATTTGTGCTTTTTATTACGGGCGTCTTAACTTTGCGAATAATAATTTTCGTTTCGTTAACGGCTTCTGGTGCTAACGATGAGCCCGTTAACAGATAGGACAATATTTCTGAAATGGAGGTGTCGGTAAACGATTTATCAAAAGACTTTTTAATATTCGCTACTTCTGCAGCATCGTAAAAAAAATGAACCTGAGCTTTAACTTCCAGCTTCTCTAAACAAGCTGTTAAATCATCGTTCTTAAACGTTATACTAATTTTTCTTTCCAATGGCTGCGCACGTGCCTGCACGTGATGAGCTCCTAAAAAAAGAATAGCACAAAAAAATGTGAGGGTGAAGTGTTTCGTAAAAATCTGCATGGCAATTATTATTCGTGGTTAATTACTTGGTCAACTAAAATACCTGCGTTACGCTAATAACAGCAGCGCATTGTTTGGCTACTCCTTTTTCATTTCAATTTCATACTGATTGTTCATTGGATATATGTTAAGGTTATGCGATAAGCTGATGATTCGAATTATTTCCGGCAACGTATCCTGTTGTTGAAAAACACCCGTAAAAATTAATTTGCCGATAGCATCATCATGGAAGTGAAAAGAAAATTGATAGTGGGCAGCAAGCGTTTTAAAAACATCGTGCATAGCAACTTGCTTAAAGGCGAATTGATTACTTGTCCAACGAAGATCGGCCGTAATACCAGCTTCAGTTCTAGTACGTTTGTTTATTTTATTGTAGTGTAAGGCCTGGTCTGGCAAGAGTATTACAGGTTCTTCAACATTGGTTGATACAGCAACCTTTCCGGTTATAACAACAACGTGTGATACCGAGTCGTGAGCTTGATTTAAAATAGTAAAGGATGTACCCAATACTTGCACCTGCATCATGTTGCTGGTTACATTAAAGGGATGCTCTTCATCATGGTGCACATCGAAGAAGGCCTCACCTTGCAGATGAATTTGGCGGAGGTGTCCTCGGAATTTCTCGGGATAAACAATCTTGCTACCACTATTCAAAATAACAACAGAGCTATCAGGCAGTATAACGCGTTGTGTACCAAAAGCAGAAGCCGTTAGCTCACGGTTCGCAATCGGACTAACGATATTCAACAATGGAAATCGAAAGAAGTAGATGTTTGCAAATAAGATTAAGGGTACAACTGCAGCGGCTGCCAAACGCCACGGGAAACTCGCATGTTTTGTTTTACCATCAATGTTTAAAATCCCCAAATGCTTTTGTATAATCAACAGCATGCTGTCGCGTACATCGTGGTGCTCGCCCGTATCGAGGGTTAGACGGGCTTCGTTTTCAACATACTGTAACCAACGGTCAACATCTTCTTTTTCTTTTTGTTTAGCGTTGCCAAGAAGGTAATTTGAAATACGCTCTTTAAAATCACGAATGGTCATATCTAGTGTCCTCACACCTATGACAAAAAACCGGGCACCCAGTACCGAGAAAAGACGTGAAGAAATTGTTATGCCTTATACGAAGTGCGTAACAATTACTACTTAAAGATTTATGTTCGTTATAAGCAGGCTCAAAACAATACCCTCACGAAGACTTTGAAGAGCCATTGAAATTTGGTTTTTTACGGTCTGCTCTGAAAGACCTAGAGCCTTGGAAATTTCTTCAATTGATAAGTGCTCATAACGACTCATCCGAAAAATCTCACGGGTTCGATTAGGTAACGCTTCAACATGCTGTTCAATGGTTTGCGCTAATTCATCATGCTCCAATGCTTGAATAAAGTCATTAACAATCGGTAAAAAACGTTCGTGAACCGTTTCAATATCCATAGGAGTATCCAAAAGTTCTTTTAATTTATTTAATGCCCGATACCGAACGGCTTGAAAAAGATAGCTTTGTAAAGAATGGGATATTGTTAGCGAGTGTCGCTTTTCCCAAAGCGAAATAAAGATATTTTGTACGATGTCCTGAGCATCACTATGCGAGTTTACTAATTTTTTAGAAAAAATAAATAACGAGTGCCAATACCGATTATACAGATTTTCAAATGACGCAGCATCATCCAATTGAATACGTTCAATGATTTCATCATCTGTCAATATCTGCTTCATACTAACCTTACCCTCTCCGAACTTTCTGGACAAAATTAGGTTTAAAACACACACAATATATTATCGTAGTATTATTTCAAGAATGGAGTTAAGGGGAAGTAGAGTGCTAAGTGGATGTATTCGTTACATGAGGGGGAATATCTTTACACTTCAATGACCTGCCGTCTCCAATGAGTTGGTATTTTAATCGCAGTTTCATTAGAACTACTTCGGTGATGCGTTAAGTGACTAACCTAGAAAGTATCTTAGACAAAGAGAAAGAATATCGAAATGCAACATGGGGTTTCTAACAGCACAGATGAAGTGCTAAATTCAGCATAAGGAATTTTATTAAACCTGTGTGATAATTTGAACTGACGTTTTTTAAATCTGATCCTTCTTGTAAGAAAGTAACTATTTTATTGAAGGAAGGAGATTTATCAAATGAATGACTCAAAAATTCGCTGGATAATAACAGCAATGATGACGTTATTCTTCCTTCTACATCAGTCGTATACTATAAAGCTGCGAGTATTTCTTATTGTATTATTTTGCTATAAGCACTTTGCTTCTTATAGTTCTTCAGCCATCCGCTATCACGCTTGTACTTGCCACGGACTTGCCTATACTGCAAATCCATATGTGCCCGTAGTTCATAGGCACGCTTCACTGTTTCTTCAAACTGTTCGCGAAGCAACGCGAGCTCTTCAATCTTCTGCGTGTACCAGACATCATCAATATGACAGATTATGTTTGTATTGAGTCCATTTGCTTTTAACTCTTTATCTATTTCCTGCAACTGTCTGATAAGTTGCATGTACTCTATTTTCCCTACCGTGGCCAAAGCAATTATAAATTTCTTGGTTGTTAAATCATTAATCTCTTAAATAAAGAGCATCTCTAAAAATTCTTTTTTTAATGGCCTTCCCGCTTGTGGGCGGAGCAACTATCCTTTCCCTTCTCTGTGTGAAGAAGGATAAGCGAAGGTTTTTAGAGATGCCTTTAAAAGTTTTCTTTCCTATTCCTAAATGGAGTACTACTCAACATTATTAGTCTATAGCGAATCTACCGTAGATTATCGGCAAATTACCTAGAATCGCAGTTGCACTGCTACTGCTAAGATCTGCGCCCATAATTTCCGAAAAAGAATCAACAGGACTTGGGTTGGAATTTACCCAATACACCTTGGAATTTGCAACGTCCACCACAATGGCCCCAGGATCATCTACATTATCGTCTTTGTCATAAGCAGTAAGAAGTGGTGTGGTGCCATTTATATTTCCACGCCTAATAACGAAATCGCCATTTGAATCTTTATCACTAAAATAAAGATCAGAACCGCTTACAGCAAGTCCAGCTTGGTAATGGCCTACCAAGCCCTCACTTTCATCGTATAGTACGGTAGGCGTAGTCTGACCATCTAGGCTACCAGCGTACACCATTTTATCGCTGCTTTCAATCCAATAAATTTTATTATTGCTTACATTCAATACCATATCTACAATATTATTCACCGTATTTCCTGAATATACCGTCTTTACATCAGTATGCGGAGATAACAGGCTTGCGCTTTTAATTTCGTATGCCACTTCTACATCATTATAATTTATCCAGTAAATTCGATTGTTCGTCAAGTCAAGTTCAATATCTGTATTGTAAAATAGGCCATCAGTATTATCGAGTAATATTTCAGGGGTTCCGCTGCCATCGCTATTTCCTCTGCTTATGGTATAATCAGTATTTGACCAATAGACTTTTTCGCTTCCATAGGCCACACCAAACATATCCCCCGCTGGAATGTTGTCGGTTTCATCAAACAGTATAGAAACAGTCTGAGACTCGTTAACTACTGCGCCAGCTAGTATTTCGCTTTGGGCACTTCCAATTGGGATACCTCCAAAAAAGAATGTTTTATAAGCATTCCCAGAAGCATCCACGGTAAACACTTCGCTTATCGCTTCACTTTCTGCATCTGGCGTAATAACATGAATTGAACCTGTTTGTGCACCAACCGGGACATTAACAACGAGCTGCGTTAAACTCGACTTCGTTAAATTCATGGTAGCCGTCACATCACCAAACTTAACGGTAGCGAGCGAAAAAACAGGGCCGAAATTTTCTCCAGTAATAATAACCTCAGAGGCAACCTGACCATGCGTTGGCGTAATAGAAGTTATAATAGGATTGGGCGGAATAACAGTAAAATTCAAACTCCCTGAAGCCACTCCATCACTATTTCTAACACTTATGGTGGTAGGACCTTGTTTTGCATCGGTAGAAAGTACGGCCACAATTTGAGTGGGAGTAACACTTGTTATCGTTGCTTTGTTAGCTTCGTTTGCAATAAGCACAATACATTTATCATCAAATGAGGTGCCTGTAAGGGTAATAGAAGCACCTGCTTTAGCTTTTTGAGGACTCACTTCAGCAAGCGTAACCAGACTAGCGTCTTCGATAATTGTTAATCTTACGGGGTTTGACATTCTTCCATCAACCGTAACGGTAACATCTCCAGAAGTCGCGCTGGCCGGAATATTTATTAAAAGTTCCGTAGTTGAGCTGGTGGGTGCTGTGTTGGCCTGGATTCCATTAAACGTAACGATATTGATCTTTTTGTTGCTGAAGTTTCTTCCTTTAATTGTAATGGGCTGTGTGGCCCGGGCACTTTCTGGTGAAATAGACTCAATAACAGGTGCAGCGGGTTCTTCATCTTTACAAGAAGAAAAAAATGTGCCCACTGTTAGTAACCAGGCAAACCACAGGCAAATGATAAGAATTGTTTTTGTTTTCATGCGCGTTTTTTTAGAGATTAAAGTTTTAATAATTTGATATTGCGATAAGGCACTGTTAGAAATTCAGATTAATACCGAAGGAATAATATGCTCCAGTCTTGTACTGACGCTCCATCTGGTCTTCCGCGGGGTTTGTGGGTGGATGGTATTTTTGATCAGGTTTGCCATCGCGGTAAAACCTGAAGGGTGAGTTCAAAATATTTTGTACACCCACTTTAACTTGCAGCCAGGCGTTAATGCTTTGCGTTAACGATACATCAAACTCGTGGCGTGGTAGCTCATAAAGATCTGAGGATGTTGTTTCCAGTGAAGTAAGAAGTAGACGCTGGCCCATGGTATTGTAAAGCATGGAAACCTGCGTTCCAATCTTTACATTATCATAATAAAGGCCTGCATTAATTACATAAGGAGAAGTTCCCTGAAGAGGTCTGGTAGTGCGTCCATAACCATGAAAACTGGGATCAGCTAATATCTGTGAGCTTAAATCAACCTGGCTGATAATATACGTACCGTTAACAATTACCGAAAAATGATTAGCCCAAGAATGATTGATAAAGTCAAACTTCTTCCTAATCTCAAGCTCTGCCCCCAGTACCGTTGCTTTATCTGCATTGGCAAAGGATATTTGCCTTCTCGATTCCGAATCAAAGGTGGTGACGGTTTCAATAGGGTGAGACAATGACTTATAAAAAATACCAACCGAGATAAGCTCGTCTGGTTTCAGGTACCACTCGCCCCGTAGATCAAAATTTTGGATTGTTGCATTCTTTAAATCAAGATTTCCTAGGGTAGTGGAATAAGTGTTATAGTCAAAGGAACCTACATTGGCCGCCTCTCTGAACTGGGGGCGATTTACCGTCATACCATAACCCGCCCGAAGCAATACCTTTTTTGATAGTTCATACTTCGCACTTAAAGAGGGTAGTAGATAAAGTGTTGGATAGTCAACAGCAAAACTGTAACTAGATTTAACCTTTGGCTCCATAGCAAATTTGGTATGTTCCAAGCGCAGCCCAGGTGTTATCGTTAACTTATGCTTGATAATACTCGCGCTGGTATAGGCCGCATATTGCAGATTAGATGCTGTATAGCTGGAGTTACCCGTTCCTATATAACTAAAATCATAAATTCTAATGCCCCGCCCGTTGTCAAGAATGGCATTTGCACCTAAGTGAGGCGATATGTTATACTGAAGGTTATATCCCTTTGGTGAATTATATTGAGGATCGAAATTGTTATTATCATAATAATAGTTTAATGCTTTTATATTGAATTCACGTGTACGATAATCCGCATACAGACCGCTTTTGAAAGTTATGGATCGCTTAGTCAAAACATAGTCCAAGCCTGCGGTATAATTGTCCTCCTGCAAATGTGAGTAATACCTGGCAACAGTATTGGTTGATGGGTAATTGGGTAGCAACAAATTATAAATGCCTTTATCTGTACCATATCTTGCTAAAATAAAGCGCCTCTGATCTGGTATGCTTTCATTTGTTCTGCCGAAACCTATGCGCCAGCGCAATGATCCTTTTTCAGCATTTACTTTATGATCTCCATTCATCTGAAGGGTATACAATCCGCGGCTGCGATAGGAATATTGAACCCTACGTTGTTGTGGAAATGCTAACTCCTCAGGTGGAGCTTGTTCGTATACTGAGTTTCGAACATTGGTTTCATCTTGTCCCACTTGATTTAATAGACCTCTCAGTTCAATAAAATTCCTTTCATTTAAAGAAAGCTTAAAATTTTGTAGTAAGGTTATGCGGGCCACATCCTGGTTAATACTATCATTGTAGTTCTCACCGTTGAAAAATCTATTCGTGACCCGATTAAGAATAGACGTACGTGTATAATTTAACGAAGACAGACTGGATAACTTCTTTTTTCCCAACAACCAAGAATCGTAGTAGTTAATAAGCGCCCGCTTGTCGAATGAATTTGTTTTGTGTTTTAAATCCCAGTTATCAGGAAGTTTTCGAGCAAATGCTGCGTTTTGTGCCGGATCAACGGGTACCTCTCCGTTAATAAGTTCTTTCGGCACGGCCCGCGATCCATCATCAAAGCCAAGCCAATCTGTTTTACTATTGTTATCAGATCCATAAGTGGCTTTCCCGGTAGAACCTGGTCTGAATTGGGCTGATAATTGTATCTGCAACTTACTTACAGCAGAGGAGTTTTTCGTGTAGATTTTTACAACCCCACCGGCATAGTCAGAAGTATATTCTGGAGATGAACTTTTGCCAATTGTTATACGATCAATTACCGTACTACTAATCATGTCGTAAGAAAAATTCCTTGTATCGGATTCTGAACTGGGGGCAACCATGTCGTTGAGTAAGGTAAGGGTGTAGCGCGGATCCATTCCCCTTATTAATACAAACCGATCATTGAGTATACTTACGCCTGAAACACGCCTAACAACCTGGCCCGCGTCACGATCAAGACTCTTTGAAATTTGCTCATTAGAGATCCCGGTAATAATATTATCTGATTCGTGTATTTCGCTTACCAGTGAGCGTTCCGTAGAATTTTCTAAAATTATTTCAGACTTTGCTGTAACCGTGACTTCATTTAGTTCGCCAGCGCTGGTTTGCAGTTTTACATTGACAATGGTAGTTGCCCCTTCCTTTACCTGCAAGTCGTGGATCAGGGATTTTTGGTAGCCAATAAAAGAAACCGAAATTGTGTAAATGCCCTCGGGAACATTATCCAACTTAAAGTTTCCATGAACATCTGCTGTGGCTCCTATCGATAACTGCTCAATGGTTATACTGGCTCCTATTAGAGGTTCTTCAGTTTCTCCGTCTATAATCTTTCCCCGAATAATACCTTTCGTTTGGCGATTGGATTGAGGTCTAGCCTTCGGGGTTGCCGCCCCAGGCTTTTCATCGATCATTACATTCGAACCTTCCTGTATGTATTTCAAGTTGGTTTTCTTCAGTATCAGTTCTATTGCTGTCTGTACTGTAATATCCTTTTCAACAATGCTTATCTTAATTGTTGAATACTTATTCACGTCCTGCCCGTAAACAAATCTGATGTCGCTTTGCTTCTGAACTTCAAGCAATGCCATTTTCAGGGAAAGGTCTTTAAAATTTAGATCTATCTTTTTGCTGGCTAAATCCTGACCTGTTGCCGAGAGGGCAAACATTACCAAAGTGAGGAAAATAGATATTACAGAAAAAGGCTTTGGTTCAAAAACTCTTGATATTGGAAGTAGCAGTACTACTTTTTTCATATGTTTGTAAACATTACGGGTATTTAATTTCTTAACAGAAATAGCTCTGTAAGCCCGGAATTTTTCCGGGAAATGCTGCATTATGTCGACCGGATCTTCCAAATCGTGCGACCTTTTGTGATTAAAGCGTCCTGTTTCCGCAGGGCGCTTTTTAAAGGAACTTGTTTATCTCATCTCAGTTTGGTTTAGTTTATAAATTTTAAAGGATTGATTGTTTGTTGTTTCAAACCGGAACTTACCTACCAAACCAAGCATGCCGAGTATTTTGTGTACAGGCTGGTCTTTAATGAATGTTCCGCTAACCCTATGGCTCTCTGTTTCCTTGTCCATAATAGTAATCTCCACGTTATACCGTCTCTGCAGCTCTTCGGCAACATATTCGAGCGTCTGCTCATCCAATACAATATCGCCAGCTTTCCATTGTTCCAATCCGTAAACATCTACTGTTCCACTAGAAGCCTTTCGAGAAAGGCTATCCCAAGCTACCTTCATTCCCCGTGTCAGCAGCGCCACCTCATTAATCTGTTTGCCTATACGCTCACGCACGCTTACCTTACCCGTGGCTACTGATACTTCAACCGGAAATCCTTGAAATGATTCCACCTTAAAAGATGTCCCTAACACCCTGGTTTCGATATTGCCCGTTTGAATAATGAAAGGTTTTTCTTCATTTCTTTTTACTTGAAAGAAACCTTCACCCTGTAACTGAACTTCACGGGTATCCTCATTGAAGTTTTCCGGATACCTAAGTGTACTCCCCGCTCCTAAAAACACCTCCGAACTATCTGGTAGGATATAGACCTGAGGAATTCCATGTTCGTTCGTTTTTTCAATAAAGGCCAAATGATTCATGGGTATTTTGTTCAACTGCAGAAAGGCAATTGCACCTACAACTATGATTCCAATACCTACTGCTGCATACTGAAGAAAATGCATTGATATCCATTGACGTGTAGTTGGTTTTGATGCCGCAATTCTATCATACATATTCATTTTCCAACGTGCCACTTGCTCCGGAGAAGAGTCGATTGTTGTGGATTTCCATTCCTTCGTGGCCTGTTCTTCCATCAAAGAGTCCAGTATTTTTTTTCCACCAGGCTCCTGTAAAAGCTTATCTACCTCCTTCAACTCCTCCGGAGTGCAGTAGCCATTCAGAAATTTTCGTAAAAGTAAATTGTTGTTCACCTATGTGAGAAATATGTTTCTACTATACAACACGAGAAAAAATGGGAGTACCTTCTATAGTATCGCGAAAAAAAATAAGAATTTATTTAATTGACTGATCGTGAGCTAAGAAAGTAATTTCTTAGTCTAGAAAGAATTGATTTATTAGAAAAAGATCAGATAGATAAGTGCAGTGGCCGATGTAGCGTATTCTTTGACGCTTTTCCGTAAGATGGCAAGTGTCACTACAATATAATTTTCTACAGTGCTCACAGAAAGATTCATTTCCTGGGCGATCTCGGAATAGGTCATGTTTTCTTCCCGGCTAAGTTTAAAGACCTTTAGCCGTTGGGGGCTAAGCGCACTCAATTTTTCATGATAGAATCGATCTGCTTCGGCAGTTAGAAGATCGTGATCTGCCGATTTACTTTGCATGGAGCATTCTTTAAAAAGATCGACAGAGGCATGAACCGGTAAATCTTTTCGCAACTGATCTATCACCAGATTCCGCATGGATCGAAACAGGTAAGCCGATATATCTCCTGTAATAGTTAGCTGATTACGTTTTTGCCAGAAGTTAAATAACATATCCATCATTAACTCTTCTGCCAATGCCGTGTCTTTAATATATCGTGTTGCAAGCTTATACAGCTTGGGCGCATATCTGTTAAACAATACATCATACGCTCTTATATTGTCCTCTCGACAACATTGCAGTAACTCATAATCAGACAAGTCGCGATAGTGCATGGTTGACAGGGGACTTGACGCAAAATTGTCAAATTAAAAATACAGACAGATTACCGCAGTGTTAAGTTTTAGGTAGGCTCATTGGCTCGTTCAATAGTTCTAATTTTTTTCTAGATTCGCATGCTTCAAAATTGTCGAGTATAGTACCTTCATTGCATTCGACTTCAGTGCGAACTCTACATCACAATTAATTGTGCTGTCAACACTAATGTACACGAACAACTTTATAAGAATTGTTCAAGCCTATTGAATGTTATCAATAATTCGTATTATCTACCAGTTGTATTTTAAACTTATTGATATGTTTTGTCCTTTTCTATATTTCAGAATTGCTTCATCTGGTTTACCAGGTTCTATTTTTGAGTTCCTGTCTGAATCTTGATAAAAACGATATTGCGCATTTAACAAATCTTGTATACCAAAACTGATTTCAAGCCGCTGATTAAAAGATTTTGTTATAGAAAAATCCAACTGATGTCTTGGTAGCTCAAAGGCGTCTGGATAATTGCCTGTTTCACCTTCAATCACATCTCCGGCATAAAAGAGTCGGGCGCCAAAAATATTATACAATAAACTTGCTTGCCATCCCCTTCCGGGATCGTTGTAAATTAAACCTAAATTAATCAAGTAGGGTGATTGATTCATCATGGTACGATTCGTTTTCTGCGTAGTGAGGTTACCTAAATTAACACGGTTGAAAATATATGATGCATTTACCAGCGCATTAATCCGTTTTAAAAACGCTGCGTTAAATATACTGTTCATTGATTTTCGAATTTCGAGCTCAATTCCAAAGCTATTGGCAAAGTGGGCATTGATGGGTTGCCAATTTGCTGACGAGTTCGCTGCACCGCTTATCTTTAACTCAATTGGATTGGCAAAACGTTTGTAAAAAGCGGCAACGGAAATAACTTCTTCGGGACTAGGATAAAATTCCCATTTTAAATCCAGATTATATATCCGTGGAATTTGTAATGAGTCATTACCTTGAACATTTACTCTGTTACTAAAGTCGTAGTATAGAAAGGGCGCATATTCTCTGAACTCAGGGCGATTTACCGAACTGCTGTATGCTACCCTGATCAACATTCGATCGGTTAGGGTATAAGAAAGATTGAGGGATGGAAGCAAACTCAATACTGAATTATTTACGAATATTGACCGACTGTCCACGGCACTCTGAAGCTTTTGAACATTAAACTCTGCCCTCAATCCCGTAGAAAGAATCCATTTACGATAAGGAAATTTTCCCCCTAAATAACCAGCGAGCAATTCAGAAGATGCATCGTATTGATCAGAAGATTTAGTACCTTCTTCCAAAAGATATTTGTCTGTACCGATGCTTGAAGATGTAAACAACGCTTCCGGCATTGGATTGTTGAGCTGCGGGTTTTGGGCAGGGTCAAATAATACTGTCGGTTTGAAAACAAAGTTGCGTGCAGCAAAGTCGCGTTTTTTATTCTCTATATACAATCCACATTTAATATTAGCGTCATCCAATTCGTCTTCTTTCCCTAATTTGATTTTACGTTCAACATTAAGCGCAAAGGTTAAGGTATTTTCTTTTAACGATGAAAAGAACCTGGCATTTTGATCTAGGGAATTGTTTCCCGATGGATTGGGAACATGATAGTTTTGCAAGTCAGATGAAAAGGAGGTGATAAATCTACGGAAATCGGGTTCTTGTCTGTTGGCGTTATTGTAACCTGCAAGCCAGTTTATTAACAAAGCATCGTTTTTAAACTTATGAAATCCTGCCAACTGCCCAGAATACAATCTTCGACTTTCATAATAGAGAGAATAATTTTTTACTTGGGGGCTTTGACCAGCGTCCGATCCCATCCTTATCACAGTTTGTGATGATCCTAATTGATTAAATAAGTTCCTGAATTCAATTCTGTGGCGATTGTTAAATCGGAACGTCCAGTTAGTGAGAATACCAATACGGACTTGTTGGCTTGAGGAATTGTCGTGAAAATTGTAATTGCTTTCACTTTTTCCTTGCCCAGCATTAAAGCGCTGATATCTATTGCGGCTAACGTCTTCAATTAACTGTTGGGTATTGCTATACGAAACAGAAGTCAGGTTGCTCAATAGTCTATTTTTAATTTCCCATCTTCTTCCAATACCTATCGCAAGTTTACAATCTGGAAGCGCGGTTTTTGTTTCGGGTAGCCAAGTGGTAGATAATTGTTTAGTAGCCATCTCGCGAGTTTTCAAACTCTTCTCAGAAGTTTCCATTTGCATTTGAGCTGTAGATGGAAATGAAACCGGGATTTTTCGGGTACCATCATCATAGCCAAGCCAATCACTCTTGCCACCGGGATAGTGAGATATAGTTTTTCCTGTTGTACCTACGTGATAACCCGTTTTAAATGTAACGTCAGTAAAATTTTCAACTGGTATTTTTTTTGTAAAAATTTCAATAATGCCACCAGCAAAATCTCCTGGTAATTCATAAGATCCAGACTTAGAAACAATGATGCGATCGATAACGCTGCTGGGTAGTGCATCAAAAGAAAAAGCTCTGGTGTCTACTTCTGTGCTTGGCGCCAATGATCCATTTAGTAAAACTGAATTATACCGCTCACTTAAACCTCTAATCATTACAAAGCGATCATCAACAATTGAGATACCCGGTATTCTTCTTAAAACTTGCGCGCCATCAGAATCCTGCGTTTTAGAAATTTGTTCGGCTGAAATTCCATTGGCCACTGTTTGCGAAAGTCGAACCTCAGAAATTACCGACAGTTCGCTATCAGTAGTTCGTTCGCCAGCAATCAATACCTCGTTGAGGTGAGTACTTTCTTCGTAAAGAATAGTATAGAGTTGAGTTACTTTACCTTTCTCAACCTGTACGTCCGAAATGATTTTCTGCTGATAGCCTACTAACGTTATAATAGCGGTGTAAATCCCTTCGGGAATTTTAGATAAAATAAATTCGCCATCCGCGTTGCAAGGTGAGCCATAAATAGTTCCACTTAAAACAACGGTAGCTCCAATGAGCGGTTCTTCTCCTTTGCTATCCATGACTTTACCTTGAATACTTCCAGTGAGGGACTGCGCAAAAAGCAAGAAGTAAGACAAAGAAAAAAAAGAAGTCAGTAAAAGTCTTTTCATAATCTAGTATAAGTATACGTCCCTAAAAAAATATCTTTTAACTTCTGTATGTAGGGCACAGAGCATAACATCGTGATTATCTATAAATCACATCACACATAGGTAAAGTACTTTTTAACCGCCTTACCCCCCATGGAGGCACAAAATATTAAGCGCAATGTGTTTTGCAAACGATGAATATATTTAGTCACACAAAATTAACAGTCTACATTCATTTCATTTTTTTCAACGGCATACCTTTAAGGCAAAATCTATTGTTGAGTATGGATCTTCAAGAAAAGATATTGTTGAATCAATTAAAGCTGAGTGATGACAAAGCATTTACTACCTTATACAATAAGTATTGGTTTACACTATACAATCAAGCCCGGAGGAAATTAAAATCAAATGAAGTGGCAGAAGAAATCGTTCACGATATTTTTTTGGATTTTTGGGCTCGCAGAAAAAGTATTGAAATTAATACGTCATTAGAGGCATATTTATACCAATCCGTGAGGTACTCTATATATAAGTATATTAAATCACTTAAAAGCAGAGATGCATTTATTGCAGAAATGGTTGAGGAGATCACTAAAAACGAATTGAATTTTTCGAGTTATCAAAGTGAATATGGGGAGTTAAATGAATCCTTGCGATTAAGTATCAAAAATCTTCCAGCACGTTGTAGACAAGTGTTTGAGTTAAGCCGGCTAGATCAATTGTCGCACAAAGAGATTGCGCAAAAGTTACTGATTGATGTAAAAACGGTCGAGAATCAAATCACTAAAGCCATTAAAGTTTTAAAAATTAGCCTAAGAGACTATACTCTTTTATTGGCTGTTATGTTTTTTAGTTAGCCTTTTTTATCCTTTTGCCATATTGGAAAGTATTCGCACGAATGGGGTATTGACTATAATATGGGCATCTCTAAAAACTCTTTTTCTATCGGCCTCATCCCTTCCCTTCTCCGGTTGAGAAGGATAAGCAGAGGTTTTTAGAGATGCCAATATGTATCAGGAGTGTCCCCTTGATGCTGTTCCAAATTTCTTGAATGCGTCTTAACGCTAAGTAGTTTCTTTATTAGTTGTCGCTCTTATTTTTAATAAATACTTTTTTTTCAAGTAGGGGGTATACTACCAAAATAAGTACATGTAGTTGAGGGGTGGTGGTGATGCCGACCACCCATTAAATTGATCTGGATGAGAAAAAACTATTTTAGACTATTAAAGAATTATTTTTCTGGAAAGCAATCCATTGATAGCGAGAATCTTTTTATGCAGTGGTTACAATTGCCTGGGGAATCTGTAGATGAAATTGAAAGCGAAGTGAAGGAGGAGGTAAGAAAACGAATTGAATTGAAACTTCGTAAAACCATCAGCGAAACGTCTGAAAAAGAAAATTTAATTCGTCTGTCCCCAGTTCAGTGGCAATGGTATGCAGCTGCCTCGTTGCTGATCTTAAGTGTTATTGGTTATGGGAGTTGGACACCTGCACTATTAATTGATGAACCCATAGCACAAGTAAAAAGAATTAATACAACTACTACAGGATCATGCATCACACTACCCGATGGATCTACAGTTGAATTGAAAGGAAATAGTAAAATTTGGTTCCCTGAATATTTTTCAAATAATCGAAGAGAGGTTTTCTTAGAGGGAGAAGCATTTTTTAAAGTGGTACGCGATACGTCAAGAATATTTATTGTGTCAAGCGGCAAAGTGAGAACGATGGTGTTAGGAACAAGTTTTAATATCAAGGCATACCCGGGGCAATCGGTAGTTGAAGTATTAGTCTCTACTGGTAAAGTGGCAGTAGAGGATACGGTTGCAAAATCTTTAGTGACGTTGCTTCCAAATCAACGCGCTGTTTATGAAGATAAAGCTGGTGTTTTGCGGAAGGATACGATTCCGCCCAGCAATGAGCACTTCTTAAGTGAAAATGAAGGTGAAATCATTTTTAATGATTTGCCACTCGACATGGCGATCCGGGTGCTTCACCAAAGATTTGGTGTAAACATCATTTTAGACAATGATAACCTTAAGAATTGTAAAGTAAGTGTAACATTTAAGGATAAAACCGTAGTAGATATTATGGATGACATCTGCCTGCAAACAGGAGCGAAATATTCGATTGAAACGAATCAATATCATTTTACTGGCAAAGGATGTTTGAGTGACCAATAATTAAAATTAAAAATATTTTATAATCTCGATTCTACATTATGCAGCTGTATCGTACCCTTACTTCATTGTTATTTCTATTGAGCATAATAATTCCAGTGTTGGCTCAACCCACTCAGAATGTTTTGGAAGGATCAGTGAAAGATTCACAAACGAACCAAGGACTTCCGGGAGCATCGGTTTTTCTAAAAGAGTTGACCATTGGGAGTACAACAGATAGAGACGGCAATTATACTATTAGAAATGTGCCTGATGGAACATACACTATTATTGTTTCATTTATCGGATACAATAATTTCGAATCAAAAATGACGTGGGTAACGGGTGAGAGAAAATTATTGAATGTGCTGCTTGAGCCTTCAGCAACTTCTCTTTCCGAAGTTACTGTTGAAGCGAAACGATTAGCGAATACCGAAAATTCAATTCTTTTAGAGCGAAAAAAAGCGATCTCCGTTCAGGACGGAATAAGTGCAGAAAACATATTAAAGACAGCTAGTATTACAACGATACAAGCCTTGCAGAAAGTTACAGGAGTATCTACGCGAGACGATCGTAGTATTTCTGTTCGGGGATTGACTGAAAGAAATATTGTAGTACAGCTGAACGGTTCGCGACTTTCCAGTTCTGATCCTCTTCGAAGTGGCGGGGTATCGTTGGATATTATTCCAGCACAGCTTCTTGACAATATTTCGGTTAAAAAGACTTTTACGGCTGACAGTCCGGGCGATGCAACTGGAGCGTTGATTGAATTGAAAACCCGATCGCTACCAGACACTTTTTCAATTAGCGCAACTGCACAAGTAGGTTTTAATGAACGAGTGGGGGTTGATGGAAAGGCATTACTTTTTCCGAATGCTGAGCTTGGGTTCACGGGACAAAAAGCAAATAGACATCGCCTGTCAAAGGATTTTAAAGAATTGGCCACATTAACTCCCAATTCGCCACAATATTATCAACTGGGTAACGCAATTGTGTATCCTGAATTTCCGAGACAAATTTCCGAAGGATACAATACGCCTGAGTCCGCTGACAAAGCTCAACGCATTAATGCGTTGCAGGAAGAAATTGATCCTTATCTGGCACCTACAAAAGTCGATGTACCGCTTAATCAGATTTATTCTTTTGCAATAAGCAATATGTTTAAAGTCAATGGAGAAAAACGCCTTGGTGTGTTAGTGGGGTTGAACTATTACAGCAAATCGGAACAAATTACGAACGCTACTAACAACCGTTACCAGGTAGATCCAAGAGGAGTTACCCCTAACACGGTTCAGTTAACATCACGGCTTAATTTTAGAGAAGATGCAGGGTCGCATGCTGTTCAGTATGGTGCTATGGGTATCGTTACGTACAAGATCAATAAAGCAAATGAAATTTCAGGTAATTACATTTTTAATAAGGGAGCAGAAAGTAACGGGCTGTTACTTTCTTCTATTCGTAAAGACGATAATCTTTTTGGCTATCAGCTTTCTACCACTATTCGGAATTTCAATACATTCCAATTTAGGGGAGAGCATAAACCACAGGTATTGGGTTACCGACCTGGCATAAGCTGGGTGTTGAGTTCATCGAAAACAAGCAATGAGCTGCCGGATTTCAGAAACGCTTTTTTGTTGGCAGATACCAATGGAGTTGTACTAAATGGTCAGTTTAGACCGGAGTATTACAAAGTTTCGAATATTACCCGGTTCTTTCGAAACTTAGATGAGACGAACCGTAACCTGGTTCTTGATTTGACCCTTCCTATCCTAGCTAGTAAAACCACTATAGATTTTAAAACTGGAGTTTGGTATTTGAGAAGAGAGCGAAATTATAATCAACAATTGTTGTTGAGTCCATCCAACGGTGCTGATCCTAACAACGTAGATAATTTGCTTTCCTACCTAGATGGTTTAGGAGGAAGTTTGCAAGCTGCCAGAGGGAATCTCAATAACTGGCTCACTCCGGACATTATCGGAATTTCTGAATCGCATAGTAGAAATGGAGTTTTAGTGCCTGGCTACAATTACCACCTACTGGCAAGTGGAAGTGGAGAGCAAGGTCCTGGTGCTTACACTGCGCTACAAAGAATTGCCGCTACGTATGCCCTAGTTGATGTAACCATATCAAAAGACCTCCGGATTACTACAGGCATCCGTGTGGAGGATACCGACACGCGTGTAATTGTGGATACAACCGGCATCGGTGGAGGAATTACCTCTATTAAAAATTATTTAAACACCTATACCGTTGATCAACAAGAAATTCAGTGGTTGCCTTCAGCCATTGCCACATATCGTCTGACTTCAGCAATGAATTTTCGGTTTGCTGCAAGCCGGACGCTTAACCGCCCTGAAATTGTCGAACTCACACCAATACGTACGTACGATGCCACTCAATTAGCATTTATCTCGGGAAATCAAAACCTTAAAAATGCTTCTTATCTGAATTTGGATTTTCGCTGGGAATACTTTCCTAAGGTGAGTGAAGTTTTTTCAGCCTCTGTTTTTTATAAAAATATTGAGAATGGATTGGAGAAGGTGTTTTTGCCAGCTGTAAATAATGCTGTAATCGATAATGTTCTCCCGCTTTCCACAGTTTCGTTCCGCAATAATCCATCCGTTGGAAAACTATATGGGATAGAATTAGAAGCAGTTAAAACCCTCGGCTTTATATCGCCACGGTTGAGGAATGTCAGTCTTGGAGTGAACGCTATGTTAGCCAAAAGCGAAACACAAATTACGCCTTCTGAATATTATTTAATAAGCCAGTACGATCGAACATACGAAAAAACACGTCCAATTTTTGAGCAACCTAATATTGTACTAAATGCAAACTTGGGATATGAATGGGAGGCACAAAGAGCTTCTGCCACTCTTTACTACAACTATACAGGTAAAAGATTGATTGAAATTTACACCGATGGAACACCCAATATTTATGAACATCCGGCACCTCAACTTGATTTCAGTTTTTCAAAGGCTTTATGGAAAAGATGGCAGGTAAGAGGATTTGTTAAGAATTTACTCGATGCCCGCACGGACTATATCTATCAGAAATCACCCGACACCAAAGAATATGGAATATTTAATCAGGTGTATTACAGGCGCCAGTTCACCCGTGGTAGGAACTTTGCAATTGGTCTGAGCTACAATTTTTAAACCGTATGTCAAAAATGAAATTCCGCACACTATCGTATTTATGTAAAGCTCTTTTTATTTTTCATGTCATTCTGGTGAGTGGCTGTTCGGAGGAAAGTTTCCCGGAGTTTATTTCAAAACCTTATTCAGAAACAAAAAGATTGAATTTGATTTTTGTCGATAAGGCTGATCCGTCATCCAGTGTCGGCATCTATGTAAACAACAAACTGTTGTCTACCAACAATCAAACAGGGGCAAAAGGATTACAATATCTGGATATTCCTGATTCTCTTATTGCGCGCACGTTGTCAATTGCTTTGGCGGAATTTAAAACAGCAACTCCTCCATCTGTTCTAATGGTCGATGACTTGATTTACGAAACATTTATTTTACCGTCTGAATTAAAAGGATTAAGTACAATAGCGTTTAGTCGTGATAACCCCGCCTCTACCATAACCGCTTCAAAATCTGGAGTATCAGATGAACTTGCTCCCGAACCCGGGTATTTTAAAGTTAGGTTTTATAACATATCTGGAAATACGCTGGATGTATACAGACGTAACGGAACACTTTTTTCTGAGTTTGCCAATCTCAATAGTTTAGAGGACAGACCCTATATTCAATTACCCTTCGGCTTTTATAGGTTCATAATCCGTAAGGATAACGATGATAAAAATATTGATAATATTTCTCCCATTCTAAATGGAGAAGCAGGGAAGATTTATACAGTTTTTTGTACCGATATCGGTCAGGTGGTTACAGAGCTTGGCGATTATGGAGTGCCGGCAAATACTTTCGCGTACGTGGGATTCGTAAACTTAATCCCGAATGATTCTAAAGTGATTGTGTTACCGATTAAAGGTTCCACAAGGAAAGAGTCGTTAGATAAAGTGTATACAAAATTTGATGGCGTTGAATTATTGCCATCTGGAATGCAAACCGTTAATGTAGAAGTTAATGGATTAACGTTATCTGCTCAGTACGATCTAAAGCCTTATGATTATCTCATGGTTTACATAACCGAGCACGATGGAAAGCCTGAGTTGCAATTAATACCTACTCCACTAGGCGAGCCCGGACTGGAACAAATAAATGCGCGATACATTAATTTTTCGGGTGATGCCGACACCGTTACCTTTGTTCGTATTCGTACCGATTTTGATTTGGGGAATGCAACGGAATCGCCTTCTAACGTATTAAGTTACCAATACTCCGCTAACCTCAAGTTTGGGGAAATTCGAACAACAAAAAGCACTGAATATGCAAACAGTATTTACACACAATACTCTATAACTAGAAGCACAAATGATAGTAACGGTTCACCCTTTATTATACAGGCCTATGAGGCCACTACCATGACTTCCAGATTAGGCGCTCCTATTGCGAATACCAGAGTTGACTTTCCTTTTTTTATTACAAAACCAGATCAAGACGTTACAACGTACTCGGGTTACGGTGGTGAGCCCGGGGTTTATACGGTTATACTCACAGGTAAAAAAGACGCTGGAGATTCTAAACTACAATCCAAAATTACAATTATCAGTCACAGCTTTTAATATGAAAAAAATGATTTGTAAAGCAGGTATCGTATTAAAAAGTTATGCCAATAGACTTTTTTTATTCATGGCATTGGCTATACTTTTTTTATACGGCTGTAAAGAAGATTACATGCCCTTTGACACCAAACCGGCATTTGAAATAAGCAAACCAAAAATCAGATTTGTAAATCTACATTTTTCAAAAACACTCCTAACCCTTAACATCGGTAATGGTAAATTAATAAAAAGCAATTTGCGCTACCGCGAACTAACCGCGTATGAGGAAGCACCAGATTTTTTAACTGAAGGAACTCCGTTTTTTATTGCAGATGAAACTGGCGCCATCCTTTTGCGCGATACTATTTCTACAAGCGAGGGCAACAACTATACTTTTTTTGTTTCACCAGCTTACATCGGAACATGGACAAATTATCAGATCACAACTCCAGGAAGTCCTAAGTCAAGATACATGGCTTCCCTCTTGACTGATAAAGTGGGGTATGCTTTCATTGCAGACCCAGTGTCTTCAGCGCTGGCAGATAGAGCAAGCGTACGACAAATAACATTTTCACCTCCTTTAAGGGCAGAAGCATTACCCTACTTCATTTCGGCAACGCCTGAGAATAAAAAACCTAATCAACCTTTTTCCTATATTCCCGCACGCACAGAAAATGCACCCGACTTTTCTTCGAGTCTATCTTTTATAAATTTTGGGTACGATGTCGCAACGCCTGATCATTATAATTTTTTCTGGGGTAGTTTCACTGCCACGGGTATTAACAACCAGCCTGAAACTGGCAAGACATTGAATTTAGGTGTCCGGCAACCGTTTACATTGGAAGCAGGCAAATCGTACACGGTGATAACAAATGGAACTGTTGGCGAAAGCAATGATATAGAAGATGCCAATGCTGTAATTCCTTCATCATCAAACAATCCATTAATATTAAAACCGATTCCTTACGAAGCATTTATTTTGGATGACTCCGATGGATCTGCTCGCACACTTAAACCAATGCCTTTAGAAAGGATTAGCAGGCAAGTGGCGATTCTCAATTTTATAGATCTTAACTATCAATGGAAATCGGCAAATCCTACTGAGTTGCTCGTGCCACGCATAAATGGTGTGTTACCTAGGCCGGGCGGGGTTAATGGAAGTGTAACCTTTGAGTCTGAAGCTTTCGGAGATCAGGTAGTTGATGTTGCCGTTGCTAATCTTTCAAGACCTTTGTTAGCCTCAACAAAAGCAAGCTTTGCGGCAAATGGTAAATATCTTGTCTTTCATTATCTGGACAATGACAATACGCCTAAGGTTAAAGTATTAGAAGCCGATACCGTAGTAAAATATGATTCGCCCATCCGAGTGAATTTTGCCAATTTCTGTCCTGACCTGGAGCCGGTCAGCATAAAGAATTTAGAGACTGGAGAAATTCTTATATCCGAAATAAAATTTACGGATATGAGCAAGAGTATTGAATTGCCAGTAGAGCGATATTTTATAGGTACCAAGGCAGTGCTAGAAAATGTTTATAAACTCGCGGCTATACGCCCAGGAACAGAAGAGGTTATGTTTGAAATAGATCTGACGCAGGATTACTATGACGGAACAACCAACTTGATTTTTAATGAAGCGAGCCAGGGCCAACGTAATTCAGCTTTTATCTATACTGTAATTTTTAGCGGACGATATAACGCAGTTGATGAAGGTGAAAAATTCAGGAAAACAATTCTGGCGCTTGAACGGGCTGATAAACCTACTCATAATTATGAAAGCATTTTTGACTGGCGAATCTTATACGGTGAATTACCATAAACGCAATAGTGATTTGGGTGTCATGAAAAATTTAATACAATGAAATACAACGAAAAATAGTCACCATGATGAGTTTAAAAAATACCATAAAATCAAATGTCGTTTTCATTATGATAATGATGGCTGCACTATTTGGGTGCACAACAGAAACGGTTGGTCCCGCTGCTGTGCCTTCGTATATCCGAGTAATGGATTTGAGAAATCCAACGATCAGTGGTGATGCGGCACAACCCTTTCTGCAAAGCGCTTTTCGTTTAGATGCCCACTACTATGGCGATCCCGGATTTGATACCCTAAATGTACCCACTCAAACGGTTGAAGGCTATGGTGATTTTTTGTTGGGAAGAACAGTTCCTCTTTCTTCCAACGTAGAGGTTGCTTATCAACAGATTATAGTCCGTACACTACCTTACAACTTTACGGGCATGCTTGATTATTTTGGAGCGAACGATAAAAATAGTGATTACGTATTATTTCAGCCCTACAGGCAGGGGGATAAGACGGGAGAGAATTTAGACATTTTAGACTATAAACCATTCAACATGGGAAGAAACGTTTATTTCCCTAATCTTTCTCACCGAGTTTCCGTAGCGCCCATCATCAATGGAATTGATTATTATAAATGGGCTAAATTTTCTGCTGGTTCACACACGATCGGTTTTTCTAAAGTGGAAACAAATTATTCCATAGGGCAGCAAGCCACTATAGAAATTTTTAAGAACAAATTTTTAGACCAGCCCTTCATTTCTGATGCCTCTTATTATTTTAAGCCGCGTGGTATTTATTCGTTGCTTCTTGTAAGCGAAGATGTAAGCGACAACAATAGGGCGCGCTTGCTGCAAATTCAGGAAGATGAAAATTTTGAGCCTAACACCTCCAAAGCCTACATCCGGTTTATTAATGCCATACCCATTACAAACACAGTAACGGATAACAACACTGAATCATTGGATATTTATGTGCGCCAAATTGATACGGGCGAACTGAGCGAGCTAAGAGAAAATGGTATCGATGTGTATGACCCTCGTTTTTTAAACTCTACTACACCTGAAAAATTAGTAGTGAATGATTTGAAGCGATTTAGCCAAAATGGATTGGTGCCTTATGTTGAGTTGGATTATAGTGATTTCCTGAACAGGGAAGATGCCACCAGAGATTCTGTAGAAACGGAAGGAGTTCCCACATTTATATTCTACATGTACAAGCATGGAGAGTCGTCAGCCACCGGTGCACAACCTTTAAAGAAATATCAATATGTAGTAACCAATTTAAAAATTAAAGAAAATCCGGATGGGCTACCTAACGTAATAGTAGTAGATCCGAGTGACTATAATTATACAATTCAACCATATATTCCTGCATTAGCGTTGACATCTAACGGATACGTACCGACAATAAATACCATTGTGTTAGGGACTGAACAGTATTCAAACAATGGCGTTCAGATCTTTAACATGGGCTATGGTTTAGAGCAGGCAGCTGTAAGGCAATCATTTTTAAATTACACAAATCGTAATGAGTAAATATCTGAGATTGAGTAAAGGATACGGTATGACAAAAACAATTTTCATCTTTTTAATCTGCCTACTTGCTACTTCCGCTTGTCAGGAAGAAGAACAACGAGAACCGCTTCCTGATCCCCAGCTTGACGATGTACGACCTTCGTATGGTTTAGTGGGAGACACTGTGAAACTTTCCGGTATACGTTTTTTAGCGGATTCCTCTTCAAACGCTGTCGCGTTTGGTGGTAAAACGGCTAGGGTACTCAGCGTGAGTGGAGATACGGTCTTAAACGTCATAGTCCCACAAGGTGCATTAACGGGTGCTGTAACAGTTGGTAACTCCAGTACATCCATAACGGGTCCCGTGTTTACCATAGTTTCCAATCGCAATCAACCGCTGATCACTTCAGTTTCAAGTCAAAATCTTGAGATAGGTGAAGTGTTGGTTATAACAGGAGGCAATTTTATTGAAACTTCCAAAGCAGACTCCTCGGTAAATAAGGTTTTGATAGGTAACAAACGTTTATCTATTATTAACGTGACCACTACGGAAATTACCGCAGTGGTTCCTGCTGGCTCAACTGGAAATAATCTGGAACTAATAGTAAACACAGCTGGCACCAACAGCAATGCAATTACTGTAAATGTGAATGGTTTTGCTGGCACGCTTTTTTGGACATTGATTCCCTACAACAACGTACCCAACGATAATGTGCATCAACTAATTTCTAAAGTTGCTGCAACCGGCTCTGCTATTGTAAACAGCCGGGCCTCAACTGCCATCTCCGATGGCCAATCACTCCTGGAGAATGAGCTTCGATATTCCTTAAGTGGCCCTAAAACATTTAGTGCAACAGCCAACCTGTTGTACTACGTGCGAACAGACCGTGAAGATTCATTATGGAGTTTATCGCCTCCTGAATTTAACAAGTTTAAAAAAATATTAAGTAATCAGGAATCAGGAGGCACTATTATGAGCGCGTCAGCTCTTGGGGTAAGAGAAAGTACGCAAGAAGTGTTCTATGCCTATTACGGCACCAGTATTAATAAAGGTTCTGAATTTTTTGGCTATACAGACACTGGAAACATTGAAGCCATGGTAGGTGGGGTGGATGCGCTTTATTTGTTAGTAAGAGAATACTCAACAGGGTTTTTGGCATTAAAGAAAATACTTTACACTGCGCCCAATGGTGGACTGGCTGAGGGAGTAGATCTCTCTATGTTACCCTTGCCGATCGCGGGCGGCCAGGGAATCGTAAGTATGCACTATAGCACGTTGCAGAAAAGTGTGTACATGGCTGTTGAAGTAGAGGGGTACCAGCCGTTGCATTTGTATCAGTTTAAGGAAACGGATGAATCGTTAACCCTACTCGCTAATAACCTTCCGCCATTCTTTTATGGGCAATCTAAATTCACATTGCTGGATGCACCCTCAGGACCAAAATTCTATGGCATTGGTGCAATGTATGAAGATGGATATCAGACTGCTGGTAATATGAATCTATACATGGTTAACCTAAAAGCGAACAGTACTAATAGGTATGGTGCAATTCCGCTTTACAGAGATATACTCAAACTTCCGGGCAGAGCGGAAACTTACACTTCTTTCGACCCTCTATTTGGTGGTGTCGACTTTCTATTTGTTGGTAACAATTAAATGCGATGAGAATGAACATACAATATCCATTTGCAAAGATCCTATTCGTTTTCGCAATAGAATTATTCCTCATTATTTTCCTTGCGAGATGCAGTGAAGATGAAAACACTCCGATACTACTGCCTACCATTACGCGTATATCTCCAGAGAGTGGCTACCCCGGTACCATTGTATCGATCTCTGGAAAAAACTTCGCTTTAAAGACTTCTGATAATGTTGTTAAGATCAATAACATAAAGGCTATCGTTAAGGAAATGCAGGGTGACTCAATCATTCGAGTTATTATTCCTGAAAGTGCAACATCGGGTGGCATACAAGTTGAATCAGGCAAACAAATTTCTAATTCGTTTTTATTTACCATTCCACGAAATCCAAACCCGCCTGTTATAACTTCTATAACTCCCGCTACGGTTGAAATAGGAGAGTTGATTACCATTACAGGGTCTAACTTTAGAACCGGTTTAGAAATGGATAGAAACATAGTACGGATTAGTGGAACGCGCGTAAAGGTTACATCTGCTACTTCTAGTGAGCTTACCGTGTATGTTCCCGGAGTTCCTCAGATGGCGAGTACACCTGTTAGCGTTTCAGTATTTGGAACGCAGAGCAACGTGTTACCTTTACAAGTCAAAAATTTTTCCGGTACTATGGCTTGGGCTTCCGCTAGCTATTTAATTAACGATTATCCACTATATCATTCTTATTGGGTTACTGCGAATGCGGATGGATCTACTTCATTTTCCGACCGGGAAATTTTTAGGTCAGATCAATACTGGGATCTATTGGAATCTGCCAGTCCGCAAAGAAATGGGTTAAAAAAAGGTGACCCTGTATATTCTCCCAAGAGCCAGACGCTCTATTTCCTGAAGGATACATTTTATGATATCGAAAACGGTGTTCAAAAATCCTATCAAGTCATCTACCAATCTACAACACAATTTGATAATGTAAAGCCAATCTATAAACTCGACACGACCCCAGATGGCAGCGCAACTACCGACCTCGTTGTTGATGGGATAGCGCCAGATCCTGTAGGTGATGGTCTGTATGTATTCACAAGTTCAAGGTCTACCGGACAAAAGTTTCTGGAAAAAGCTTTTAAAGATGGGAACGAACCTTTTGAAAGGATAAGAGAGATTTTTGGCCCATCGGTTTCTAACACCAGCATTACATGCTCTGATGACGCTGTGTATGTAACGGCCGGATCTGATTTATGGAAAATTCCATTTGAGCCGAGCGAGTCAGAATCATTATTAACAACAGGTTTAGCGATAGCATTATCAGCTATTGAATTCAATTCGGTAGAGAAGCAAATTTATTTATTAGGAACATATAATTACGATCAGGTTGAAGTTTACCGAATAGAAGAAGATGGAACGATGCCTGAGAAACTAGCTTCCTACCCATACATATCAACTTCGGATTATGCTCCTCCAATTTTTCCGCGCCATCTTAGAATTTTACCAGGCGAGAACGGAGCATCAACCAAAGTATTTTGGGTAAACCGCGGATCCACTGGTGCAGATGAAATACTATGTATAAATCTGAAAGGTGTTGCGCCTTACACCCCCGTGGTTCTGTATGATAAGCCTGAAGAGATTGGTTTTGATCCCTCCACCATCCCTTCGCCACCGGGTTATTCAATAGCGAGTGTTGGTTTTTTTCAAGTGTTCAATTAATAGTTTACATCCTAGCAACCCATCCTTATGAAATTCTGGTTCAACATAATTATTCTTCTATCAATCCTTCAATTTACTTCCTGTAAAAATGACTCGGATCCCATTCCGGTAGATGAACCTGCGGTACTATCAATCATTAGTTTCACTCCCGAATCGGGTAGTGATGGAACAGTAGTAAAGATTACGGGAACAGGCTTCAGCACGGTATCTTCCGAAAATAAAGTATCGTTTGGTTCAACAACGGCTGTGATAACGGCAGCTACTGCTACGCTTCTCACCGTCAATCTGCCTCCTTCTTTACCTTATGAACAGGTGAAGATTTCAGTTACCAGAAATGAAACAAATGTGGAATCGGAAAAAAATTTCATTACAGGAATGGAAACATTAGAGGGCGAAATTTCCGCAGATAGAAGACTCACAACGATCAAACGGTATTTATTGAAAGGTAATGTGCTCGTGAAGAATGGAGTAACTTTGACCGTTGATCCGGGAGTGATTATAAAAGGAGACAAGTCAAGCACCGGAACGTTAGTGATTGGAAGAGGTGCCAAAATTAATGCTGAGGGCACTGCTGAGAATCCAATCATTTTCACATCTAATCAACCCAAAGGATTTAGAAACTACGGAGATTGGGGTGGGGTTATTTTATTAGGGAAAGCAACCGTCAATCAAGGTGCAGATCAGTTTATTGAAGGGTTACCGGTAGAATCACGGTTCCAGTATGGGGGCAATACACAAAACGATAACTCTGGAGTAATGCGATATGTTAGGATTGAATTTTGTGGCGTTGCATTAACTGTTGGCAATGAAATAAATGGATTAACCATGGGGGGTGTAGGCTCTGGCACCACTATCGAGCACATACAAGTATCCTATTCAGGGGATGATTCTTTTGAATGGTTTGGAGGTTCTGTTAATTGTAAATACTTGATATCGCACCGAGGTTTTGACGATGACTTCGACACGGATCTTGGCTATAGCGGCAAAGTCCAATTCGGGTTGGCATTACGTGATCCATATGTGGCGGACGCATCGCAATCGAATGGTTTTGAATCAGACAATAGTTCCAGTAACGTTGGTAGTCCATACACAACCGGTGTGTTTTCCAATATTACTTATGTAGGAGGCGCGAAACTGGTTAGAGGAACGGGAACTTCGGATGGAGTAGAAAATGATAATTTTGGTAGAGGAGCACATTTGCGCAGGAATACTTCACTATCCATTTTCAATTCGGTATTTCTTGGAAGTAATTACGCTGGCATTTCCATTGATGGATACGAAGCTTCACTAAAGTATGAAGATATTAATGGAGCATCAGAACCAGATCAAATCCAACTGAGAGGCAATGTACTATCCGGGACACGCACGTTAATTTACCCGGCACGTGGAGGAATTTTTTCTTTCGAAAAAAGTGGTTTTGAAGGAATTGGTTTCGCTGCTCCTGATGAAGCTTCTTCTACTTTTTTCGCAACTAACAATTCACTTGACGTGCCTATGAATACACTTGGTGTCGATAACTTAGTTGCTTTTTCCAAATTGACCAACCCTGATATGTTGCCATCTTCATCTTCCATCCTTCTTAATGGCTCAGTTTTTACGGGCAAAGCAGAAGACGATTTTTTTGACAAAGTCGACTTTCGCGGAGCTTTCGGCACCATAAATTGGTGTGAATCGTGGACTAACTTTGATCCACAACAAGCAGATTATTAAGCCACTTGGGAGCGCATTAGGCAAATAAAAAAGTGAAGACACTCACAGATTATTAGTTAATACCTTACTTTAATCCATTCCGTAACTTGAAAGTGATGGCAATGATTATATAAACGAATTCACGAGGTGCCATTTATGATGTGATAGAATGCTTTCTTGCAGGGAGCAGCAGGACCGTGGAAATTTAAAAAAGTCACTTATTCCGCTTTCCATTCAAAGTTCCCGTTGTTGAAGAATGAAATCCGTTCGAATTGTTAACCTCTGTTATATCATCAATTTTCTTGGTAACAAAATGACCTCGTTTTATGCCTATTTTTTACATCTTTGATTGCAGTAATTGCGTCTATTTCCATTAGAATTTGATGTCAAATACTTGAAGTTTAATGGTACGTGTAACCCACACAAAGAGCTTTATTAATATCAAATTAATCGGCTTAAAAACAATTCAATAACCAGATAAAGGTTATCCTTTCCGTATAAAGAAGTGAGTCATCGATTAGCTCACTTACATACTGAGAGGTCTATAAAAAAGCAAAAACCCTCTAAAAATATTTTTTAGAGGGTTTTACATACATTTGATTGTCTCAATGTCGGGGTGGCCAGATTCGAACTGACGACCTCTTGGTCCCAAACCAAGCGCGATACCGGGCTACGCTACACCCCGAACTTTTATTGAGGCGCAAAGATACATTTTATCTTTTCACACCAACTATTTTTTCACTTCTAATTTAACTATTTTTTATGAAGTGGATATCTGATATGAAATATGTTAATTAATTTCATTGTTGAACATTGAGAATATAAAATAGTCCTGCACGTGCACGACTATTTTATAGTTCCACAGTGGTAAACTATTTTACATGTTTGTTGATAATCTTCGCTAACTCAAACATTGAGATTTGAGTTTTGCCAGCGAAAACTACTTTTAGTTTTGCGTCTGCGTTGATCATCCTTCTATTTTTTGAATCTTGAAGTTTGTTCTTTTTGATGTATTCCCAGATTTTTTTAATAATCTCAGTGCGTGGGAGCGGCTTGCTTCCAACAACTTCAGATAGCGCAGGACTTAAAGTAAGAGGAGCCATGAAGGCTGCGTTTGGTTTTCTCTTGGTCTTTTTTGCAACGGCTTTCTTAGCCGCCTTCTTAACTACTTTCGTTGCAACTTTCTTAGCTGCTTTCTTTACTACTTTTTTTGCTGCTTTTTTTGCAGTTTTTTTTGCTGTTTTTGCCATAGCGTTTTTAGTGGTTAATAGAACTTTTGTTTAAGTGTCTACCTCGAGTGCATACACTTCTGGACACGAATATATAATAATCCTTAGTAAACCAAGGTGATAATTGTTTTGAATGATTTTTATCTTCTCCATTCTTCATAGGAGAAATGAGATAGAATAGTCTCTTAAGAGAAAATCTACCTATTATATTCAAGACAAACTGCATGTTGTTTCTCCTATGAAAACAAATCGATTAGATTAATTATCAAAGCGTGTTTGTCTTGTTGAAATCAGAATTTTATAATTGTATAGAAGTAATTATCAGGCAACTGTGTGGTCTCTCTTGAAGCTTAATCTAAGTTTACTACAAATGAAAAAGCCTATTAAAGAAGAGGCTTTTTCATTTGTAAATCGTTACTTGGTGATCCCGCTGGGATTTGAAAACCATTCCGAATTTATTTGTTTTCAAGTACTACTTAAACTTTTGACCAACCTAAACCCCTGCCACAAAATAAATTCAAATAGTAGCAGAATTAATTATGAAATTGGAAAAATGGAACGAGTTAAGAAAAGCTTGACCTTAAATATTGGGCCAGTATCTACCTTAAAACTGGTGCACTTGTTCATTGCAGAGAACCCTTGTGGCTTTCTGATCCGCATGCCTGTAACTTTGTGTTATGTTTAACTATAATCAATCAGTTTTCCTTAATTTGAATTTCGCTTTGAATACTTCTCCATTAAAAAAATATTAAACAAACATGTATACTTTGATCTTGCGGCCTTTAGGGTGAACGAAGGTTCCGGAGTGAGAACCCGGCAGGAGGTTGGGTGTGAGCAGAGGACAGCGCTAATGAAGGAACGTAATGAGTGCGCTGCGAATCATGTAGGTAGGCAGCCCGGCATGTGCGTAGTAAAAAGCCGGACTACACAGGGTTGGCGTGATTTTTTGCTTGTGTGTGGTTGGTTGTTGAGAGGAGTTGGGTGTGTGATGGCCAGGAACGCGTTGATGTTAAAATCTTAATCGGATCGCAGACCATGCGGGCTGCGCAAAGTAATCCGGCCGAAATTCTAAAATCCGAATAGACAAAAGATGACGTGAATGGAATAATGCCATCGATGATGAGCTCAGCAATTCAGTTTGATTTCTAGCATCCTCTAAAAATTATTTACCCAACTATGATAGATTATTTTTTATCACGTTTACCTGCGCGCGATGGCAAAAACTCTTTAAGCAGACCAATTGCTTTCACTTTAAAGTAATCAACCACTTACGCCCTTCTTCCAGGCTCTTGAACGATTTCACAATTTCATTGGCCGGCATAGCCTTTTTAGCAGAGAGTGCTGAAAAGATATTTGGAGAGAAGATCCATGCAAAGTGAAGCAACCCAGCATCGATCATTTCTGGAAACCATACCGTTGACGTCCACTCTGCCGCTTTCTCCCAAGGGCCTGTTACCAACGTATTGTCATTTAATACCTTAACAACACCTTTGTTTTTCAACTGTTCCAGAATAACCCCACCGCTCTCCATAATAGATTGTTTATTCTGAAAACCGATCCAATTACAGTAGAGGTACTTGTTTGCTGTATCATAAAAAATTTCAATATTCTTTGCCTTAAATAGTGATTCCATGTTGTGTATTTTTTGTGCGACAACTAAACTATCTATCTCTTTGTAGCTAATTCTTTCAATTAGAAAAACTGATCATTTACTTTACTTGAGCTTGGTATCCAGCAGCCATCACTACATCTCCTCTTCTTATTTTTTTCCTCCTTTGCGTTTCGATTTCGCCATTCACTTTAATCTCTTGATTATCGATGCGAACTTTAGCCTCACCGCCAGTATCTACCCAACCTAATAGTTTGATTAGGTTTTTTAGTTCAATATCCTCTTCACCTTCTTTCAGTTTGAAGTTCTCCATCATTTCCCGATACAAAATGTGCTTACCATTAATAATCACTTCTTTAGGTGTGTCGCGCAACAAAAAATCGCTAACCATGGCAAAGACAACCTAAACATTCAGAAAGAGATTTTAGGCGTTTGTTGGCGAAACAAAAATAGATACTCTCATGCACGTCATCAAATTTTGTTTTCATTTTTATCCGATGTCCGTCTCAACTAGTTTGTTGCACTACGGATACCTTGATTTATTTCGGTAAATTTGGATGACTGTCAATGGATCTTTTAATTGCTAGATCAATCCATTTAAAACATTAATCTTATCAACTCAAAGCATTTCTTAAAGAACCATGAAAACTCTCTTAATTACGCCTGAAGGTTTAGACAAGTTAAAAGCGGAGTTGGATCATTTGTGGCGTGTTGAACGAGTTGACACCACTCAAAAGGTAACGTGGGCCGCAGGCCTTGGAGATCGTTCTGAAAATGCAGATTATCATTACAATAAAAAACGCTTGCGCGAAATTGACGGGCGTCTGCTCTATTTACGCAAACGTATTGATGATTTGAAAGTCGTGAAGTATTCTCCCTTCCAAGAAGGCAAAGTACTGTTTGGTGCGTGGGTAGAAATTCAAAATAACAAAGGCGAACAAAAACGCTTTCGTATAGTTGGCTATGATGAGATTTTTGATACCAAAGATTACATTTCAATAGACTCACCCATGGCGCACGCGCTGATGAAAAAAGAAGTGGGTGATGAAGCAGTAGTGAAAACAGACGCGGGTGAGTTTGTCTGGCGTATTTCTAAAATTGAGTATCAGAAATGACGATTTTCCTTAATTTTAATTGTCGTCCATTTTTGCAATTATTTCGTTATTTTTTCAGACAACGCATGTACCACTGCAATACAATGAAGTGTTTTTTTGCGCATTTCTTCTACAATACATACACCATCGCCAATTAAAATGTAGTTCACTATATATTTATGGTTTTGATACACTATAAATCATAAAGTATAAAACAAGCTGCTGTAATATGAAAGCCCACAAACGAGGAAGTCTAAAAATCTGTACTTACATTTTAGTAGTCATTGCATTCTCTTCCTGTAAAACTGATTTGGTTTATATGAATGTCACTGAACCTGCGCCAATCTCAATGCCTTCTAGTATAAAAACCATTGGCATTATAAATAGAAGCGTAGCTTCGGATGAGACAAAAAAAATAAACGTTCTTGACGAGGTGCTGTCTGCAGAAGGGCCTGAGCTTGATAAAGAAGGAGCTAAAGAAAGTATTACCGGCCTCAAAGATGAACTCTTAACGAATGATCGATTCAAAGAAGTAATTCTACTGGATGATTTGAATTTAACAACCACAGGTGCGGGTGTTTTTCCTTCAGCGCTGTCGTGGGATATAGTGGAGCAGATATGCGTACAAAATAATGTTGATGCTATTTTTTCGCTTGAGATATTTGATACCGATACAAAAGTAAATTATAGTAATGTTCCCGTGAGGATAAACACACCGTTAGGAAGTATCCCTGCGCTTGAACATCACGCTACCATGATAACGAATGTAAAAACCGGATGGAGAATATATGATCCGCTTGGTAAAATGATATTAGATGAACATGCCATCAACAAAAGTTTGAGTTTTACGGGCAGAGGGATAAATCCTGCAGTAGCTGCAGCGGGTCTTATTGGTCGTAAAGAAGCTGTAAAGCAAACTGCGAATAATGTTGGCCATGAATATGCAAGTGGTTTATTACCCTATCGTATTCGAGTAAGGCGCGAGTATTATGTTAAAGGAAGTAACAATTTTGTCATTGCCAAACGTAGAGCACAAACGGGCAATTGGGATAGTGCCGCGGAGCTTTGGAAACAAGAAACCAGCAATAGAAAAAATTCGGTAGCAGGAATGGCTTGCTACAACATGGCGATCATCAATGAAATTAATGGAGAGCTGGATGAAGCGATTACATGGGCTCAAAAATCATATGAAGATTATAATAATAAACTGGCACTGCAGTATGTTCGTATTCTCCGAAACAGAAAGGCCAAAGCCGAAACGCTAAAAAGACAGGGGGAATATTGAACCTTTCAAGTAAATATCGAGATACAAATTGGCATTATCGTTGGATATTGGTTGTGGATATTTAGGGACATCACTTCCCAATACAAAACTTCGAAAAGATATTATCCAGCAAGTCATCCGTTGTAATGGTCCCTGTTATCTCACCGAGGTAATGCAACGATTGACGAATGTCCATTGCTAAAAAATCTCCGGTGATGTTATTGTTCATGCTGTGAAGAACCCGATCAAGTGCTTCATTGGTTTGCAACAGGTTTTGGTAGTGTCGAAGATTCGTCACCAATACATCGCCCGTTTTTACTTGTTTGATTTGTACGCTCGTCAGAATTTTTTCTTTGAGTAAAGCAATGTTGGTTTTGTTGGATGCTGAGATGAAGACACAGTCTTTTGCTGTCAGGTATTCAATTAATGCTGGATTACCTTTATCCATTTTATTTCCCACGAGAATGACCGGAATATTTTGATGGCTGAGTTCGTTGACTTGCTCGTCAATCTCCGCTTGAGTTGCATTCCCTAAATCGAAGAGGTAAATAATGAGTGAAGCTTTTTTCATGTGCTCGCGGGTACGCTCAACACCCATGGCTTCAATAACATCAACTGTATTTCGCAAGCCAGCCGTATCGATGAATCGAAAATTGACACCTCCTAAAATCAATTCATCTTCAATAGCATCACGGGTAGTTCCGGGAATATCGGAGACGATGGCACGCTCTTCATTGAGCAAGGTATTCAGCAGGGTTGATTTTCCTGCATTGGGTTTGCCTGCAATAACAGTAGGTACTCCATTCTTAATTACATTGCCTTGATCGAATGAGCTTATAAGAGAGAGTAAGTAGGATTGTATGCGCAAAATTAATTTTCTCAAATCATCCCGCTTGGCAAACTCTACATCTTCTTCACCAAAGTCGAGTTCGAGTTCGATAAGCGATGCAAAGTGTATTAGCTCTTCTCGAAGGTTATTAATTTCTCTTGAGAAACCGCCTCGCATTTGATTGAGCGCAGCTTGGCGTGCATTATCGGTTTCGGCATGGATTAAATCAGCAACGGCCTCGGCTTGGGCCAAATCAAAACGACCGTGTAAGAATGCGCGTTTCGTAAACTCACCGGGCTCGGCAAGCCGTGCTCCGTTCTTCAATAAGACTTTAATAATTTCTTTCACAATAACTGAAGATCCATGACAAGAAATTTCAATTCCATTTTCTTTCGTAAACGAATTGGGTTCTCTGAAAACTGAAACCAGCACTTCGTCAATCACTTTCTCGCCATCGCGAATTGTTCCGAAGTGAAGCGTGTGTGAGGGTTGTTCTACTAAATTTTTTCCTTTGAAAATTTTCGCGACAATATCAATAGAGTCACTACCAGAAAGACGGATTACTGCAATGGCAGAAATACCTTGGGCAGTGGCAAGAGCAACAATAGTATCGTTTAAAGAAGAAACGTTCGACATACGCGCAAGATACGGTTTCGAGTTTAAAGTTTAGGGTTCAAAGTCTCGAGGTTGGAGTTTCGAGTTGCTATGCATCGAAAACTTTAAACTCGAAACCCGAAACTTTAATTTGATTTTTCTCTCACAATCAAAACAGGAATCTGGACTCGATGTCGAACCGTATCGAGTGTTGTTCCAAATATTAAGTCTTTTAAAAACTTATGGCCGTGAGCTCCCATTACCAACAAGTCGGCATCAAACTCTTTTACAAGTTTTGGAATAACAATCTTTGGATTCCCAAAGCCTACCATACTTTCGGCCATATATCCATTTGAAAATAATTGATTTATATAATTTCCGAGAGCCTCTACATCACGATTTGATTCGTGATCGTCAATATGACTTCCATAGACAAATGCTCCTGCCGTCTCGACAATGTGTACGATAGCGTATCGTGCATGGGGACCGCCTTGTGCTAATGCACTCTGTATGGTGAGTTCATCAATAGAAGTAAAATCGATGCAAATCGCAATGCGTTTATAAATGGGTGCGTTGGTGATATTTAACGTAACCGCTGTGCCATGAGGAATTCTTGCCGCTTCCTCATCACTTCTTTTGTCGAGAATAGGTTTGATGGTAATGTAGACGAGCAATCCAAATGCTACGAGACAAAGTGGAATGACAGTGATCCACAATATCCAGCTCTTATCACCCATCGACACAAGCCAACCTGATATTTCATTGTAAACTAGTTTCACATTGAGCGATACAATAATGGCGGCAATAATCCAGGCAGCTATTCGTACCCACGGTTTAATTACAAACACCCCCATTGTTTTCTTATCACTGTTAAAGTGAATGAGCGGAATAATAGCAAAGCCCAATTGCAAACTCAATACTACTTGACTAAACACCAGTAACGTTCCAGTTTCACCTTCGCCATAAAGTAAGATAACAATGTAAGCAGGTATGATAGCGATGAGACGCGTGATGAGTCTTCGGAGCCAAGGCGCAATTCGAATATTCAAATATCCTTCCATTACAATTTGTCCAGCCAATGTTCCGGTAATCGTTGAACTTTGTCCGGCTGCAATAAGGGCAACAGCGAAAAGTATGGCCGCCCAATGAGTGCCAAGGAGAGGAGTAAGGAATTTATATGCATCCTGAATATCGGCTACTTCATGCATACCCGCTTGGAAGAATGTCGATGCCGCTAATACAAGTATCGCAGCGTTAACAAAGAATGCTGCATTTAATGCGATGGCTGAATCAATGAAATTATATTTGATTGCTGACCAGATTCCTTTTTCGCTCGTATCAATTCTTCTAGTTTGCACGAGTGAAGAATGTAAATATAAATTGTGCGGCATTACGGTTGCCCCAATGATACCAATCGCAATGTACAGTGCCTGATCGTTGGGAATGCTAGGAACAAATCCTTTTACCAGTTCGCCCATCTCGGGTTGTGCTAAAATCATTTCAACAATAAAAGCTCCACCAATAATGGCCACTAAAGCGATAATGAATGCTTCAATTTTACGAATGCCATAATGCTGAAGTACAAGCAGGAGCAACGTATCGAGAACGGTAAGACTTACTCCCCAGATCATCGGCAATCCAAACAACAAATTTAAACCGATGGCCATACCCAATACCTCTGCTAAGTCGCACGCGGCAATGGCGATCTCGGCCATGATCCATAATGAAAAATTGACGCCTCGCCCATATGTGCTGCGTGATGCCTGCGCTAAATCAAGTTGACGCACAACACCGAGACGTGCGCTTAAACTTTGCAACAGCAATGCCATTACATTCGACATGAGCAAAACCCAGATTAACGCATATCCAAATTTGCTGCCACCCGCAATGTCCGTTGCCCAGTTGCCTGGATCCATATAACCCACACTTACTAAATATGCTGGGCCAAGAAACGCGAGGAATTTATTAAAGCCTTTTTTGTTTCCTATTTCAACCGATCCATGTACTTCACTTAGGGATCTTCGATCCCTTTTTATTTCTGTATTCATAAACTAAGCAGTGACTAAAATTTTTTGCGATACAATTTTTGAAATGGAAACTTTCATGTTTTCCAATTCTATTTCGAGACTGTCGTCATATTCTTCTTTTCCGATCAGTTTTATTTTCTTGCCAGGAGTGGCACCAATTTTATCAAGGTATTTTAACAAGTTGGAGTCAGAATCTTTCACGGCTACAATACTTCCCTTGTAGCCAGGGGCGAGATCACACAACATCACACGCGCTTGAATTTTAATTTTTCCGTTTTTGTCGGGAATGGGTTCACCGTGAGGATCAACAGATGGGTAACCTAAAAATTCATCCAGCTTTTCGATGAGAAGGGGAGATTGAATATGTTCAAGTTGTTCTGCCACTTCATGCACTTCATCCCAACTGAAATTTAATTGCTGCACGAGGAACGTTTCCCACAATCGATGTTTTCGAATAATCGTCAGGGCTTGTACCTTACCTTGCTTGGTAATTTTTACGCCATAGTATTTTTCGTAAGTGATTACATTCTTCACCGAAAGCTTCTTGATCATGTCAGTAACAGAAGCTGCTTTGGTTATGAGCGATTCAGCCAACTCATTGGTAAGAACAGCTTTGGTTCCGCCATCGGACAAATGATAAATGGCTTTGAGGTAATTTTCTTCAGTGAGACTTAGCATACCTTACGTTTTACGGATATGCAAAAATAAAAGTTTAGACTAGTCTAAAAAATAATGCAACATCTTTTTGCTGTTTTTATCTATTCTGTTGTTTATGGAGAGATGGCTTTGGAATGGAATGATTGCAGTTGGCCTATTTAATGTTCTCTTTTTTGTCTGTTTGTAAGTTTCGTGTAAGTAATGTCAATGTTAGCTGCGCTAAAAGCCTGGCATTTTTAGTAGATTGTCCCCTTAATTATTTGGATTTAAATGAATAAGATAATTTTTCAAATCGTGTTTCTGTTGTTGGTGATCTCCTTGCACGGGCAGTCGGTTAAGGAGTATATGGCCGCGGGCGATAAGTTCTACAGCAAGAAAAATTATAAGGACGCCATTGAATCGTTTCAACAGGCGCTAAACATTAACCCAGACGATGCAACTGTAAATTTCAAATTGGGTCTGGCTTACTTATACTCCGATACGAAATCAAAAGCTGCAACCTTTATTGATAAAGCCTACAAGCTCAATCCAAATATTAACAACAAGATCGATTATCATTTGGGTGTAGCTTTTCAAAACACCAACAACCCCAAAAGCGCTATTGAACATTTTGAAGCATACAAAAAGAGAAACCCTGAGGTGTCATCCATAGTCGATGAACGAATTGCAGAATGCGAGATGGCAGATTCGTTGTCACAGTTTGAATTGAATGTTATCATCGAGAATATTGGTAATGTGGTAAACACGCGGCTCAGTGAATATTCGCCCATTATTTCCTCCGATGGTAATACGCTCATCTTCACTTCAAACCGTGGCGAAGGTTCTAAAGGTGCTCACAATCTGGAAGACATTTATGTCGCACGCAAATCCAGTGCAGGATGGAGTGAACCCACGAAGATCAGCGCCAATATCAATACTGCAGAATACAATGATGCTGCCGCGTCTCTTTCGCCCGATGGCAAAACGTTATTCCTGTATTACGAAGAAGGTGGTGGTGATATTTATACTTCCAATTTTGACGGCACAGATTGGTCCAAGCCGGTTCCGCTGAATAAGAATATAAACACGGCTATGTTTTGGGAAACCTGTGCGAGTGTTTCACCCGATGGCATGAAACTTTACTTTGCCAGCAATCGCCCGAATGGATATGGTGAATTAGATATTTATGTAAGTGAGAAAGATGCTAAAGGTCAGTGGGGCAAAGCGACTAATCTTGGAGCTATTGTGAATACACCTGCCAACGATGACTCGCCCTATATTCACTACGATGGCGTTACGCTTTACTTTTCTTCCGATGGTCATCCTCGCATGGGTAATAGCGACATTTTTATTACCGAGTTTAAAAACGGAAAATGGAATAAACCCGAAAACATTGGCTATCCGATAAACTCGTGGGAGTACGATGGTTTCTTTAGTATTTCTCCCGACAAGAAAATGGCCTACTACGCAACCGTAAAAGAAGGTGGCTTTGGAGGTGCCGATATCTATTCGATAAAATTCCTGGAACCTAGATTTAAACCCAAACCTAAACCAGTATTGGTAAAGCCAGAAGAAGTTGCCAAGCAGAAACCCAAGAGTACCGATTTTGTCGATCCCACCATAGTAGCACTTCGGGCACAAAAGGTAGTGACTGTGTTACGCGGAAAGGTAATTGATGAAATTGATGCAAGGCCGCTGGCAGCAACCATTTCGTTGGTTGATAACGAGACCAATAAAACGGTTTCCAAAATCAGTTCTGATCCGGTTACCGGTGAATTTGAATTGGTTATTCCGCACGGAGGAAACTATGGAGTAGCCACCGAAAAAACAGGATATCTGTTTAACTCAATCAACTTTAATCTTCCAAAGTTTGCCGAGTTTCAGGAGATTGATACGCACATCATTATGTCACGTGCAGAGGTAGGTTCAAAGGTGGTTTTGAAAAATATATTCTTTACTGTTGGACAGTCAGAACTAAAAGCTCAATCTGTTGCCGAGGTTGAAAAGATTCTTCAGCTTCTGTTGTCCAATCCTGACCTGAAGGTTCAGATCAACGGGCATACCGATAACACGGGAAATGCTGTTTCCAATAAAGCATTGTCATTGAAACGCGCGAAGTCAGTGGTAGATTACATTGTCGGAAAAGGTATTAGCGAGACACGCATAAGTGCAAAAGGATATGGATCAGAGCGCCCGATTGTATCGAATGATGATGAAGACGGTGGGCGTGAAATCAATCGCAGAACAGAGATCGAAATTATAGGTGCGAAATAAGGTAAGCGCATAATAGGCAGATGAATTCAGAGCGTCAGCATAATTTCTTTTAGCTTTTCCGCTTCAGTATCCCAAAACACATCGGTGGGGATGGAGTTGTAAAAGGATTGGGTCTTCATGTTATTCAGCAACTCCTCAGGCTTTAGATTCAACACATTAAAAAGTATGGCAGCCTGATAGGGTTTGGCAAGATCAATCCAGGTTTTGTGATCAACCATTAAGATCGGCAATTGATAACCAAGGTATTCATACAGTTTTGTAGGAATGGAATTGACAGTGGAAGGATTCTCGGCGTAAGCGATAATACCAAAATGATTTGATTGAACCTGACTTACAATTTCAGCGTGAGGAACTAAGTGATCACCACCAATAAGTTCAATAAAGTTTTTGTCTCTGATTGTATCCTTTAATTTAACCAATGTTGTTTGAAGAGAACAATATCCAATGATGGTTAATCTTATGGAGGTATTTATAAAATGTAATTTCTGAGCAAGTTCAATCGCCATAAATACTCCTGTAGTTTCTGATAACGTACCGGTGAAGAGTAAATGTATAAGTCCGTCATTTTTCTTTTGTGCAATGACGGTTTCCTTCTTCGTTTTGTTTTCAATAACTGTTTTTTTGTTTCCTGGAAAAGACAACTCCTTTTCATATCCACGCTCTGCCAAGAGAAAATGATTTACGAAAGGAGAGGTAATCCATTCTTTCATTCGAACATACACTGCAATGAAAGGTCGGATAGGTTTTGGGAAAGCATTCGTGTAAAGAATGTTTCGTGCATAATTCTCCTGAACATCATAAACCAATCTACAGGAAAGTAAAATTTTTGAGAGAACACCAACCGCTAGCAATTCGTGTGTGGTGATTATGAATACGGTGGGCTTTAATGTGAAAACCTTTAGAAGAATTTTCCATGATGCAATCATTCTGGCGATGCTCAATCGATTGAAAGGTTGGAGTGAATGAAACATAATAGCAGAAGTATTTACTTTTACCTGACTCGGATATCCAATAATGTGTACTTCTGCATTTTCCGCCAGCGTTTGCCCCAACTTCTCGAACATGCGAGTATCATCAACAGGTTTAAGGATAGAAGCAATGACTATTCTCGTTTTTTTTATTTCTTGCAGGCGCATTTAAAAACAAGATATGGAATTGAAGCAACTCATTGAAAAAATCTGGGACGACCGTACACTTCTTCAGGTAGCAGAAAATCAACAGGTAATACGCGAAGTGGTGGAAAAATTAGATCAAGGTAAGTTACGCGTGGCTGAACCTGTTGAAATTGGTTGGCAGGTTAATGAGTGGATTAAGAAGGCTGTCATCATGTATTTCCCAATCCAGCAAATGGAGACTATTGAAGTTGGTCCATTCGAATTTCATGATAAGATTAAACTGAAGAGAAATTATAAAGAACTCGGTGTTCGGGTGGTACCACATGCCATTGCACGTTACGGTTCATATTTGAGTAAAGGTGTGATCATGATGCCATCATATGTAAACATTGGGGCTTACGTAGATGAAGGCACGATGGTCGATACGTGGGCGACAGTCGGTAGCTGCGCGCAGATAGGAAAAAATGTTCATTTGAGCGGTGGCGTTGGAATAGGCGGAGTGCTTGAACCTGTGCAGGCTGCACCGGTTATTATCGAGGACAATGCTTTTATAGGTTCAAGATGTATTGTGGTTGAGGGTGTTCGCGTTGGAAGAGAAGCAGTTTTAGGAGCGAATGTGGTACTTACGGCAAGTTCAAAGATCATTGACGTAACGGGTTTAAAGCCGGTTGAGTATAAGAATTATGTTCCGGAAAGATCAGTTGTTATTCCCGGCTCGTATACAAAAAAGTTTCCTGCAGGAGATTTTCAAGTGCCATGTGCCTTGATTATAGGGCAACGCAAGGAGAGTACGGATAAAAAAACTTCGCTGAACGATGCTTTGAGAGAAAATAATGTAGCGGTTTAAACCGTCTATATAGAAATGGTGTCTAGGTTTTACTGGCACGGGCTTTGAAATTCATATTTCCTTTCTATGGTTAATCATTCGTGTTTATCTTTGGCTCAATAAGTATGAAGAAATTACTCTTTAGTCTTTTTATCGTTGCCGTCCTCTCGGGATTTGTCAGTCAAGACAATGATGTATTTCCTTATTTTAAAAATGATAGTTTCGCGCGCGGAGAAACAATCCGGTTTAAGATGACCTATGGATTTTTTACGATCGGAAAAGGGATGGTACAAATACATCCGGATTATTTCAACTTTAATAACCGCCCATGTTTTAAAGTTGATATCACCGGAAAGACCGTAGGTATGGTGGATTGGGTTGCTGATGTTGACAACCAATATGGAGCCTACATTGATACGGTCTCTATTCTACCACTTCAATTTTATAGAAAACAACGAGAAGGTAATTATAAAAAAGACGAGTGGACTAATTTCGATCACCAGAAAAAAAAGATTGAAGTAAAATCGCTGGATAATAAAACCGGCAAGCTCAGAGAGCCAAAGTATTATGATGCACCAGAACATGTTCGCGATATGGTTGCTGGGTTCCTCTATTTGCGCGTAATGAACTTTTCGAAATTGAAAGTGGGCGACACGATTACCGTAAAAGGTTTTTTTGAAGACGAATTGTTTAAGCTGAAGATTGTTTATACAGGAAAAGAAACCATTAAGATAAAATCCGGCAAAATCAATACACTGGTGTTCAAGCCCGTTATGCCGAAGAATAAAATCTTTGATGGAGAGAATTCCATCACCGCTTGGTTCTCAGACGATAAGAATAGAATTCCGGTAAAGATCAATGCCAACATGTTTATTGGCAGTGCGGGTGTTGAACTTATTGACTTTTCAGGATTAAAGCACCCACTGAATTTTGTGAAGAAGTAATCTGCTCATTATCCGATGGGCAATTTTAAAAGACTCAATCAGAGTAAACATTTAGTTTGTTGTTCGCTGTTTTACAGTATTTTTAGAAAAAACAAATTCTATTATTATGCTTAAAGAATTTAAAGCTTTCGCCCTCCGAGGCAATGTAATAGACCTGGCCATAGGTGTGGTCATTGGCGCTGCATTTAGTAAGATCGTAGGCTCGCTGATCGAAGATGTAATCACTCCGCTTTTGTTAAAACCGGCATTGGATGCTGCTCATCTTACCAAGCTGCAAGAGCTTACATTATTTGGTTCAGTGAAGTATGGTAGTTTCTTATCCGCTGTTATCAATTTTATAATCATCGCATTTGTATTGTTCATAATAATCAAAGGAGTTAATGCGGCAAAAAAGAAAGATGAAGCATCGCCAACACCGGCTCCTCCGCCTGCTGATATTGTCTTACTTACTGAGATAAGAGATTTGTTGAAGAAATAAAAAAACAGTTGCTGTTGATAGTTATTTGTTAGGGCGCATTTTTATGGACAGTAGACAACTAAGCAAGGACGACATAGACACATTGGAACTTGAACTAAAGAATTCAATAAACGGTCGACAAAGGAAAATTTGGACTGGGGCTTTGACTTCTATTGGTGGACTGATATTCACGTTGACGTTTTACTACTCAAACTTGGGAAGATTAGGAGGAGCATTGACTCTAGTGTCTCTCGTGACAACGACTTTTGGAATTTTTAGTATCGTCTGGTGGACGACATTTTCAAAATCAATTGAAAAACTCAAAAGTGACTTTAATACCGGGGTTAAACACGTTGGACAACTTAAAATTTCGCGTTATAACCTTTTGACAAGGAAGGTAACGTTGGACAACGGATTCAAGCTAGATAGTTATGAAATCGCTGACGATTGGAAACACGGTGACCAATTATACATCGAGAAACTTCCGACATCCAATTTTATTTTAAAGTGCGACAAAAACGCGCGCTAATCGAGTAGACGGCCTCATCGCTTACAAGCGGTGAGGCCGTCTACTCGATTGTTTGGATTACCAGCAACAAATAACGATCAACTAACAACGACTACCCATTATCGTTTCTTAAATTGTTTACTCACCACTGCATCTTTACTCCCCGCAGTATATTGATAAAATCCATTTCCTGTCTTCACACCTTTATGTCCGGCTTGAACCATGTTGACTAACAACGGACACGGTGCATATTTCGGATTGCCAAAGCCATCGTGCAAAACATGAAGTATGGAAAGACAAACATCCAATCCAATAAAATCAGCAAGTTGTAACGGACCCATCGGATGCGCCATTCCCAGTTTCATTACTGTATCAATCTCTTCTACACCAGCAACACCTTCATATAAAGAGTAGATCGCTTCATTAATCATCGGCATTAAAATACGATTGGCTATAAAGCCTGGATAATCCTTTACTTCCACTGGAATTTTACCAAGTGTCTTCGATAATTTCATTATGCTTGATGTTACCTCATCACTGGTATTGTAACCTCGAATTACCTCTACCAATTTCATAATCGGAACAGGATTCATAAAGTGCATACCAATTACCTTATCAGCACGTTTGGTGACCGATGCAATTTTTGTAATGGAGATAGATGAGGTGTTGGTCGCTAGTATGGTTTCAGTCCCAGCGTACTGATCCATCTCTTGAAATATCTTTAGTTTTAAATCCAGATTTTCGGTGGCAGCTTCAACAATTAAGTCAACGCCTTGAACGCCATCTTTTATCGAGGAGTAGGTAGTGATATTTGCTTGCGCCTGATTTTTAACTTCTTCTGTAATGCTACCTTTCTCAACCTGACGAGAAAGATTTTTGCCAATCGTTGCAATTGCGTTTTTTAATGCTTCTTCAGAAACATCAATTAAGGAAACAGTAAAATCAGTTTGTGCAAATACATGCGCAATTCCATTACCCATAGTTCCGGAACCAATCACCGCTACTTTTTTCATTTGTTACTTTCGTTTAGGCAGCGCAAAGATAGAATTTACGAAGTAGGAGAAGAAAGCAAATGAAAGGATTCGTGAAGGTTGTTCAGTTAGTTATTTAAACAACTATACAATCGTCCAATCCTCTAGTTTAATTTTGTTTATTCGTTTAAAATGTCTGGTGTTGTTGGTGACCATTATTAATTTATGGGTTACAGAAGTTACACCAATTAAAAGGTCAAAATCGTCAAGGGGTGTTCCTGATTTTTGTAGTCGTGCTTTTTCTTTTGCATATAAATCCAATGCATCAAAAATAGTCAGTACTTGTAATCCGCTTAAGAAATTGGCTAATACCTTTTTGTTTTTCTCAGGTCTTTCGCTTTTCTCAATACCAAATTTAAGTTCTGCTAATGTTATTTCTGAGATAAAGCAATTCTCAACACCCACTTTATCAAACTTTGCTTCAAGATCAAACTTACCTTTCATATAGAATATGGCAATGTTTGTGTCAATCAGATATTTTTTCAAAACGATTCAGTTTGCCTTTTGGAGATTCTGCTGTTTCTAATTTTATCAATTATTTCTTCAGCTGATTTCTTTGAGTCGAAAGCACCAAAGGCTTTTTTGAATAACGATTTTTTGCTGATCAGATTGGTTTTAATTGTGGCTGATAATTTAGATATAAGGTCAAGTTTATTGCTTGCACTTAAATTGTCTAAGAGCTCAACATATCCATCCACTATTGTAGTATTGGTTTCTGCAGTTTTCATAGTATCAAATTTACAGTAAAATGTCAAAATCGCTTGTTCAACGGAGGATTAACTTGGGTCGCTGTTTTAACTATTAACGAGTTCACTCAATCCGAATCTCCTTCGCCAATCCCATGGCATTAAAGCGGATGGATAATCTCTTAGGTGCAAGTGTATCCCCCAAATTACATTCTTTCGAAGGTTGAAGGTAATAATAGAAAAACTTCTGATTGCGTTTGTAGAGTTCATTTTGATCAGGCTTGCCGAGAAGTTCTGCAACTTGCAATTCTTCGAGGGCTAACAACTTGTCTTTCTGCGCGGCAATGGCTTCCTGCATGGCAGAGCGTTTATGAGCGCATCCATTCTTATCTTCTTTCCAGGACTGCAGATCAACACCCTCTAATGTTGGAAGTGATTTTCCACAGGAGATAAAAAGGAAAGCGAGTGTGATGAAGAAACAGATTGATGTTTTGATGAATGAAGTATTCTTAGATCGATGCATTTTTCTTTTGGATAGAGTAGAACCAGGTAACAGACACAACAATGTAGACAATCGCGAAAGCATACAACCAAACGGCTCCGCTATTTAGATAGGTAATTACAAGGAGGAAAGAGCATGTGGTAGATCCCTATAGCAAGGATACTGAGAAACAATCCTGAAAGTTGAGAGGTAATGCCGCAGCTGAGGTGGCGATAGCGTCCGGAAATTTGTAGAGATCCTTGTGCGTAAAACGCTCTACGAGCAATTCAATCCCGATCAGGATAAAAAAAATAGGGATGGATAGAACAATCGGATTGATGTTCAAGGTGATTTATCGTTTAATTTGCACCCAAATTTACAAACATGGTATTAAAGATATTCAAGGGCATTTGGTTTCTTTCAGTGCTGATAACATTGGTGGTTTTGCTGCTCAACTATGCCAGTCTTCCGGAGGAAGTTGCTGTTCAGGAGGATGGCGTTTCGCAGGTCTCTATTAATAAGGAAGCGTTCTTTTATCTGGCCACGGGCTTTTTGGCGCTCATCAATGTGCTGGTCTTTATCATCAACAAACTGTATGCGAAGCAGACTGATTTTCGCACGTGGTTTTATGGGCTGGTCATTACCTTTAATATCTTCTTTATCATCTCGATCAGTCTAATTAATGTCTACAACAGCAGCGAAAAATTCAATTACAATAACATTGCTTTTGCAATTTACGGAAGCCTTGCTCTCCTCATTGGGTGGACCGTGGCTTGGCCGGCTTATATTATTTACCTGAAATTTTTTCCTAAACAATCCATTTCCGATGTGTAGCTCTAGAATCACTAAATCAGAGAGTTATCATTAAATATGTAATCTATTTTTGCAATTGCCAGTTTTTGTAAAACACTTGTAGTGAACTTGAAAATTCCTTTATTAGATGCGAAATGAATTTTTCAAGATCGGGAAGGTTTTAGTAAGCCTTCCTGATCTTAACTACACAGCATTTTTTAAACTGGTGAATTCGATTTTTTTGAACTGTACATTCTTTGACGATCCCTGTTAAGATTAACTATGGCAAAAGCAGACAAACCTTCGGCTATGTTCGATTATAATGAATCGAGCATTAAGTCTCTCGATTGGCGCGAGCACATCCGGCTTCGGCCCGGAATGTATATCGGTAAGTTGGGTGATGGTTCATCCAAAGACGATGGAATCTATGTCCTCGTGAAAGAGGTAATGGATAACTGTATCGATGAGCACATGATGGGCTACGGCAAAAGCATCGATATAAAAATCACCGATCAGCGCGTGGTGGTTCGCGATTATGGAAGAGGTATCCCGCTAGGAAAAGTGGTGGATGTGGTTTCGAAAATCAACACCGGTGCGAAGTACGATTCAGGTGCTTTCCAGAAGTCAGTGGGGTTGAATGGTGTGGGTACAAAAGCAGTGAATGCGCTTTCCAATTATTTCAAAGTGCAGGCTTTCCGCGAAGGACAAACCAAGCTTGCTGAATTTAAAAAAGGTATTCTCTTCAACGATCCACGACTTGGCAAGAGCGATGAGCGAAACGGAACATTGGTAGAATTCGAACCGGATAATACGATGTTCAAGCATTATCATTTCATTCCGGAATATCTGGATGATCTAATGTGGAATTATGCTTTCCTTAACGCAGGCCTTTCCATCAACTACAACAACAATAAGTATTATTCGAAAGACGGACTTCTTGATCTGTTGAAACAAAAAGCAGATGCGGAAGAATTACGGTATCCGATCATCCATGCAAAAGGCGAAGACATCGAGTTCTCATTAACGCATGGCAATCAATATGGTGAAGAATATTATTCATTCGTAAACGGTCAGAACACCACACAAGGTGGAACACACTTAGCCGCTTTCCGCGAAGGTATTGTGAAAGGTGTTCGTGATTTTTATAAGAAGGATTATGATGCAGCGGATATTCGCGCGAGTATTATTGCAGCCATTGCCATACGTGTTCAAGAACCTGTATTCGAATCTCAAACCAAAACAAAATTAGGTTCAACCAACATGGCACCAGAAGGTGTTTCGGTTCGGAGTTTCGTGAGTGACTTTGTTTCGAAAGAGGTTGAAATCTATTTGAACAGAAATCCTACAGTGGCGGACGCCATGTCGAAACGAATTCTTCAATCGGAGCGAGAGCGTAAAGAAATTGCTGGTATTAAAAAGTTAGCAAATGATCGCGCCAAGAAAGCAAACCTACATAACAAAAAACTTCGCGATTGCCGTTATCATTTTGATGAGAAGAATGAAAAAGGTGTTGACTCTGTAATCTTCATTACGGAGGGTGACTCCGCCAGTGGATCAATCACCAAATCACGTGACGTAGCAACGCAAGCGGTATTCAGTTTGCGTGGTAAACCATTGAATTGTTACTCACTCACAAAGAAGGTAGTCTATGAAAATGAGGAGTTTAACCTCCTTCAGCATGCATTAAATATTGAAGATGGTATTGAAGGTCTTCGCTACAACAAAGTGATTATCGCTACCGATGCCGATGTGGATGGAATGCATATTCGTTTATTGCTGATGACGTTCTTCTTGCAGTTCTTTCCGGATCTTGTAAAAGCAGGACACGTATTTATTTTGGATACACCACTGTTCAGAGTTCGTAACAAGAAAGAAACTATCTACTGTTATAGCGATGAAGAAAGACAAGCTGCTATTATCAAGATTGGGACTAAACCAGAGATTACCCGCTTCAAGGGTCTTGGTGAAATTTCACCAGATGAGTTCGGTGGTTTTATTGGTGAGAACATCCGACTGCAACCTGTATTATTAGGTGACGGACATCTCGCTAAAATCCTTGAGTTCTACATGGGCAAAAACACACCTGATCGCCAAGAATTTATCATCGACAACCTTCGCATTGAATTAGATAAAGTAGAAGCAAAAGAAAAAATTGAACAAGAACAAGAGGAAGTTAGTACAGAGTCCTAAGTATTGAAGATTGAGAAGGAGTGAAAATCAAACTCGTTCTATTTCAATGTCTAAAGTCTAATGTCTAACTACTCACTACTATTTTATGAGTAAGAAACAAAAAATTGGAGTTCCGGAAATTAACAAGCCAGTAACCCGAGATGAGAATGGAGAAGTGGTCATTCACTCCATTGCCATTGATGGCATGTATCAAAACTGGTTTCTGGAATACGCATCGTATGTAATTTTAGAACGTGCTGTGCCGCGCATTGAAGACGGTTTCAAACCGGTTCAGCGCAGAATCATGCACTCCTTAAAAGAAATGGATGATGGTCGTTTCAATAAAGTTGCCAACGTAATTGGTAACACCATGCAATATCACCCGCACGGTGATGCTTCTATTGGTGATGCGATTGTTAACATCGGACAAAAAGATATCCTCATTGAAACACAAGGTAACTGGGGTGATGTAAGAACAGGAGATGGCGCAGCTGCTCCCCGTTATATTGAAGCGCGTCTTTCGAAGTTTGCATTGGATGTTGCCTTCAATGGTCAGACTACCGAATGGCAATTGTCGTACGATGGTCGTAAGAAAGAGCCGGTTACATTACCAGTTAAGTTTCCGTTGTTGCTGGCTCAAGGTGTTGAAGGTATTGCAGTTGGTCTTTCTACTAAAATCCTTCCGCACAATTTTAATGAGCTGATCAAAGCATCGATCGATATATTGAAAGGGAAGAACCCAAAAATCTATCCTGACTTTCCAACCGGAGGTATCGGAGATTTTTCAGAATACAATCAAGGCTTGCGTGGAGGTAAAATTAAAGTGCGCGCGCGCATTGAGATTCTCGATAAGAAAACATTAGTCATCAAAGACATACCGTTTGCCACCACTACCACTTCATTGATGGAATCTATCGTGAAGGCAAGTGAGAAAGGACAGATCAAAGTAAAACAGGTAATCGACAACACGGCCAAGGATGTAGAAATTCAAATTCTTCTTCAACCCGGACAATCTCCTGAAATCGCATTGGATGCACTTTATGCGTTCACAGATTGTGAGATCAGCATCTCGCCAAACGCGTGTGTAATTGTTGAAGACAAGCCGAAGTTTTTGCCGGTTGGTGAAATCTTAAAATACAATACCCAACAAACTCTTCATCTTTTAAAGCGCGAACTCGAAATCAAGCGCGATGAATTGATGGAGCGCATTCTCTTCTCTTCACTCGAAAAAATCTTCATCGAGAAACGTATCTATCGAGACATTGAAGAAGCGGAAAGCTGGGAAGAAGTTATTGAAGTAATTGACAAAGGATTAAAACCTCACAAGAAGAAATTCTATCGCGAAATTACCCGCGATGATATTGTTCGGTTAACCGAAATCAAGATCAAACGTATTTCGAAATTTGATGGCTTCAAGGCGGATGAGTTGATGCGCGATCTTGAAAAGCAATTGAAGGAAACCGAACATCACCTTAAGCACTTGGTGGATTATGCCATTGCCTACTTTCAGAACTTATTGGATAAGTATGGAAAAGGTCGTGAGCGTAAGACAGAGATTAAGAGCTTCCAGTCTGTAACGGCTGTTGAGGTAATTGCCAACAATCAAAAACTCTACATTAACCGTGAAGATGGTTTTGTAGGGTATGGTTTGAAACGCGATGAATTTATTTGCGAATGTTCTGATCTGGATGATGTCATTGTTATCCGCAAAGATGGTAAGGCACGTGTGTCGCGTATCGGGGAGAGGGTGTTTATGGGCAAAGACATCATGTACATTGGAATATGGAAGAAGGGCGATGACCGGATGACGTACAACGTAATCTATGGTGACGGTAAAGGCGGAAAAGGTTTTGCCAAACGCTTTAACATGCCCGGTATTACGCGCGATAAAGAATACGCCATCGCCAGTGATGATAAGAATTCCAGAATCTACTATGTAAGCGGCAATCCAAACGGAGAAGCTGAAACGGTAGAGGTGAAGCTTACACAAGGCAGCACAGCAAGAAAGAAAATATTTGAATACGATTTTTCTGAATTGGAAGTAAAAGGTCGTGGTTCGAAAGGAAATACGATCACGAAATATCCCATCCGTAAAGTTGATTTCTTAAAAGCAGGTTCATCTACATTAAGTAAATTGAACTTGTGGTACGATGAAGATGCCGGGCGTTTGAATAAAGACAGTCGCGGAAGATATTTAGGTAAGTTCGATGCCGATGATCAACTCATCACGTTCACGCGAAATGGTATATATAAAATCACCAACTTCGAATTAACGAATCGCTTCGAGCCTGAGAAAACATTGCTCGTTGAAAAATTCCATCCGAAGAAAGCAGTGTCTGCGGTGTATGTAGATGGCGAGAGCAAAGCGTACATGGTGAAACGTTTCATGATTGAGACCACAACACAAGACAAAGACTTTACTTTCATCACCGAAGCTATTGGCTCACGACTGGTGTTGGTTACCACATCGGAGACACCAGAAGTAGAAATGGAATTGATTAAAGGAAAAGACAAAGAGAAAACAGCAGAAGTAATCAACCTCGAAGACTTGATCGATGTGAAAGGATGGAGAGCATTGGGCAACCGACTTTCACAATACAAAGTTTCAAAAGTTACCTTGATTCAAGAGGAGGAAGAAGCCGGACCCGAGCCAGAAGATGACACAGAAGCAGACACCTCGAGCCCAATCGAGGAAAAAAAAAAGAACAGCAAGCTTCTGACCCCGAGCCGTGGATCGAAGAAGACGGCCAAGCCAACCTCTTCGGTGAACCGGAAAAGCCAAGCGAGCAAAAAAGTGAGCCCGCCAAAAAAAATAAAGTCGAGCAAGCAAGTCTCTTCGAAGCCACAAGCGAAAAGCCAAAAGCAGAAAGTGGTGAAGGTGAAAGCCGAAAGCCAAAAGCTGAAAGCGAAAAGTCAAAAGACGAAAGTAGTAGCGAAGAAAGTAGCACCGAAGAAAAAGGTGAAGAAGAAATAAAACCACCATCGTCTTCTGAATCGAATGATGATAAAGGAGGTGAGGATACGTTAGGTGTAGGGGAGACGGTGGAGTGGAAGGTTTAGTTTAGAGGTGCATATACCTGGCCGTATTGGTAGGTGTATGCATCTTTTCTTTTGAGATATTCGGGATATATAAGTCTCATGTTTATATTGGATAATGGTGAAAATGCTTACATGAAAGACCAGAAAGTAATTAATTGAACTAGATGAATACGATACATTATAAAATTTTATTTTTCCTCTGTTTGTCTGGTAACATGTGCTTTGGGCAAAGCGTTGGCGTTTTAAAGACGGATATTATTGGTCCCCTTAGTGGCCACTTTGGTGTGGGCTATGAACACAATTTGGGAAAGATATTCTCTGCGCAACTTACCTATGAATGGGGAAAATATGGCGGAGCCTCTGATTTTAATGGTGACCAATACAAAGCAAAGGGCCACGGTGTTATTGCGGAGGGGAGATATTATCCGTTTCGAGCAAGAAAGAAATGGATGCTTCAACCTTTTATCGGTATGGATTATCGCTACTTACGTTTTTATGAAGTGTATGAAACCTCATCAACCTTTGCCTATATAAACCCAGGCACATTGCAGAATATGGGGTTGGTTGCAGGAGGAAGATTACAATATAAAAGACTATGTGTGGAGTTACTTTTTGGCACAGGTGTATCACTTTCAACAAAATTCGACTACAGTCAAAACTCATACTACATTCCACCTACTTTCACAAATGGTGCTTTTCTTCAGTACGAAGAAAAATTCTACAGAACGGAATTGTCAATAGGATACTTTTTTGGTAAACGAGAACAAGAGGAGTCTCCCGTTGATTATTATAGAAATAACAAGTAACAGGAAACCCAAGCCCAAAAAGCCCAAAGCTGCAAAGAACGCACAGCGGATTAATGGCAGTGGAACTGTGCAATGGGCAAGCGATGGAATATCAATATGCAACGCGCCAACGGAAAACTTTGCACCTACTATTATCTCCGATGGAAATGCAGGAGCAATTATTTCGTGGTATACTAATCTATTCGTTGCACCTACTGATGGTAATGACCTCTATGCCCAGCGAATAAATACTAGTGGCGTAGTGCAATGAACGACTAATGGAGTCGCGATATGTAAAGCGACAGGTGATCAATCTCAACCCGGCATTACCTCAGACGGAAGCGCAGGTGCTATTATTAGCTGGTACGATCAAAGAGGAACGGATTATGACGTATATGTCCAGCGCATTAATGCCAGCGGAACGGTACAATGGTCTAATAATGGCGTAGCTGTATGTACCGCGGCAAATTTTCAATCTTCACCAACCATTACAGCAGATGGCAGTGCAGGGGCTATTATTAGTTGGTATAATATGCTAGACGAGTTAAATACATATTCGTTTCGAAACGTAGTCATCGATCTTCCTTTTCCAACCGTTATCTTTGTCTAAAATCTTTTGAATTGAACATCGATCAGCTTATCACTTTTTTTAATTCATACGTTCCACTCGATCCACCTGAGATAGAAGACCTCGCATCACGCGTAAGCGCACGCAAAATGAAACGGAAAGAATTTTTTCTTCAGGAAGGACGAGTATGCCATCACTACGGCTTTGTGTTGCAAGGTTGCTTTCGGACCTACAGCACGGATACCACCGGTAAAGAACACAACCTTCAGTTCGCAGCCGAGAACGATTGGATTGTTGACATCAGTAGCTTCTACTCCAATAAGCCCTCCAGGCTTTTTATTGAAACACTTGAACCTTCCCATATCCTGATCATTGAAAAAAATGATTTGCTCTATCTTTTTCAGCACAATCGCAAGATGTCACGCTACTTCAAAGTAATCTTCGAAAACAAGTTTGTAGAAATGCAAAACCGCGTGTTGCAGAACATTAGTTCTACTGCGGAAGAGCGCTACCTTACCTTTTTAGAACAATACCCAAACCTGTCTAACCGGTTACCCGGTATACAGATTGCCTCTTACCTGGGCGTTACCCCTGAATTTCTCAGTAAGGTGCGCACAGATTTGGCCCGCAAGTGATACAAAACCATCACACCTATTTCTTAACATACCTTAATATTTTCGCGCGCTGCACGCCACATATTTGTTTCATAAAATTTGAAACGAGATGGAAAATATAAAAGAAGAACGCAAAGGATTTGAATCCCTGGGATTGAGTTATAAGCCTCATGATGAGGTGAAGATAGAAGGAGCGGAGTTGGCTGGTGTGCATAACTACTGGTTCACACCACAAAACATTGTAAGCAGAGAAGTAGTGATCCACTTCCATGGCGGTGGATTTATCTATGGCTCTATTGAATCACATCGGGCGATGGTAAGTCATCTGGCCGCTGCGTTGAGTCGAAGAATTCTTCTTGTAGAATATTCACTCGCACCGGAGAAACCCTTTCCGTTTGCATTGAATGAAGCGACTGCAGTAATCAAAGAATTGTTACAGCGTACACCCGGTTTTCAATTCGCATTGATGGGTGACAGTGCCGGTGGTAACCTGGCGCTGAGCACGGCATTGAATCTGAAAAAATTAAAACTGACGTTGCCACTTTATCAGGTGTTGCTCTCACCCTGGCTGAATATGAAAACCGAATATGCCAGCTATGTAAAAAATGAAAAAAATGATCCAGTCATCAGCAAAACGTTTGTAGACTATGCGGCCTCATTATATTCGGGTGGTCATAATCTGGATGATCCTTTATTATCTCCAGTGCATGGAGATTTTATAGATTTCAATCCCACACTAATTCTTGTGGGAGAAAAGGAAGTGTTGCGTGACGATTCCATTCAGCTACACTCGGCATTAAAGAAGGCAGGAAGTGATTCTGTATTGAAAGTCTTCGAAGAAGTTACACACGTTTGGCCATTGACTAACATTACGTCACCTGATAGCAAGGAAGCATTGCGTATCATTCGTGAGTTTGTGGATAGGATAAAGTAAAGTTTTTTAGAGTCACTGCCTCTAGGCTCTTCAAAGTTCTACGTCAGCATGCCACTAGGGCGCATTCGTCCGCTTGTGCCCTGATAATTTTCAACGTCCGCTGATTCAGCAATTTCAATCCCGCACTCGCGCGAAACTTAGTTTCGTGCGCCAAAGAAACTTAACAATATGCAAAGCCTTTACCTAGAACTTAGCTCCAGTGCCGTTTTTAAGAAACCTGTTTTGACTAATTTTTATTTTTTTATTGAAAGTAGAGTATGGAAGTAACTTTCATTTGAAGGGCTGTTATAATTATAGATTTTTGAGTTTTACACGAAAAAACTTCCGCGTCACCCTAGGAATATTTTAGTAAGTATTCCCATTCCAACGCTGGGTTTAATGAACGGGGAGAAGTTGGGAATTTTGAGGTCGCCCTCTATAAAGATTTGAATGGATGAATCATCAGAGTTCCGGAGACCGGGACTCTGATGGGGAGAAAACGCTTTCTTCATCACTGTTAATGCTGCATAGGCGGCAAAGGCGCGGGTATTTACCTGAAGGAAATAAATGTGACCCAAATAAATCAAATTAATCCTTCACGCAACGAACAGAAAATCCAAACTCTTCATTGCCAGTCTCCCTGACTAAATTGATGCCATCGTAGTTTATGACTCGGATCCATACGGAATTGTTAGAGTTCTCGGTGGCACTCCACCAATAGCCTTGGGTTCCCATAAATTGGAACGAGTGCTGCAAAGTGAAGTAGCGCCAACCACCTGGAAGGGCTGTAAAGCCAGATTCATTGCTTGCTCCTGTATTGGGACTGTTCCAATGATTATTGCCCATCTCTTTAAGTTTGCCGCCCCCAACGCTTTCGCCTCCAAGATAAGTTGTTAATTGTGTCCATTCTGCATCGCTTGGCATGTGCCAGCCAGCAGGAGAAGATACCATAGCTGCCTCCCAATTATATATAACACCATACGTACTATAATTAGTTGTTGCTTTGGCATCAGCCACGCTTGTGCCATCATACCCATATACATAATAAAACGGAGTTGATAATGAACCATTGGAGGGACTGATAACCTTTGGCAAGTATGCAAGATTTTCTGCCATCCATACCTGTGTGCCTATGGTTACGGTTTGGTAAACTTTGCCATCGCGTGGGTCAGTAAAACTCCCTCTCGCGCTTTCCTTTGTTGTAAAAGACATAACATCACTATAACCGATACCTACACTATTGGTAGCGTAGGCTTTTATATAGTAGGTTGTGTTTGATTCCAAGTTTGTAATACTACTTGTAAAATTACCCACACCTGTGCCGTCTTCTGTTTTGTTATCATCTATAGTTGGGTTTTCATTTGTACTCCAGCAAACACCACGTGCGTTTACATTTGCTTCACCATCATTGGTTATGTTACTGGCTGATGCTGCTGTTGTTGTCGTAATCTCTGTAACCTCTGTAATGGATATGACAGGAATATTTTTTTTTCTGTTGTTGTCAACATCCTCTCCACAACTACTTGCGAATACCAAAAACACTCCAGCTAAAATTAATAAACGGATCGAAAAGTTTTGTTTTTTCATTTTTCTAAAATTTGATTGTTAGTACTCAGTTTAATCTGTCTGATTATTCAATGGTTCTAGTGTGTGGCTGCATTGAGAGGGTCAAGAACAATTGTTGATTACGATTCATACCCTAGCGAAATTAATGCACAAAGCGATAAATTGGCTGATGTTTTCATGACTAAAAATTCAGTATACAAACCTACCTCTTTGATGAATGGTAAACCTCCCCGAAAAAGGGGATTTTGATTCTGCCCCCGTTCCTCTGCAAAGCCTTTACATAGAACATAGTACCAGTGCAGTTTTAACAAACCTGTTTTGAATAATTTTATTTCGTTTGAGAAATAGAGCATCGAGTTAACTTCCATTGAATAGAAGAAACTTCCGAACTAACCGAACACTCTCGCCCAAGCGTCCGCGTGTACCCTGATAATTTTCAGCATCCGCTGATTCAGCAATTTCAATTCCGCACTCGCGCGAAACTTAGTTTCGTGCGCCAAAGAAACTTAACAATATGCAAAGCCTTGCCGGGAACTTAGTTCCAGTCCAGTTTTTTAACAGACCTATTTTTAACTAATTTTTATTTTCTTATTGAAAGTAGAGTATGGAAGTAACTTCTATTCAATGGACGGTTTATCAATTTAGATTGATAAAATTCGCATAGAAGAAACTTCCGTGCTACCTTAGGCAACGACAATAAAATACTGCCATCCAAGCATGTCGTATTTAGCATCTAAGATTGTCGCATTTAAATCGCAACAACAAAGTCTTTGTTGACGATCTTTGTATCCTAACGAAACTGATCTCTATAGCCATCCTAAAACCGATCAGAGTAGGTAACGCATAATTTCATATTGATATGAACATACAAGAACAAATCAGAAATTATATCACCAGCCAACTTGAGCCAAAGCGTAGTGAAATCCAAGAGCTTCATCGAATGACACTTCAAGTTTCACCCGGATGTAGAGTATGGTTCTTAGATGGTAAAAACAGTGAGAATAAAATTGTGTCTAACCCGAACATAGGATATGGATTTCAAAACTTAAGATATGCGAATGGTAAAACCAGAGAATGGTTTCAAATTGGTATCAGCGCCAACACAACCGGAATCTCTGTCTACATCCTGGGTATTGATGATAAGAAATACTTAGCCCAGAGCTATGGAAAAAAACTTGGCAAGGCGAGCGTGACGGGATATTGCATTAAGTTCAAAACTCTAAAAGATATAGACATTACTATTCTTGAAGCGGCAATCCGATTTGGGTTTGAGAACAAGTCAACCAGTTCTCAACCACACGCTAAAGCCCAAAAGCTGAAAGCCCTAATGAAGACGAAGCCCTCACCGAAGAAAGTAGTAGCAAAGAATGTAGCACCGAAGAAAAAGGTGAAGAAGAAATAATACCATCATCATCTGGTGAATCGAATGATGATAAAGTTTATGATACTTTTATGCGTATGGGAAGATTGAGTAGGAAGGTATAAGTTTAGAAGTGCATAGGTTCGCAAGTTGTGTGCAAGCTGCTCTGGAAAAATTGGATAGCCTTACATAGACTTATTTTTATTAGAAACGTTCGTTAATAATTACCTTTGTGCCAGCCGCATTAACCATCAACATGGTTGCAACAATGTGATCACAAAAAAGTCAGGTAACGTGCCCTCCCTTATTAAACCTTTATTTTTTACATCGTTCACATCGCCAACTGATCATGTGACGATTCCTGACCATTTTGTGCTGACGCGCGATGGAGCACCACATGCCTTGTGTCGTTTGGCTGCAGAAGAGTTGCAGTTGCACTTGGAAACACAAAAAGTATGGACTCATAACTTTGGCCTCGCGGAGAATGATGCACGTATCATCATTGGAAAAATGTTTGGTGTTCTGGTGGTGCTGACATCCGATAATCAGTTGGGATACCTCGCTGCGTTTTCCGGTAAACTGGCGGGCGGAAATCATCACGCAAAGTTTGTTCCGCCCGTTTTTGACAGCCTTACTGAAAATAGTTTTTTGAATCTTGGAATGAAAAAACTGACGCGAATGAACGATGATATAAAAAACCTGACGGCTTCAAAATCAGAAGGAACGAATGATCAACTTAATAGTTTAAAGACAGCACGAAAAAATCACTCTGTTTCACTACAGCATAAATTATTTGATCATTATTATTTTCTAAACCAAGCAGGTGTTGAACGAAGTCTGAATGATATTTTCAAAACGGCTTCGCGGAAAAATCCGCCCAGTGGTGCGGGCGAATGTGCTGCACCTAAACTACTGCAGTATGCATTTAAGCATCAAATGAAACCTCTGGCATTGGCTGAATTCTGGTGGGGACAATCACCAAAATCCGAAGCTTGGAAACATGGTCACTTCTACCCAACCTGTAGTGAAAAATGCGGGCCTATTTTGGCGCACATGTTATCCATCTGAAGTAGATCATCCGGCTCGCTCCTAGATTTGCATTCTTACAGACCAAAATAATTATTAAACGATCCAATTCATACTGAGGAAGACCAGAACGTTTGCGAGTGGATAACCGCCCCGAGTTCATTGCAGAAGCTCGGAAGGATTGATGTGGTGATAGTATTGGATATGTCTTCATTAAAAAAGCAATGCTAATCAAAGCGGATATCGAGCGGTTCAATCGAAGGTATGGAGAGGATGTGCTGGATGCTTTTGTCTTTGATGACCTTAATCACGCACCACTACTTACGCATGCCTGGATATGGATTTACAATAATGAAAGACCACACAGTACACAAGGTTATTAAACATCTACACAGTTCCTGTTGAAGTATAGAAAACGCCACCACCCACAAAAAACCAACGCAGAGTTTACCACATTGCAACCGGATGATGATTACAATTGGACATCATCAATTTGGATGCTATTAAATTAGGGTAAGCTTCATGTCGATTCATTGATTATAACTTTTTTAAAAAAGGGTGGTAGACTTAGTTGTTGAGTAATCTACGTCAGCTTTTATATTAAATTGAATTACCGAAAATAAGTAAAATATAATTTAGATTCGCCATTTAAGAAAAGCATTCAAAAAGGGTAAAATGTAATACAATAAACTCATTATATTAGTCATACTTGTAATTGATACTGGCCACTTGGGTAAGCTTTGTATTAGTGACTTAGTTTCAAATAATAGTTCAGTATAGTAATCCATCAACTAAAAGCTGATCCTCAACATCTCCTGTATCAAAATTGAATTCTGACTATGAATAAGTAAGAAACAATTTGGCTGAAAAATCTTTAAAAATGCTTATTCCGTTGAGTACGGATAAAGCTCTTTTACACGTACAACCCTCCGTATGTTGGCGGATTACCTTGCTCATAGGTAATTCAATGCCACATCTGAACTAATCTTTGCGGTCAATATTCGTTTCATTGATAATATACAACGGCCGCTGCCTGATATTAGCATCCATCCGTATTAGGTATTCTCCAATGACTCCTAAGCAGATAAGTTGTATGCCGCCAATAAACAAAACACTAATCATTATAGAGGCCCATCCTTGTACGTAATTATCGGAAAAGAACCTGGCATACAGCGTATAGACAATCAGTAAAAAGGAGATGGCGGAAAAGGTAAATCCGCAGTATGTGGCCAGCTTTAAGGGAGCATTTGAAAAACCAGTGATGCCATCTAAAGCAAATCGAAACATTTTTCGGAATGTATATCCTGTTTCTCCTGCATTTCGCTTTTCGCGATTATACGTTACAAAAGTTTGATTAAAACCAATCCACGAAACCATACCGCGGATAAACTTATGGTGCTCAGGCATCTGATTAAGAGTATCCACCACTTTCCTGTCAATCATACGGAAGTCGCCAGTGTCTAGCGGAATATCAACGGAGGTGACACGGGCAAGGAGGCGATAAAAGACTTTTGCCGTAATTAACTTTAACAGACTTTCTCCCTCTCTTTTCTGCCTTTTGGCAAAAACCACATTGAACCCTTCATTCATTTTTTTGTACATCTCCAGAATTAATTCGGGAGGGTCCTGAAGGTCAGCATCAATAATGACTGCTCGATTACCTTTGCATAAATTTAAACCAGCTGTTACCGCTATCTGGTGGCCGAAGTTGCGGCTGAAATCAATGTATTTGATGGAACTGTTTTTTGCTGCCAATTCCTTTACTTTTTGAAGCGTATTATCTTTGCTGCCATCGTTGATGAATATAAACTCGTAATCCACACCGAGTGAATTAGCAACAGCCAGTAGACGCTCATAAAGAAGATGGATATTTTTTTCTTCGTTATAGACAGGTATGATAATGGATAAATCAATCATTTCGCAATTTATAGAAGACTGCACTATAGTTTGCTGATCAGGAATATTTTTGTTTCTAAAGTAAATTATATACTCTTCCAAACTCCCAAGCTCACGGTACAGTATCCTTCTGTTAAATGAGGAGGACAAAGGATATTAAAGGTTCCCTTTGAAATAACCCGACACGATTACTTTGATTTCTTAGTCGAAGCTTTCTTTGCTACAACTTTCGTGGAGGCAGTTGGGTTTGAAACTGTTTTAGCAGAGATCTCTAATGCTGGATCTTTCAAAATCTGCGCAGCATGATCTTTACTTACTACCTTATTGATGATGTCTTCAATGAAACCTTTTTCATCGATGACGAAGGTCGTGCGCAACGTTCCTTTGTATTCTCTACCAAACAATACCTTGTCACCCCACGTTCCATACAAGTCATGAACTTTCTTATCAACATCTGATAGCAGACGAAAGGGTAATTTTTCTTTCTCAATAAACTTACGGTGTTTTTTTTCGGTGTCGGGACTGATGCCCAATACTTCATACCCTTTTTTGATCAGGGCTTTATAATTATCGCGAAGGTTACAAGCTTCAATGGTGCAGGTAGGTGTTAGATCTGCCGGATAAAAATAGAGCACTACTTTTTTTCCAATTAAAGCCGATAATGTTACGAGCTTTCCATCCTGATCATTCACCGTAAAGTCAGGGGCTTTACTACCAATTTTTAAGGTCATGATTATAAAATCGTTTGCGTGTACTTCGCTTCGTTGCCAGCATTGTCTGTTACCACTAATTCGAAGTGGCCTTTCAATGGTTTGGATTTATCTAAACGCTCTGCCACCAATGTTCCGGTTTTATTATCAAGATGCATGAGCAACCATTCTCCATTTAGGGTGGCCTTGTGCGAAGAGATGCCGGAAAGGTTATCGCGTATTTTGAATCGCGCTGCGAGATTGTTTACGTAAACTACTTTGATGGTTGCCGGGGTTGTGTCTTTCAATATGGTGAAGTCGCCAAACTCTCGTGTATTAAACTGAATTCTTTCATTGATCCATTCACCACCAATGTAAGCGAATCCACCCCTACCCACCATACGATAAATGCCTGTATTTTTTTCAATGGAATACTTTCGCACAGGTTTCAACGAAACAGAAATACTTTTATTTAAAGGCACAGTAGGTAAACCGATAGTGAAAATTTCCATACCTGATTTCTGAGCCTGGTATTTTGTGTTGAGATAGAGCGTATCATAAATGGCATTGATGGGAAACTTAATGTCCATCATGTCACTGTAGAAACTATACTCTGTGCCGGAAGGTATTGGATTGTTTATGTTCGGTGTAATGGATTTTCCACACACTACCACAGAATCGGGTATGTTTTTACGCAAGTCAATAAGATAGACCGCGCGGTTGTTGTTAAAGTAATCCGGTTCAATTTCGATTACGCTACCATTTAAAAATACGATGGCTTTGTTTTTTTTCTCTGTGCATGGCTTGGCGGTAACGGTCATCACGTTTTCATTAACATCATATGTAATAATGGAAGCGAACGATTCTAGATTGTCTACTTGTTTCACAACAGGATTCGGTCTAAGTTTAAATGAAAACGTGCTGGAGTTTCCGTTGCTGTCTTTTAGTTTGATATGAACCTTTGAATCTTTTTCTTGGCTTACCTTTATTACGCCTTGGCTCGGTGATCCCCCATAGAATTTCATATCGTTGCCATCATCAATATACAGTTTGTAAAACTTGCTGCCCTTGTTGCGCATCGTTTTAAAATCCATCAGCGTGTAAATGGTTCGCGTCTCCGCTAAATTCACTTTCTCTATCGCCTGACGAAAAATCAAGGCGCTGTCTACCCGCATCTCTAAGTAATTGACACCACCAAAAAATTGACTCCTGGGTGCGAGTTTATCTTTCGCCAGAATTTCAACACCAATATTTCCATGCGCCAGAATAGGATTCGCAAGGATGTAATTGTTTCCTACCTTTTGCGCATAAAATTCAAATCGCCCAAAGCGATCGTTGATGCGTGAGTTGACGTCCATTGTTCGAAGCGCAATGCGTTCTGTTGCTGGAGGAAGTTTATCAATCAATTCAGAAAAATCGCCAACGATTAAAGGATCAAGCAGAAAATTCTGAGCATCGCGAATTTCAAAGTGAAGGTGAGGACCGGAAGAACCACCGGTGTTTCCCGATAAGGCAATAATTTCACCTTGCGTTACTTTAAATTGATCCGGTTGAAAAAACAAATCAATCTCATTGGTTCTCTTGCGGTATTGCTCTTGCAATACAAAATCGGCAACGGCACCGTTAAATTTATCCAAGTGTCCATATACCGTAGTATTTCCATCTGGATGCGTAATGTAAAGGGCATTGCCATAACTCGAGCCCATCATTGAAGCACGGGAGATATATCCGCTCTTTGAAGCGAGAACGGGCAAACCAATCATATTGTTGGTGCGAATGTCGATGCCTCCGTGAAAGTGTGTAGAGCGTAACTCGCCCATGGTTCCTGCCAGCGAACCAGGTCTGCCTGGTGAAACCGGGTAGAGGTATTTTTCCTCCTTCAGAAATTTTTCTTCCGGTTTGCTGAATTGTGCGTGAACAAAAAATGGCCACGCTAAAAAAAATACCAGAACAATTTTAGAACTGATACTACTTAATTTCAAACTCCAGGTATTTATCATTTTCAATATATGCGGATAACACGTTTCCTACCTTCACTGGTCCAACACCTTTTGGCGTGCCCGTAAAAATTAAATCGCCTGTGCGAAGTGTAAAAAATTTCGACAGGTAAGCTATGATGTAATCAAAATTGAAAAGCATCAGGCTCGTATTTCCTTGTTGCTTAAGTTCACCATCAACCTTTAAACTAAAGTTGATATTTTTTAAATCAGCGAAAGCAGTGATCGGAAGAAAAGTATCACTGATGGGAGCGGAGCCATTAAAGCCTTTCGCAATATCCCAAGGTAAACCTTTGTCTTTTGCTTTTTGTTGCAGATCGCGTGCCGTAAAATCAATACCGATACCGATGGCATCTACATATTTGTGTGCAAACTTTTCTTCAATATTTTTTCCCTCCTTACAAATGCGTAAAACCAGCTCTGCTTCGTAGTGAATATCTTTCGAAAAATCAGGATAATAAAAAGGAGCGTTATTGCGAATTATAGCCGTATCTGGTTTCGTAAAGATAACCGGTTCATCAGGACGTTCATTGTTTAGTTCTTTAATATGTTCTGCATAATTTCGACCGATGGCAAATATTCTCATATCCTAAATGTTTTAGAATTTACTTTTTTGTGGCAATGATATTGCAAGGTACCAACCAATCACGAACAACTAAAACCTTACCCAATACTATTTCCACTGAACTCTAAGCTTGAACTTGAAACAATTAACGAATCATCGAATCAACTCTTTAACTCAATAACAAATTCATATTTTTGTCCAAAATGAAAACGATTATGAAGAAAATAATAATAGGAGGCGCAACTGTACTGACATTACTCATTGTTTACGCATGTGCTTCAGTTGCCGTAACTGGAAGAAACCAACTCAGCCTGGTATCGAATGCTGAGATCATTCCCATGGCCACTACACAATACCAGGAGGTGATATCAAAAGGTCCGTTGTCTACAAACCGTGAGCAATCCGAAATGGTGAAACGGGTAGGTGTTAAAATTCAGAAAGCAGTAGAACAATATATGGCCAGCAAAAATGCGTCTAAAGAGTTAGATGGTTTTGCATGGGAGTTTAACCTCATTGATGATCCAAAAACTGTAAACGCATGGTGTATGCCTGGCGGAAAAGTAGCCTTCTACACCGGCATCATGCCGATCTGTAAAGATGAAACCGGTGTAGCCGTAGTTATGGGTCATGAAGTGGCACACGCCATTGCCAATCACGGTCGCGAGCGTATGAGTGAACAAATGGTGGCGCAGTTCGGTCTGCAAACCGTTGGTGGTTTACTCGGACAAAATCCGACAGCAGCAAAAGACTTATTGTTTCAAGCCATTGGTGCTGGAACCAACATTGGCATGTTGAAATTCAGTCGCACCCACGAATCAGAAGCTGATCATATCGGATTGATATTCATGACCATTGCGGGCTATGATCCAAAACAAGCCCCTATCTTTTGGCAACGTATGGGACAAACGGGTGGCGGAGAACCCCCGGAATTTCTATCCACTCACCCCTCTCACAATACTCGTATAAAAGATCTCAAAGCATGGATACCTGAAGCGCTTACTTACAGGAAGTAAGTTCTTGACTGAAAGCATGAAGCAGAAAGAGCAAAGCATTATGCTTTGCTCTTTTGCTTTTTACTCCCCCGCATAAACCTTTCGAAAACATTTAAAAAGGGATCAGCGCATTCTCATTGCGATCTTCTCGAGAGGAGATAGAGAAAGCCTGCATAACGGATTGTATGGATTGACCTTCGCGTAATCAATATTATTTCAAACTAAATTTTGGAGAAAAGAAGTCGAGGGCTATATTTGCACTCCGTTTTAGACAGCTAATCAATTTGTGACAGGTCGAAAAGCGGAAAGTTGTTAAGAAAAACAAAACATGGTCTGGTAGTTCAGCTGGTTAGAATGCCTGCCTGTCACGCAGGAGGTCGCGGGTTCGAGTCCCGTCCAGACCGCAGATTAAGCCTCATTTCGCAAGAAATGAGGCTTTTTTGCTTTAGCAGGTCTGCAATCAGGTCAACAAAATCTGAAAGAATATATTTTTTAACATGAAAAAGCACCTTGATTTAACGTGCTTTTCTTTTTCTCTCAAAATTGCTTTTAACTATGGCCGTAGTGAAGCGATCAATCTTTCAATATCATCCTTCGTATAGATGACTCTCTTGCCTGCTCGTTTTCCAGACCTCACCAATGTGTGAACTAAAATTCAAAGGATTTGCATTTTTTGAACCGAGCACCACCCGGAAGCCAAATGCCGCAGACATGAACAAGTCTAATATATTGTATTAGAAATGATACTGCGCCACGGCATGATATGAAAAGATAGATGGCTGTAAAGAAAAATAACTGCTTATGGAAGAAGGCAGGAACTATTGCTTGCCGAATTTTGAAACAACCATAAGCGAATCCTTAAAGCTTTCTATTACTCCGGCTCGTAACTTTGTATTATTTTCTAAATATCTATAATGTGGAAATTAAAGAGCTAGAAAAGCATAATTCTCATTTAAAAAAGACATGTCTAGTTGTTGATTTTATTATGGAATGGATAGGTATTCATTAGTTGAAAAATCTGCGGTTAGAATTTGTTGCAGTTGTTGACGGAGGACTTGGAAATCGTTTGGTTTGGTTAGAAAACATATTGCTCCAAACTCTTTAGCTAAATCCTTATCACGGGGAATGTTTGACGTGGTAAAAATGCAAACAGGAATTTGGCTTAACGTCTTTTCTTTTTTGATTTGAATCAGAAATTCAAAACCATTCATAACAGGCATGTTAAGATCAAGAAATATAATGTAGGGTAGCGATGCCCAAACTTTTAATTTATCGAGTGCAATTTTACCATTCATTGCAGTCTCACAAGGCAATGTTGGATTTATAGATTCGATGACTTCCTTAAACATAAGTTGGTCGTCTTCGTCATCATCTATTAATAATATCTTCTTCATGCCGTTGGTATGTATATAGTGAATGTTGCACCTCTATTAAGTTTTCCTTCTGCTATAATAAAGCCCTTGTGGTTATTTACAATCTTTTTAACAATGGTTAAACCAATGCCTGTTCCTGAATATTCATTTTTCGCATGAAGCCTTTGAAAGAGTTCGAAGATTTTATTTTCATACTCTTGTTCAAACCCGATTCCGTTATCTGCAAATTTTATTTCATGATATTTAGCTTGTTTGTTTGCTGATGTATGGTCAATTATTTTTCCTTCGATAATGGATGAAGTAATTTTAATTAGCGGATTAATTCCTGTTCGGCTGTATTTTATTGCATTCTCAAGCAGATTGGTGAAGAGTTGGGAGATTTGAATAGATACTCCCATTATTACCGGAAGATTTTCATATTCAATGGTAGCCTGCTTTTCCATGATGCTTATATGCAAATCATTTTTTGATTCCTCAACAATTGTATTTAAATCACAGGGTTCAAAAATCAATTCAATTGTATTTGTGCGAGAAAGATCAAGCAGGGAATCAATGAGATTTTGCATTCGCGCTCCTGCAGAAATTATCCGATTAAAATAATCGAGTGTCTTTTCAGAAAAATTTTCTGTTTCAAGAATGCGCCTGCTGAACGCCTGAATTTTTCTTAAGGGTTCTTTTAAATCGTGGCTGGCAACGTAACTGAATGATTGAAGTTCAGCATTGGTGATTTCAAGTTCAAGATTTTTTGCTTGCAGTTCTTCGGTGCGTTCTTTTACTTTCTGTGTTAACTCTTCGTTAAAACTTTTTTGCTCTGTAATATCGGTACTTGTTCCAATCCATCGCTCAATTTTTCCGTTGGCGTCTTTTACAGGATAAACGCGGGTGAGAAACCAATGATATTTTCCGTCATGCCTTCGAAGCGGAAAGGTTATTTCAAGCGGTTTGTCTTTTTTCCATCCTTCCTTAGCATAGTTTGCTACTCTTTCTACATGTTCGGGGTGATGCACTTTTTGCCATCCCCAACCTTGCACTTCTTCAAGTGTGGTACCGGTGTAATCGTACCATTTTTGATTAAACCAATAAACCCATCCGTCAGCATTGGCAATCCACGCAAGGTTTTGAATGCTGTCGGCAAAAGTACGAAACTGCTTTTCGCTTTCTTTAATTTTTTCTTCTGCTGCTTTTTGTTCGGTAATATTAGTATGCACTCCAACCCATTCTCTTATGGAACCATCTTCGTTTAACAATGGAATGCCTTTTATAGAAAATAGTCCCCATTCACCGCTCTTCGTTTTTACACGGTGTTCAAATACAAAGGTTTTAACTTCTCTAACTGCTTCATTCCATGCTTCAATGGTAGGTTGTGCATCATCAGGATGAACGGCTGTTGCCCAACCGTAGCCTTGATACTCGTCATAACTTTGCCCTGTAAGTTCTGCCCAGCCCTTTTGCTCACCTTCCATTTCTCCTTTAGCATTATTAGTCCATAAAATTCCTTGTACCGCTTCTACTGCTGCGCCAAATCTTTGTTCACTTGCTTCAATTTGTTTTCGGGCTTCAACCTGTTTTGTAACCTCTACTCCGTGAGATAACAATCTTTCTGTATTTCCTTTTTCATCCATCATTGGCTGGATTACTGAAGTATAATAATGCAAAATCTTTTTGCCGGTACTTTTATTGATTAATTCAACAGGAAATTCATTAGCAATGAATGGTTTCCCCGTTTCAAAAACAGTATTCAGAATATCTATTAAACCCTGCTGTTCTATTTCCGGAAACAGCTCTTGAACAGTTTTGCCGAGGGTAATTTTTCTCTCAACTAATTTTTCGTATTCAGTATTAGCAAATTCATAAATATGATTAGCTCCTTTTGAAATTGAAATGCCTGCGGGAGCATTCATAAAAGAATTATAAAACACCATACGTTCATCGTTCAGACGTTTTTCACTTGCTTCAATTTGTTGAGTAGCTTTTACTTGTTCTGTTACATCGCTTACCACTTCTACAATACCCGAAATGGTACCATCGACTTCTCGGTAGGCTTGGTAAACAAGATTTACATAAAGAGTTTTCCGCTTGCCGTCACGAGAAAGTATAATAGGGATACCGAAAGCGGTAAACTTTTTACCGGTTGTATAAACCTTGCTTAGCAAAGCTTCAAAACCCTGATCTTTTGCCGTGGGTAAAGCCTCAAACACAGGCTTGTTAATTACCGAATCGAGCGGTTTATCCCAAATAGCCAAAAGTTCTTCGTTCACAATTTCAATAATATGATTCGGCCCGCGGTAAAGACACATTGCTACTGGAGCTTGAAGAATAAAACTGCGTATTTTTTCCTCGTTTTCACGAACGGCTTTTTCAAGTTTCTTTCTTTCTGTAATATCCCTTGCAATGGCAAACATGTGGGGTTGCCCTTCAAGTATCAACCCTCCCATATTTATTTCTACAGGATAAATTGTTCCGTCCTTTTTTTTATGCAAGGTTTCAAATTGAGGAAGCTTTTGGTTTTGTGAAGCGATAAATGCCGCGTTAAAGACTTCGTCATTATAGATTGGATCAACATCAGGTACACGAATGTGTTCAGCTTCTTTTTTTGTATAACCCCACCGTTCCAATGCCAGATCATTAAGGTATGCAAAGGTTCCATCTTTCCTCATTAAAATAAATGGCTCAGTGGCATTATCAGCCATGTGTTTGTAGCGCTTTAAATCCTGTTCGCTTTCTTCAATTTTTTTACGGCTCTTTTGGCTTTCAGTTATATCTTGTAGTGTTCCATTGAAGCGATAGGCTTTTTTATCAACCCCAAACCATGCTCTCCCTTTTGCTCTTACATTACGTTCTTGTTTTGTTAAAGAATTTATGATAGTGTAATCAATATCGTAAAGCCCACCAGACTCGTATTGTAAGGCTTTTTGTATAGCATCTGCAACACGGCTCCTGTCTTTTTCAATCATTACTTCTATTGCAATAGAAAGATCAATCTCCGCTGTATGCGGCAGACCAAACCAATCTTTGAGTCGGATATTGCCTGAAAATTTATTTGTTAGTGGATTATAGTCCCATATACCTAACTCAGCGGCTTCAATAGCGAAATTTAATTGATCATTGCTTTCCTCTAATTTTTCTAAATTATTTACTTTTTCGGTGGTTTCAATAACGGTAACCAGCACACCACCTACTTCACCATTTTCTGTTTTTACAGGACTATAGCTGAAAGTCCAAAATACATTTTCCAATTTCCCATTACGGTGGATAGGAATCAATTGATCCTCGCGCCATGTAGCATCCCCTCCCTGACGTACCTGATCTATCATCGGCTTAATAGTTGGCCATATTTCTGGCCAGCAATCTTCACCTGTCTGTCCTAATGCTTTGGGGTGTTTGCCATCGTTACCTAGGCTTGGTCGGTAGGCATCATTATAAAATTGAATAAGGTCTTGACCCCACCAAATGAACATGGGAAACTTGGAATTTAGTAAGATACTTAATGTGGTTCGTAAACTTTGGGGCCAGTTTTCCGGGTCTCCCAATGTTGTTTTGCTCCAATCTTTATGGCGAATCAGTTGACCCATTTCGCCACCGTCATTCAGAAAGGCAGGTATTATTATTTTTTTCGCGTTCATGTTTTCTTACAAATAAGTCACCCTATTCATTCTGTAAAAATCTGTACGAAATCTAGTAATTATTAAATCGGATAAATAATAATGCAGTCCATAAGGCGAACAACTCAATTGAAAAGATGGGATGTAATAATTTAATATCTGGAGTTTCGATTTTTTTTTAAAACTCATACTTTTTAATTTACCTACCACCTTTTAAAGCTGACCCATTAGCAGATGGAGATAGAAAAAATAAAAGCAAAAAAATTCCGTACTTGAGTAGTATAAAAAATAAAGCATCAATAGATAAAGTTGAAATAAATGAATTCAAATTAATCGAACTTAAAGTTGGCAAAAAAACCATAATGATGGTAGATAATCCAGCATGGAATGTAGTAGTTTGTGGTAAATTTTGAAACGGAGAATTTTCATCAAAAATACCCATGAAGTTAAATCGCTTCTTGGATTTTTGAAGCACTATTTTCATCATCATTAAAAGTATTTGTCAATTTCAACATTCATAAATCTTTAAACCTTTGCCAATGAATAAACATTTACAAAAGGCTCTCATCATTTTAGTTGCCGGCTCTCTTTTGGTTATTGCAAGTTGGAGCGCTTGGCAGGTTTTTACTTTGTCAAGCAAGCGGGCAGAAATCAAGGCGGATTACACTACTTTGAATAATATCACCAATGGTTTGCTTTCTGTAAATGCTTGGCGCGACCATCTTATAAAGGTTGTAACAAATCGAATTGATGATTTTGAATTTTCCCGTGCGCAGGAAGATACTTTAAAGGCAGAAATCGAAGTTGTTTTGCATGCCTTGGTAAATAAAGCGGATAGCATAGTTGATAAAAAGCAAAAAACTGTAGGCGGGAAACTGAAAAAAATGGTTGTTAAAGCATTTGTTAACGAGGAAAAAATACATGCCCAAGTTCCTGCTTTTGCTGAGACAATTGTTAACGAACTTAAGAAAGATAAGAACAAACAAAAACTGAAATTCCTTATTAAAAGTAAACTTCAGGATTTTGGTTCACTCACATACGACAGCATTAATGACGTGGCTAGAGGTGAGCTACTTCTTGAAAAATATGGAGTATCTGATTTATTAGCTTTTAATCAGCAGAGTCAAATGGGATTAATGAAATTACAAAACGAGAATTATTTTTATACAACAATTATCGTTTGCATCATGATCTTTTTTACTTCCCTCTGGTGGCTTTTAAGAAATCAACATGCGACACATACCCCGTTCTTTACCATTTGTGTTTTACTTGCCTTGGTTATGCTTGCCGTTGGCATAACAGCACCAATGATTGAAATTGATGCGCGAATAAAAGAGATGAGCTTCTTATTGATTGGAGAGAAAATTACCTTTCATGATCAGGTTATATTTTTTCAAAGCAAGAGCATCGTTGATGTTGTTCGCATTCTCATTGAAACTCGCAAATTTGATTCATCAATGGTCGGTATTCTTATTCTGATATTCAGTATTGTATTCCCCATATGTAAACTGCTTTCAACAAAAGTATATTTATTGGGCAATGAGAAATGGAAACGAAATAGGCTCATTAACTTCTTCGCTTTTAAATCAGGAAAGTGGAGTATGGCTGATGTTAATGTAGTAGCAATTTTTATGGCTTACATCGGGTTTAAAGGAATTCTCGATAGCCAAATGGAAAGCATAAATATTAAATCTGAATCTCTTGCCAGCATCTCCACAAACGACACATCACTGCAACCCGGTTTTGTTCTTTTTTTGGCTTACGTAATATTTGGATTAATTCTTTCGGTAGTTCTTAAGAAAATTACCATTTCAAAATTGGACAAAACGATAACTCCCTCAGAAACTTGTATCGAATAGTCAATCCTTTTTACTGGATTGACTTGGCGTTCATTAATAGCATTGGGTCAGTGTAATCGGAGAAATTATTTTGCAGAACCATTCTAGCTTTAAAAAATAATGGGATCAACATGATGGGCTAGTCCTATCGAGCAAACGCTCGAAGATTCTTCTTCATCATGTTGATCCTCTTAAGAATATTTCTAAAAACCTCTGCTACCCTTCAACAAAGATGAAGGGAGAGAATAAGGTTGATAAAACTTAATTACTACGCTTCTTCCTCTAGGGATGCATAGTTCACATTTGACTCCGCGATTTCGGTAAGTGATTCATCGGTTTGCTTTTCTTCGTCAAGCGTTTCACCTAAGATGTTTTTAATTTCTTCCATTCCCAATGTCTTTGCTAGTTGTGCCAAGCCACCATAGGTCGCAATTTCGTAATGTTCTACTTTTTGCGCTGCAATTATTAGACCCACGTCACGTGTTGCTGAACCTTTTTCAGTATCCTCTATAATGGAGTCTCCTTCTTTTAAAAGTCCTTCCATCGCGTCACATTTTTTAGCCTGCGCTTTCTTGCCTAAAATTTCGAAAACTTGTTCCAGCCGTTCTACATGAGTTTTGGTTTGTTCTAAATGAAGTGCAAAGGCTTCTTGTAATTCAACTGATGTGGCAGCCTTTTTCATTTTTGGTAAAGCTTTAACCAAATTTTTCTCAGCCCAATAAATATCCTTCAACTCATTGGTAAAAAATTCTAACAATGCTGAGTGGTTTTCAGATGTAACATTTTTTTTTGCTTTTTTCTTTGCTGTAGTCGCCATTTTTTTCTTTGTTTAGATTAATTGAATGTTTGCTAATCCATCGCTATTCATTTAGTGAACTTTTGGATCATTGCCGAATTTGCAGAAATCATGCCTACTAAAAACGCAGGTTATTTACCTGCCAAGTATCCGCTTACAATACTTCAGAACGTAAGGCTTAATGTTTTAACTTGTCTGCGTTACCTAAAACCATGGTCCTAAAATTTCCACAGTGTTACTTTTTCGCCACGCTAACTGAGTGTATAAAAAATGAAATACCTACAACTATACGTTGCTAAAATTGTGCGTGGCACGTGTAGAGCCACCAATAAATCCATGTGTAAATGAAGCTCGTCCTTCATCTTTTAAAAGTGCTCTTCACATCCATGCTTTTTTTGAAGGAATATTATTTTCGGGCTAGCAGGCGATGTTGGAAAAATAAATAAAATGCAATTGGAATCCGAATGACCGAAGAGCTTTCCTTTTTTGAATTTGGAATCTTCCTTTCACAACGGCTGCTTACTTTCCCATCCAGCGGAGCAAATGCGAGAGAAATAAGTCAATTAGTGATCATTGATCTCGATCGAGGTTAATGGACATCTTCGGGTGCCTATCACTATAAACCAAAACAGCATATTTTAATTTATGGAAGAATTGAAATTCTTCGGTTAGATACTCAAGCCCAAGAGAATCCAAAAACCGGAAATTAGTTTGTACCATGAACATCGATCGTTCGCCAGTTTCAACGGGGATAGACAGGGGTGCCTAGAATAAAGAACCGAGTTACATAATCTGGCACTTTATTTTCAATGCTGTTTTAAATTTCACATTGTGTGAAATGTAAATTAAACTGAAATTAAATATGAACTCTAAAATTTTAATCGGAGGTCTATTAGCCGGAGTGGCTGTAGGCGTTGCTATTGGGATGTTGCTATCACCAACATCAAAAACTGAAACAAAACAAAAACTAATGAAGGGTGCCCGCAAGCTTACGGATTCTTTGGGAGGCATTGGTAATCTTAAAGAATCTTTCAACCACGGAGTTGATGAACTCGCTGGCAGGGGTAAGAGAGTAATTGATTCCACCTCAGAAAGGATTAAAGTATAATTTTCCTTAACCAAGGAAGCTAATAATAAAGCCGCATGTGCGGCTTTATTATTAGTAGAAATAAATTCAACGGTTGTAGAGTTTTGTTCACTAACTATAGATTGCAGTTCAAAAAAATAAGATCAAGCACAAAATAGTTTGGTAAATTTTCTTAAAATTTTACCAACAAGCACTAATATAAATTTAAACACCTAACCAAATGGAAACTAAATATAACACCACAAAAATAATTTTAGGATTGGCAGCAGCCGCAGCGGCAGGAGCTGCAATCGGAATGTTAATGGCACCTGAAAAAGGCGCTGATTTGCAAAAGAAACTTAAGGATGGTGCAAGCGACTGGCTAACTCAATTGACGAGTTTGATCGCCAGTGGTAAGGAGGTAGCTGCAAAGTTCACGTCAAACAATGATGATTTGTATGGCAATACACATTCTGAAAACTGAGATCAATATTATTAAATGAGGTTTAACATTTAATTGCATTTAAATTCCATACTTAATAAGACGCAAAGAAAAGGTAGTCTTAACGAAATGTTAAGATTGTCTCCCGTAGCTTATTTCGTGTTGAGAGCACGCTGTTTCCAAAGTTTAATTTCCTAATGCATATATGCTTTCGCATTACAGAAATTACAATTCAATACATTACTAACCGACAACCATTTTAATTTAATACCCATGAAATCTTTACTACATAAAATAATAACATTTCTATTAGTCTTAACTTCAAGTTTGGCGCTAACAAGTTGTCAAGCCATTGGCGACATTTTTGGCGCAGGTGTTTCAGTAGGTATGTTTATCGTTATAGCGATTGTTGTCCTTATTCTGATCTTCATCGCCAGGGTATTAAAAAAGAAGTGATTTATCTTCACTCGTGTAGTAACAAGATCAACATTCTTTTTTGATGCCTTTGTGTTAAACAGAAGGATTAATATTTCGATGAATAGACATCTAATAATATGGTAAAGCAGTATTCCTTTATTTATCGTAATGGTCTCTCGCTCGTAGTTGTGTTATTATTCATTTTGTCTTTCACTGGGCAAGTATTAACTGGTTGGAAGGAATATAACTCCGAACGCGAAGAATTTAACCAACCACTAGTTGAGCTAAGTGATTATTTTTCAAGCGGCCACTTTATTCAAACCACTTTTGAAAACTGGGAAAGTGAATTTTTACAAATGGGTTTGTATGTGGTGCTCACAATTTGGCTTCGCCAGCAAGGATCAAGTGAATCAAAAAAATTATCAGGAAAGGAAGAAGTAGATAGAGAACCCAATCCATTAAAAAAAGATGCTCCATGGCCAGTGAAAAGAAAGGGCTTTATCCTGTCATGTTATAAAAATTCATTATCGATAGCATTTGCAGTTTTATTTATTGCAAGCTTTGTTTTGCACGCTGGTGGTAGTTTTACAAAGTATAATGAAGAGCAGCTTTTTAAAGGTAAAGGAAACATCACTATTAGTGAATTTATGCATGAGTCAAGATTTTGGTTTGAGTCTTTCCAAAATTGGCAGAGTGAGTTTGTCGCAGTGCTATCTATAGTTACTCTATCTATTTTCCTTAGGCAAAAAGGATCCCCTGAATCTAAACCCGTTGATGCATCTTATGAGGACACCGGTTCAGGATAGTAAATCGATCTTTATAATCTAATTCGAAATATGATTCACAACATCGAAGGTTGTGGAGTTTGTCCGTCCCCCAAGTTGAAAGTAATGTATCTTTCTATCAAATTCGCACCTTTCGCTGTTAGAAAAGTGAGACTCGTCCATTAAAGAAATAACATATTAACCTGCACTCATTCGCACGGCACTTACAAATGGGCCGTAATTTTATGGCTATTAATGAAGTAATCTATTATTTTCCTTCAGCACTTTTGAAAGGCTACACAGATTTGCGGAAAAAATTTTAAAATAAAGTCTTGTAGTAAATTCTGTTTATATACATCTGTTAACACTGACAATCCACAAAAAATGTTTCGAATTATTGAATTTTAAGAATATTTATGATTTGTTTAAAACTAAAATAGAGTAATTTCCCTATCATAATTCTTAATAACAACATGTTGCCACCAGAAAATATTGAAGTGTTTGAATTTCCAACCTCAACAATGTGGTTTGATGAAAATGGAATTCTGTGCTCCGTTGCGAAAAAGGTTCCTCCCCAAACAGTAGAAGAAGCCAAAAAGACAATGGAACAATTCAGAAAGATAACAGGAGGAAAAAAAATTTGTCTTCTTTCTGACAATACAGATTCGCCTCCTGCCACCAAAGAAATGCGTGATTATGCTGCCGAAGTAATGCCGGAAATTGCAAAAGCAGTTGCAGTAATTTCCCGGTCTGCGGTTGGGAAAATGGCTGCTAATTTATTCTTCACCATAAAAAAACAACCCTATCCGGTAAAAATGTTTACGGATGAAACTGAAGCGAAAGAATGGCTGAAGAAGTATTTATAAAATCAAACTACTAGTAATGGCAAATCTTTCTTTTTCCAAATGGCTTAAGAATGTTTCTATCGCAAAGAAATTATACTCTGTGGTAGGCGTTATGGCTGTTCTTATTGCTGTTGAGCTTGGCACACTTTACTTTGCTGTTCATACCCTTTCTTCAGTAAGGGCTTTTGTAGGAGCGGAAGGATTATGGTCTAAATCACAAAAAGACGCCATTTATAATTTACAACAATATTCCCAAACCCATAATGAGGCGGATGTAGAAACATTCTACAATTTCATGAAAGTGCCCTTGGGCTACCACATAACATTATTGGAGTTGAAGAAGACGAATCTTGACTTAGATGTTGCTCGACAGGGACTTCTTGAAGGACGAAGCCACCCTGACGATATTGATGGAATGATCAAATTGTTTCGAAGATTTAAGAACATCTCTTATATTCATAAGTCAATAAACATCTGGTCAGAAGCAGATTCTGTTATTGCCGAGTTAATACCCATTGCTGAAAAATTACATACTGAGGTAGGCCAACGTGCCGGGCAATCAGCTTCATCGTCCCCATCTAAATACAAAACGGATGAGATTGTTAATGAAATAGAATCAATTAATCAGAAGCTCACCACACTGGAAAATGATTTTTCCTACACGCTGGGAGAAGGAGCACGTTGGCTAGAAAACATAATTTTGAAATTATTATTTGGTATTGCATTAACGGTAGAGTTTAGTGGGCTCATACTTACTTATTTTGTGGTAAGGGGAATTTCAAAAGGGTTAAAAGAAATTACGAGTGTTTCAAAACGTGTTGCCAAAAGAGATTTTAGCGTTAAAGCACAGGTATTTTCAAATGATGAGATTGGTTTACTGGCAAATTCATTTAATGATATGACAGCAGAACTTTCTAATAACATTCAAAAACGGATGCAATCCGATCAAGAGTTAGAATTAAAAACAAATTTCATTCAGGAAAATGAGAAAAGAATAGGTAGGATAACGGATGCCCTGATAAAAAACACCCAAATGGATTTTTCAGAAAAGCTTATCGTGAGCGATAGAGGTGATGAGCTCGATGCCATTGCGGTTGGATTGAATACGATGAGTGAAGAGCTTGAGTTTCATTTACAACAAATAAAACGAAACGAAAAAAAACTGAATGATGCACAGCGATTAGCGAAAATAGGAAATTGGGAATGGAACATTGTTGATAATACAATTGAATGGTCTGACGAACTTTACAGAATATTCGGAGTGAGCCGGGAAAACTTTGAGGCAAATTATGAAAATTATTTAAAGTGTATCCATCCTGATGACCGTGAGAACGCAAGCGAGATAGTGCACAAAGCATATCAAGACCATCAACCTTTCGATTTCTTTCACCGCGTTGTTTTGCAAAATGGAGATGAGATCACTATTCATGGAAGAGGAGAGGTCTATCGGAGTAATGACGGCAAGATTCTGAGGATGATTGGCACAGCGCAAGATGTTACAGAGCGCAAAAAAGCTGAACAAAAGCTAAATGAATACAATATTGAACTAAAAAGAAAAAACCAAGAAATAGAACAATTCTCCTATGCAGCATCACACGACTTACAAGAACCGCTTAGAACCATTTCTAATTTCTCAAATTTATTAGCTCAAAAATTAGAGCACAATCCAAACCAAGAAATCAAGGAATACATGAGGAGGATAAGCGGAGGCGCCAGCCGAATGTCAAACCTCATTTTCGATTTGTTGGAATATTCCAGAGTAGGAAAGGATATGTCAAAGTTGGCAACGGATTGCGACAAACTAGTGCAAGAAATTTTAACGGACCTCTCCGCAATTATTGTAGAAAGTGGTGCGAAAATTTATGTTGAAAAATTACCCATTTTGCATTGCTATGATTTAAAATCAGTTTTTCAAAACCTTTTACTCAATGCAATCAAATTCAAAAAAGAAGCCAGCACCCCTGTTGTTACTATTTCAGCAACTGACACAGGAGAAGAATTTCTTTTCACTGTAATAGATAACGGCATTGGAATACAAAGAGAATATTACAGCAGAATATTTATAATTTTTCAGCGCCTTCACCTACGAACAGAATATGCAGGTACAGGAATAGGACTTTCACTATGTAAAAAAATCATCGAATTACATGGAGGAAAAATATGGGTCGAATCAGAATTAGGAAGCGGAAGCAAATTTTACTTCACCATACCAAAGCAGTAAAGCGAAATTGTTATGAGAAAAAAACTGAACAGCATTTTATTAGTGGATGACGACCCCGATGATAATTACTATCATCAAGTCATAATTAATGACATGAATATTGTTGAGCATATTGATATTGTTAGAAACGGAATTGAAGCAATAACGTATCTCAAGACTGAAAATCGCACGCCACCCGATATCATATTTTTAGACCTGAATATGCCTAAAATGAACGGCTGGGAATTTTTAGAACAGTATAAACATTTAGCGCCAGCGCAAAAATCAAAAATACTTATTGTTATTTTAACAACATCTACAAACCCAGATGATATAAAAAGGGCAAAGGAAATACAAGAAGTAACCGACTTTGAAACAAAACCATTAAGCAAGGAATTGCTGACTGAAATTTTGCGACAACATTTTCAGGACTATTTATAAGATTACCACACAGTATCTAACGTTAACCATTTTAGACACAGATAGATAAATGGAGATTTAGAATTAAAGGCTGGCCACAAATTATGTATTGGTTTGTTTAAAGTCTTACAGCCTGTTCTTAATCAGAAAATCATATGTTGCTGGCAAACGTCACCGTCAATGCAGCTCCTTCTAAAATTACAATTGCCATCATCACCTGCGAATCCAAAATTTTGATTTAATCAGGATCATTGCCTAAGCTTTTTATCTGCTTTATTACCAAGGTGTTTTTACCTCAATAGAATTCGAATCTATAACCGCATAAGCTATAACACTCTAAGTAGATACCCTAGGCTGTGAAGCTAATAACATGCATTTGTGTGATCTTGCTGTTCAAAGATTATTTATAGAAGGATTGAAACGAACCGGTGTGAATTTTTCAAGTCCTGCGATTGCTGAATTAAATAAAATTAATGGAAAAAGTCTGTCGCATTTAAAAACACGACAGACTTTAAAAGAGTAACCTTAATTATTCGATTCTGAAAATTTCTCTGAATCTTCATAAAAATGATACTCAAAAATTTTATCATCTTTTATTACACACATCAAAGCCCAGTCACTTTGAAAAGCTTTTCCTGTTGACTTTAGTATGTGACTAAATTTTCCATTAGCAAAAGACACATTACCATCGCCAATGATATTTTGAACTGTGAATGCTTTAGTATCAAAAGTATTTCCCACATTAGAGAGAAACGTCTTTGCACCATCCTTCCCCTTATAGCTTCCGTAAATTTGATTTTCATTTCGTTGAGAATCACGGATAGCGATTACTGTACAGCTGTCGTGGAATGAATTAACGACACCATTAAAATCTCCATTTCCGAAGGCTGTAAAAAAACCTTGAACGACTTCTTTACTTTGTTTTTTTGTGATTGTTTCCATTGTTTTTGATTTGTTATTTTTCACTTGACTAATTGAATTTGTAATGACGCCCATGATCAGGCACACTGTTATTAATGATGAGATAGCTTTTTCATTTTTCTATTTGTTTTGATTTAACCATTGTTTAAATAACCTATTGTAGAAAGGTAAAATGACATAAAACACTATTGGTACCGCGATGATGGTAAGGATAAACGTTCGTATAACTAGTGGATACACGGACAAGAAATCACCCAACAACAAAAACAAAATTGTTATTAGAGGGTAAATAGCAAGCCATATCAAAAATGCTCTTTTGTGATTATCGTTTGTATTCATTTAACTTATTTTTTAGTAAAATTGTAATGTATATATCTTAATGGCAAGTATGTACCAATTGGTACCCTACGTACCAGAAGTAATCTATTGCTGATTATCAATTAATTAAAAATGACTAAAAAAGAAAAAGAAATTGCAATGTGCCCAGTGGACTATGCATTTAAAAGAATTGGCGGAAAATATAAAGCTAGAATTTTATGGCATGTTCATCGTAATAAAGTGCTCCGTTATGGTGAGCTCAAAAGAACACTCCCCGACATAACTACCAAAATGCTTACTCAAACACTACGTGAATTGGAAGATGATAAATTGATAAAACGAAAAGTATATCATGAAGTCCCACCAAAAGTAGAATACACATTGAATGAAATCGGGGACGAATTAATTCCTTCAATAAAAAACTTAATGACTTGGGGAGACAGACAAATGAAAAGGAAGAAATTAAAGGCTTAGTGAATTATATATAGCAAGCCAGAAATGTGTCCTAAGACTGCGTGTACCGTGGCAAGTAAATTAATGCGTAAGCGCAATTCTGGTTGAATGTACGAGCAATAAAGCTTGCGCGATCATTTGTAATATGATTAAAAATTCTTTCAGATAATTTGAACCTCATAAATTGATAAGTATGAATATTTTTCAAAATTTGAAAATGATTTGACGCTTGAAATGTTTTATTATAAGGCTGGTTTACTTTTGAACTAACTCCATCAAAAATCGGAAACTGATTTTCAAACAAGAAAAAATAAGCAAGTTGTAGTTGAATCATGGCCTGCATTGATCGAACCGAAAAAGATTATATTTCCCACTCAAGCACATGGGAAAAACGTTTTTCAATTTCTAAAATTGGAAAGGCAACTTTAAAATGAAGAGGAAAGCACAAGAATTTATATTAATGTGTATGAACATATGTATTTCTTAGCGAATTCAATAAAAAAAATCGTTAGCGCATTGCTGCAATAACGATTCTATCTTCTTCAAATAATCAAAGTTATTAATGATTTGATTGTTAGCGCAATAATCTTCCAAGTAATCCACCCATACTTCCATTGCTGCGACTTGTTGAGAGACCTGATAGTAACGAACCCAATCCTCCACCAAGTCCGGTTTGGTTACCATTGCCTGAAAGGATACCTCCTAGCATTCCTCCTAATCCTCCGCCTTGATTCGAAACCGAATTCGAATTTCTTCTACCCAATGTTCTTCCTGCTAAGCTTCCTAATAAAATTGGCCCCAAAAATCCAAATATACTTTTGCCTATTGATTGCATATTGAAGCCAGCATTAGAAAATTTATCTTGCATGCCAGTTGAACGCAAAAAATTTGGTTCGGTGTACTCATCAGGAGTACGTTCTTCGTCCGCAGCTTTATTAACAAATTGATCGAGTACAGAGAATTGATTTTCGTTAACATTAAGATACCTGGAAACTTTTTCAATATTTGCTTTTTCTTCTGTTGAGTAGCTATCGTCTACTTTTGCCATCGCAATAAGATCGGTGATGAGGCCGTAACGTAAATCACTTTGCTTCAACACATCCAAAGAATTTTTAAGATCATTGCCCGAAGCGTCTTTGGCCGCCTCAATAATTTTTTCCTCATCTTCAGACGAGAGTCCAGCATCATTGGAGACTTCGCGCAAATGGTTAAGTTCTTCATCGCTTGCTTCTCTATCGGACGTGGCAAGCGCGGCAAGCGCGGTTAAGTACGCAGTTTTTTCTTGAGTCGTAAAATTGCTAAGTAAAATGTTTTGTTTGGTTTCCATAATTGCTTTTGTTTAGGGATGATTTCGTACTTGGTAAAGAAAAATCATGCCATCGAAAACGAGATAAATTTTGCTATGAAAACTAGATAATAATATAGGAAGCGTTTCATCTAAGATAAAGTCTGAGTTGTAAGAGAATAATTCGCCCCTCGCTGTGGAATTACTTACACGCCTACTCGCTTTTTATGCAATCATAAAAGCCAATTAGTGATGGCACTATTTTTCGATGCACATCAATAGTTCAAAACCTAAATTATTACTACCATGGGACTATTAGATTTTTTTAAAAAAGGGGTTGAGAAACCTGTCGAAAAAAAACCAGGAGTGAAGACTACCACGCAAATACGAAGCTATACCATTAAAAGTGGTGACAGTCTTTCAAAACTTGCTAAGCAATTTTACGGAGATGCTTCTGCGTGGAATAAAATCTATGAGGCCAATCAAGGTCTAATTAAAGATCCAGACAAAATTTATCCCGGTCAACAAATTATTATACCCTAACCTTAAATTTTAATTTCATGAAAAACTTAATACTGCCATTTTTCCTTTTTCTATTAATAGCTAATGGATGCGGTAAGAAGGCTGAAACATCTTCTTCAAGGGATGATAAAATTGCTGGTGAAACCGAGAAGACTTGGATTGCTGTACGCGAAACAAATGCCGAAGGTGAAAAGGACAAATTAACACGGGACGAAAAAAAGGAAAAAATTACTTTTTGGCGCAATGGTAATGTAAAGATGGGTGATAACGACCAAGCAATGAGTGGTCAATGGTCTTATGAAGGTTCCACTTTAACAATGCATTTTGCTGATCAGGATGTTACTGAGAATTTTACCGTGATAGAATTGACCAATGATAAAATGAGACTTAAAGCGGGTGACGGTTCTGAATTAGTAATGAAACCAAACTAATACTTGAAATAATTTTTATTTACACCATTTGCTACAACATTAAAGAAGCGCTGAGATTTTCGCGCTTCTTTTTTAGCAAAAGTATTTTTTATACTAGGAAATCTCTTTTAATTCTGAAAGAAAGTTTTCTAATATCTTGTCGCCTCACTAGGAGGTCATCTATTCTCGGCCGAAAGTTCCTTTAGTTTACCAACGCAAACTAAATCGTAAGAAGAAATTTTTTTTGGAAACTTAGTTTCAATTTAGTTTTCTAACAGAGACTTGCTTTAAATTAAATTTTCTTGATGAGCATAGATTATCGAATGAACTTCCGCTCGAAGCGGCTTATCAATATAGATTTTTAAAATCTACACCGAAGAAACTTCCGCGAAAGTAAGACGTCTGAGTTTCGCAGCGAACATTCTGCTTCGATACAAAAGTTTAAATGCATTGAAAGTTGCGTGATGCAGTCAAACAAAAACCTGAGTTAATATGAGAGTCTCTTTGAATGATATTCGCGAAACAGAACAATTTTTAACTGGGCAGCTCAATAGAGGAGAGGTGTTAATATTCGAAACTCGCTATCCCGCCTTAGATGTTTTTTTACGAAGTTGAACGCTTGCTTTTTCAAGCATGACAACCAGCTCATCGAATTTTATAGGTTTGCTAATGTAGTCATCCATGCCTGCGTCTAAACACATTTCTCTATCGCCTTGCATGGCGTTGGCAGTCATGGCCACGATGATGGGTTGATGTTTGTTTGTGCTCCGCAACATACGTGTCGCCTCCAGGCCGTCCATTTCAGGCATCTGCACATCCATGAATATAAGATCATATTCTATTTTATTCATCGTCTTCAATACCTCTTTTCCGTTAACTACGATGCCCGGCTTATATCCTAATTTAACCAATACTCTTTCGGCTAATTTTTGATTTACAGGATTATCCTCTGCAATAAGAATGCTCATGGGGTGATCGAGAGCAAAATTTTGAGAGAGTTTTTTCTTGTCAACGTTTTCCTCTTTTACCGCTGCGTTGCCCGTACGAAGTTGGTTGAGAATATGTTTATGAAGCACCAGTTGTTTAACAGGTTTTGTAAGTACAGCATTAAAGAGATTAACATGAAGTTTGGCTTGTTCATCGCCCATAGAAGTTAATAAGAGTATAGGGAGCGTTGGATATTCCTTGCGTACATATTGCGCAAACTCTATTCCATCCATTCCGGGCATTTGCATATCGGATAGCACCAAATCAAAGCTGAATTTTTTACTCGAGAGGATATGGATTGCTTCCTTCCCCGATTGAGCAATAACAGGAATGAGTTTCCACTGGTCTAGCTGATTTTTAAGAATGGTTCGGTTCGTCTCATTGTCATCCACGATAAGCACATGCTTACCTTCAATTCCTTTTATATTCAGGTGTACATACGATTTTATAGATTGAACACTTGGTGCCACCTTTATTGTGAACATGAATTTAGTGCCTACGCCTGATTCACTTTCAACCTGTATTTGGCCCCCCATCAACCAGATAAGTTTTTCAGATATGACCAGCCCCAGTCCTGTACCTCCATACTTACGGGTAGTAGAGGAGTCAACTTGAGAAAAGGCTTTGAATAGACGCTCAAGTTTATCGGCAGGTATACCAATACCTGTATCTCTTACCTGAAAGGCAATGACAATATCATCGGTAGATATTTTTTGTAACTCCACACCTAGAAACACTTCTCCTTTTTCGGTAAACTTAATGGCATTGCTCACCAGGTTTAGCAACACCTGTCTTAATCGTAAGCCATCGCCAATAACTTGTGGCGGAACATCATATTCAATTTCATAAAGCAGGTCAATTCCTAATTGAGCTGCTTTAGAACCAAAGACATCCAGAACTTCTTCTATACAATCACGCAAATTAAAATCCTTTGCCTCCAACTCCATTTTACCGGATTCAATTTTAGAGAAGTCTAGAATATCATTGATTACTGTTAATAGCGCTTCTCCCGAATTTTGAATTGTATTGTTATAATCGCGTTGCTCCTCGTTGAGTGAAGTTTCAGCCAGAAGTGCAGACATTCCTAAAACACCATTCATAGGTGTTCGAATCTCGTGGCTCATTGTAGCAAGGAAAATACTTTTAGCCTGATTAGCTTGTTCGGCTTCTTGGCGGGCTTGCTGTGCTTCTTCAGTTGTCAGTATCAATTGTTTTGTTCGTTCATGAACTTGGCGTTGAAGTTCAACTTTCTGTTTTTGGGCAGCTCCCATCCGTATTTTGAAAAAGGTTAGAAAGCTTACTCCGATGAGGAGACCTGATAGCACTCTGAACCATGTAGTGACCCAAAAAGGCGGTGTGACAATAATTTTTATAGAAGAACCTTCCGTATTCCAAAGGGCATCGTTGTTAGCGCCTATCACTCTAAACGTGTAATCTCCTCCATTCAAATTAGTATAGGTAACAGAATTTTTATGGCCGATATAATTCCAGTCGTCATCAAATCCTTCCAGTTTATAGGCATACAGATTATCTTCAGGATTGGTAAAGTTTAAAGCTGAGAATTCAAATGAAATGACAGACTCCAGATAAGAAAGATTAATTGTCTTAGTATAATTAATGTGATGTTGAAGCTTAGGGGCTTGATCACCGATTTCTATGGATTTATTGAATATCTTAAAATCCGTTAAGACAATTGGTGGAACATATAAATTGGGTCTAATTAAATCAGGCGTAATGCAGTTGGCACCATTGTTACCGCCAAAAAAAAGTTCACCATCACGTTGGAAAAATGAATGCCTGATAAATTCGCTTCCTTGTAAACCATCAGCCACTCCGTAATTTCGAAAGGTTTTTGTTTCAGGATTAAATTTACAGATTCCATTCAAGGTACTCATCCATATATTCCCTTCCGCATCACATAGTGTACCGAGCACAATATCGCTTGGTAATCCATTTTCTTTTGAATACGCTACAAAGGTAGATTTTAGTGGATTGAAGATCTTTAATCCACTGTTTGTGCCCAGCAATAGATTTCCATTTTTATCCTCGCTGATGGAATTAATACCGTTATCACTTACAGTATTACCTGTGTTTTTTTCATAAAAATAATGAGTAAATTTTTTGGTTGTATGATTAAAAAGATTCAGCCCATTTTGAGTACCGATCCACAAGCTACCCCGTTTATCTTCATACACTTCGAATATGGCCAAATCCGTAAGACTTCCTGAGTCATTCTCCTTGGGCTTGTAATTTTTAAATTTTTTAGTAGTTGGGTCAAACAAAAATAATCCATTATACCATGTCCCTAACCAAAAGTTGCCTTTGCTGTCTTCGCGCATCACACTAATACTACCTGTTGTAAGCGAGGTGCTATCCGTACTTTGGAGTATGTTTTCGAAGTTCCCTTTTTCTTTATCTAATCTGCTTAAACCTCCTTGATACGTGCTAACCCAAAGATTTTCTTGCCTATCCTCATACACGGCAATAATTAAATTATTAGGTAAGCTTTTAGGATCTTTAGGATTATGTTTATAGGCTTTGAAAGAGCCATCCTCCTGTAATAAATTCAAACCTCCACCATCTGTACCCAGCCACAGTCTTCCTTTTTTATCTTTCACAATGCATTTTACTACATCGTTATTTAAACTGTGAGCGTTGTTTATCTCATGCTTATAAAGCTTAAAATTATTTCCTGTTCGAGGAAATAGATTGATCCCTGTGTTTCTACTACCTAACCATACATTATCTGCCTTGTCTTTAAAAATAGTCGTGATAAAATTTTCCGTTAATCCATCAGGATTATCTAAATTATATTGATACTGTGTAAACTGTTGCCTGGTTTTATCTAATAGACTTATGCCACTAGAATGTCCGATCCATAAATTTCTCTCTGCATCTTCGGTTAAACAGCGTATGTTATCGCTTGCAACTGTGTTCCTGTTATTTTCTTGATGAGCGTATTTTATAAAATTATTGGTAACGGCATCAAAACGATAGAGGCCATTGTTTGATGATACCCATATTACTCCCGCATGATCTTCAAAGATTTGAAATTCTATTGGCGTGGATTTTACATAGTCGATTGCATCCTTTTCAAAGGGGTGAAACGTAAAAATATTTTGTTTAGGATTGAATAAGAATATTCCATTTGGATTTGTGAGTGAACCCACCCAAATATTTCCTTCATGATCTTCATAAGCTGCTCTAAGCATCATATCCTTCTTATCCGAATTTTGGTAGGTTGTTGCCGACTTAAGGGCGGTATCAATCAGACTCAATCCCTTATTTGAACAAACCCAGATACTTCCGTTTCTGCCTTCCAGGATATGATAGATGATCTCATCCAATTGAAAATGTACAAAAACATTTTTTTGTACATCAAATTGATCTAATCCTAAATAAGTACCAGCCCAAAATCTTCCTTTACGATCCACCATCATAGCCCATATCCGATTATCACGTAAGGTTGTAGAGTCATCAGCATCGTGCAGGTAAACCGTAAATTTGTTACCATCGTATTTGTTCAATCCGTTCTCCGTTCCAAACCACATAAACCCCTTTTTATCTTGGGCCATGGATATTATAAAACTTTGTGAAAGGCCATGGTTGGTATTCAAATGTTTGAACCTCACAACCTTTTGCTGTGAGTATACATTGAAACTCAAAAAAAATGATACAATTAATAGCGCTCTTACCATGATCTTAATAATAGTTCTAAACAAAACTGGTAAGAAATTCCAGAATAAAAATCAGGATATTCCTGAATAAAAATCAGGAATATCCTGATTTAATAAAGGGGTTAATGTTAAGCGATTTATAGTGATCCGCATTTGGCGCAAGTCTTAGCATGTGTGCGGAATAACTGAGTTGCGTGGTATTAATTTTTGAGACTTGAGCATTGTGATAATTTTTTATTTTGCTGCTATACAATTAAGATCTTTAGTATAATTCGTTGATACGAGATCAGGAAAAATTATCCTACGTTACATTTACTGTTTGATTGGCCGTTAGCAGGAAGCATTATTTGTATTATAGCGCGATAAATTGCGCTGCTTGCCAAAGAAATTAATTGATGTAATTTTAATATAGATTGGAAGTCTAAAACCGCCAGAGTGCTGATGCCTAATATCTTCCGATCATTTGCATTTATCTATTTTTTATCTGCTATTGGGTTCTACCGTGTACATCGAAACCAGAGCACCCCATGGATCCTGGGCTATTAACGAGGTTAAGAATATTAAATCACCTTCGTTGCTGCATACTCATAGAAAATACATTAACAAAAAAGTGAGTTAGATGAGCAGATATAGTCTCTATCAATAGAACCATTAAATAACTACAGACCTAATATTAGACTAATTAAAAACACAACGATGAAGACAATTTCATTTTTAAGACAAGCTATTAAATTATCATTCATTTTTCTCTTGATCGGAGGTTGGAAGATAAGCTTGGCAATGCAGCAACAACCAATTGAAAAGCTATCGCAATCTGATTCAGCATTTGTTCCTAAAGAAATCGAAAACCCTGCCATTATTGGAATAAACAAGGAACCCAGTCATGCCACATTAATGCCGTACAACTCACTGGCAGAAGCATTAGCTGCCAAGCGTAACGCCTCAACATTTTCTGTTAGCCTAAACGGAATGTGGAAATTTAATTGGGTGGATTGGCCTCAAAAACGCCCGGTTGATTTTTATAAATCAAATTTTGATGTTTCAGGATGGAAAGAAATTAAGGTACCTTCTAACTGGCAGGTTGAAGGCTATGGCACACCAAACTACAGCAACTTTACCTATATATTTCATAAGGATTTTCCTAAGGTAATGGGAACGCCTTCTGAAAAATACACAACAATGAAAGAGCGAAATCCAGTCGGGAGTTATAGACGTGATTTCGTCTTGCCAGCGAATTGGAGTGGTAGGCGAGTGTTTATTACATTCGATGGTGTTGATGCTGGTTTTTTTGTTTGGGTAAATGGCCAAAAGGTTGGGTATAGTGTCAATAGTAGAAATGCGGCAGAGTTTGATATAACAAAATATGTAAATCCAGGAAAAAATATCCTTGCTGTTGAGGTATATCGATTTGTGAGCGGTAGTTATTTGGAAAACCAGGATATGTGGCGCCTTAGTGGAATATTCCGAAACGTTACTTTATGGAGCAGCCCACAGCAGCACGTTAAAGACTTCTTCATAAAAACTGACCTTGACAATCAATATAAAGATGCGGAGGTAAAGGTAAGTGCAAAAATTAAAAACTTTGCTGGAAGTTCTGTTAAAGAGCGTTTCTTAGATATAACATTATACGATGGGTCAACACCCGTACCTGGTGCAACAGCACGAAAACAAATACCACAATTAAAAGCTAATGAAGAAGTGGGAGTAGAGGCAAGTTTCCATGTTATAAATCCTGATAAATGGACTGCAGAAACACCCAAGCTTTACACTACAGTTATTACAATCAGTGATGGAAAAAAAATATTAGAGACGTTGTCATCTCGAACCGGGTTCCGGGAGATTGAAATAAAAGGACGTCTATTATTAATCAATGGCGTACCGGTAAAATTGAAAGGCGTGAATCGTCATGAAAACTTTCCTGATGTTGGCCATGCTGTTACAGAAGCACAGATGATAAAAGATCTGGAATTAATTAAACAAGTTAACTGTAACCATGTACGAACAAGTCATTATTCAAACGATCCAAGGTGGTATGAGTTGTGTGATGAATATGGAATTTACCTTGTGGCTGAAGCTAATGTTGAATGTCATGATCGTCAGAATCAATTTAATGAGGAGCCGAGTATTAAAGCTGATATCATAGCAAGGAATGTAGCCAATACAGAAAATTTTAAAAACCATGCATCGGTGGTGATTTGGTCATTAGGAAATGAAAACGGAACTGGTGGCTCTAACTTCAGGGCAGCACTAAAAGCTATTAAAGATATCGATCCTACGCGCCCGACACACTATGAAGGTTTTGGTATTGGCGCTCAAAATCCTGCAGACATTGATAGCAGAATGTATACAAACGTGAAAGAATTAGAGGAGCAGGCAAATGAGAAAATGCTCACTAAACCATTTTACTTATGTGAATACGCGCATGCCATGTTTAACAGTATGGGCTCGGTAGATATATACAATGATTTGTTCGACAAATATCCTTCACTGCTTGGCGGTGCCATTTGGGAATGGGAAGATCAAGGAATTTATAACAACCGAGATCCTAAGCACCCTATCACAGCATTTGGTGGAGGCTTTGGTGAATACCCAAATGATCATTATTATATTCACAAGGGAGTTGTATTTTCTGACCGTTCACCAAAACCACATTTTCCAGAACTGAAGCATGCATATCAATGGATTAGTGTAAAAGCAAAGGATTTGAATAACGGAGTTGTTACTATAAAAAATCGTTACCAATTCATTAACCTGAATAGTCTAATCGGCAAATGGCAAGTAAGCGAAAATGGAACAATGATATCATCAGGCAATTTAATAGTTGAAGACATTCAACCTGGCAAAGAAGGCGATGTAAAAATACCTTTCAAGATCGAGCCGAAACCAGGAGCAGAATATTTTCTCCGTGTATCATTTGAGCTAGCAGCTGATCAGATGTGGGCAAAAAAAGGTTACGAAGTGGCTGCACAACAATTGCAACTACCAATAGAAACACCATCACCTCAAGAGAAGCCGCTACAAAATAGCACGCTAACTTCTGCGGACTTAAATAATTTGATTACAGTAAGTGGTAATAAGTTTAGTTTGGAATTTGATAAGCTGCGGGGTACGTTTTCAAAAATGAATGTAGACGGCCAAAATATTCTTAAGGAAAGTGGCGGCCCACGATTGCACTTATGGCGGGCGCCTCATCAAATAGATGATATGTGGGCTTACGAAGGTTGGAAAAAATATGGGTTAACAACATTGACGTGGGTAGTAAATGAAGTGAAAGGCAAAAAGAATTCAGCAAATGAATTCGAAATAAAAGCTGTGCTTACCGGAACAGGAAAGGAAAACTTCATCGTTCATCATGTGGCTACTTATACAATAAATAGTAACGGAGTAATTAAAGTAGACAATCAGGTAACATTTAACAGTGAAGATCCTAAGCTTGTAATGGCCAGGCTGGGCGTGCGCATGTTCTTAAATCAAGATTTGAATACTGTTGATTATTTAGGACGTGGCCCGATGGAGAATTATGCAGATAGAAAACGAGGATCAGATGTCGGACTTTATCATAGCAGCGTGATGGAGCAGCTTACGCCTTATGAAAAACCTATGGAATGTGGTAATCATGAAGACGTTCGATGGGTTAAACTAAGTTCTGCAAAAGGCGCGGGAATACTTGTTGAAAAGAACACCGACTTTTTGCAGGTTTCTGCACTTCCTTACAGTGACGAAGAAATGGAAAATGTTGAGTACAAAATAGACCTTCCGCAAAGCACAGGTACAGTTTTATGTGTCAGTCACAAAACGCTGGGAGTTGGTTCGACTGGCTGTGGCCCGCGGACATTGGAGGAATATCGAGTTTACCCTACCTCACAACAATTCAGTTATAGAATTGAATTGGTTAAAGGGAAATAAAAATCAGGTAGTTCGCGAAATATAAAAAGCTGACGACTTATAAAGTTTCTGCGCTGGCGCAAGTCTTTACACATGTTGTTGCATGTGCATGACTTGCGTCATTTTTATTTCCAGTCTTCAGGCAAGGACATTGTTAAGCGTGTAGGAGGTTTTCGATTAGGGCAACTCTACATTGCATCGCAAGTGCATAATAGAAATTGTCCAGTTCTCCCTTTAGCCAACTTGAGGGTGGCGGATACTTGCTTGAGATAGCAGATATTTGTAGGACAAGGTGAGAGCCTACTTACTCTATTTTACTCTAAGCTGATTCTTTTACTCCTCCGTCTTTGTCCTCAAGACAGTAAATAATTTAAAACGCGGTGGCTCAAGTGAAGTGAGATGGCACCGAGCACTGCTCCGCTCTGCTTACATATCTGAATTCTTTAGACTGCCCCAATCATTAAAGTCATACAATTTTTCTAACTGACTTTGTTTTATTTCTAAAAAGAAATTTGCGAAACCGAATAGTTGCACATATATTTGCAACCTAACGGTTTCACAATATAAAATTCACACTGTATGAGGCGAGATATTTTTCAGGCCATAGCCGACCCTACGAGGCGAGCCATTATTACTTTAATTGCATTGCAGGCCATGACACCGAATGCCATTGCTTACAACTTTAACACTACCCGACAAGCTGTTTCCAAGCACCTTCGCATACTCACCGAATGTGAACTGATAAAACAAGAACAGCAAGGCCGGGAAATTTATTACTCACTTGAAATTGAAAAAATGAAAGAGATTGATAAATGGTTAAACCAATTTAGAAAAATTTGGGAAACCCGATTCAATCAACTTGACAAAGTATTATCAAAAATGAAATCTTCAAATATTAAATAAAAAATGAAATGATTCAACAGCCTTACAAAATTGAAAGGGTGTTTAATGCACCTGTAGCCAAAGTATGGAAAGCTTTGACTCAAAAAGAATTAATGAAAGAATGGTATTTCGACCTGCCGGAATTTAAACCAGAGGTGGGTTTTAAATTTGAATTTACCAGTGGTCCAACTCCTGAAAGGCAATATTTGCATGTATGTGAAATAGTGGAAGTAATCCCAGAAAAGAAATTAAAACATAGTTGGAGATACGATGGATATGCAGGGAATTCATTTTTAACTTTTGAATTATTTGCAGAAGGAGATAAAACGAAGCTTGTCTTAACCCATGAAGGATTAGAAACATTCCCATCTACAAACCTTGATTTTGCACTAAGTAATTTTGCCGAAGGTTGGTCTTCCATTATAAATACTTCACTGGAAAATTTCTTATCTAAAAAATAAAAACCAGAAAAAATGAAAAACGATTTGCTATTCGATTTTACCGTTGATAAAGCAGCGAAAACGGTAGTCATAACCAGAGAATTTGATGCTGGCCTTTCGCTGGTATGGGATGCTTATACCATACCAGAAATTCTTGATCAATGGTGGGCACCTAAACCCTGGTCCTCTAAAACAAAAGCTATGAATTTTGAAGTTGGCGGACGAAGATTCTATGCCATGGTAAGTCCAGAAGGACTAGAGCGTTGTTCCATTCAGAAGTATACTTCCATTACTCCTAAAACTAATTTCAAACTGTTTAATGCTTTTGCAGACAAAGATGAAAATCCTGAATTGCCAGGTTCGGATTGGGATCTGAATTTCAGCGAACAAAGCGGAACGACAAAAGTGAGCATTTCTATTTACAATGAATCCCTTGCCCGAATGGAAAAGCAGCTTGAAATGGGATTCAAAGAAGGATTTACAATGACTTTGAATTACCTGGAAGAATTATTGGCGACTTTATCTCAGAAATGATTTTCGTTTTAAAAAGTTTGTCAAAAAAATAGTAGAGTAAACAATTTAACAATCTAAAAAATAAAATTATGGCACGTATCAATCCTCACATTAACTTCAACGGAAATGCTGAAGAAGCATTTACCTTTTACAAATCAGTATTTGGTGGAGAGTTTGCAAAGATTACTCGTTTCAAAGACCTCGCAAGTCCTGAATTCAGGGTTGCAGAAAAGGAAGAAAATAAAATTATGCATATTGCTTTGCCTATTGGTAAACATAATATGTTGATGGCAAATGATGTTCCTGAAATTATGGGAAAAACAAACGAAAATGAGAACAGAAGTAAAATTGCAGTGAGTGCGGAAAGTAAAGAAGAAGCAGATAGATTATTTAATGGACTTTCAGCAGGAGGACAAATAGAAGGGCCTATTGGTGATAGTCCATGGGGTTCATACTTCGGTTGTTTTAGAGATAAATATGGTATTGAATGGATTGTAGATTTTGACTCAAAAAAATAACCAGCAGGTAGACAAATAAAAAAAACGAACAGCTAGCATAGAAGAGGAAACCAAAATTGAATCGATTGTTTATTCAAGTCTTAAATAGGAAGTATATTTTTTATAGACTCGATTTCACCTTCACCATAAATTGCTTAACCATTTGTACACACCGCTTCCATATGGTAGAAATATTCAGAACAAATGTGGAGAAGATCTCGGAATCGAAAATTCTTCTCCACAAACTTTTAAGACATTTTCCCGAACACAAAATTAATTTTGACCTAAACGACTGGGATAAGATATTAAGAGTTCAGGGAAAAGATATTTCAGTCGAGAAAATTATTCAGCTTCTTAACAAAGAAAATTATCAATGTAAAGTTTTGGAATAAGTTGACTCGATTTGTATCTTATCAAACGAATTGTAAGTCACATTTTAAAAACATAATTGTATGAGAAAAATAATTGTCTTGTCCATGATCACCTTAGATGGAGTGATGCAGGCACCCGGGGGATCTAAGGAAGATACATCAGGTCGTTAAATATGGTGGATGGACGGCACCGTATAGTGACGAAGTGTATGATAAGGTTGTGAAAAAAGAGGTGGCACCAGCGGAGTATCTTTTGGGCAGAAAAACATTTGAGATTTGGGAAAAATATTGGCCAAACCATGCAGACTTCTGGCCTGGTATTAATGACGGGACGAAATACGTATTGTCGAAGACCAGAAAAAAGTCGGAGTGGAAAAATACGGTTTTCCTTAAAAGCGCAGGCGATATCAAAAAGCTAAAAAAATCAAACGGAGCTGACATTCATGTGTGGGGTAGTAGCGAGATCATTCAACTACTTCTGAAGAATGATTTAGTGGATGAACTCCGCCTAAAAATTCACCCGTTGATTCTGGGTAAGGGAAAAAATATTTTTGACGTGGGTTCGATTCCAGCAGCCTTTACATTAATAGAGAGTCTGGTTACAACAACGGGAGTTATTATTGCCTATTACAAGCGAGCAGGAAAAGTGAAGACAGGTAATGTTAAAGTTTAGCTGGAATTTCATTTTTAAGAGCTACGCGAAAAACTTTGACACATTCTAAATTAATTATCAAGGTGGACGAGTTTTATCTTTTCTCAGAGAACAACATACAATCGTTGACTACCTAAAAAAATAGAGTAAAAATCGCACTAGCGAAATGAGATATTGGAAACGAATGCGTTTTTGATTTTGCCTACCTATAAGCAACTCGTAAAATTTCATTCTCAATATCGAGATGAGCGTGCGCCAGACTGCTGAAATGTTGTTCAATGTTAAAAGAAATCTGTGGTATCAATTTTCAGATTATATTGCGAGTATGAAAAACACTCTATTCTTTTTTATTTTCTTCCTCACAGCAATTTTAACCAATGCACAAAATACCGAGATCACTGTAAAAGGTAAAATATCAGACTCACGGACAGGTAAAGGTGTTAAAGCCAATGTTCGATATAGCAGCATTCCCACTGAAAGTATTACCGGTAGATTTAATGACAGCACATTCTCTTTCCCTATTTTCGGAACAGCCAAGTATCAGATTACCGCGTCCGCTGAAGGCTATAATTTAAAGACGATCATTGTTGCCCCAAAAGACATTGATGCGAACAACAATGTGATTCGGGATATTTCCCTCACGCCTAAAGGGCAAACCATCATTCTTGAACATTTGATTTTTGCACAAGGTAAATCGATGATCGATCCGAAATCCTATCCGGGATTGGACGAAGTTGTTCAGATGATGAAAGAGAATTCAAAAATTGAAATACAGCTTGAAGGTCATACCGATAATATTGGCAGCCCGAAAGCGAATCTCGAACTTTCTCAACAGCGTGTTGACGCGGTTAAGAAATACATTGTTTCGAAAGGAATTACTAAAAGTAGAATACAGACAAAGGCTTTTGGAGGATCTCAACCTTTAGGAAATGAAATGACTCCCGAAGCACGAGTGAAGAATAGGAGAGTGGAGATGCGGATCTTAAAAGATTGAATTGAGGTTAGCCATTTACAATCTTCAGAAAATCTTCTTCTGATATAATTTTGATTGCGTATTTGGTCGCGGTTTCAATTTTGGCTTCCCCAGGTTTATCTCCAATGAGAATGAAGCTCAAATCTTTTGATACTGTCTTTTTGTACTCACCGCCATTGGCTTCGATAAACGTTTCAATTTCATCTCGCTTAAAATTTGTTAATGTACCGGTTGCCAGAATTTTCATTCCGGTGAGTTTACCTGAACTTAGCACAACAGTCTTTTCTTCCAGCTGCAGTTTTACGTTGGCTTGCTTTAGTTTGGAGATGATCTCTAGGTTTTGATTGATACTAAAGAATTCGCGAACACTTTGTGCGATTCGATCGCCAACATCTTCCACAGCAATTAATTCCTCAAAGGAAGCCGCGATTAACTTGTCAATTGTTTTGAAGTGTTTAGCAAGTTTCTTGGCTACGGTTTCGCCAACGTAGCGAATGCCCAGCGCGAAGAGTACTTTCTCAAATGAAATTTGTTTGCTGGATTCTATTCCCAATAAAATATTCTCAACAGTCTTCGATTGAAAACTAATCCGGCTTCGGTAATTGAATGCGTCAATTTTAGAGCGCGTCTTTTGATCGTTTATGAAATCAAGGAATATTGGATTCTTTTGTATTGCTAACTTTTTGTGGAGATCATAGAGATCATCGATGTTGGTTATTTCATGCGCAGAGGCTTTCAGTACTTCGAAGGGTATTGATCCTTTGAATAATTGATAGAGTATATTTTCTAAAGGAACGTAAGCGTCTTTTATGTCTTCAGCATTTAGCTCCAACGACTTCATCAAGAACGATGGATAATTCTTTGCACCTGTCTTCTGCTGCGTTAACGTATTGATACTTCCGAGCGAAGATGTAAACTCTTTTACCTTATCCTGCTTATCGACCAGTTTCAATCCTGCAACCACTTTTTCTAAAGCAACCTGATAGATTCCTTTGTCATCCTTAAAATTCAGATCTTCATCCGAATCAAAATAATCGGCCAGACCCAGTAAGGTATTGTGTTGATTTTTTAAGTCGTATAAATCAGCATAGTTCTGAATCAGCTTCTTGTTCACCAACATATCTACTTTACGTTCTCCCAATGAATCAATATTCATTGCCTTGCGCTGAATGAAATGTTCAATACGTCCTTTTACTTGTGGCGGACAGTTACTGGCATTGGGACAATAGAATGCTGCTTCACCTTCTTGCCGGATTAGTTTGGTATTACAATCGGGACATTTATCGGTGTATACAAAGGGTGTCGCGTCTGCACTTCTTCTGTCAAGATCGACCTTCGTTACTTTTGGAATAATCTCACCACCCTTTTCTACAAACACATAATCTCCAATGCGCAAATCTAATCGCGCTATTTCATTGGCGTTGTGCAATGATGCCCGCTTAACAGTTGTGCCCGCTAATTGAACAGGCTGTAATTCTGCAACTGGAGTAACGGCACCCGTACGACCCACCTGATAGGTAACGCCATTTAATTTCGTGCTGATGCTTTCGGCCTGATACTTATAGGAGATCGCCCATCGCGGACTCTTCGCTGTTAAACCAAGTTCGTGTTGTTGGGTAAGGTTGTTTACTTTTATAACGACCCCATCCGTTTCCAGTGGAAGCGCATGGCGTTTGGTTTCCCATTCGTTAATGTATTCTAAAACTTCACTTATATTTTTGCATTTTCGGTATGTCTGCGAAACCTGAAATCCCCACGACTCTAATGCGTGAATACTTTCTTCGTGTGTTTGTGTTTCGATATCATCACCCAAAAGGTAATAGGTAAAGCAATCCAGTTTACGTTTGGCTACTTCACCAGAGTCTTGCATTTTTAATGAGCCTGAAGTTGTATTTCGTGCATTGGCATATCGCTCTTCACCAATGTCTTCACGATCTTTGTTTAGTTGTATGAATGTGTCTTTCGACATGAACACCTCACCACGCACTTCAAATGAATCAGGAATATTCTTCTTTGTTATTTTGAGGGGAACAGAACGAATGGTTTTTGCATTGACAATGACATTATCGCCACGCACACCATCGCCTCGTGTTACCGCTTTTGTGAGTAATCCATTTTCATAAATGAGGCTAATGGATACGCCATCGAATTTTAATTCACAGAAGTATTCATAAGCTTCACCATTCAATCCTTTGGCAACGCGACCGTCAAAGTCTTCGAGCTCTTTTTGATTATAGGTATTCCCCAACGAAAGCATGGGGTATTGGTGGTAAATCGTTTCAAACTCTTTCGTAATCGTGCCGCCCACGCGTTGAGTAGGTGAGTGCTGATCTTTTAATTTCGGAAAATCAGTTTCCAGTTTGATGAGCGATTCGAGAAGCTTGTCAAATTCAAAATCAGAAATCTCTGATTTGTTTTTTTGATAATAGAGTTCGTTGTGATAATTGATCTTATCCGTTAGTGCTTCAATTTTCCGTTTGGCTTCTTCAGAACTCATATACCTTTATTCAGGGATTAACTCATCTATTACTTCGTATCATCATGATAGGCCTTAATGCCTAAACTCAAATCAAGTTTATTGTTTTTACGCTCAACATCTGCCATGCGCATGGATGGATCAATCTCAATTAAGGCAATCTCCTCAACCTTGTGATTCACCTTCATGGTATAAGATGGATTTACCCACGGCCACGCTTCGAGATCAACACGTGTTATGGTTTTGTCTTCAATGGGTTTGTTGCCAAGTGTCTCGTTCAACGGAATGTAATAGAGTTGTTTGCTTCCATCTTTGTACGTAACCATCACATCAACCGGCATCGGGAATTCACCTATGCGATCAATGGTAATAAGCGCTTCATCATTACTGCTGATTATATTCTTAACGCTATAATCGATCTTCTTTGTCGTGTTCACCCAATATCTTAAGTACCAGTTTAAATCCATGTTGGAAACCTTCTCCATTACACGGATAAAATCAATGGGTTCCGGATGTCTGAATTTCCACGTGTTATAATACTGTCTCATGCCACGATAAAAATTATCATCGCCCATAATATATTTCAGTTGATTCAAAAATACAGTGCCCATACTATATGCTGCAGTACTGTACGCGCGATTGGTACTATAATGATCTCCGTGTTGACTGATAGGTTCTTGCAATCCACTCTTCACTAAAGAAAAATATCCATTGTAACTTCCATTGTGAGAATCAGACACAGGTTTATTGAATAGAAGTGCGCTCGATTCCTGACTGGAAAAATCAGTGAACCCTTCGTCAATCCATGGATACAAGGATTCATTGGTTGCTAGTACGCCTTGGTACCAGCTATGAGAAACTTCGTGCGCCATAGTTCCTACTAAACTTCCAAACGATCCTTCTCCCAGTATTAACGTACACATTGGATATTCCATACCACCATCACCACCTTGAATGATTGAATAGGTACTGTAGGGATAAGCGCCAAATGTTTTATTCATAAACTCAAAATGCTTCACTGCATAGTCCTGCATTTTTTTCCAGTTGTCTGTTGTCTTGTCACCTTTTTGATAGAAGAAATGGAGTTCAGAACCATTCGGAACCTGTGCGATGTCATGCACATAATCAGGATCGGCTGCCCATGCAAAATCAATTACATTCTTTGCAATAAAGTGCCAGGTTAATCCTGTTGCTTTTGAGGGATAGATAATTGTCTTTTGATTTTTCTTTGAGGATTTAACTTGTGGTTTGGCTTTGTATCCATGTCCCACAAATTCTGGATTGACCAGAACACCTGTACCCCCGATGGTGAACGATGAGTCCAGTTTAATTTTCACATCAAAATCTCCCCACACACTATGGAATTCCCGCGCTACATATTGGTAAGCATGCCATCCCTGAAAATCATACTCTGCTATTTTAGGATACCATTGTGTCATGGAGTAGGCAATACCTTCTTTGCTATTTCTACCTGATCTTCTGATTTGAATAGGAACCTGAGCTTCAAACTTCATATCGAATATGGTTTTTGTATTCGGCAGAATTGGCTTAGCTAGTGTGACTTCAAGCAGCGTTCCATTTACACGAAATGAAATATCTTTTCCATCCTGCTTCAGGCTTTGAATGTGTTGGTAGCCGATCTCATCATCTTTCAGTTTTGAAATACGATCGAGTACACGAGAATCTGGATCAACAATGTTGCGCGAACGCACATCCATCATACTTCCGGGTTGAAAAGCATTAAAGTATAAATGGTAATAGACTTTGGATAAGGTATCTCTTGAGTTATTAGAATAGGTAAGTTTTTGTGACCCCGAGATGATATTGTTTTTTACATTAAGCGCAACATCCATCTGGTATTCTACTTGCTGCTGCCACCGAAAGTCTTGCGCAGTTGAGCATTGAATGGAAACAAAAATGAAGAAGCCTATGATTCTGAATTTCAACATGGTGGACAGTTTAGGTTAAGAGGCGCAAAATAGCGGAACCATCTAATTTTACAAACTGAAATTATACTGCAAGAAGCAATGTCGTTTACCTAACTTCAGATTACATCCTGTCTTTTGGAGGCCGGTATAAATTCGTGAGACATGAACGATTGTTCATGGAAAAGGAGGGGAGTGGTTTTATTTGTGATTAGTGATTTGTGATTAGTGATTTGTGATTAGTGATTTGTGACTGGTGATTTGTGACTGGTGATTTGCGATTTGGGGAAGCTGATAAAATCGAACATCTAAAATCACAAGTCACTAATCTAAAATCTTCATTTAAAGTAGTAAGGAATGATGCCTTGTTTCGAGTGGAAGGTATTCGAACATCAATTTCCACAAAGTTTTGTTTTCAATCTTCCGTCCACTGTTAGTCCAAGTTCTATCGCACGATTTAAATCCGTGCAGGCATCGGCTGTCTGTTTGATTTTATCTTTTGCTATTGCGCGATTATAAAAGGCCAACGCAAAATCAGCTTGGAATAAAATGGCGATCGTATAATCTTCAATAGCTTCAGCATACTTCGCTTGCCGAGTTAAAACATTGCCTCTGCCAAGCCAGGCTTTGGTCAGCTTTTCATTTAACTCAATGGCTTCCGTGTAATCCGCATAAGCGCCAGTCCAGTCTTTTAGTTTCTCACGAGCAAGTCCGCGGTTAAACCAGATTTCAGGATCATGATCACCTACTGCAAGCGCACGCGTATAATCTTCTACTGCTCCTTTATAGTATCCACCTTCCATGCGTTGATAGGCTCGCTCCAAATAGGGATAGAGCATACTCGAATCACTTTCTATAGCAAGCTCCAGATTTTCATCT
>JBKJOF010000058.1:0-11390 GCA_046595655.1 Chryseolinea sp. | reverse complement strand
GCAATCAATTTTACGTCTCCACGCGAGTCTCTGTTCTTTAAACTTAATTTGGAAACAAAAGAAAGCGTAGACGGTATTGAGGCTGTGTAAATATCAAATCCACCCAATCCTCCTTTTCGATTCGAACTAAAATACACTTTGCGTTCTGCCACATGAATAAAGCAATCATCGTAAGTTGAATTAAATGGAAAGTCTAAATTATATATAGCAGTCAAACCATTTGAAAATGTCTTGGCCATGTACAAATCCCACCCTCCATAATTTTGGTGACCATCAGAAGATAAAAAAAATGCGTTCGGAAGGTTGGTGAAGGAGGGTGAGATTTCATTTAGTTTTGTATTGATAATTGCTCCCATGTTTATCGCTGGTCCCCAGTTTTCAGCGCCCGAGTTTATGCTCATCCAAATATCGTATTGCCCAATTCCTCCAGTTCGATTCGATGAAAACAATAAGGTATCTCCTCCTTTGGAAATGGCCGGATGTTTTGATTCGAAGTATTTGAAATTGATATTATCATTTAGCGGTATCGGTTCTGTCCATTTATCATCCTTAAGGTTGCATAGAAATATGCGGCATTGTGAGCTTTCTTTTCCACACACTGTAAAATAATACTTTGTTCCTTGCTGGTTAAAGCAACCACTTCCATCGTTGTATCGGGTATTCGTAATGTTGAATAAAGGCTTAGTTTTATCCTGCCAAACATTACCATTCTTAGAGAAATAAAAATTATCAGTAAATGCCTCTCCGTATCGCTCATCAATTACGGTTCGGTTGGATGATACTCTTCCACTGGTAATTACTAATGTTGTACTGTCTAGTAAGGTAGGTGCATAGTCATTGTAAGCAGAGTTTAAGTTTTCTAATTTCAGCGGATACGTCTCGTTGTTTTTAGAAACCTCAGCTTTCGCCATTTCACTTCCTGCACGATCGATTAAAGTTTGATCCAAATATTCCACCAACGCACTTTTATCTTGATTAGTAGAAAGGAACTCAGTAAAATAGGTAATAGATGCATCAAAGTCGCCATTACGTTTTAGCATCAGTGCGTAATAATAAAGTGCAAGGGGAAATTGCTTCGGATCCTGAAAATATGATTTTAGGTAATAAGGCTCCGCTTCTTCATACTTAAAAGTTTTCCGATAACTCTCTGCTAACTGATAATTGATCGTTGCATCTTGATCAGAAAGCGTGGCAAGCTCTTGATAATATTGAATAGCTAAATTGTATTGTTCTTCATTGTAATATTGATCTGCCGTTACTCTGATACTTTTCTCCTGATCGGGACTTTGTGCAGAAACTATTTCAAACGAAAAAATTAGAAGCAATCCTATTACAAAATTTTTCATTATATCAGCGGAGAGGAAAGCCTTTTGTATCCATTTTTGTTATGGATTTTGTAAGCTAGAGAAAATTCATAAGCATTCCCATATCCATACGCTTTACTCAGTGTAAAAATATTATTATCGTAGCTGAATCCAATATTCCAAATGGCGTTACTTAATCCGGTTGATATGATAAATGAATCTCGCAATCTATACCACCCACCAATCAAAACTTTCGTATTTCCTGTTTTTGATGTAGGACGAAGATTAGTGATTGAATAACCCATGTATGTACCCACATTGAGTTGAAAATTTCGATCCTGAATTTGAATCAGATAGTTTGGCGAGAAATCTACTTTGCGACTCCACGTGGTAGAAAAGCCCCCGTGTACTTTATATAAAATAGAAGCATCTCCCCTACCGTGCACATAAAAACTATTTGTTTGGAGAACATTAGAAACAGAAAAGCCATTATAGATAGAGGTGCTGAGATAGGATAAATTCAGTTGTTTGTTGGTGTAGTACCACATCACGCCCGTATTTAATATGGGTTGTAATATTTGATAGTTGATTAAGCTTGATTCCCCTGGTAATGTTTGATCATAACCCACAACAGAAGAGTATTGCGATGACCATTGAAGCTTATCATAATTAATGCGTTGCTGACTCGCGCCAACCTGAAGAGCAAAAGCGATAATATTATTTCCGTGACGATTTAAATGAAGATTATGAGCAGCAGAAATGGATATTGCTTGTGTGACAAACTCCTTTTGAGCCCCCGCTACATCATTTAAGTATGACAGTCCAAATCCACCTAAATGTTTTTTTCTTGCACCCGGTCTGTTTATGGGGTGAATAAAACTAAATTGAAATGTATTAAACGGCAAACTTAAATTATTCCATTGCGATCGGTAGTTCATTCCGAAGTATGTGTTTTTTTCAAGACCGGCCAATGCAGGATTTAAGTATAATCCGCTTGAATAGTATTGTGAGAATACAGGCGCTTGGCAGTATACCTCAAGTTGTATAACAAATAGAAAAATTATTGCTGCTATTATGCTTCGCAGTGCCCTCATCTAATCATAGTTATAAAGCCTTTGCTCTGGATAGTCTTTCCTGAACCATCAATATATTTTAAACTATACGGATACAATCCTGATGGAAGGAGACTTCCACTTTGTTTTCCATCCCAACCTTCGGTAGACATCGTGGCGTACGACTTCGTTTCATAAATCGGTAGCCCCCAACGATTAAAGACCTGAAAATTAAAATCACTTGGATTCTCATCATCACCAAATATCTTCACCGTTCGATTCTCTGGATTGCTGGCCTCGGGAGAAAGTGTTGTGCTGAAATAATATGGCTGAGGCGGATCATTAATTAATTCGCCTACCGCAAAAACATTTCCGGTTACCGCTCTTCGCGATACGATAATGTTAAAATCAACAGTCGATCGAACTTCTACGCCATCTTCCAACGCAAACTGAGTACTCAGACTTTCACCTTTGGCAATGACCAGGCGCAATAAATTGATCGGATCAGGAATGGCATACGAAAGAGCAATGGGAGTATTTTCAAATGTGCCGCTAATTGTTTTTCTCGTCCAATAAATATCCTGATAGAGCGTGGTGGGCAGCGAAGTTTGAACGAGGGGTAGGTTCTCAAAAACTTCCATTTCTATTTCAGGGTTTAGCCCTTTCACATCCAACAGTTCAACAGGATGATACTTTCCATTTTTACCTATAGGAAAATATTTGTATCCATTTCCGTGGGCAATCATGGCGCCATCAACATAGCTTATCGATGATCCGCCTTGTACTGTGGCATTAGCCGACATAGATAAGGTATCGTTGTCCTGCACAAGAAAGATTCCATTACTAAAATCAACTGAACTGTTGATATGGAGTTTACCGTAAAGCGTTTTCGTGCCTCCACCGTTGATGATTAAATTTTCGATCGGCAGATTATTATTATCCATGCTTTGATCTGTTCCTTCTAACAAAATAAAGCCAGTTCCTTGATAAACATTGGTGTTGTTCCAATCGCCAGTCAAGGCAATGCTTCCGTTGTTTTGAATAAAACCAGTGTTGTTAAAATTTGCTGGTGCGTGCACTTCAATTCCTCCAGGAATATAAAACGTAGTTTCATTATAGATGTGTTGACTGTAGCCTGGGCAGGTGAGAAACAGAAGTATGCCTGCACAAATTATGTGTGGCTTAATTTTAAAATGATATGAAAAAAAGTTTTTCATATCATTAATAAATTTTTCTTCCAGAAAATTGAGTTGATGCGCCATCGCCCTCCGTAGAATATCCACTGAGCACAGCAATGAAGACCCTTACCTGGTTGCCAGTAGTTAGCTTTACATCCGTGGATATTGCCGCATTTGTATCACCACCATTCTTACCGGAATATCCATAGTTTTTTTGGATGTCAGTACCCCCTACGCGGAGTATGATTTGTATTCTTTCGTCTTTATCTACATTGTTTATGGTAACAACAACATCAAAATGATACAGCCCATCGCTTGGAGCAGTGAAGACATTGGAAGCGAGATTTGATCCATCATCGTATAGTTCATTGTTCCATGATATTTGAGTTGTTCCTGATACTATCTGTGTATTGGTTTGTTGAACTTTAAATGCACTGAGCAAGCTCGGTAGTGTAACTGGCTTCCACTGGGTAGTTGCCAGATCGTATTGTAACACCTGCTGATCAGTTGGATCCGTTGTGGATACATCTATGCCTTGAATTTTCGCAACAGTAGTCGCGCTAATCGGGCCTATAACATCACCTGCTGAAACGATGGTAACATTGCTTGCATTGGTAAGCCTTCCTTGTGCGTCTACTGAAATCTGTGCAACCTCTGTGTCTGTTCCGTACAAGCCTGGCGTTACCGTTGTGTTCGCTAACTTTGCCGATGTGACTGCACTATTACCAAGTTCGGCTGTTGTAATGGTGCCATTGAAAATATCAGCACCGGTTATTGAGTTGTCACTAATTTTAATACTTGTAATACTAGCGTCAGCAATTTTAGCAGTAGTGACGCCACCATCATCGATGCTAATATTTCCTATGCCTGTTATGGTACCTCCGATTAAACCGCCACTGGTTGAAATACTAGTTACAGTGCCTGCATTAACCAAATCATCTTGTGGTATCCATTTTGTTCCATCGTATTTTAACACTTGCCCTGTCAATGCACTAGCCGCGGTAAGTTTAGAAGGAGATACGTTTGTGATTTTTACATCTGTAATAGCACCATTATTTATTTTTGCTGTCGTCACCGCAGCATCGCGAATGTGATCAGTTGTTACTGCACGGTCTGTATTTGTGGTTGTGCTACTGCTTAATTCATTAGCTGTTACGCCATTTGTATTTATACCAATGGTTCCGCTTGTTGTAATAGGATTTGCCGGTGAGGCGATGAGTCCGGTACCGGCTGTAATGCTCGTTACAGTACCTGAGGTTCCAAAATCTGTCTGCGGCTCCCATTGAGTTCCATTAAATTTTAACACTTGATTCGTAAGCGGTGTAACAGCTGATACATTATTTCCCTGAATCTTAGAAACGATCGTTGCGCTTTGTGTTCCCGTAACGTCACCCGTAAGCGACCCTAAGAAATTAGTAGACGATGTAGCAGTTCCTGTAATATTAATTGGATAGGAACCGCTGGTAATTACAGAAGAATAATTTCCAGGACTCATGTTCGTAGCATCAACCGAACCAAGACCAATGGTAAGATTATCAAGATCACCACTCACTTCACCGCCCGCCACTAAATCAACGGGAGTTGCATCGTTGGTGAGGCTTAGTGTATTACCGCTGAACGTTAACTGCTGGTTATCCGTAACTACGGGCGCAGCAATCCAATTCACATTGCCCGTGCCATCAGTAGCTAGTAAAGTATTATTTGAACCAGGTGCAATTTTAGAAGTTGTAATTGCATTGGCTCGGATGTGGTCTGTTGTTACAGCTCGATTAACATTTACTGATGCATCACTTTGCAGTTTTAAAGAAGTGACTGAAAGGTTGGCGAGGTCTGTGGTGGTGATCGCACCATCCAAAATTTTTGCACTTGTTACTCCAGCGTCTGCAAGCTGAGCAGTATTGACGCCACCGATAGATATACTAATTATTCCTGTCGTGTTGATAGTACCTCCATCCAAACCAGTTCCTGCAGTAACTGCGGTTACAGATCCTCCAGAGGCAGGAGTTATCCAAACAGGTATTCCTGCAGATGTAGATAATACCTGACCATTAGCGCCAGGGACAAGTTTAGTGACGGCAACACCGGAAGCAATTTTCGTATCAGTAACTGCACCATCAAAGATCTTTACGGAAGTAACTGCATCGCTTGCTAAATCTGCTGCAGCAATAGTTCCATCTAAAATCTTTGCACTTGTAACCGCGTTGGCTGTTATGGCTGGGTTCGGGAAGTTTCCTATTAAGTCCCCACCTGCTGCTCCTGTTGGTGCGGCCCCGGTTATGGTAACATTCGTAGCATTGGTTATTCTGCCCTGTGCATCAACAGTGATTTGAGAAACTTCTGTAGCTGTTCCGTAGGTGCCAAGCACTACACCACTAGTGGTAAGTTTAGCGGATGTTACTGAAGCATCATTAATTTTAGAAGTTGTTATTGAATTGTCTTTGATGTGATCTGTTGTTACCGCACGATTAGCATCTGCTAACGCATCACTCTGCAGTTTTGCGGAGGTCACCGAAAGATTGCTAAGGTCGGCTGTCACAATAGTTCCGTCTAAAATCTTTGCACTTGTAACAGCATTGGCTGTTATGGAGGGGTTCGGGAAGTTTCCTATTAAGTCCCCACCTGCTGCTCCCGTTGGTGCGGCCCCGGTTATGGTAACATTCGTAGCATTGGTTATTCTGCCCTGTGCATCGACAGTGATTTGAGAAACTTCTGTAGCTGTTCCATAGGTGCCAAGCACGACACCACTAGTGGTAAGTTTGGCGGATGTTACTGAAGCATCATTAATTTTAGAAGTTGTTATTGCATTATCTTTGATGTGGTCTGTTGTTACCGCACGGTTAGCATCTACTAACGCATCACTTTGCAGTTTTGTAGATGTAACGGAGAGGTTGGCAAGGTCGGCTGCCACAATAGTTCCATCTAAAATCTTAGTTGTCGTTACTGCATCATTCGCAATGACAAGGTTATTTAAAGAACCATTTACTTCACCAGAAGCATTCAATGTTGCTAGATCGGCCGTGTTGCCGCTCTCTATACTTAGAATATTTCCTGCTAAGTTAATGTTTTGATCATCGGTGCTCGCAGAGGCATTTGCCCATGTTGTAACTCCTGCCAAGGTTGTTAATACCTGACCGTTAGTTACAGACGGATTTAGTTTTGAAGCGGTAATACCGGGAGCAATTTTTGCATCGGTAACAGATAAAGATCCCAAATCATTAACTGCTATTGTACCATCTAAAATCTTAGTTGTCGTTACTGCATCATTCGCAATGACAAGGTTATTTAAAGATCCGTTTACTTCACCAGAAGCATTCAACGCTGTTAGATCGGCCGTGTTGCCGCTCTCTATAGTTAGAATATTTCCTGCTAAGTTAATGTTTTGATTATCGGTGCTCGCGGCTGGATTTGCCCACGTTGTAACTCCGCCCAAAGTAGTCAAGACCTGTCCATTGGTTGTAGAGGGACTTAATTTTGACGGTGATACTGCATTTGGTTTAATCTGTAAACCCGTGCTAAAATCTCCAATCACATCTCCTGATGCAGCGGGCGCATCTGTATCAAGTACCACTTCAGTTGCAAGTCGGTTAGTATTTACTTTTCCAGATGTGGATGTATTGTTAATCGCGTTGACTACGCTATTACCCGCAGCGGGAGATAGCGTTAGATTGTTAATCGGGCCTGTTACCTCCCCGGCTGCATTTAAGTTCACAGGGGTAGTACCATTACTTATACTTAAAGTATTTCCAGTGAGAGATAAATTTTGATTGTCCGCAGGAGCATTCACCCAACCAACCTCGCCCGAATTATTTGTAGAAAGAAATGTATTCGTTGCTCCAGGAAATATTTTTGTTGGTGTTACACCGTTGTCGGTGATCTGTAATTGATTAGCTCCATTGATGGAGATTGAAGTATTATCGGTATTCACAGCGAGACTTGCATTGCCAGACGTAACTCCTCCCGATAATCCTGCCCCTGTTATTATACCCGTAATATCTCCTAAGTTGCTAATAGTAGCCCAGGTTAATGTGGTACCATCCGTAGTAATATATTTTCCTGCTTGTCCTGCCGGATCTGGTATTTCTTTTAAAGGCGTTAAGTCCGCTGTGTTTCCATTACCCAGTGACAGTGTATTTGTTGCTGGATCAAAAGTAAGAGACGAATTAGTATTGCTACTCCCTAAGCCCTTCACCCACTGATTGTCCTTCCAGAAGTAAAAGGATTTGTCAGTAAGATCATAAACGATGAGTCCATCTTCTAACGGAGAGCTCGGCTGCATAGAAATTCGACTAGCGGAACTCATTTGCGGAAGCAAAAAGCCCTGATCACCGTTCGTTGGATTCAGAATCAATATAGCATTGGGTTTGCTAACCATTGAACCGATAACGACCGACTTCTTATCTTGGGTTAAACCTGAAATACTGGTTAATACCAAGGCTAAAAAGAGAAGAAAGTGAGTAAAATTTTTCACACATGGATTGATTAAAAACCTCAGGCAAACTTACCTAAAACATTATAGTGGAAAAATTCATACCATTTAATTCTGAATAGATTTTGCAACTATATATGTACTGAATGACCTTTAATCCAACTTTATCCAGGTAGTTTAAAAATCATGTAAGTAGTTTCCGTTAAATAATGAGAATTAAATCCCAAACATGGATGACATATATAACTTTCAATTTGACAAACGGGCAAAGAACTCTACAGCTTCTGCAATCGTTTGTTTCGCTTGTGTAAATCATGTAACCCATTTTCGAAATGTGTAACATTCTACTCCAAAGCTTCTCAACTTGGTCTGATAGTTCAATTGTCTATGAACTGTGAAGAATTGAAATCTGGCTACTTTGACTTTATATCTAAACAACTTAAGAATTGTAACTTGCTTCCTCGTAAATATCTCAGAGGTTGAAAAGTTTAGTGGATTTGTTTTGCAAGGAAGCATAGCGCTTTAATTTTTACGCCTTTAATTAAAGATCAAACTTCAACTGGTGATTGGTGGTTTTGATTTGTAGTTTATCGCTAATCTGTCCAACATCATTTTTGACGTTTCACGGATAGGATTGAACAAACAAAAAATACAGGATATTATAAAAGAAGTCGAGTTGAAAAGAGATGTTCTTTAAGGACTAGTGAATGTGGGATTTCTGTAACCTATTTCAAGAATTGTGTAACCTTCACTGCAGTCGAGATCCTCATCTTTGTTTTATAGTAAAACGACTATACACTAAAATTTAATTCACATGAAAAAAGTATTAATGATTACGTTGCTTGCCATAACAGGAAGCTATGGCATAGCGAGTGCGCAACAACCAGCAGTGGTGGTAAGCGACAAAACGGGATGGCATAAAATAGGAGAAACCACAGTTAACTTTGAAAAAGACCGCGATGAAGTTCTAGTTCTAGGTGCGGATAAATTTGCCTCAATAAAATTTAAGGTAACTGACGCAGCTATTAATCTGATGGACGTTGAAGTGTACTACGAAAGTGGTGACAAGCAAGTTGTCAAAATCAACATGCCCATCAAATTAGCAGGCGAAAGTCGTACAATCGACTTAAATGGTGGTGAACGCAATCTTAAGAAAATCGTGTTTGTGTACAAGTCACTTGAGAACGGCAAAGAGAAAAAAGCTCACGTTGAAATTTGGGGTATGAAGACCAACGCAGATTCCAAATAGATCGTAAACGGATTTTGGAAAAACGGTTTTGCAGTAATGCAAAACCGTTTTTATTTTTACACATATCCAAACAACATTAAACTTTAAATTTCATAGTCCACAATTTTCCAATACTTTAGAACAAAAATTAGAGTATGAAGAAGGTCGTAGTAGTGGGTGGTGGTTTTGCCGGAATGAACTTTATCAAAGGATTATCTTCTGACCAGAGTTTTTCTATAACCCTAGTCGATATAAACAACTATCATTTTTTTCCTCCCCTACTCTATCAGGTTGCAACTGCTTTTATCGAACCCTCCAACATCAGTTACCCTTTTCGTAGAATGTTTCAGGAAAAAAACAACCTGCGTTTTCATCTGGGAGCACTCACAAATATCAATTACAAAGAGAATACAATCGATACCGATACAGGTAGCCTAAAGTATGATTACCTGGTGCTGGCGGTTGGCACAGAGACGAATTATTTTGGAATGGAGAACGTAAAGCAAAATGCATTACCCATGAAAACCATTGGTGATTCACTCAATTTGCGTAACCATGTTTTACTCAGTATGGAGAAGGCCGTGCGTAGCATCGATGTGATGGAAAAAGAAAAATATTTATCCATTGTGATTGCAGGCGGTGGACCATCAGGAGTTGAAGTTGCTGGTATGCTTGCCGAAATGGGGCAAGAAATTGCCGTTAAAGAATATCCGGAAATTACCGATTTGAAATCGTACATCCACCTCATTGATTCCTCTCCCACCCTGTTGGGACCCATGAGTGAAATTGCTCAAGTAGAAGCTTTTAAAGTCCTCAGTAAATTAGGAGTGCATATAAAGTTAAATGTTGCCGTGAAGGATTACATCGATGGAAAAGTTGTGCTGAGTACCGGTGAATCGATTTCAACGAACACCTTAATATGGACTACAGGTGTAATTGGAAGAGAGTTAAAGGGACTGCCAGCAGATGCCGTTGTGCGCGGTAGAAGAGTTGCTGTAGATGAATTCAATAGAGTGAAGGGCGTTGAGAATATTTTTGCGCTTGGCGATATTGCGTCTCTCACAGGTGATTCTCATTTTCCAAACGGTCACCCTCAGGTAGCGCAAGTTGCGATACAACAAGGCAAACTACTCGGAAGAAACTTGAAGAAACTAGAATCAAAAAAGGAATGGAAAGCATTTCAATATAATGACAAAGGAAGCATGGCCATTATTTCTAAACTGAAAGCCGTTGCTGATTTACCTCAGTTCTCCTTCACCGGATTTTTCGCCTGGCTCGTTTGGTTGTTCATTCACATTATACCCATTGCGGGATTCAGAAATAAATTCAAGTTAGCCTTCAATTGGTTTTCTGCCTTTATTTCCAACGACCCTACACTTCGGCTCATCATCAGACCTAGAAAACCAAAGTAGGTTGATATAAGATTTACTAGAAATACATTTCTCTCATTTGTGGATTTTAAATCATCGTGTGTAGAGGCGTGTCTACAAAAATCATCACCTAATACATCAATGCGTTTCATATAGGCATTTCTTGGTGTGGCATGCATTTGTATGTCATGGTACAAAACCAAAACGAATGGAAATCACAACTCAATCCAACCTTCATCAAGACGATCAGGAGCTAGTATTCTTCCGCTCCTTAAAATCAGAAATGTATGACTTCACCACAAAAAAGATGGTGAAAATTGTGCGCGTAGTGTTAACCAGCGTAGTAAAAAATTTACCTTCAACACAGGTAAGTGAAATGATTAAAAAATTACCCTCAACGCTTCAGCTGATTTTTGTTGGAAGTTGGAGTAGTAACGATGAGTCCACTCCTGCTGTTCACTTAGACCAATTGGTGGAGAATGTATGTAAAGCTGAACTGAAGAAAGAAGTACTTTTCACTAATGAAGTGGAAGCATTGAAGTATGTTTTAATCGTAATAAAAAATCTAAAAATAGTTTTCGATAGAATTGGAATAAGTATTTTCCCTTACTCCATAATGTCTGAATATCAACAAGCAGTACAGGAAGAAGCTGGTTAAATTTTCTTCCACTATTCTTAAACCATTTAAACTTAAACTTATGTTACGCTACGCTGCAATTTTCTTTGTTATCGCAATTATCGCTGCCATCTTCGGCTTTGGTGGCATCGCTGCTGGAGCAGCTTCGATTGCAAAGGTTCTGTTCTTTATCTTCATCATCTTAGCTGTGCTCAC
>JBKJOF010000136.1:0-16318 GCA_046595655.1 Chryseolinea sp. | reverse complement strand
TTATGGAACTTGGAATCTTTTTGTAAGCCTGCGTTGTTCACTAAAATATCAACCGTGCCATAACGCTTAATCGTTTGTTGAAACATCTCGATTACTTCGGGTTCTTTGCTAACATCGGCTCTGATCGTGAAACCCTCACCACCTTTCGCTTTAATTTCGTTGAGTACGGCTTCTGCTTTTTCAGGACTGTTGGCATAGTTGACCACGACCGTTGCACCAGCTTCTGATAATGCCTTGGCTACTCCAGCTCCAATACCCGAGCTTGCTCCGGTAACGATGGCCACCTGGCCTTGAAGTTTTTTTGTTTTAATGATCATGTGAGTGATTGGCTTGTGTCAAATTCAAAACTCGAATATTGGTTAAAATTAATTTGTCTTTGATCTTACTAAAGATCGTAATTAACTTGCTAACATGAGCGAAGAAAATTCAATTTCCTTTCGGTTATAGCTCATTTCTCCAGATTCTTTCAATTCGTTTAAAATTACGGTAACCGTTTGTCGCGAGGTGGAAATAAGGTTTGCCAAATCGTTATGTGTAAGTGAATTCTTCACAACGATTTTATCACCCAACTTTCTACCTTCCTTGCGAGCCCATTCTTTAAAGCAATAAATAAGACGAGACTTTACATCTTTGCTCACCATGATTACATATCGATTTTCAAGACTCTTGAATTTCTCACTTACCTTCGACATGTAATTCATCGTAAGAGCATAGTTGCTGCGCATCATTGATGCAAGCTCTTCCTGTCCAATGGCATAGTAAGTGGCGCGCTCGGAAACTATTTCTGCATACTCATAATTTGGTCCTTCATAGTTGAGCATGACATCGCCAAACAAATCTCCCGGTAGCACAAGTTCTTTGATCATCTCATCTCCATTCGAATTGATCTCGGAGATTTTTACTTTTCCACTAATGAGCATGAATATTTTTTCTCCCCACCCTTGGCATAAATAACCTGATTCTTCTTTGCTTCTTTTTGTGTGATGCTGTTACACAAATCCTGCAATTGAATCTCAGTAAGATTGCTTGAGAGATTGAATGTTTTGAGGTAAAAGTTTTTTGGTTCCATTCGGGTTTTATTAAGCGTTTACTAATTATTCTAATTTGTTTGAGATGATTGTGCGTTGAATGGGCCCTGAAACTTTGTCTACCAAAGTGCTGGTTTGGAAATGGAATTTATTTTCTTGCCCATCTTGGCAACATACTTTTTTAGAACGTGAGTTACTAAAACGAGTATATCTTTTTTTTCCGAAGCGGTGGCAAATAAATTGGGAATACCTTTAACCGATAATATAAATCAGCCCTGAACTCTTTGTTGTTTACAAAAGTCTCTAACTCACGATTCGTTGCCGCAATTACACGTACATCTACCTTTATGGTTTTGGAATTGCCTAACCGTTCGAACTCACCTTTTTGTAGAACGCGCAATAATTTAGATTGAAGGTCAATCGGCATTTCTCCGATCTCATTTAAGAACAGTGTTCCTCCGTTGGCTAATTCGAATCGACCAATCTTTTGTTGGATGGCTCCGGTGAATGCACCTTTCTCATGTCCGAATAATTCACTCTCTATCAGATTGGCAGGAAGGGTAGCGCAGTTCACTTTTACCAATGGCCTGTTGCATCGCTTGCTTACGCTGTGAATGGCACGGGCAATTAATTCTTTTCCAGTTCCAGATTCACCCAGTATAAGAACGGTAGCATCTGTGTCAGCTACTTGCTCAATTTTTTCCAATACCTTTTTAAAAACATTTGCTTTGCTTACGATCTCCTCAAAATTATGATCTAGCTTGATCTCCTGTTGTAAATAAATATTCTCAGCCTCCAACTGTTCCTTCAATAGTTTCACCTCATTGAGCGCAGTCTTCAGATTTTCCTGCACTTCCTTTTGTTCGGTAACATCTACACATGAGATCAACGACTTGGACCAATCGTGTTCTGCACCCGGAAGAATAACACGTTTTACTTTTAATATTTTCTTTTGTCCTAAAGCGGCCTTTGCTTCGATAATGCTGTCGAAGACAAATTCCCCCTGATCAAAAGTAAGTACAGAGTCCTTAAACGCATCCGGCATGTATTGATTCGCCATGTAATCAAAATACTGTTGTTCGGAATGGAGTTCGAATAATTTTACTTGAGATTTGTTCGCGTTTAATCGTTTTATTTTTCCGTACGCATCTTTTACTTTTTCAGGATGATTATCAAAAATGGTTTGAAGATCGGTGTTATACTCTTTCTTTAATTTATGGATAAAGTCTTTAACAGCAGAATAATCTTCCTGACTTAATCTAATAGGAGAGTCATCAAAAAGACTTTTATAACGCGCCATGTTTTCATCAATCAACTCGTCTTTACGCTTGCGTTCAATTTCTGCACCGGCACGCGAAGCAAAGATTTTCAAAATATTTAATTTCTGATTGCTGATCAACATCGGCTTCGTATCGAAAATAGCAATGTGTCCAATTACTTCACCATTGCTTGTTTTTCCCCATTGAATTTAAATACGTAGTTGAAATCAAAATTTGCAGTTTAAAAGGTAAGAATGCTGATTAACTTTAACTACTTCACCCCCAACTTCATTCTTAACGCATTATCAAACGCTGCTTTAGGAATAACCAGACTTACGGTATTGATTGCGAAGTAGGTTTCAGATACATTGATCAATCCGTGAAATGGGCCAACATCACCCCAGGAATTTTTCACCAAGAAAAACTTCTTCCCTCCTTTTGATTTTTCCAAACCCACCAAATGCATGAGGTGATCATCTTGCGATGTCAGGTTTTCATACAACGCTTGACGTGTAGCTTGATCATACTTTATTTCGTCATCATCTGGATTAATGGTTTGGTGTCTCTCGTTCGTCTTTCGTTGAATAGCGTATCCTTCTTTCTGATCGAAGTATGGATTGCTCACATCAGCATCCCACATTAAAGAATATCCAAGTTCCAAAGCACGCTCCGTTAACTTAATCATTTCATCCAATGGAAGATTATAAAATGATCCATTCAAAAAATTGTCTGGTGCTTCTAAAATAAACGGAGCGTAAAATGGGTGATGAGTGTAAGATGTCACATTCACATAATCATCTGCACTGAAGTGAAGCACTTCTTTTGCAAAGGATGTAGGAGTATATTGTTTTTCATTATAGGTAAATGTTTCAGGCGCCTTACCTAAATGATCATCGAGAATAGACTGAAAGCCTTTCATCCAATCGTTGGGAAGCGGACGGGTTTTCAACAAACTGTCTAAGTAGAGTTTTAATTCAGAATCAAGTTTAGAATGATTGTGATATTTTTCACCCAATGCCAATCCAGAATAAACACTTTCAGGTAATGCACCATAGGTTGCAATGGTATGAATAACATCATGGCCCAACCCGCCAGGCCCAAACTGCGCTGAGCCTTGACGGAGGATATAATTGCGAGCCTTATCGATATAGGTATTGCGTACGGTAAACATTTCAGAAAGATCGATTTCATCAAAACCTCCTTTTAGAGTTTGAGATTCAACCAACGATGTGGCTGAGAAACTCCAACACGTTCCGGTGTTTGCCTGATTCTTTATAGCTGTGTAATTTATTTTCTTCAGAACAACCAGATCAGGCGCACTGGTCTGCGCCCAACTTGGAATGATCATCAAACTATAACATGCAAAAAGTAAAGTTTTGATGTACCGCACCATATTATCAACGACTAACCTTTGTATGTAATTCTATAAATAACATTTGCCTGATCATCTGATACCAACATCGATCCATCGGGTAAAACCAATACATCTACAGGACGACCCCAAACTTTTTGTGTGGCTTCATCTAACCAACCAGAAGCAAATACCTCATGACCAGAAACGACACTGTTGTTTAATTTTACGAGTGTTACATTATAACCATTCTTTGGTTGGCGATCCCATGAACCATGTTCAGCAACAAATATTTGATTCTTATAAGATGCGGGGAACATCGAGCCTGTGTAAAACTTCAACCCTAATGGTGCTACGTGACCGCCAAGTTTATCCGCTGGCTTTTCAAAATTTGAACATGGAAATTTATCACCAAACTCCGGATCTTTAACGGTGCCTTCATGGCAATACGGATATCCAAAATGCATTCCTGCTTTAGATGCAGTGTTCAATTCACATGACGGCAAGTCTTCACCTTCCATAGAATCACGACCATTGTCCGTAAACCACATGGCTTTTGTTTCAGGATGCCAAGTGAAGCCAACTGTATTGCGAACACCCTTAGCAAATATCTCACGACCTGTTCCATCAGCATTGATGCGTGTAATAGTTGCATAAATTTCATCTTTCGATTCACAAATGTTACAGGGTGCGCCAACTGGAACGTATAATTTTCCATCGGGACCAAAGGCAATGTATTTCCAACCGTGATGAGTTTCTGTTGGATAGTCCTCATTAATTACAATGGGTGTTGGAGGTGCATTCAGTTTCGATTCAATGCCAGGATATTTTAAGATTCTACTTACCACAGATACGTATAAGTCGCCATCTTTAAAGGCAACACCAACCGGCATATTCAAGCCTGAAGCAATTACCCATTTCTTATCGGCTTTATAATCTCCATCCACATCTTTAATAGCATATACTTTATCCTTATTACTGTTACCAACATATAGAACTCCAGATGGACTCATCGCCATCGATCGTGCATTCTCCACTTCAGCAAATACATCAATCGTAAAACCTGCTGGAAGTTTAATGCTGGATAATGGAAGTGTTTTGTAATATTCTGTTAATGCTGGTTCTCCACCTTCGGTATTACCACCAATTGGAGGAGGAGTTGTAATGTCTGTTGTTTTTGAATTACCACATCCAAGAAGAAGGGCAAACATAACGATGGGAACAATTCTTAGTTTTTTCATTTGGGTTTTGATTTTACTCTTTAGTCTAAAATTAAATCCTTTTGGTTTTACATTACATATCAATTCTACAAGCGGCTCAACTATTTTCCGAAAATCTGCTTTTCATTCGTAATTTTGCCGCATGATTTCGATTACCAATCTCTCTTATTTCATTGGAGGCCGTGCTTTGTACGAAAATGCCAATATGTTTATCAAACCAAAGGATAAAATAGGCCTTATCGGACTCAATGGCAGGGGTAAATCGACTCTGCTGAAAATTATAAACGGTGAATATAAAATCGATGGTGGCTCAATAAGTATGAGCAATGAGTGTTCGCTTGGGTTTCTAAACCAGGATTTGCTGTCTTTTCAAACCGAGGACTCTATATTAGAGGTAGCCATGACAGCTTTTAAAGAAGTTGTAGACATCGAGCGCCAGATGGAAGCCGTTATTCACAAGCTCGAAACCGAGTATTCAGACGAGTTAGTTGAAAAGCTTTCCAAACTTCAGGAAAAATACGAGCACTTGGATGGTTACACTGTTCAATCGAAAGCAGAAGAAATTTTAGAAGGTATCGGCTTTAAAACACAAGATCTGCATCGGCCACTCAAAACCTTTTCAGGAGGATGGCGCATGCGCGTGATGTTGGCGAAACTTCTTCTTGAAAAACCTTCATTGCTGATGATGGATGAGCCTACCAATCACTTGGATCTTCCTTCTATTGAATGGATAGAAAATTATTTACGCAACTATGATGGCGCTTTTATAATCGTTTCTCACGATCGGATTTTTCTGGACAATGTGGTAACGAAAGTTGTGGAAGTTACACAAGGGCAACTCATATCGTACGAAGGAAATTATTCTTTCTATCAACAAGAGAAAGAGGTGCGCATGGAAATCCAAAATGGCGCGTATGAAAACCAACAAGCAAAAATAAAACAGACTGAACGTTTTATTGAACGCTTCCGCGCAACTGCTTCTAAAAGTAAGCTTGTACAATCGCGCGTAAAAGCATTAGGGCGTTTAGATATGATTGAAGAAGTGGTGGATGATACTGCTGCTGTTAATTTCAGATTCAACTTCAAACAACAACCGGGGCGTTATATTATCAGTCTGAAAGACGTTTCAAAATCGTATGGTGATCTTGAAATTTTAAAGCACACTTCCATCAATTTAGAACGCGGAGATAAAATCGCATTGATTGGCGCCAACGGTAAAGGTAAGTCTACCTTACTTCGTATCATCGCAGGCACAGAGACAATTCAAGGTGAACGCACACTAGGCTATAATGTAATTGAGGCATTTTATGCACAGCATCAATTAGAATCCCTCCATGTTGATAATGAAATATTGGAGGAAATGAAACAAGCAGGGTCAGGTAAAACTGAACAAGAGCTTCGAAATGTATTGGGTTGCTTTTTATTTTCGGATGAAGAGGCCTTTAAGAAAATAAAAGTCTTATCGGGCGGGGAGAAGTCACGTGTGGCTTTGGCGAAGACACTGATATCAGAAGCAAATTTTTTGTTACTGGATGAACCAACCAACCACTTGGATTTTATTTCAGAAAACATTCTGATACAAGCCTTGCAACAATATGCTGGCAGCTTCATTGTAGTATCTCACAACCGCCACTTTGTAACGCAGATTGCAAATAAGATCTGGTACATTGAAGACAAACAGATCAAAGAATATCCGGGAACCTTCGAAGAATATGAATACTGGCGCAAGAAAAATGAAGCCAATGGTCTTACTGAGAAAATAGAACCACCTAAACCAGTAAAGAAAATTCAAGAAGTTGCACCATCGACACAACCCACTAATGATTCTATATTAAAATCGTTAGAGAAGGAATTAAAAAAAGTTGAGGATCAGTTAGCAAAACTCGAAGCACAGAAATCTGGTTTTGATATGGAGATGACAAAGCCAGAGATTTTTGGAGATTTTGAGAAGCTTAAGAAGGTTCAGTTCGATCAAAAGAAAACAGAAAAAGAACTGAAGGAGGTAACTACTAAATGGGAAGCGTTGGCTGTAGAGATTGATTCGCTTGCTTAGCTTATCAAATTAATTACAGAGCTTCCAGCAAAATACTTGCTCCCAACAATAGACTTAAAAAGAAAAGTGCATAAAGGTATATGTGCATTCTTTTTTGAAAATAGTGAACAGAAACTTTCATATTCCGAATGGTTTTAATTTCAACGATGGTTTTTGTGGAACTGTATGGAATTAATGAAATATATATCGGAACCGAAGACCAACATCGAAGGTAAGTGGTGATGCCGATACACCTACATCTGATTTATATATGGAATTGAAGGGATACCTCACACCAGGGTTTAAAGCCAATCGGTAATGTTTTCCCATCTTGTAGCTTATTTCAGTTCCTACTAATCCACTAAAGTTTACAGTTCGATACGGAGATTCCGATCCGCTTCCTTGTGTTGTTTTATCAAGGTCTCCACTTTCTGGTGTCAATGTATTTTGAAGAAACAGATCTGTTGAAACTCCAGTATTGAGCTGTACACTAACCTTTCTGTTAATGATAATGTATCCAGCCTGAAGTGGAACGTTTAAATATTGAAGTGTATTGTTTACCTTATATGAAGCGGTTGAAACCACCTGCGATGATTTGGCATCACGCGCAAGGTCATTTAATGAGGCGACTCCAAAATTCTTGAAATCCGATGATGCAACAACTGCACCGGCAGTGTAATCTGAACCTTGCGTCATATAATTTAATCCGCCTTGCACAATCCATCGGTTAGCCACTTTAGTACCTACGTTTATTCCAACAGAATATGTTGAACCAGATGCTTTCGTTTGCTGACTGGCAGCAGCCGAAGCGTTTTGATTAAAGGATGCATTTGCAAGTGCCGCTGGCGAAACGCTTGAGTTTGTTGAACTGAAAGAACCTGCAGCAACGCCTACTGATGTCCACAATCTTTCCGACCTGGATTCTTTTTTCTCTTGCTCTGCTTGAAGCGCTAATTCTCTCTCAGCCAACTGCGCGAGTAGAAGTGCACCTGCATCTGGTTTCACCTCAGTATTTTCAGATTTGATACTGATTGGTTTCAGCTTTCGCGGAATTCCAGAAACAGAAGCTGTTTGAATCGGTTCAAATTGAAGTAACATTGGATTACGATCAATGACTCTTTGAATGTTCTGATTGTTTAATTTCTGATTTTCTTGTGATGTAGCGTTTGTACTTATTGTAGCCAAGCTAGTGCTTGATGATCCTGAATTCTCTGTTGATTGCAAAGTATTTGATGCCGATGAGATATTTGTTGCATTATTTTCAGGACTCACTTCCTCATTCGATTTTACTCCATTAGTTATTCTTTCGAGACTATTCACTGGATTTTTATCTGATACATTATTTGCAACTCCATAATTTATCTTGCTCTTCGTTGAAGCTTTATTATCAGATAAACCTTTAGTTAAAGACCCTCTTGAATTACCTTCCATTTCATTCTGAGTATTTGACTTATCATTATCATCTACCGCATCATTCTGAGCAGAGGTTTTGTTTAAAACACTTCCTCCATCTTCTTTAATTATTTCCTTGCTTGAAACATTATTATTGGAGTCGATCTCTTTTTGCAATCGAATCGGCTGTTCTTGATTTTCTGTTTCCGCCTTTTTCAATACGGATGATGAATTTTTGAGTAACGCTTGCTGATTCTGAAAATTCGATGATGAATTCACAACATAAAGTGAAGCCGCAGCTACACTCAATGCAAAAATTACAGAAGCCGCTGCTACCATCTTATAGTAAAACAGTCTTCTTCGAATGGCGCCTCCCTCTTCTTTCTCCAACTCCAATTCAATGTTTGTCCAAACATTTTCAGATGGCGTAGCCTCCGCATCCTTAAAAGCGTTCTGCATTAAATCGTTAAACTCTCCCCTCTCCATAGCGTTCGTAATACGTTGATTCCTTCAGCAATTTTTGTTGTAATAAACTCTTCGCCCGTGCGAACTGTGATTTTGATGTGCCCTCCGAAATACCAAGCATCTCAGCAATTTCTTTATGACTATAACCTTCAATAGCAAACATGTTGAAAACGATTTGACATCCTTGCGGAAGAGATTGGATAAGCTCCAATAACTGTTTGAAATGAATTCCCGAAAGGCTTATTTCTTGTTCAGGTATATGGAGATCCTCCACATCTACCATTGGATAGAGATACATCTTTTTTCGCTGAGCGTTCAAAGCTGTGTTGACCATGATCCGGGTAATCCAGGTTTGGAGTTTAGACTCTTGCCTAAATCCCTTTATAGCCTGAAATACTTTTACGAATCCTTCTTGCAAAATATCCTCAGCTTCGTCAATCCCTTTTGTGTAACGTAAACAAACCACCAACATTTTTCGGCAATAGGAGTTATACAAAGCCTGTTGAGAGGTTCTGTTGTTCTTAATACACCCTTCTATTAGCTCTTTTTCGTTGAGCATGAATTCGAATATGCGGCCGTTTTGCATTTTAGACACGCGGTAGAATGCAAAGGTTGGAAATGGTTTCTATCTTTAACGCACTATGAAGTACGCGTATTTTATTATCGTTTCGCTGTGGGCAACGTCTTGTGTTCCCCTCACTCAAAGTTCAACTAATTCAGAAAGCAATCCTAAGGCATTGGAATTGATGGATCGGGTTTATGAACCCCAGATCAGAACGGTGCAGTTATACCCAACAGGCAGCCCGATGCAACCTGCCGTAACTTCATTAGGGCAATGGAACTTGATGCTGGCTTTTGATGATTTAACCAATGGGAGAGATACTTATCTGGCCAAAATTATCCACTGCAATTTCGATTGGTCGAAGTCCGGGCTGCAAGACCTGGATTTTATGACAGACTATAATGAGTTTCCAATTAATAATTATGAGCCTTCAGTTGATACTCATATTCCATACGGCCACTATTGGTTTAATCTTCCGGCCGTAAAGCTTTCAGGTAATTATGTTGTGGTGGTTTACCGCACTGGTAATAAGGAAGATATTATTCTCAGTAAAAGGTTTATGGTGTATGAAAGCAAGGTGAGTTTTAAAAGAGATGCAAACCTTATTGGCCCCAGCAACATGGCCGACCTGAATCAGCAAATCAATTTCACTATCAATCACAGCAATCTTTACATTCCCAATGCGATGCTTGATGTTCATGTTAACATGCGACAAAACCAGCGATGGGATAATATGGCCGTTGACATGAAGCCTACCTTCATTCGCGATATTGAAAAGGAGTTAGACTATCGATACTTTGATGATGCTTTGATGTTTAAAGCCGGCAATGAGTTTCGCTACTTTGATTTAAGATCCCTCAATTATCCGGGCAGGTATGTGGCGCGTGTAAACAAAAAAATTAAACCTTTTGAGGTTTACATTGATCGCGATCGAAGTCGAAACGGAAATCCATATGCTGTTTACTTAGATCAGAACGGTGGCTACTCTGTTGACAATTATGATTATCGACAAATGCCCTACACAAACTATGCTTATGTTAACTTCTCTTTATCATCTCCCCAATTAAAAAACACAGAAGTCTTTGTTACAGGAGCTTTCAATTATTGGAACATGAATCAGGAAAGTAAAATGAGATACGATTCAGCAATACAAAGTTATACGGCTCGCGTTCTGTTAAAGCAAGGTTTATATGATTATCAATACATCACAAAATCTACTTCTGTACCTCCTTATTATTTTGAAGGAACTCACTTTCAGGCCGAAAATTTCTATGAGCTTTTTGTCTACTATAGAGCGTTGCGACCAAATGCAGATCTACTAGTAGGTTATGTGAGATTGGAAAAAAGTGCTCGTTAGGCGTACACCATTTCGTGCTCGGTGACACGTTGAATAGAATCGTTGTTGGCTACATCCAACATTCCAAATCCTTTGTGGGTGAAATAACCGAGGCCATTTTCATACACAAACTGTTGCACTTCTTTAGCAGCATAAAGTGTGAATGGAAAAGTATAACCCCTCACTTCAAATTTTACATCGTGATCGTATAACGGATAAATGCGTGCAAACTTTTTATGAGATGCTTGTATGCGTTGAATATAATCGTGGTCCGCTAGCAATTGAAATTTATAAAAAGAAGTAATTTGCTCGGTTGTATATTTTCCTGTTGCCTCCATCCTGGCAATGGTAGACTCATAAAGCAAATCAGAAAACTCATCGTTCTCGGGAGAGACAAATTTCTTGCAGCTCTCATCATTAAATGCAGCTCGGATTACAACAATTGGAGAGATGCAAAGGAATCGACTCTCATCGCCAATTTGTGATAACTCCTCTGTTTCAAAACTTTCAGGCTGCAGGTTTAAATTACCTACCATCAATTCTTTTAATTCGAAAAGTCGGGCGAGAAAATAATCGAGAAATGTTTTATCTGTACAAGCAAAGACAAGAGTAACCTTAGATGAAAAATAATGAAGACCCTTGCGGCTTATTTTAGTCTGACCTTTTAGGCCTGAGAAATTGTATTCGGTAAAATCGAGATAGTTTTTATCGGGACCAAACACAAGAAGACCTCTTATGACCTGAGCCAATAGGTATTGATGATGAAAAGGAACGTAAGCCCCTCGGTTCTTCAGTGAAAAAATTATTCTTGTTCTCAAAACCCAAAAAAATTTAATGAGGGTTAAACGATATCAAAACAAAAAGCCCGCTTATTATTGAATATGAGCAGTTTATAAAACTAAGAAAAAAAGATAAAGGTTCTACTGAATTGTGGGGAATATTTACACATTAAATCGGAAATGCATGATATCTCCATCCTCTACTATATAAGCTTTCCCTTCGACAGCCATTTTTCCTGCTTCTTTACAGCCTTGCTCCGTCTTATACTGTTGATAATCAGTAATCTTAATTACTTCAGCGCGAATGAATCCCTTTTCGAAGTCGGTATGGATAACTCCTGCAGCCTGTGGTGCAGTCCATCCTTTTACAATAGGCCAAGCTCGAACTTCCTTCTCGCCAGCAGTGAAATAGGTAATCAGATTAAGTAAATGATATGAAGCTCTTAACAGCTTATTCAATCCAGACTCTTCCAAACCATATTCTTGTAAAAACACCTGTCTGTCCTCCAAGCTTTCCAACTCGGCAATCTGAGATTCAATAGCAGCACTGATCATCACCACTTCTGCGTTCTCATTCTTTACCAATTCTTTCAACGCATCCACATATTTATTACCTGTATGGATGGAGGCCTCGTCCACATTGGCAATGTAGATAACGGGCTTGGCAGTTAACAATTGAAGATCGGCCACAGCCATCAATTCTTCTTCGTCTGCTTGAACAGTGCGCGCACTTTTTCCAGCCAACAATGCTTCCTTGAATCGTTGAAGTACGGCTGCTTCTTTTTTTGCCTTAACATCTCCCGTTTTTGCCGCGCGCTCAACCTTGTTTAGTTTCTTTTCTACTGAATCAAGATCTCTTAGTTGAAGTTCAGTGTCAATAATCTCTTTGTCAGCAACAGGGTCTACTCGACCATCAACATGGACTATATTATCGTTATCGAAACAGCGCACTACGTGGACAATCGCATTTACCTCGCGGATGTTTGCCAAAAACTGATTTCCAAGTCCTTCACCCTTGCTCGCACCTTTTACCAAACCGGCAATATCAACAAACTCTATAGTTGTTGGCAGCACCCGCTGAGGGTTAACAAGGCCTTCTAAAATTTTCAATCGAGGATCTGGTACGCTTATCACACCAACATTAGGCTCTATTGTGCAGAATGGGAAATTGGCCGCTTCAGCCTTATTATTTGATATTGAATTAAAAAGGGTTGATTTTCCAACGTTGGGTAGTCCAACAATTCCACACTGCAATGCCATAAGTAAGTTTAATTTAAGAACAAGGGCGCAAATATACTGGCAGTTTTTGGATTGACAGCAAATACATGTTCGCAGTTTACGGCTAACCTCATCTGGAAACTGATAATTTAATTCTATGCACTTCTACAAATGATGCTTAACTTTGCCAGTGAAATTTTCAAACAAAACCACATAAATCAATGAAATTCTTTATCGACACCGGAAACCTGAATGAAATTAAAGAAGCCTACGACTTGGGTGTATTGGATGGAGTAACAACCAATCCATCCCTTATGGCAAAAGAAGGTATTAAAGGTGCGGAAAATATTAAGGCTCATTACAAAGCCATTTGTAACATTGTCGATAACAATGTGAGTGCGGAAGTGATCGCTACAGATTTCGAAGGCATGATGAAAGAGGGCTATGAACTTGCTAAAATAGATGACAAGATTGTAGTTAAAATTCCGATGATAAAAGACGGAGTTAAAGCTTTGAAAAAATTCAGCAGTGAAGGTATCCGTACCAACTGCACACTAATATTCTCAGCAGGTCAGGCGTTGTTGGCTGCTAAAGCGGGAGCAAACTATATGTCGCCCTTCATTGGTCGCTTAGATGATATTGGTTTAACTGGCATGGACCTCATTGCTCAAATCCGTTTGATTTATGATAACTATGGATTTGACACCGAAATTCTTGCAGCATCAGTTCGTAACACTGTTCATCTAATTCAGTGTGCTGAAATCGGAGCAGATGTAGCAACGTGCCCTTTGAACGTAATCACAGGCTTGTTGAATCATCCCCTTACCGATAGCGGTCTTGCAAAGTTTTTAGCAGACTATAAAAAAGTTAACGGGTAAATATTCAAGTTCAAAGTTTAAAGTTTCGGGTTCTTAATCGCGAATAACTTGTGTAAGAACGTGAAAACAAAAGCAATAAAAACACTTTAAGCATGTTTTCAACCGATCCAATCGTTCGTGTAAAAGAAGCCAGTATTTTTCAGGATCATAACACGGTGCTGGGAGATATTTCATTTGATATCGAGAAAGGTGAATTCGTTTACCTTGTTGGTAGAACAGGATCTGGAAAATCCTCTTTGTTGAAAACGCTTTATGCGGATTTAACCTTGCGTGTTGGCGACATTCAGGTTTCAGGATTTAACATTCGAGGAATAAAAAATTCTGAAGTACCATTGCTTCGCAGAAAGCTCGGCATCATTTTTCAGGACTTTCAACTTTTTCCAGATCGATCAGTAGATGAAAATCTGATGTTCGTAATGAAAGCAACGGGTTGGAAAGACAATGGGAAAATGCGCTCAAGACTGAGCGATGTATTGATGCAGGTAGGCCTTGGTTCTGTAGAAAAGAAAATGCCGCATCAACTTTCCGGTGGTGAACAACAACGTGTGGTAATCGCCCGAGCGTTATTGAACGAACCTCAGATTTTATTAGCAGATGAGCCAACCGGTAATTTAGATCCGGAAGTATCCCATGGCATCATGAGAATTTTTCAACAGATTAATAAAAGTGGTACCGCAGTTTTGATGGCAACACACAGTTACGGACTGATTAAAAAATTTCCTTATCGCGTTTTGAAGTGTGAAGATGGAAAAGTGATTGACTCTGCTAAAGAACAATTTGAACTGATTACTGATTATTAATCAGTACCTCTAAATAAAAAACCGCTCCTGAAATTAATTTCTGGAGCGGTTTTTATTATTATTTGTTACTTCTATTTATCACCTCCAAGGTTAATCAACTTAAACCCAACCGAAGCTTGAAAAACTTGGTTCTTCAAATCAAAGGAAGAATTGTTACTTACATTTTGAAGGCCGAGATTGTATCGAGCATCGATGGTTAGGCCAAAAGGTAAATCCCAACCTACGCCCATACCCAAACTGATGTCTGATTTCTTCACTGCATTTTTAAATTCCTGGTCATTATTAACAACCGTTGGATTGTTGGTAAGAAAACCAAACTGCGGACCAACTTGTAAATTAATTCCGGCTACGGTATACAGCTTCACCATAATCGGAATATTCATGTAGCTGAAATTGGATTTAACGGTGTTTCCATTGAGTTGGATTTTAGATCCTTGCTGTGAAAAAATCACCTCAGGTTGGATACCAATCTTGGTAAACTTGATCAGAGCAAAAGCTCCTGCGTGATACCCTGTTCGGTTATCATAGGTATTCGTAACACTCTTCACATCAAGATTTGCAAAGTTAAGTCCGCCCTTTAGGCCGACTGAGAATTTTGCTTGAGAGAATGCGGCCGCACTGATACCGATAAACATCACCATCAGCACTATTTTCTTAAATGAATTCATAAAATAAATTTTGTTTAGCGTTATATAATCAAAAACGAAGCCGGGATTTTTTAGCACCCGAAACTTTCAACCAATGCTTCATAAGCAATCTAAAATCGATTCATTCACCGGATTAGGTAACGTAACACTTAGATCTTTTGTTAAGGTCATCGCTCTCTTAATCGCTGATAATGCATTATCGTTTCGAGCCCAGGCTCTTCGGGCAAGTCCATTGTTTACATCAAAATGAAGCATGCTCTTTAATTTTCGGTCTGCGTCCTCACTTCCATCAATCAACATTCCAAAGCCTCCATTAATTACCTCTCCCCAACCTACACCTCCACCATTGTGAATCGAAACCCACGTTGCTCCACGAAACGAATCGCCAATTACATTATGAATGGCCATGTCTGCAGTGAACTTTGAGCCATCATAAATATTTGATGTCTCGCGATATGGACTATCAGTTCCTGAAACATCATGATGATCTCGACCTAATACGACTGCTCCAATCTTTCCTGCGCGAACCGCCTTGTTAAATGCTTGTGCAATTTTCATTCGTCCTTCTGCATCAGCATATAATATTCTTGCCTTTGAGCCAACAACAAGCTTATTACTTTTTGCTTGCTTGATCCATTCAATATTATCATTCAGTTGAGATTGAATTTCAACCGGAGCATGTTTTAAAATTTCTTCCAATACATCTTTCGCAAGATGATCTGTGTAATCTAAATCCGTATCCTTGCCAGAAGTACACACCCAACGAAAAGGACCAAACCCAAAATCAAAACACATTGGCCCCATAATATCCTGAACGTAGGATGGATATTTAAAATTTATTCCGTCAGTTGCCATTACATCTGCACCAGCACGCGAAGCTTCTAATAAGAAAGCATTTCCATAATCAAAAAAGTAAGTACCTCTGTCTGCGTGTTTATTGATGGCGGCAACTTGTCGTTTTAATGACCGATACACTTCGGCTTTAAATTTTTGTGGATCTGCTGCCATCAATTTATTGGACTCTTCCAGGGTTAAATCAACCGGATAATATCCACCGGCCCAAGGATTGTGAAGTGATGTTTGATCAGAGCCAAGATCAATCAATACTTTTTCTTCCTCCAATTTCTCCCACACATCAACGATGTTTCCAACATAAGCAATGGAAACAATTTCCTTATTTGCTTTTGCTTTTTTAATCCGATCGAATAAAGAAGTCATGTCACCAATTATTTCATCTACCCATCCCTGATCAAATCGCTTACGCGCAGCCTTTAAATTTATTTCAGCCACAACGGTAATACAACCCGCAATATTTCCTGCCTTGGGTTGTGCGCCACTCATACCTCCAAGT
>JBKJOF010000067.1:0-44986 GCA_046595655.1 Chryseolinea sp. | reverse complement strand
TGCGCCATTGTTAAAGAAGGCCGTAAGTCAATCTTTGCTGGTAATCTTCGATCCTTACGATTTTTTTTCCATGATCGTAACCGGAAAAAATAATAAACTGGAGGTAGCTCCTTTTCGGGAAGAGATAAAATATTTAAAGGTTAACAAAGCTCCGCTGGAGCGGATGTTACAAAAACTGGAAGAGAAGGGAGTAAAAGAAATTTCGGGTAACGAAGCATTTTCCGTTCTCGATCAGATATTGGAAGAAGTGAATTTCAATCCGGAGGATGTTGAAGAATACATTGAGAAATTCTCTTCTGTTTCTCCGCTTGAGCCCAACCGCTTCTATGTTTCAAAAGATGTTGAGTTCCAACCACTACCTGTGCCTGAACCAAAACCTGAAGTGAAGGTTGCGGAAATAAAAGTGAAAGAAGTTGCTCCTTCGTTTACCGTTGGCAAACCACAACCTACCGTTGCTCAACAACACGCTAAGCAGCCAGCCGTAACAGTCAATGAAACACTAAGCCGAGAGCCGAGGCCGAGTGTGTCAGAAAATTTTCAGAAGATCGCGAAGATTAAAGACAGCCTAACCATCAATCAGAAATTTATGTTTACCAAAGTGCTGTTCCATGGCGACTTTGAATTGTTCAGCAAAGCAATTGATTATTTGGATCGTCAAGACAATATGAAAGCGGCATTGCGATACATTGATGATGAACATGCATCTTCATGGGATCGCGACAGCGAAGAATTTCATGAATTTATGGAATTGGTGGAGAGAAGATTTGCTTAAAAAGAAAACTGTCGTTTCCGTTGATTATTCATTTACGCGAATACCAATTGACTGAAATGATTTTCCATGAATAAGAATATTGAGCTCTTTCTGCATCTTCATAATTTCGGGTAACGATAATCCTAATTCGGTGTGGTAGATTTTATAGATTAACGCCCACTCAACTTTATCCATAAACCCATCAGAGTTGGCAATCGCACTTAACCACCCCATGCAACGAATTTGCTTTTTTTTATCCAGATTTTTTAATCCAGAAATACATTCAGTAAAAATGATAGTGGCATCTTTTGTTTCTAATCCCTCCATCTGAGTATGAAAGGTAGCCTCGTCAATCTCCTCAATCTGTTGCATTGATTTACCAACAAACAATTCTTTTTCGTTCACGCGCGCATCAGCTAAAATTAAAAGATGATACAGGCTGATCAAAGTAGATTTATAATCCATGAGGTATTAGGTCGCTTGCCACTTATGGGCGAAGCGCTACCGTAAAAGTATTAAAATTTTGATCTTCGCTTTTGGATCATTCTTTTTTATTATCTGAATTAATCTTGTTCATATTCTTACGAATATTTTCTTTTACCGCTTTGGGTAGGTAACGTTTCCTCCCGGGCTTCGGACAATCCCATTCGGCAACCGATATGTTTTGAATTGTGGAGCGCGGGTCTCGCACTCGCTGGCTTGGGTTGGTATCATTGGACTCTGGATTTGCCCTTGCGGTAAAAACAGATGAGCGGTAATGTTTACGGAGTTTAGTCTCCTTCACTTTAGGACAAGGTATTTTGCCCATCTGGCAACTTGTGCACAGCATGGTGAGAATGATAATCCATGATAGCGGAGTTTTCATACAAAAGTTTTTAAGTCATCGGTCTTCTGAACTAGAAGAGTTTTTCATTATTGGAGAATTTCAATATTGAAGTTAATATTATTCCATAAAAAATGGACATAAAAAACAATTAATGTGCATGTGAATTAGTGTATCGAACTAGAAAACTTATAATCTTCGCAACATTCGCTCTTATTGATAGGCTAATGACTAATACATTAAGGGCATCATTAAAAACCTCTGCTTATCCTTCTCAACCGGAGAAGGGAAGGGATGAGGCCAATAAAAAAAGAGTTTTTAGAGATGCCCTTAATCAGAACGCATACCTTTATGCTTATTATTTAAATATGAAAGATTTTAAAAAATACTACAGTATACCTGCACAACCTGAAGAAGTTTACTTAGCCCTTACACTTCCAGCCACCATCCAATTGTGGTCGGGTGACTATGCGGAAATGTCGGATGAACCGGGGTCGGAATTTTTGTTGTGGGATGGAAGTATTGTAGGAAAAAATCTGGAGTTTGAACCCGGCAAAAAAATTGTTCAGCAATGGTACTTTGGTGAGGACCCTGATGAAGGAGAGAAATCAATTGTTACGATTAAACTTCATCCCGATGTACAAGGCACTTCTGTAGAATTAAAACATGTTAACATTCCGGACGAGGACTACGATGATATTGTGGACGGATGGAACACTATCTACTTTGGTTCGCTGCGTGAGTTTTATGAATAGATTACCTCCATGCACTAAAGTTCAGTTTGGTTGATTGAAAGTATGGTTATTGAAACGAATCTAGAATGTTAGTTCTTCTTTAAAAATCCAGTTCTCAACACTGTGCTTGACGTGCTAATACGTTAGCCCACTTTGTATTCGTTGAAGGTGAGTGTTATTTTTTTCAACGGTACCACGCTTCCGCTTAAGCGATCGGTCTTCTACTTTGAGATCTGTATTGATGATTAAAATGAATCATTATTTTATTTGATATTTTGCATTTGTCCACATTCCAAATTTGTCGTATCAGTACTAGCAATACCTAGATGCACGATCCTGAAGAAATCCATTTGATTGAAAACGCTCAGGCTGGCGATAGTAAATCATTTCAAAAATTGGTGGAGAAGCATCAGCGTTTTGTTTATGCCGTTGCCTATCGATTCGTGGGCAATGGACCTGAAGCGGAGGATATTACTCAGGAAGTCTTTATCAAATTGTGGAAGAACTTAACAAAATATAAACAAGGGATAAAGCTCACAACCTGGCTGTATCAGATTATTACTAATCATTGTCTTGACTATTTAAAATCAACTTCGCGAAAACACGGCCTGAAGAATGTTGAAATCAAATTTGGAAAACACGCTGTAGATGGATCGAATCATGGACAACAAACGGAAGATCGTGAGATGTTACAGATTGTTACGACACTCGCAAAGCAACTTACTCCTAAGCAACAAACGGTTTTTATTTTGCGCGACCTCGAAGAACTTTCAGTAGAGGAAGTATGTGAGATAACAGGTATGACTTCCGAAAAAATGAAAAGCAACTTGTACTATGCACGGCAGAAGATCAAAGAAGGATTAATTCATTATTATAAAGAATCAACTAAATGTTTCACGTTATGAATTGTGAAAAGGCAAACAGGCAGCTTTATTTATTTACAGAATTAACAGACCATGAACGCGATCAGGTTCTTCAACATATGGCTGGATGCATGCAATGTAAAGAGCTTGCTGAATCGTTGGAACAAATGAATGATGTAATTGTTCGAATTCGTAAGGTAGCCGCAGAACCTACAGACTCTTTTGTGCTCACCAATAAAATCATGAGTGAGGTGCGCACTTCTGATCACAAACCATTCCGTTTATACGAAACATTTTTAAGGTTTATAGAATCAAATCAGGTACGATGGACTTTGGTAGGAGTTTCAATGGTGTTGATCTTTTTATTTGCACTCGAACAAACTAAATCAAGCGAAACTAAAAGAATGTACTCAGTTGCGTTACCTGTAAGCTCAAATACTACAATTCTGAATGCAAAGAATTTCCAAACTCAATTGAATCGATATAGAGAAATCAAGAAAGCAGATCGCAAAAAAGACTGTAAAGATTCTTTTAAGACATCGCAATTGAATGTTGCTTGCCTGCAGGAGAAAGTAGCACGCTTCAGAAATTTATAATGAAATAAATGAACAAAGAGAATATGAAAACAAAAAGTATAATCATGCTCGCAGGTGCAATAATCCTCTTGTCATCATGCGACAATCCGATGACGTATCAAACAAAAGTGTATGAGGATGGCACGTTTGATAAAGTAATTGGCTTTGAGAAAAATGACTCATCCATTATCCAAAACAATATGTTTGGTATACATGAGGAAAAGGGATGGACAGCTTTGATTACAAAACTATCAAATGATGAAAAGAACAAAGCAAAGGAAAATATTAATGTTGTTTTTAGCAAACACTTTCAATCCGTTGATGAAATGAATGCTGAACTGAACACGCAATCCGATACGCTCTTTCATATTCAGTCTTCTTTCGAAAAAAAATTCAGATGGTTTTACACGTATATAAAATACACAGAAACTTTCTTGCCAATCAATCGATTCAAAATGCTTCCAATATCCGATTATCTTAATCAAGAGGATTATCAATTTATTGAACGATTGCCAAATGAAGGAACCACCATATCGAAAGCAGATAGTCTTTTTCTACAGATGTTAAATATTAAAATAGTAGATGAGTATGCGAACAGGGCCATCTTTAATGAAGAGTATGATATTCTCACCAGGTTGTTAAAGCAAAACAACATGGAAGAAAAGTGGTTTGACACCCTCAGGAAAAAAAGAGAATTTATCTTCAGGCAAATTGATCAGATGAAAGGTGAACACAACCTTGCCATGGAAATGGCAGATACATTAAGAATTCCATTACCACGAGAAAAGGCAATGCAAGATGCAGACGAACTTTCGAAAGATCTAAATAGCAGAATGAGTTTTATGGGCTTTGCAAAGGATGGTAAATACAAAAACGTTATTGAGATGCCATGGGAAATCGTAAGCACCAATGCAGATTCTGTTTCCAAAAATAAACTGTTCTGGCGACCGGTCGCCACTAAATTTTTAGTAACAGACTATGTTATGTATGCAGAGTCACGAAAGTTAAACCTGTGGACTTTATTCGTATCGGCATCCTTCCTTGGGTTAACTACCTATGTCTTGTTTCGAAAAAGAGCCCTGAAAAAATGATGTGGGTTTCAAAAAAGTAACGCACCATTATTAAGTTTGATAATTAAGGTAAATTCAACACTTGGGCTTTTTACTATATTTGATTGTTAAAGCTTTAAGATGAACCATTTCAGCAAAAAAAATCTCTTTTCATTTTCTCAGATTCTCGCACTACTATTTCTAATCGGCTGCGAAAAGAAAACCACTGACACAAGGATCAGGCAGATGGATCCGGCTACAGCAGCGTCCGTTGCGAAATCAATTGAGGCAACTGTTACTCCGCAGCTTGCCGAGGGACTTACCTTAAAGTTGTGGGGAATTGACTCACTCGTGGCCGATCCGGTATCAATCGACATTGATGATCTTGGAAGAATTTATTATACGCGCACCAATCGTCAGAAAGATTCTGAGTTTGATATTCGCGCCCATCAGGATTGGGAAATCGAATCCATTCAACTTCAAACCATCGAAGAGAAGCGCGCGTTTCTCCATCGCATACTTTCTCCTGAAAACAGCAAGAAAAATGAATGGCTTAGAGATGTGAATGGAGATGGCTCGCACGACTGGAAAGACATGACCGTTCAGAAAGAACATGTGTATAGAGTAGAAGATACTTCAGGTGATGGAGTAGCTGATAAATCTCAATTAGTGGTTGATGATTTTCATGATGAAGTAACCGATGCGGCCGGTGGTGTATTAAAATATGGAAATGATTTGTTTGTAGATGTTGGTCCTGATTTATGGCGTGTTCAGGAAAACAAAGAAGGCATCGCTGAAAAAACAACGTCCATCTCGCATGGCTATGGAATTCACATTGGCTTTAGTGGCCATGGTATGTCGGGTATTGAAGTGGGACCGGAAGGAAAAGTATATTGGCAGATTGGTGATATTGGATTTAATGGTGTTGGTCCAGACGGGCAAAAGTGGGAGCATCCCAACAGCGGTGTAATCGTAAGAGCCAATCCGGACGGAAGCGACTTCGAAGTGTTTGCTTATGGAAACAGAAACACACACGAGTTTGTGTTTGATGAATATGGAAATTTAATCAGTGAAGATAATGATGGCGATCATCCAGGAGAAAGCGAGCGTATCGTTTATGTAGTGAATGGCGCTGATATTGGTTGGAGAATTAATTGGCAATTTGGAAAATATCGTGATCCGGATAACAATACCTATAAAGTCTGGATGGATGAGAAAATGTATGTGCCACGCTTCGAAGGACAGGCAGCCTATATTTTACCAACGATCAAAAATTTTGTAAACGGCCCAACCGGTATGGTTTACAATCCAGGTACTGCATTAGGTCCGGAATATAAAAATTCATTTATGATTGCTGAGTTTGTCGGTAACCCAACTAAATCTGGTATTCATGCCTTTACATTGAAACCGAAAGGAGCATCCTTTGAGTTTGTTGAATCAAGAAAAATGTTGATGGGTGTTTTGGCAACCGGTCTTGATTTTGGGCCAGATGGTGCGTTGTATTTATCTGACTGGCTTGACGGCTGGAATACAAAAGATCATGGGCGCATCTGGAAATTAGATGTGAACAATCCAAATGTTGCCGAACGCAAGATCACACAAGATTTATTAGCTGCCGATTTTTCGGGTTATGATGAAGACAAGGTAGGCGATCTATTAAAAAATTCCGACTTACGCGTAAGACAGAAAGCGCAATTCGAATTGGCAAAAAGAGGTAATGATGGGCTTGAAGTCCTTAAGAAATATATTACCCAAAAAGAAAATCAGCTGGCGCGTGTCAATGCGATCTGGGGTATCAGTCAGTTTGCCAGAAAAGATTTGAAACATGCAGCGTTGTTATTGCCTCTGTTAACGGATAGCGATCCAGAAATTCGCGCACAAGCAGCGAAGTGGATTGGCGATGTTCGTTACAAAGACGCAGGTGCTAAATTGATTCCGCTATTAATAGATGAATTTAGCCGTGCACGTTTCTTTGCTGCTGAAGCACTAGGCAGAATTGCTTATGAGCCAGCGATCAGTCCAATCATTGAATTGATTGAAAATAATAATGATGTTGATGAATACATTCGCCATGCTGCGAGTTTAGCATTAGCACGAATTGGAAAACCAGAACCGGTTATTGCATTATCAACACATTCATCGAAAGCCGTTCGAATGGCTGCGGTGGTAGCACTGAGAAGAATGAAAAATTCTGGCATAAAAAACTTCCTAAAAGATTCAGATGAGTTTGTAGTTACAGAAGCAGCTCGCGCAATAAATGATGACCTCTCTATAGTAGACGCGTTGCCAGCATTAGGTAACGCATTAAATGATTATCGTTTCAGCAACGAACCATTTGTAAGAAGAGCGATCAACGCCAACTTACGTGTGGGTAGTGATGAAGCTTTACAAAATTTGTTGAACTATGCCTCACATAATGGTAGTCCAGCAGCAATGCGTGCGGAAGCCATTGATGCATTAAGCACATGGGCCAAGCCTTCTGTGCTTGATCGTGTTGACGGAAGATATCGTGGTGTGATTACGCGTGATCTTGCAACTGTTCAAACCAAATCAGCGGATGTATTGATTCAATTGTTATCAAACAAAGAATCGCTCGTGCGTGAACGAGCAGCAAAGGCATCAGGTAAGTTGCAAATAACATCCGCATCGCCACAATTGTTAGCGCGATTAAAAGCAGATCCAACACCCTCTGTAAGAATTGAATCATTGAAAGCGCTGGCTGCAGTAAAAGATAAGAAAATGGATGAAGCCATTAAGGTAGCGCTGGCCGACAAAGAAAAAATCGTTCGCGTAATCGGTCTTGATTTATTAGCTACGATGGACATTCCAAAAGAACTTATTGTTACGCTGCTTACAAATGTGATCAACACCCGAACTACCGAAGAGAAACAAGCGGCTATCACAACACTGGGAACAATTCCTCTGCAATATTCAGAAAAAACGTTTGATCAGTTGTTGACGAAATTGCAGTCGAAAAAACTTCCGGCTGAAGTTCAACTAGAGTTAGCGGATGCAATCGACAGCACACATTCAAAGGTATTGATCGATCGCTTCAAAAAAATAAACACCTCATCTTCTTCGAAAGATTCATTAAAGACTGCGTATGCAGGATCATTAATGGGAGGTGATCCAAATAAAGGTGCCCAGATTTTCTGGAGTCATCAAACGGCACAATGTATTCGTTGCCATTCGTTCGATGACTACGGAGGTAGTGCAGGTCCGCGTATTAACGGAGTAGCAAGTCGATTGACACGTGAGCAAATTCTGGAATCTTTAATTGACCCGAGTGCACGTATTGCTGCGAAGTTTGGTATTGTCAACTTAGAATTGAAAGACAATTCAAAAATCTCCGGTATTCTTCAGGCAGAAAAACCCGAAGGATTCGTATTAAAGATTGGAGACAAACCAGACACTCTAATCAGCAAAGCAGATGTAGTGAGGCGAATCAACTCGCCATCTAGTATGCCTCCAATGATTTACTTGCTAACGAAAAAAGAAATTCGTGATGTGGTTAGCTTCCTTGCCACATTGAAAGAAGAGAAGTAACTTATTTGTAAGAACAGGATTTATGGAAAGAGACGGGAGGCTGTCTCTTTTTCTTTGTCCGCATGCGAACGTATTTTTATCATAATCGAACTGAGTAGCACGCGTCAGCGTCTGCGTTCCATGTTTATTGCTGTGGCGTAGTCTTTGTGTAGAGGTGATCACTAAACCTTAGTGGCATGATGATTCGAAACTACTTCATTACTTCTATCCGAAATCTGGTAAGAGAAAAAACCAATACCATAATCAATATTGCGGGTCTTACTTTAGGCATTACGGGGAGCCTTGTACTTTTTCTGATGGTAAGGCACGGAGCCAGCTTTGACACTTATCACACAAACAAGAATCGGATTTATCGAGTAGTGACACAATCAAAAGGAAATGATGGTTATAATTTTACACAAGGAATTCCAACCGGTTTACCTGAAGCTTTTAAGAATGATTTCGCGGAAGCAGAGGAAGTTGCATTTACATCGTATCGCAGAGGAGGTTTAGTAACGGTGTTGCCCTCTAAAGGAGAAATTAAAAAATATGAAGAGCAAAAGGGAGTGGCATTTACAGAGCCTTCATTCTTCAAAATCTTTGATCGTAAAATAATAATGGGTTCCGCAGAGAAAGGATTAGACGAACCGAACGAAGCCATTATCTCAAAAAAATGGGCAGTAAAATACTTCCCTACAGAAGATGTTGTGGGCGAACTCGTGATGTTTGATAGCATCGAATATAAGATTTCAGCAGTCATGGAAGATTTTCCAACCAATACTGATTTACCTTTTGATCTGATATTGTCTTATGCCACCATCAAAAAACAATTGGATAAAAATGGCTGGGGTGGTATTTCCGACAGCGACAATTGTTACATACTCTTAAAAAACGAAGGATCAGTCAATAAAATTGAAGCAAGCATGCCTGATTTTGTAAAGACACATTTGGGCAATGATGCATCAACAGCTGAAGATACCTTTATCCTTCAACCGCTTCATGACCTTCATTCGGATATGCGCTTCGGGAATTACAATGCACGACTTCCGAAGGCCGCTCAGATTATCTTCGGTGTTATTGCATTCTTTCTAATAATAACTGCGTGCATCAATTTTATAAATCTAACAACGGCTGAAGCCGTTAAGCGCACACGTGAAGTAGGTATTCGTAAAGTACTTGGCAGCACACGAAGACAATTAATTTTTAAATTTATTGGAGAGGCTTTTTTAATAACAATTATCGCAGTTGGTCTTTCGCTAGCGGGGGCACAAATATTGCTGGGGTTTATGAATTCGTTCATGGAGCTTTCGCTGGTGGTTGATCTATCTGATATTGTAGTATGGACATTTCTAGGAACGCTTACTATTGGTGTAGCGATGACTTCCGGTTTATATCCTGCCATTGTTGTTTCTGGTTTTAAACCAGCACTTGCGTTGAAAAATCAAATAGGTAATAGTCGTTCATCCGGATTTGCTATGCGAAAGAGCTTGGTTGTGTTTCAGTTTTTCATTTCGCAGTTCTTTATCATCGGTACGATTGTGCTCACGCAACAAATGGATTTCATGCAGCAGCAGGATATTGGATTTGCGAAAGATGCAATCATCACCATCCCTATTCCAATTCATGAAGAACCTGTAGGATCTAATGGCGCGAGTAAAATGAGAACATTGAAGAATGAAATTTTACAACTATCTGGTGTAGAGAAGGTAAGTTTGGGGTATGCACCACCGTCTTTCAATGCTGTGATGGGAACTACATTCAGTATAGTAGGTGGTGCCGATGAATATGATACACAGCTAAAGCCAGTAGATGGTGATTACTTAAGCGTCTACAATATTGAGGTGGTAGCGGGCGAAAAGTTAAGCGACTTCGATACGATAACGGCACTTGTTGTAAATGAAGAGCTGGTGAAGATAGCTGGGTTTTCAAGCAATGCTGAAATTGTTGGTAAGGAGATTTTGTTTTGGGATAAACGATTAACTGTAAAAGGAGTAGTGAAAAATTTTAACACCCAATCCCTTGAACATGCCATACAGCCTGTCGTAATGGTCAATAACATTGGAGATTATAAAACACTTTCCATCAAATTGAATCCATTGGAAATGCAAAACACCATCGAACAAGTTCATGAGAAATGGCAAGCAGCGTATCCTGAATTCATTTTTAAATATGATTTTGTGGATGAACAGGTTCGTAATTTGTACAATGGAGAGCGCAAGCTTTCGGTATTGATGAATATTTTTTCTTCCATTGCTATTTTCATCGGGTGTCTTGGATTATTCGGGCTGGTTACGTTTATGGCAAACCAGAAGACAAAGGAAATTGGAGTACGAAAAGTTTTGGGCGCCACGGTACACAGTATTGTCTTCTTGTTCTCAAAGGAAATTGGAAAACTGATTCTCATTGGCTTTGCACTGGCAGCACCGGTTGCTGGATTCGCGATGCACATGATGCTGCAGGAGTTTGCTTATAAGATTGAACTCGGGCCAATGATTTTCCTTACAGGTTTGTCCTGCACCTTCCTCATTGCTTTTGTTACGGTAGCGTATCGCTCCTTTAAAGCATCTACAGCTAATCCAGTCCAATCATTGCGATCGGAGTAAAAATTTGTAATAACTGTCTTACTGATTATATCAACAGAAATAACTTTTTGCCACAGATTCACTGATTATAAGTTACAGGATAATCAGCGAATCTGTGGCATTGCCAATACATGGAATCTGCATCAATCTTCTTACCTTTGATTACAACCCATTCATATGAAAACAAAAATTATTTTATCCATCAGCGCATTCATTGCCATCTCATTGCTAACTGCTTTTATGTTTGTAAAATCAAATGAAGTAAAACACATCGTAGTTTTTAAGTACAAAGAGAACGCTACAACAGCGCAAATTGAAGAAGTTACTCAAGCCTTTAAAGCATTGAAAGGAAAAATTCCAGGCATCGTATCGTTTGAATATGGAGTGAACAACAGTTCTGAAAATCTGAACAAAGGATTTACGCACATCTACTTGGTTACCTTCAAAGATGTGGCTTCGCGCGATGCCTACCTTCCTCATGCTGAACATCAGAAATTTGGTGCGCTACTTGGAAAGTTAGACGTGCTCGCAGAGCCTTTTGTTGTTGATTTTCAAATAACAGAATAAAGACCTTGTGCAAGCGTCCGCTTGTAGCTGACTTTTTCAACGCACTAAATATAAGTTAAATCAATACTTATTTTTTTAACAGTTCGTGCGCAATCTCTTGTATAGTTATAACGCCATGCCGTAGACAATCTACAAATGATTCTACCGACTTATTATGAATACTTTTCAAAACAAACAACAGTTTTGTCAATTTGAAACAAAAATTTCTACCTCTGCATTGGACCAGTCTTTACTTTTTTCATCGTATTTCTCGAAGTCAAACTGGTATGTTCTTTCAAGTGTTGAGTTCCAAATCTCCTTCCAGGAATTCGCAACACAGTCCGGCATCTTTCCTTTTGCAGTAACCTTAACGTAATTATCGGTTGGTATAAGTAAACTATCCATCCCTTGAAGTATAACGGCATCCATTTTTACTTTGCAGCCAATAAAATATGAAAATGGTTTGGTGTGGTCACCTTCATAATCAAAGTAAACCGCATAAATATCCTCGCCTAATTTGTTCGTTATCCTTTCAGCAAAATTTTCTAATTCAAATTTTTGCCAAAGATTTCCGCAGTCAATCCCTGATTGTCCACCTTCATTAGTCGTTTTATGGGTGAGTTTAAGTCCAATCAATTTGAATTCCGTTTTTTTTATTTTGTTCATAGAATTTCTGGGTTGTCAATAGAACGTGGCATGATGTGAAACTTTTCAAATCATGAAGAACTCTATTCAATTTTAATGAATAGAGTGCTGCAGAAATATTAAGTGTTTTAAAATTTAATCTTTCGAAGTGACAGAATACTTTACAACAGAATTCGAAACAGGCTTTACCGATTTAAGATAAGTATAAATCGCGATGAGATCTTTTTCTTTCATGTTGCAATACATTGTCCAAGGCATGACTGAGTTGTTGTCTTCTGGTGTTACAGAGTTGGTTACATACGCACTATCAGCATACTTCTTGAAGCGTTGCACAAATGCTTCCTGGCTCCATTTACCAATTCCTGTTTCGGTATCAGGAGAAATATTAGCCGACCGAACTGAAGTTCCATTTCGAAATTTAAATTCGCGACCACCGCCAAAGGCAAGGTCTTTAATGATTTTTCCCTTATCTGCCTGCGTATGACATTCAATACACCCAGAAGCATTTGTCATGTATCCTCCATACGCTAACAGATCAGTTGTATCGGGTCTTGTTTGTAGCGCTGCGTCTTTCGGAATCGTGTTGATAATAAAGTTCATTGGAAAATCAGCTTTCGATTCAGGAACTTCATTTTTGATTGGACTTAATGAGCGAACATAAGCAATGATAGAGTAAATGTCTTCTCTGTCCATATGAGCATAGTATGGATATGGCATTAACGGAAACATCGCTCTACCTTCTTTTGTAACACCGGTAGTGATGACGCGGAATAACGCACCATCACTGTACCTACTGATTCCTTCCGGTGTAATATTTTTAGAATAGAAAATTCCAGGGAGCCCGGATTTTTGGTCAAATACTTCTCCACCTTTTCCTAATGTACCTGGCACTAATGGACCTGAGAACTTTGACCAATCGCGAGTGGAGTGGCAATCCATACAAGCCGTTACAGAGTTGGCCAGGTACCTGCCACGTTCAATTCGTTCGGTGGTATAATCAATTTTTAAATCTTCTGGTTCACTTACTTTGGGTAAAGCGATTTTCACATACGCGAGGAGGGCGGCAACGGCTACTAAAAGCAGCACAACGAAGTATGCAGCGTACTTTAAAATCTTTTTCATGATGGTGGTTTAAGGTTTGGTCTAGTAATTATAATCAAATAATTAAGAACCCTAATAACCCCTAGCAAGAAAAAAATGATCTAAATAAAGAAGTGAACCTATCTATTTAAATTCCTCCGTACCATCTGGATATTTAGCGAAACGACTTTTCTCTCTTGGATGTACATGCTCATCACTTTCCCAAGGCCATCCACCAAAATGAGTTTGTTGATATTCATTCATTGCATGTTGAATCTCTGCCTGAGTATTCATTACAAACGGTCCATATTGTGCCACGGGTTCGCTGATGGGTTTGCCTTGAAGCAACAGCAAGCAACTTTCCTTATCCCCATTTTTTAAGAGCACTTCTTTATCAGCATAAAGTTCGATGGCCTGATGTAAAGCAAAATTCTTTTCAGCGATCTCAATAGAAGTACCTTCATAAAAATAAAGTGAGCGATTTATTCCGGATGACGCAACAGGTAATTTCCATTGCGCTCCCGCTTCTAGCTTGATTGTCCAGATCGCCACTTCATTGTTTGCATCTGCTGCCCATGAGTTCGGTGGGGGATTTGGAGCTTTTGTGTTTTCTATTTTTCCTGCGATTACCCGCGCGCATGTTTTCTTTCCATTTTTATCTGTTGAGGTGTAGGTAGGAATCGAATCATCCCACAACATGGCGAAATGCGGTGTAGCAAATTTATTTGCTTTCGGTAAGTTGAGCCAGATTTGAAAAAGCTCGAGCGGATTATCTTTTTCTTTATTTAGTAATGGAAACATTTCACAATGCTGCACACCTTTACCGGCAGTCATCCATTGTACATCACCAAAACCAAACCGACCAGCAGCGCCAAGAGAATCAGAATGATCAACCAATCCTTTGGTAACAACAGTAACAGTTTCGAAGCCGCGATGAGGGTGCGCAGGAAAGCCGGGTACTTTTTCTCCGTGATACATTCTCCACTTTTGGTTAGGTGAAAAATCTTGCCCGATGTTGCGACCTGCCAGCGAATCTGCCGGACCCATTACATCATTACCTTTCGGATAAAAATCTTCGTGATGAACACAAAAGAGAAAAGGATCTTGTGTTTGCCATAGAAAACCAAGTGGCTTGATAGATTTAATTGCTGCACTACTCATAATAGATTGATAAGAGAAATGATGTAGTCTTCTAAACTAAAACCCAAAGTAAAAAGTTTGCGACTGTGTTCATGAAAAATTATTCGGTAATCACTTTTGGTAACGTAACGGTAAACGTGCTTCCTTTTTCCAGTTCGGTATCAACAGAGATTGTGCCCTTAATTTTATCGAGCGTTTCTTTAACAATGTAAAGCCCCAACCCAGAGCCATCTGATTTTTCATAACCTTGAAAAAACATTTCAAATATTTTTGCTAGATAATCAGCATGAATGCCAATGCCGTTGTCTTCTATAGATAGAATAACCTCTGTTGCATTATACTGAACATTAATGGTGACAAAGGAATTATCTTTTTTGAAATCAGCATACTTAAAGGCATTTGAAAGAAGATTGCCAATCAGAATTTGCATTCGAATAGAATCACTTTGTATGATTAAGTTATCGGGTACATTTACATTAAGTTTTATTCTTTCAGCACCCGGGTAGAATTGTAAATTTTCCAGCGCATCCGTAATGAGTTTTTTAATGTTCACTTCTCCCAGATGTAAAGGGAGTCTTGAGTTTCGCGAGTAGTCAGAAATATCTTGTATAAATTTATCGAGACGAATGAGTCGCTCCTCCATCATAACGAGGTAAGACTTTATCTCCGTGACGTGATCGGTATATTTTGTGAGGTTAATCAATCCCCTCAAGGAAGTTATGGGAGATCGCAAGTCGTGTGAGGTGCTATAAACAAATCGATCGAGTTCAGAATTCACTTTAGTGAGTTCATCATTTTTCTGATTGATGTCTTTTTCATTCTCCCGCAAAGAATTTTCTGAGTAATGATTGAGGGTAACCAAAAAGTAAACGACCAGCACGCTAGTTGCACATGTAACCAAAAGATTAATGATCAGGTTAAACCGAATGTATTCAGATGTGTAAATTCTTCTTGGTATAATGTGCAGATCCAGCACAACAGAAGAAAGAATTAATAGCGTGGTAAAAGTAATCAACACAAACGTTGTTCTTCTGTGTTCAAAACCAAAGCTAACAATGGTTACTATGTAACATAAGATAAAAAGAAAGCCTACCCCAATTTCAACAGGCTCGAACAAGGCGAATGAAAACACGACAACGTCTCCCGCAATAATTAAAAGAACTTTTGCCCAGTAATGTAATCCTTGCCTGTTGAAAACAAAACTGAGTAGCGAGAGAAAGGCACCGACCAATTGAAGATGCCAAGAGTGTGCGATACCATTTTGCAAATCGATAGCAAGGTAGAGCAGGCAAATAAAAATGCTAAGCAAACTTAACTGAGCGGTTAATACAACGATCTTATAATCTGCAAAAGCCAGCGCAGGCTGATTTTTGCCGAGAAGAAAGTTTTGCGTTGGGCGATGAAATTGCCTCATAAAGTAAGGAACCTTCTCCCAAAGTAGAAATAATTTTCAAATGAAACACGCGGAGCGAAGGTCTTCTTCAGTGCCAGCTATATGCGCGAATCAAAAAATGCATATGAGGATGACTATTGAACACTCCGTTTTCCTCTGGATAAAAACGGATTGTTATTACCTGTTGGTTTATTTCATCAAGGATTCAGTCAGCCCAGGCAAATAGTATACAATAGTTTGTAGTGTATTGTTCGTGCCGGTTTTAGCTCTCGTAATGGTCCCACATTCGCTTCCATTTTCTGCGTTGATTCGGATTAAATGCATCCCAAATTTCCTCGCTTCGGTGTTTGATGTACTGATTGGCTTTGACTTGTAATGCCGAACGATCTCGTCCATCTCTTGCAGCTTGGTAAATGCTCTCGTAGAATTCTTGGTTTATTTGTTGAATCTTCTCGCGCTGATTAGCATTGAGCTTAAGCTGATGTTTCCAAAGCAACGGATCATAAACTACGAGGTTCTTTTTTTCGGTAACAGATTGTTGTGCTTGCACAGAAATGCTTAGGAGAAAGAAAACGAACAAGCTTCCTATAAATTTCAGTGTGTTGGCGTGCTGATTTATTTGCATTGTAAAATTATTCGTAATAAAGAAAACCTATTATTTCATTAAACGCCATAGGGCAGCGAGATTGTGTAGATCAGCCATTAATTTTTGTAGCCAAAAGAACACTTATTCTAAAGACCTACTAACCTACTAAAAGAACAAAGGTAGCTGATCTTTTATTTCCTCATAATATGCACGCGTTTGCTGAATAAAATAAATTTTGGTTGCCAAAAAAATCCGGCTGCACCCCTGCGGCATGTTCCCCTACCTAACATTAGCCAAGGTTATTTAGCCATTACTTTTCCGTCAATTAAATTAAGTAAAAATATTTCACTTTTGATTTTTACGTTGGCAGTATCATCTCCATCAAACACAACAGTACCTTCATACCGAAATGTTCCTTTTCCTGAAACCGAGCCGGTTAACAGAAAAGAAGATGACCCGCTTACAATTTTATGAGTGGATTTATCGATTGAAACATCTGTGAAGGTAATGTCAGTGCTACTGCTACCTGCCTTCTTGTTTCCATGTTTTATTTCGAATGATCCGCTCCGTTTAAAAAATCCATTTGCTAGAAAATCTTCAGACGATTCTTCAAGACCTTTGAGTTCTAATTCACTTAAACCGGAGTATTCAAATGCTAATTTGGGTCCATCGAAGGCGCCCCTATAGCTTAAGTTTACCTTAATGTTATCAGGCAGTTCTTCGGCATTACAGTTCAAGCTGAAATTATAACCGAAATCATAACTCCAGGTAGTGGTACCACCAACAGGACTGGTTCCTGATAAATCAACGCTTTGTGACACCCCACAAGTTGCAACTCTTCCTCCAGCATTATCTTTAAGAATATCTTGCGACTTCTTAGCCGATTCTTTTGACACAAAATAAAGACCTGATGAATTGGAAGCGAATGAAGAACCAACCATTACCGCTGCCTCTTCTGCTGAAATGGCGTTTGGAGCATCTACTTCTTCATCTTTACAGGCTACAAATGCAGCCATGATGGATAGGAATAGCCAAATACTTTTTTTCATAAATTAGCTTTGGTTTTGAACCTAACGACAACAACTTTACCAGTTAACAACACGTGCCGATGAGATCACCAATGGCGGTAATGGATTTCCTTTTAAAAGGATAAGTGGTTAAATACAAAATTATCGCGATTGCCGTGAGTGAGGATGATCCGCTACAGGTATGGGAATGGAACCATTAATTGTAGAACTTCTGGAACGTTTTGATTCTCTATGTCGCGCGAAATTCTCTCTGCATATCTCGCAGATTAAACGGCACGTAGGTTTAGCTTATTTTTGTATTGAAACATTACGCGCCTGAAAGAAATTTCGCTGCTCGCAAAGCACGAGTCAGAATGAGTATTAATCTGCGTGATCTGCGTTGTATTAGATCTGCGAAATCTGCGGGAACATGTATTCGAATTTCTCTATTGAATTTTAAACTTCGCCCCCTCAGTAATCCCCTTCCATGTATCCGTACGAAAAGGTGAAGCCGGAAATCCTTCTTTATTAAACAGGTTTGCATCTTCCGGATTGTCTGCCCACGCGTAACGCACCGATGTAGGTTTTGAAATTCCATCAGCAGAAACAACGATATCATTACCATCAATCCAAGCTTTGGCATATTTGAATTTTTTATCCTCGCCCGCCACTTCAAAACCTTTCACATAACCATATTTATCTTTAACCATCAGTCCACTACCCGTTTCATTGAAACTTAATCGAACATTGTTGCCTTCAACTTTCATCGACTTATACATCGGGCCACTGTAAACATTATTTTGCTGATACACTTTATTCAGTGCAACAGCCGCTAATCGTTTTCCTACATCTTGTTTATTTCGCGGATGAATATCAGTAGGATTCCCAATATCAGTTGTCACTGCCATACCTGTGTTGGGTAGTGAAAGTGTTGAGGTTTGTGCTTCGCGCAATTCAGCCCAGTTGCTGCCGTGCTCTGTGGTACCGTTGTTTGAATTGAAGTTTGCCAGCTGAACAAAGTAAAATGGAAAATCAGCTTGCTTAAAATGATTGCGCCAATCCTGAATCATCAACGGAAATGCCGTGCGATATTGATACGCCCTTTCGGCATTTGATTCACCCTGATACCAGATTGCTCCCTTAATACCATAATTTGTAATCGGGTTGAGCATGGCATTGAATAATAAGGTTGGATAATCATTAGGCCCAACAGAAGTATTTCCATTCAATGCGCTTTCAATATTAAATAACCAGTTTCCAACTAAGGTAATAGTAACGTTCGATGCTGTTGTAAGCTTCATGTCTTTTGCTTCGCCATATAAGCCACCACCCCCACCGGTGTCTTCCACGCGAACGGCAATTACGTTTCTTCCTTCTTTCAATATGCCTGATGGTATTTTATATTTTCGATTGTCATCCCAACGATTTTTAACACTACCAACTGAAACGCCATTCACAAAACTTTCATCTGAGTCATCAATCTTAGCTAACTCAAGCGTTGCTTCTTTGCCGGCATCGGCTGCGCTAATGGTAATTGCTTTTCTAAACCACACTACACCATCAAAGTCAGCAAGTCCTTGTGATTCCCACGAATTGGGAAGCGACATGGTTTTCCACGCATTATCATTGTAATCACCTCGGCTCCATCTTTCAACATCTTTTGCAGGAAGGTTGATACCCATCTCCGTTAATTTTTTTAACATGACTTCTTGTTTCTGTTTTGACAAATCTTCGAGATCGACTTTGGGCATTGTGGCAATCATATTTTTGAACTCCGAATTTTGAGCAAAGGCTTCATAGCTTGTCCATGTTTCAGAATGGGTTCCTCCCCATGAAGTATGAATTAGTCCGATTGGGATATTTAATTTTTGATACAATTCACGCGCAAAGAAATAACCGACAGCTGTAAAGTTTCCGGCTGTTTCGGGTGAGCAGATATTCCAGGTTCCACCTTTCACATCCTCTTCCGGTTTTGTTGAAACCGACTTTGTTACTTCGAAATGTCGGATAGAAGGAAACGTTGCATTTTTAATTTCTTCTTCAGCATTATTTGAATTGCGAAGATGCCACTCCATATTCGATTGCCCTGAACATACCCAGACCTCACCAATTAAAATATTCGAAAGTGTGATTGTATTTTTTCCTTTGACGATAAGTTGAAAAGGACCGCCCGCTACTTCAGGTGAAAGCACAACAATCCACTTACCAGCCTTATCCGCTTTGGTTGATTTGGTTTGCTTGTTGAATTGAATACTTATTTTTTCATTCGCATCGGCCCAACCCCATATTGTAATCGGCTTGTTTCGTTGCAACACCATATTGTCGCCCAGAATTTTTGGAAGACGAATGTTTGCAAATGCATGAAGGGATAAAAAGATGGTGAGTGATACAATGATTATCTTTTTCATAAAGAGACCTGTGGTATGGATTAACCAAAGATAGCATGGAGATTGGTAATACACATGCCCAAGGAATTGTTTCTCGCAGATCAAAATGCGCGGAGATTTCGCTGATCTGTGTGTTCAAGGTTATTAGTATCTGCGTGAGCTCGGTATTTATCCGTGTGATCTGCTGGGATTCGATCTGCACAATCTGCGGGAAATTGTATTTGCGTTTTTCTCCGACTGACCTGAGATTTTATTTATCCAAACAAAAATTCAATATCATCGCGCGAAAGCGTTTTCACAAAACCAGCATCTTCCTGAATCAAATCATCGGCAAGCATTTTCTTTCGTTCCTGAAGCAGCAGAATTTTTTCTTCTACACTGTCTTTGCAAATCATTTTGTAAGCAAACACTTTTCGTTTTTGCCCGATGCGATGTGCGCGATCTATTGCCTGTTGTTCTGCAGCAGGATTCCACCACGGATCAACAATATACACGTAGTCCGCTGTAGTGAGATTGAGACCAACACCTCCGGCCTTAAGTGAAATAAGAAATGCTTTTACGGTTTCGTCTTCCTGAAACTTGTCGACTTGTTCTTTTCTTTTCTTTAATGGAGTGCTGCCGTCCAGGTAACAATAACTGATTCCGGCTTTATCAAATTCAGCCTGAATGAGATGAAGCATTTGTGTGAATTGAGAGAAGACTAATAATTTATGATTCCCCGCATTCTCTTTTACTTCGCGCGTAAGCTCATTAATTTTTACAGAGCTGTTCTGCATTTCTTCACTGCTATTAATCAATGCAGGATGATCACAAATTTGTCGGAGCCTTAATAATCCTTCCAATACATCAAGCCCTGATTTGGAAATACCTTCTTCATCAATTTTTTTGAGCAACTTGGTTTTGTATCCATCGCGGTATTGATTGTACAACTTACGTTGTTCGGCCTCCATGGTACACCATAGCACAGATATGGTTTTATCGGGAAGATCTTTGGCTACTTGTTCCTTGGTACGTCTGAGCGTAAAAGGATGAACTAGTTTTTTAAGATGCTGGGCTTTTTCCTTGCTACCTAACTTATCGATAGGTATCGCAAATTCACGATTGAAAAATTCACGACTACCTAATTGACCGGGATTGAGAAAAGTAAATTGAGAATATAAATCCAGCGTATTGTTTTGAACTGGAGTACCACTTAGAATTACGCGGTTAACAGAACGTAATTGTTGCACGGCTCGTGTTACCCGTGCATCCGGATTTTTTATGGCCTGACTTTCATCCAATATAACGTACTGCCACAAAACGTTTGATAGCTCTTCAAGATCGTTGCGCACTACACCATATGAAGTCAACACAATATCATATTCTTCAACATGTGTTTCACTGAACTCGCGCTGAGTTCCATAGTAAGTATAATACTTCAGCGTAGGACAGAACTTTTGCAATTCACTCTCCCAGTTAAAAATCAATGAGGTAGGACAAACCACAAGTTGTGTGCTTCCCGGATATTTTTCTTTTAGATATTGGAGAAACGAAATGGTTTGTAGCGTCTTTCCAAGTCCCATGTCATCTGCAAGGCAACCACCCCAACCAAGTTCATCCAACGCTTGTAGCCAATGAAATCCTGATTGCTGATAAGGACGAAGTGATGCCTTGATCTCTGCTGACAGCGGAACCTTCTCTATGCTATCATACTCCAACAACTGACGTTTGCGCGTTTGAATTTCCTGTCTTGAATTTTTATCGAGGTTATCTTGAATATCTTCCAGAAGAGTGAAGTGAACTTTGTTCACCCGTAATACACCATGATCTTCTTTACCTGTACGCAGTAATAAACTGTATTGTTTAATCCACTCTTCGGGAATATGACCGAGCGTGCCATCTTCCAACATGATGGTGTCTTGCCAGTTGAGAATGGCGAGACGGATTTCTTTCAACGGCACTTCCTGATCGCCCCATTGAACGGTTACTTTTAAATCGAACCAATCTGCGTTGGAGGTTACAGCAATGGAGAACTTCGGTTCGTGTGTGCTATATCGGAATTTTTTTAAATCGGGTAGTCCATGAATTGTATAACCTTGCTCATTTACTTTGCGCATCATACTTATAAACCAGCCCTTCTTCATCACATCGGAGAATGGAAGATAGTAGTAAGCGTTATTGCGTTGGTTGGAAAACGAAGGATGAAGTGTGCGCAAATACTCGTGCAACTTTTTTTCTTCACCTTTATCGCGCTGCACAATTTTTAAAAGATTGCCTTGTTCAGTCACCAGGTTTTCTTCCTGATTATACTCCACCAGTTCATCATCGTATTGGTACTCTGCGCGAATCATCAAATTCGATTCGTTCAACTCACTCAACCACACACGTGACAGTACCGATTGATTTGCCAATATAATGTTGAGCTTGTGACCAATCTCAACTTTATATTTTTCCATCCAAGGCAGTACATATTTTTTAACTACCTCCATCTTTAATGACAATGGAAATTTTAAATCACCATTCGCGAACATCTCAAAGAGAGCTAGCGATTCTGCATCGGGAGGAAGGTAGAGCACGTTATCTTTTGCAAGAAGCACACCTCGACCCAAGTTTATTTTCGAGACTTGTCCATCAAGCATTAAAATCAGTTTGAGAACAATCGTGTCTTGTTCGAGTTCAACAGCAAAACGAATTTCAGCAGGTTGTTTTCCAAGCGTGATCTTTTCTTGTCCGTAATTATTGAAGCGACCGGATTTGAGGACGAACAAATGCGGCCACTCAATGAGTTTAGGCCAGATTTTATGCAAGAGGTTGACATAATGTTTGCGAATATTTTTTAACTCGCGCACGGAGCTGTGCGTCCATGAACCGGTGTTGGCATTCCGAATAAATTTATTTCCGGTGCCGGTCATCCATTTCAGAATTTTGTTATCTGAAAACTGAAGGAAGTCATTGTAGAAATCGTTCTCTAAAGGTTGAAGGTAGGCCAGCGCGACATCTGCTTGCAGCGAAATTCTTTTATACTCTAATGAATTGCCTCTCTTGTAAATGAGTATCGGTTCAAGATCGAAGCTGGTGGAGCGGCTCGAAGCGAAATTGAAAAGAAAACCAATTTCATAATCGATAACAGTGCCCTTTGGTAGTTTTGGTCTTGTGGGTTCTTTGGGTGCAGCACTTTCTAACTCAAACAGCATGAATTCTTTTCTCCATTTTGGCGCAATATAGGACAACGAAAAGTTATTTTCCCGCTGATGTAACAGATTAAAAGGCACACAATTTTACAGATTTCTGTCTGCATCGAGTAACATATATCCGCGCGATCTGCGGGTATTCGATCTGCGTAATCTGCGGGAACATGCATTGAATATTTTCCCGCTGATGTCGCAGATTAAAAGGCACGCAGATTTCCGCAGATCTGTATGTGCATCGAATGGAAGTCATGCGCGTGATCTGCGGGTATTCGAATTGCTCTCGCCATTCTTTTTATATTATACTGGATGCTATCATAAAAAAAAGCACCCGGCCATTGCTGACCGGATGCTTTCAAAAAATCCTCATTCAATTTTATCAAAACACAAAAATGCACGAGGAGCAACTACTTCTCAGAGGTTGACACCTGTGATTGAGTTTTGTGTTACTACGTTTGATAAAATCTGCTTGGGACTAGACATTTGTACCTCCTTTCTTTAAATGAAACATAAACAGCGCGAAGGTTTCAACTCAGTGTTAAATACCAAACCACTGCCGATAACGGACGTTATCAATAATCCAAACACATGAAACATGGAAATGGTTTACGACTCCTTAAAAAGTATTTACAATTTGTAAAAAAATGCGTTAACCCTTTTAATTCAAACTGGATTTATCAGGATGACGCGCAGTAAACTGGCGGTAGAAATTTTGAATTTCGATCAGGTCTTTTTGATAATCGCCTGTAGGATAAAACACATCGCCAAAGCCAGCTACTTTTCTACCATAATCGAGGTAGCCCATAACGATAGGTACTTTCGCGCCCATGGCAGTATGATAGAATCCCGACTTCCACTCTTTAACATAACCACGCGTTCCTTCTGCGGGTATCATCAGGACTAACTTTTCGCTGTGTTGAAACAAATCAATCATGGCGTCTACAATGTTGTTGTGTTTAGAGCGATCTACCGGAATGCCACCAGTGGCATGCATGATAATATCGAGCGGAAATTTGAAAAGACTTTTCTTTGCCAGAAAGCGCACACGCAAACCACAACTATATAGAGTGGCCAATGAAATAGGATAATCATAATTGCTCGTATGAGGTGCAGCGACCAGCACACATTTTTTAATGGAAGGATCAAGACGGCTTCCGATTTTCCAACCGATCAGTTTCAGATAAAGTTTGCAGAGCCATTTCATAATTTAAAGGTATATGCAAATTTTTCAACGCGATAATAATTTGATAAGGATGTCTGTCATGTCTTCTCCTCGTGGAGTTGCGTGAATTTCGAATATTGATTTCAAAAAATAGTCGGAATAGAATGTAGGATCAGGATTGGTATCGTTGGGTTTCCAAATGGGCATGCAGGTTAACAAATGATACTGATCATCTCGCACATCAAAAACAAGAATGGGGTTGATGTTATCTTCTGACAGCGCTGCACAAAATAGAAAAACAGGAAAGTCAAGTAACTCCGAATCACGCAGATCGGGAATTAAACTGGCATCGAAGAATTCATATTTTAAAACACGACTCTCAAAGTTTGCATCAGCTAGTATTTTCTGCACGTTAATTAGTTTGTTGTGCATGACCAGATACGGAATACTATCTTCTGAAAAACTTTCAATGCGCAGCCATTGATTTGAACTTAGTTGTAAGAATTGAAGAGCAGGACTTCCAATAGCGAGTTTATAATCGAAGAAGGAATAACCCGGAACAAAATAACCGGGATAGAAGTAACGCAACTTCTGTTGTTGGCAATACTGTATTTTCAAATAGATCAGAAATTTACCAAGGCTGTATTTTTTATAATCGGGATCATACACGGAGCTGATTCCCATAGCGCTGGTTTCATCTACATCAAAAAAACCACAGGCAATTAATTTATCGCCATCGTGCACATTCACTTCAAGGGTATTAAATACGGAAGGTGAAGTGCTTCTCCCTAGTAATAATTGATGAATGGATTCGGATGGTTGAAAAGGAAGCGATTGTTTATAGCGCGCATACAACTCTTCTTTTTCATCTGTGATAGCAGCAGGTTTAATGGTTGTATGAAATGCCCCGTTCTTTTTAAATAATTTTGTCTGTGTGTTATCAGACGCATATTCATCCAGCAAAATGCGAAGCCAGACGGTGCTGTAAATATGCTCCTTAAAGTGTACGAAGTTGGTGGTAAACATGCGTTGCCCCATTCTGAACCAGCCTTGCTCAAGGTAAGTATCGATGTCGTGAGGGAATAGTTGTTCAGGATTGTGCGCTCGTGCAAACATGGTCTGCAATATAATTTTTATGTTGATGATCTTTGAGTTCACAATAAAATTGAAGAATAAAATTTAGCACCAGTGTGATAAATCCACAGTATGCTACGCCATGTTCAAATCAAATGAACTTTACAAGTGGTGTAAATTTATTACCTTTCGTCATGTCACTTCAAATGGAAATTATCTGGCTCATTGTGTTGGCTATACCTATTGCCTGCGTAGCCTGGACTGTTACACACGAAGAGGTATTTCGTGAACCGCGTGAGTATTGTGTGAAGCGCAGTCTTAATGACACTACTTTATTAAAACGAAAGTTCTTTTATCTCTTTACGTGTGAGTATTGTTTTAGTCATTATGTAACCATCTTCTTTATATTCTTAACCGATTACAAACTGTTGCTGGACGATTGGAGAGGCTACCTCATTGCTGGATTTTCGTTGGTCTGGATTGCGAATTTTTATATGAACCTATTCGGTTTAATTCGTATTGATATTAAAAAGGATAAAACAGAGATTGCTGCAGTGGAGAAGAGTATTGAAATCGCAAAAGAAAAAGCAATTGAATTGCCACAGAACGGACACAACTGATCTTGTTTTTTGCATCTTTGCAGCGCATTCAACTGCCTCTGAAAAACACAACCCATCTTTTTATTTCGCTGCCTGATATAACGTAGCGCGCCATTGCCCTTTCGCGGCTTTGGTATTTTATGACCTGTATACAGGTCATCTCATTTCATTTTACATTCTAAATTATTTCAAATGGTAGAAACCACACGTCTTATACTTGTGCCATTGTCGCACGAGCAATTATTACTTTATAAAAATGATCCCATCGCGTTAGCCCACAACCTTAATGTAAAATACATAGCGCGTGAGCATGATCCTGCCACCGTTGCAGATGTAGCAGAAGCGCTTGAGTTTTGGATCAGTCATACTTTGTTATATCGCGATCGATTTGAATGGTTTACTACTTGGCAGATCATTCTGAAAGAACCACGCCTCGATGTTGGCGGAATTGGTTTTGCCGGGTTCCCCAACGATGATGGAAAGACAGAAGTAGGCTATGGTATTGACATGCGCTATCACGGAAATGGATACGCAAGCGAAGCGTTGGAAGGAATTTTGAAGTGGGCGTATGGTTATGCGGAACTGAGAAGCGTAACGGCACAATCGCCATTACAACATATCGCCTCTCATCGCGTGTTAATCAAGAATGGTTTTGCAGAAACCCATCGCGATGAGCAACTCACTCATTGGCATTTGAATCGTGGCAACTAATGCGTTGTAAAAATCCGAGAGTGTAAAAGCCTTCGGATTCTTTTTACGATGTAATTTTTCACGACTTTATACATTCGTGTTCCTTCTTAATTTTAATGTTACTTACTTTGTTGTGATAATGTTTGAGGTATAACTACAAATGAATATGAAGCGGCTCTTGATTTTATTTTTCTTCGCGCTAAGCACAAGCGTTTCTGCCCAAACCGAAAGTGAGGGACTTGCCGATATAGCGAAATTTCAAAAGGAGTTGAACAAAGAATATAGAAACAAAAAGACTTCACCTTTGGAGCCGAAAGATGTGAAGCATTTTAAAGGGCATGTATTTTTTGATGCCAACGTAAAGTATCGAGTAATGGCAAGACTCCGAGTTACAGAACCTGCACCTTTTTTTCAAATGAAAACATCTTCTATGGCGTTGCCGGAGTATCGCGTGTATGGAAAAATTGACTTTGTCTTGAATGATAGAAAGTTTGAACTACCCGTTTATCAATCCAAGCAGTTAATGGCAACCGACAAGTATCGCGATTACCTCTTTTTTCCATTCACGGATTTAACTAACGGAAATCAAACTTATTCCGGTGGAAGATATATTGAATTGAGCATACCTAAGGGCGATAGTATTCTGGTGGATTTCAACAAAGCATATAATCCATATTGCGCCTACAGCAAACGCTACTCATGCCCAGTGGTGCCGGCCGAGAACCATCTTGATACGGAGGTTCTGGCGGGTGTGATCTACACTCCAAAAAAATAGTAAGTAGTTTACTTATTGGATTCTACGACCTTGATGGTGAATGGGATTTTTTTCCGTGGAGTTTCAGTGCCTGGTTTTTGTTGCTTGGCAATTAACTCGATAACATCAAGTCCTGCTATAACCTCTCCGAATACCGTGTACTTCTGGTCGAGATCCATAGAACCGCCTTTTGATATATAAATATCTTTTTGTTCCGATGTCAGGTGAAGTCCAAGGTACTTTGCTTCAGATTCAAGTTCTTCCATTTCATAGTGGCTGCCGTCAACAATAAAAAATTCGGATGACGAAGATTCTTTGTTCGGATTATTCTCATCTACGCGCGCCATGGAGAGTGCGCCATTTTTATGAAAGTATTTTGTGCTGAATTCAGAAGGTATGCGATATGCAAGTGGATTATAACGATTACCACCCTGAATCATAAAGTCATCGACAACGCGATAAAAGTCATTCTCATCATAATAGCCTTCTTTGATGAGCTTGACAAAATTTGCACGATGCAGAGGAGTTTCATCATATAACTTCAGGCGCATGGTTCCTTCCTTCGTTTCAATGATCACTTCATTTTCAGTATGGTCTTTAGCGTATTGTGTTAACACTTCGCGCACGTTCTGTTGTGTAATGGCGGAGCCTTTTTCTTTTGAGCAAGCGCACATCACGAGAAACCCAAAAAGTATAATACTATTTTTCATTTGCTTGAATCTGTAAATTAAAAGTAGACTTTTTCTGCAATGACTTATTCTACTTTTCAACAAAGTTTAAATCTTTGCCGAAAGTTTCTTCAGTGTACCACGCTGCGATCAGTCCTATTAGAATTAAAATGGCGCCTGTTACCCAACCTCCGATTACGTAGCTATCGAAAGAGGTTCGCATGAATCTGAAAAGTAAAATAATAAGTGGCAATGCGCCTCTTACCATGTTTGGAATGCTGATGGCAGCGGAGGCTCGCAGGTTAGTTCCAAACTGTTCGGCACTCATTGTAATATACACCACTGTAAAGCCTGTTCCATATCCTAGTCCTGCGCAGAGAAGATAAAAGGTTTGAGCTGTTCCGCCATCTTGTAAAAAGTAAAGTGTAGTGAATAGAATGGTGATGCCGTAGAAAATAAACAATGCTTTTTTTCTACTCTTGAGTTGTTGACTGAGCAACCCAACACTTAAATCACCAAATGCAATGGCGAGATATAAATACATAATCGCTTTGCCGGGGTCGATGTCAGGAATGCCGAATGCTTTTCCAAATTGATCGGAGAAGGTAATGAGCACACCAATGATGTACCAAGCAGGCAAGCCGATTAAAATACATTTGACGTAGCGAAAGAAACGTTCGCGATTGGTAAAAAACATTAAGAAGTTTCCGCGCTCTACATCCGTTGCCTTTACTTCATTGAACAAATTACTTTCATGCACCGATACACGAAGTACTAGTAACACCAGCCCCAATCCACCTCCTATGTAATAGCATGTGCGCCAATCAAAAAACTGGTTGAGGAGGAAAGCAGTAACCGCACCGAGTATTCCAAAAGAAGCAATCATAGCGGAAGCAATGCCACGTTTTTCTTTCGGGAGCAATTCGCTGACTAATGTAATACCTGCACCAAGTTCGCCAGCAAGGCCAACACCTGCGACAAACCGAAGGATGGTGTATTGCGGAATGGTAGTGACCATGCCGTTGAGAATGTTTGCAATAGAGTAAAGAAGAATGGAACCGAACAATACTTTCAGTCTGCCCAACTTATCGCCCACAATGCCCCAGATAATACCTCCGGCCAACAGCCCAAGCATTTGAATGCTGATGATGAATTCACCTTCACTTAGAATCTGGTCAGTCGTAAGACCGAGATCGGATAAGCTGGGTTTGCGCACAATGCCGAAGAGAAGTAGATCGTAAACATCTACAAAAAAACCCAACGCACTAACAATGACTGCAAGTTGGAAAAGACCAGAAGATTTTAGTTGCATGAATTTAAAAGCAACGAATATATCTGAAAAGAGTACGCTAACAAAAAGAATAGAGATTGTCAGATATTCAGCGCTGCAATTTTATTGCATAGAGAAATAGAAGTTCAACTGAATTTATTCTTTTAAGATTTGAAGAACTTTGTCAACAACAGGCTTGCAAAGCACTAATATAGCGTAGAATAAAGGAACTGAAGACGCTTACACTGGCCCTATTTCGCTCTCGACAATAGGAAAGCGTGAACCCAGTCACATCATGATGAAATAAAATCATTCAAGGAATAAAATCAGAATCATTTTTGTCTACTTGCGAAACAATAAATTCACATAAAAGAATAAACTAAAACTATGAGTGCAGTAAATGAAAAAATGAGACTCTACCATCGCTACCTCGGTTTCTTTTTGGCGGGCATCATGGCGGTTTATGCCATCAGTGGTATTGTTCTGATTTTCAGAGATACCAATTTCTTAAAGAGTGACAAGCAAGTAGAGCGAGAATTGAAAACTAATTTGAGTGGTGAGGAGCTTGGCCGCGAATTACGCATACGCGAATTTAAAGCGCAGACCGAAACAGCCATTTTGATAACGTTTGAACAAGGTACGTACAACAAACAAACCGGAAAAGCAGTAGTAACGGTTAAAGAGTTGCCGTATGTTATGAACAAGCTAACCAATTTGCACAAAGCCGATACGAAGAATCCACTTTTCTTTTTGAATATTTTCTTTGGTGTGTCTTTGCTCTTTTTTGTGGTGTCTTCTTTCTACATGTTTCTTCCTCACACATCGGTGTTCAAAAAGGGTTTGTACTTTGCATTGGCGGGAGTGGTGCTTACTTTGATTTTGATTTTTATTTAGAAAAATATAGAGCACTCGCCACAGAATTAACAATCTCACGATATTCGAATGGTTTTAATGTATCAATCGGAGATCCAGTTTTTTCCTTGTGCCAATACAGGAGGAATATAAAGCAATATGCTATACGTTAACAATCTTCATCCCTGCCTCTGTATACCGAGTGCCAGCCGCTACATCTTTTGGTAAGAGTTTATCAATCTCCTTTAATTCTTCTTTCGTCAAAGTAAAATTAAGGGCAGCAACATTTTCTTCAAGATATTCCATGCGCTTGGTGCCCGGTATCGGAAAGAGATTATCACCTTGTGCTACTACCCAGGCCAACGCTAGTTGTGATGAAGTACAACCTTTCTTTTTGGCAAAGGCTTCCAGCTTCTTTACAATGTCGAGGTTCTTCTGAAAGTTTTCTCCCATAAAACGCGGAGACACTCTGCGCCAGTCATCGGGGGCGAGATCATCGAACGTTTTAATCTGTCCGGTAAGAAACCCTCTGCCCAACGGGCTGTAGGGTACAAAGGCAATTCCTAGTTCCGTGCATGTAGACAACATTTCATCTTCGGGTTCGCGGCTCCATAATGAGTATTCACTTTGCACCGCGGTGATGGGATGAATTGCGTGTGCCTTTCGCAGTGTTGCTACTGAGACTTCAGATAGTCCGATGGTTTTTATTTTTCCAAATTTTACCAATTCGGCCATCGCAGCAACGGTATCTTCAATGGGTGTAGTCGGATCAACGCGGTGCAAGTAATAAACATCAATCACCTCAACATTCAATCTTTTTAAACTTGCCTCGCACGCGGAGATAACATACTCGCGCTTGCCACTCAGCCCGCGCAGGTTCGCATCTTTTGGATCGCGCAGAATGCCAAACTTCGTAGCCAACGTAATTTGATTGCGTTTACCTTTAATAGCTTTACCTACCAGCACTTCGTTGGTGTGTGGTCCGTATGCATCGGCTGTATCAAAAAACGTAACACCAAGTTCGATGGCGCGGTGCATCACTTTAATGGATTCAGCATCATCGGTCGGACCATAAAATTCTGACATGCCCATGCAGCCGAGTCCGACTTGAGAAGCAACTAAACCTTGTGATCCGAATTTCCTGATTTCCATAGTAAGTGTGTTGAGGTGTTAAGATAATGACAAGGGAAGGTATGTGCAATCGCATTAGGTTTTTTTCCCGCTGATGACGCAGATTAAGAGGCACGCTGATTTCGCGGATCTGTATGTTCAAGGTTATGAGCATCTACATCTCACGGATATTTGATCTGTGTTATCTGCGGGTATTCAATCTGCGCCATCTGCGGGAAATTGTATTTGTATTCCTTTATTATCTACTCCCTTAAAACTATTCACTTTCCTGAAGATATTTTTGGAGATATCATCGCTATTGAAGTTAACAAGAAGTGCCAGCGTTAAACCAGAAAGTTTGAGATAGGTAATAACTTGTTTGTGATGCACTTCTATTAACGTCTCAACTGATTTTATTTCGATGATTACTTTGTCTTCGACTAACATGTCAATGCGATATCCTACATCTACCTTAATCGTCTGATAAATCATCGGCAATGCAACCTGCATTCTTACACGCAAGCCTGCGTTGATCAACTCAAAACCAAGTGCAGCTTCATACGCTGATTCCAGAAGGCCTGGACCAAGATTATTATAAACTTTGAAAATACAACCGCGAATAATAAAGGAGATATCATTTTCTTCCATAACGATAAAATAAAGTGCAACATGATTTTACTTGTACTAAATTAATACTTTTCCGCTGATTAAGAGGCCTGCAGATTTTCGCAAATCAGTGAGTGTAAACTTTCTGATGTCTGCAGTGAACTGTAAGATTCGAACCCGGTATTAATCCGCGTTATCTGCGGGTATTCAATCTGCGCCATCTGCGGGAAATAGTATTTGTATTTTTCCCGCTGATCTCGCAGATTGTTGAAACTAAATACAACAATGAAGACTCTTCTAGAGATGGAATTAAAACATAATTTAAAAAATGATTTTATATTGAGTACCCTAAATTCATACTTATGAAAACCATACTAGTCCTCTTCTGTTTTGCATTCGCGTTTTCTCTTCACGCTCAGCAAGAGACTTTGCCCTATAGAGAGATACCCTCAGCTTCTGAAAAATTTACTGCCGGAACGATGGCTGCACGTGTGGTCGATGGATTGGGTTTCCGCTATTACTGGGCCACCGAAGGATTGCGTGATAGTGATCTGGCCTTTAAACCTTCTGCCGATGCGCGGTCCAGTCAAGAAACTCTGGAACATATTTATGAAATGTCTACACTGCTTCTTCACGTTTCGCAGCACCAAGCCAATGAAGGGGAAGTAGATGTTAAACTACCCTTTGCTGAATTGAGAAAACGCACGCTCGACAATCTAAAAAACACGAGCGATCTTTTGCGCAAGATAAACGACAGCGATTTTAAAACGCTTAACGTGATATTTAAAACAAAAGATAAAACCTATGAATATCCGTTTTGGCATATCATCAACGGACCAGTGGAGGATTGCATCTGGCACGTGGGACAAGTAGTTTCGTTCAGAAGATCTTCCAGAAATCCTCTTGCTGATAAAGTCGACTTCTTTATGGGTGTGAAGCATAACTAGCGATTTGAATTTTTTAGAGCTAACGCATAGGTTAAAGGCACGTAGATTTCATAGAGTAGTTTGTAAAGTCTATGAGTATCTGCATCGCACGGGTATTGATCTGTGTTATCTGTGGGTATTCAATCTGCGCCATCTGCGGGAAATTGTATTTGTATTTCTTTTAAAAAAGTTTCAAAACCGTTATGGAATGTAGTGCAAATCAGCATCTTCTCAGAAAACAATACCTATGAAACCACTTTCACTCAACATTCCCAAGCCATGCACAGAGAAATGGATTAATTTTCTGCCAACTTCAACAGGTGGATTTTGCTCTTCTTGCAGCAAAGTAGTTACGGATTTCACGGCCATGAACGATGAGCAGATTATCACACTTCTGAGCAGTTCATCCAATCAGGTCTGTGGGCGCTTCAAGCCCGATCAATTGAAAATATATATTGGTGCACAAACGATGAACATTCGTCCCGGCTTTACCTTGCTACGAGCAGGCGTGATTGGTTTGTTCATTTTGTTGATTAGCAAGCCGGCTAATGCGCGAATGATTCATGAGAAGTCAACATCAGAAATAATTTACAATTCAAGTGAATGTGTTGAAGAGCACTCAACATTGAATCAGGAGACTATTATTACGGGTATCGTCAAGGACAAATTAGATAACAGCGCAATACTCGGAGTGAATGTTTTGATAAAAGGAAGAACCGAAGGAACCGTTACTGATGCCAATGGTCATTTTGAATTGCGTGCCTATGTTAATGAAGGAGATGTGCTCGTGTTTACTTTTATCGGATATGAACCGAAGGAATACAAAGTGCCTAAAGGTATTAGTGAAGTACTTGAAGTAAATGTGGAGTTGTATATGGACGTGACTATTATGGGAGAGGTGGGAGTTAGCGATGTTTATCAGGAAAATCCTTCGGGAGTGAAGGCGATTTGGAATAAAATGAAGGCTTGGTTTTGATATTGTTTAGAATGAAGTTTTTTATAATCGCGTTTACTGCAATGGTCTTTGCCTGTAATCTTCACGCGCAAGCTATCCATGCAGAACACAACAATTTCCTAAGAGCTGACAGTGTGGCCGCACTATATCCTCATCATTCTTTAGCGAATTTAAAAACGTTGGCTGATAAGCTTACCGGTTCCCTATCAACGGAGTAGGAAAAATTCCGCGCCATCTATTTCTGGATCAGTCACAACATCGAAAATGACTACCAATATTATCTGCAGAATAAAAAGACGCGCGAGAAGCTGAACAATGATGCCAAAGCATTACTGGATTGGAATCAAAAATTCAGGATACAAGTATTTAACAAACTCCTGAAAGAACACAAGACGGTGTGTACGGGTTATGCTTATTTGATGAAAGCTTTGGCGTATCATGCCGGGCTTTCTGCAGTGATTGTGGATGGTTACGGAAGAACGGCACAGTCGAACATCGGTGCACCAGGTTATATAAATCATTCGTGGAATGCGATGCGAATTGATGGACAATGGTATTTCTGTGATGCGACATGGGCAAGTGGAGCGATCAATACGCAGGAAGGAAGTTTTGTAAGGAAGTTTGACGATGTGTATTTTATGGCAGACCCGTCACTGTTTGTCCTTAATCATTATCCAAGCGATTCCACCTGGATGTTACTTGATGAGAAGCCAACCTTAGATCAGTTTTTAAATGGCCCCTTGATTTACAGTAGCATTCATACCTATCAAGTGCATCCGCAATGGCCCAAAACATTTCAGGTCTCCACCCCGAAAGACAAGGTGGTAGTATTCCGTTTCAGCAAAGACAATTACAGAGCCTTTGAAAAGACAACGCTACAGATCAATGGCGCAACGATTTTACCAAAGACGTATACGGACAATGCTGGATGGCAAAACACCGAACATGTTTTTCGCTATAAAGGAAAATATGTTGTACATGTGTTGATGGACGAGCATTATGTTGTTAGCTACAACGTAATGGTAAAATAATCAGCATTAATAAGAGGCGATCAGATTTTCACGGATCAGTAAGTGAAAACTTTCAGATGTATCCATAAGAGATTTGTTCTGCTGACGGAAAAACTAAATCTACCATACGAAACGATACCACCAAACTGGTAATAAAAAACTACCGGCTTCACCGAACTCTTCAAGTTATTTAAAATCTCGTGTACCTCAGGGCGTTTTGTACCCAATTATAATCTTGTTGTGTTGAGTTACTGCTTTGAAATTGGTTTCAACACCTGCCAAGGCACTTATTGAAAATCTATCTCTTTTAATAAGCGAGTACGATAGAGCAGAAGTTATTCCAATTACTCTTTTAACAAGAGAGCGATACATTTCCAATGGGTAAAACGTGCAAACTTTCACAGCGTTATACATCAGTACGGTTTGAGATATGCTGAAGTAGTTGAATGAATTACGCCAACTTAATTTGGGGGTGAGCGGCATACCTACGGTTAGTCCAACTATTAAATTATCTGATCTATGTGATCCCAAAGGCATAGCCAGTAAAGATGCCTGACGCACAAAAAAAACCTGACCAAAATAAATTAATCAGGCTTTCAGTTTTACTGTATAGTTTGTTTCTTCCAAACTAGATCCCCAGTATTTTAGCGTTTACTTTAAATTGGGAATACACATCTACTTCCTGATCTTCGGTAATGAGTTTATCTGTAACGGTATTGAGCCTAAGCTTGTATGTGTCCTTCTTAATGTATTCTTTGAGGTCTACATCTTCAACATCTAGGGTTAGCGTATTGCCTTGATTTTCGGGGATAGTAGTCTTAGTTGCAATTTTTGTTTCTGGTAATCCATCCGCACTAATGTACAGGGTAATTGACTTTAGAAAACTAAAGTCACCTGAAGAAGGTGTGGTAATAGTTAATATCAACTGGTTGAGCCTGATGTCCTCAATAAGATCTTTACTCGTATTATTACTCGCAAAACTAGAATTTGAATTTGTTGAAACATCGGGCGTAGAAACATCAAAAGGAAAATTGATGTTGGCGCTGGATTGAATCGTTATTGATTCAGTGTAATCTAAGTTAAACACAGTTAACTTATCTAACTCATTGCAATTAAAAAGCAATAAAGAAAGTGCGAAAAATAACAGAGTCTTTTTCATTAAACTTTATTTGTGTGCTTTCAATACTTCCCTGAAAGTATTAGTAACCTGAGAACAAAAAAGCCTGACCAAAATAAATTGATCAGGCTTCTGTTTATAGATTGTAAAACTTAAAGTGTTCTCTTCACTTCGCGTTGTTCGTAACTTTCAATTGTATCGCCAATCTGCATGTCGTTGAACCCATCGATACGGATACCACAATCGAAACCTGTTCTTACTTCTGATGCATCGTCTTTATGACGCTTCAATGAACCAATTTTACCGGAGTATACTACAATACCATCGCGGATAAGGCGGATTGGATTACTGCGTTTAATAGAACCATCTGTCACCATACATCCTGCAATGGTTCCTACTTTCGTAACCTTAAATACTTCACGTACATCAACGTTACCTACAATTACTTCTTCAGTTTGTGGCGCCAACATACCTTCCATCGCGGCCTTCACTTCATCAATCGCATCATAGATGATTGAGTACAGACGAATTTCAATTTCTTCGTTATCGGCTACCTTGCGTGCAGCAGATGAAGGCCGAACCTGGAAGCCCAAGATGATCGCATCAGATGCTGATGCCAACAATACATCGGACTCTGAAATCTGACCAACGCCACGGTGAATAATCGCCACCTGAACTTCTGGTGTCGATAATTTTAACAATGAATCTGACAAGGCTTCAACAGAACCATCCACGTCACCTTTCACAATCACATTCAACTGTTTGAAACTTCCGATCGCAAGGCGTCTTCCAATTTCATCAAGGGTAATGTGTTTCTTCGTACGGATACTTTGCTCGCGCAATAACTGACTTCGTTTGGTCGCCATTTCGCGTGCTTCGCGATCGCTTTCCATTACCGTAAACTTCTCACCGGCTTGTGGCGCACCATCTAATCCTAAAACCTGAACAGCGGTTGATGGTCCAACTTCTGCAATCTTTTTTCCAAGATCATCAAACATCGCTTTAACACGACCGTAGTTTGCACCCGCCAACATCACGTCACCAACTTTCAAAGTGCCATTTTGCACCATGATAGTCGTTGTATACCCACGACCTTTATCCAATGATGCCTCGATGATTGAACCTGATGCATTTCTGTTTGGATTTGCTTTCAGGTTTAATATTTCTGCTTCCAATAAAACTTTTTCAAGCAAGTCTTCGATGCCTGTTCCTGCTTTCGCAGAAATTTCCTGTACCTGGTATTTACCACCCCAGTCTTCGACAAGGATGTTTAATTTCGAAAGTGACTCGCGTATTTTTTGAGGATTTGCCCCGGGCTTATCCATCTTATTAATCGCAATGACCAACGGAACACCAGCAACTTGTGCATGGTTAATCGCTTCTTTTGTTTGAGGCATTACGTCATCGTCAGCCGCTACAACAATGATGGCGATATCTGTAAGCTTAGCACCACGGGCACGCATCGCTGTAAAAGCTTCGTGACCAGGTGTATCAAGAAATGCGATTTTATGTCCGCTCTTTGTAATTACATCATATGCACCAATGTGCTGGGTAATACCTCCTGCTTCTGATGCCGTTACTTTTGTATTACGGATATAATCTAGCAAGGACGTTTTACCATGATCTACGTGACCCATGATCGTTACGATCGGTGCCCGTGGAAGTAAATCTTCTTCTCTGTCTTTGTTATCTTCAATACTGGCTTCATCATCAGCCGAAGTGAACTGTACTTCGAAACCAAACTCATCGGCAATAACCGTGATGGCTTCTGCATCTAAGCGTTGATTGATTGAAACGAACATGCCTAAGCTAAGACAGGTAGAGATAACATCGTTTACCGATACATCCATCATCGAAGCTAAATCGTTGGCTGAAATAAATTCTGCCGCTTTCAATACCTTAGATGACTCCTGATCTTGAAGCATCTGTTGTTCTTGCGCTTCAGTGTGAGCCTGGCGTCTTTCTCTTCTGTATTTGGCGCCTGTTGCCTTCTTCGTTCCTCCACTTAACTTAGCAAGTGTTGCTTTAATCTGATCCTGAATTTCTTTTTCAGTAGGCTCTGCCTTTTGCACACGTGGCGGTGGCGCTGTTCTACCACGTGGTGGTTGTGTGTTTTGTGGGGGACGTTGTCCTCCTCCTCCACTTGGTCTTTGTTGTTGCTGACCTTGATTCTGATTATTGTCCGGACCTGCAATTCTTTTTCGTGGTCTCTTGCCAGAATTATCTTTACGGATATCAGAAGATGCCACTGGGCTTTTCTTCTCCTTATCTGCAGGCAATTCAATCCGATCCAATACTTTCAACCCTTGAAGACGATCCGCTTTTGCTTTGATCAGTTCTTGTTCTGGAATTTTTTCTATTACCGGTTCGGCAACTACAGTTGGAGCGATTACCTCTTTTTCTTTTGGTGCCTCTACAACCGGAACAACAGGTTCTTCAACTTTTGGTTTCTCAACCTTCTCTTCTTTTGGCTCGACTATAACTTTTTTCTCAGTCTTTACCTCTTCAATAACTTTCGCAGGTGCAACTGGCTTTTTATCCAGTTCAATTTTGCCGAGTACTTTTATTCCATCAAGCTTCGACTTTTCAGCCGCCACTTTTTCTGGTTTAACTTCTTCCTTTACCTTAAGATCTTTCGATCCTAAGTTTTTAATCATGATGCTTTCTTCTTCATCAACGCGTTTCTTCGATACTTCAATTTCTTGCTCAGAAACTTTTGCTTCAATGTGTTTTGTGCCGATGGATAAACCTGATGCTTCTAGTTTTTCTGTCGCAGAGGATGCAAACTCTTTCGATAGCAAGGCAATGTGCTCGGGCGTAAGTTTAGCATTGGGGTTATTCTCCACCTCATAGCCTTTCCTTCCCAGAAAGTCTAAGATGGTATTATGGCCCACATTGAGCTTTCTTGCCGCCTGACTCAGCCTTATCAATTTTTCCTCTGACATACTCAAATATCCCTGTTTTTTTACGACTTTAAAATCAAATTTGGTAAGGCTGCTGAATTTAACGTGATCTTAATGTTTGATCATTCCCATTCCTCACTTATCTACTGCTCAAACTCTTTACGCAACACAACAAATACGTTTTCTACTGTTTCCTCTTCTAAATCTGTGCGTCTTACTAATTCTTCATTCGACAATGCCAATACACTCTTGGCGGTATCTAAACCTATACGTTTCAGTTCGGTGATAACCCATGCTTCAATTTCATCCGAGAATTCGCTTAAGTCAACGTCTTCTTCTTCCTGTCCTTCTGCTAATTCACGGAACACATCAATTTCATATCCGACCAACCTGCTTGCAAGCTTGATGTTCAAGCCACCCTTACCAATTGCTAATGAAACCTGATCTGGTTTAAGGTAAACTGCCACGCGGCCGCTCTCCTTATTTACTTTTATTGAAACTACTTTCGCAGGACTCAATGCACGTTGAATGAAGAGCTCGAGATTATCAGTGTAATTGATAACATCGATGTTTTCATTTTGCAATTCGCGCACGATAGCGTGAATGCGTGAACCTTTCATACCAACGCAAGCCCCAACCGGATCAATGCGATCATCGTATGATTCCACAGCAACCTTTGCTCGCTCGCCTGGCTCGCGAACTACTTTCTTTATCGTGATCAATCCATCATCAACTTCAGGCACCTCCTGCTCAAAAAGACGTTCCATAAAAACAGGAGATGTGCGTGACAAAATAATTTTTGGATTGCCATTTACCATCTCTACTTTATGTACTACTGCACGAATGCTTTCTCCTTTACGGTACCGATCTTTTTGGATCTGCTCACCTCTAGGAATTGCAATTTCATTTCCATCACCATCAGTAAGCAACACTTCGCGACTTAATACCTGATAAACTTCACCAGCAATAATTTCACCTACGAGGTCTTTATATTTTTGATAGATCAGATCTTTTTCAAGATCCTTCACTTTTTGTATTAGCGTTTGACGCGCTGTTGTTACAGCTCTACGTCCAAAATCTTCAATATAGATTTGTTCAGAAACTTCTTCGCCTACTTCAAAATCAGGTTCGATTTTCTTGGCATCGGTAAGGGTTATCTTATCGAAATCCCAGATGTCTTCTGAATCATCATCAACAATTTCCCGAAAGCGGTAGATTTCCAAATCACCTTTATCGGAGTTGATGATGATGTCGAACTTTTCATCCGAACCAAACCTCTTTTTTATCATGTTGCGAAATACATCTTCCAAAATCCTGATCATGGTAGGACGGTCGATGTTTTTCTGCTTGGCGAATTCAGCAAACGACTGAATTAATTCATGTGCATCCATGGTACTATTTATTTGAAACTGACTAACACAAAAGTTTTTTCTATTTCTGAAAACTGTATTTCAACAGTTTGTATTTCTTTCTTCTTCCCTTTTCCGATCTCCTGACTCAATGTGATGCTTCCGTCCGTTACAGATGTTAGCTTGCCTTCAATCTGGTTGTTGTGAAGTTTTACCTTAACACTGCGACCAATATTCTTTTTATACTGGCGCTTCAATTTCAGAGGATGGTCGAGTCCTGGAGTTGAAACTTCAAGTAAATAATTTTCACCTGCTAATCCGTTTTCCTCTAACACTCCTGATATCTCCCGACTAAGATGGGCGCAATCGTCAATGGTTATACTGTTGTCGCCATCAATTATCACCATAATTCTTCGAGGTAATTTTGTTAGCGAAGCGATAATATCAACCACAAAATGGCTTGGGTCTGCAAGCTTGCTTTCTGCAATTTTCCGTATCTCTTCCCCTATTTCCATCCAAAAAAACTCTAAAAACAAAGAGGGGACTTATTCGTCCCCTCGAAGAATCTTCCACAAAAGTGAGGCAAAAATAGATTTTTTTTAGTTGAACACAAAATTTGATTCAGAAGAGCCAGTGATTTCTATAGTATAACCCGAAGATGTTGATGAGCTCTGTATTTCTGCGTCTCTGATTTTAAGCCATGTTCAAATCCAAAACATCGTTCAAAAATTAAAGAGAAATAACTAAATGTACTCAGGCAAATTTTTGAGATAGAGACCATATCCACTTTTCTCCAGCGGCTTGGCTAGTTGAACGAGTTGATCTTTTGTAATAAAACCCATTCGATACGCTACCTCCTCAATACATCCTACCTTTAACCCTTGCCGTTGCTCGATTACCTGAACAAAGTTTGAGGCTTGCATGAGTGAATCAAAAGTACCCGTATCAAGCCACGCAGTTCCCCGGCTCATTGGCGCTACCTTTAATTTGCCACGCTTTAAATATTCCGTATTCACATCTGTTATTTCAAGTTCGCCCCTTACGCTTGGCTTTAATGCTTTTGCTATTGCCACCACATCGTTGTCATAGAAATATAATCCTGGAACAGCGTAATTTGATTTTGGATTGGCTGGCTTTTCTTCAATAGAGATTGCCTTTCTGTTGGCATCAAACTCTACAACACCATAACGTTCAGGATCAGTTACGTGATACGCAAACACAACACCACCATCAGGATCTGAATTGGATTGGAGAATTTTTTGCAGCCCTGATCCATAAAAAATATTATCACCCAAAACCAACGCTACCTTATCCTTGCCAATAAATTTTTCTCCGATCACAAAAGCCTGAGCCAGTCCATCCGGAGTTGGTTGGATTTCATAGGTAAACGAGCATCCCAAAGACTTGCCATCGCCTAATAATTTTTTAAACGAAGGCGTATCATGTGGTGTAGAAATAATTAGGATTTCGTTAATGCCAGCCATCATCAATACGGACAACGGATAATAGATCATCGGCTTGTCGTAAACCGGCATCAGTTGTTTACTCACAGCGATTGTTAACGGATGTAATCGTGTGCCTGAGCCACCTGCCAAAATAATACCCTTCATGTGATTGATTGTTTTTTGGTATAGAGTGTTTGAATTTAGTTGACTCTAAAGAAATTGATTTTTCATTACAACCAACCACGTACAAAAACTTAAACGCGGAGGTAATTAATTGTACATGTTCTCATAATACTTCAAGTACTCTCCTGAAGTAACATTTTTGAGCCAAACGGGATTAGCAAGAAACCAGTCAACGGTTTTTTCCAAGCCAACTTCAAAAGTAAATTCCGGACGCCATCCTGTTTCACTAATAAGTTTTGATGGGTCGATGGCATAGCGCAGGTCATGACCAGGTCTATCTTTCACAAATGTTATCAGCTTGGCTGAAGTGCCCTCTTCGCGTCCTAATTTTTGGTCCATGATGCGACAAAGTAAATTAATCAAATCAATATTGGTCCATTCATTATTGCCCCCGATGTTGTAGACCTCACCTGCTTTTCCTTTATGAAAAATGGCATCGATCGCCAAGGCATGATCCTCTACAAATAACCAATCCCGAATGTTCTCACCTTTTCCATAAACCGGAAGAGGTTTTTGTTGAATGATATTATTAATCATCAACGGAATTAATTTTTCAGGAAAATGAAATGGGCCGTAGTTGTTTGAGCATCGGCTAACGGCTGTCGGTAATCCGTAACTATTATGAAAGGCTCGAACAAAATGATCGCTACTAGCCTTTGAAGCAGAGTATGGTGATTGTGGATCAATTTGAGATTCTTCCGTGAAGTAAGAACCGTGATCTACCGATCCGTATACTTCATCCGTAGAAATGTGATAGAAGAATTTATCGCTAAAGTTCCCCTTCCAAAATGCATAGGCTGACCGGAGCATATTAATGGTGCCTATAATGTTAGTCATGGCAAACTCCGCAGGATTATGAAGAGATCTATCTACATGTGATTCTGCTGCCAAATGTATAACGCCATCAACATCATATTTTTTAAAAACCTGATTTAGAAATTCGATATCAAGAATATCACCTTTTTCAAAATGATAATTTTTGCTTTTCTCAATGTCTTTCAGGTTCTCAAGATTACCTGCATAGGTAAGCTTGTCAACATTAATGATTTCGTATGAAGGATACTTCTTGACGAACAGACGCACTACATGGGAGCCAATAAAACCCGCACCTCCTGTAATGATAATTCTTCTGTTCGTCATGAAAATAGTTTATCGAATATAACTCTCAAAGTTCTTATGGTCGCGTTGAAAAAGAACTTCTTGTGGTAGCGACTTAAAGTAGGCATACGTAATCTTCAACCCATCTGCTCTTGATACCTTTGGTTCCCAACCCAGAATTTCTTTTGCTTTTGTAATGTCTGGTTTACGTTGCTTCGGATCGTCTTGTGGTAAAGGCTTGCAAATTACTTTCTGAGTTGTGCCAGTAAGCTTAACAATCTCTTGGGCAAAATCGAGAATTGAAATCTCATCTGGATTTCCAATGTTCACCGGAAGGTGATAGTTAGACATCAATAGTTTATAAATTCCATCCACCTCATCATCGACATAACAGAAAGAGCGCGTCTGTGATCCATCTCCAAAAATAGTAAGATCTTCACCACGCAATGCCTGACCAATAAATGCTGGAAGTACACGGCCATCATTCAGTCGCATTCTCGGGCCATAGGTATTGAATATTCTTATAATTCTGGTTTCAACATTATGATATGTATGGTAGGCCATCGTAATCGCTTCCTGAAAACGCTTCGCTTCATCATACACTCCACGAGGTCCGATAGGATTAACATTTCCATAATACTCTTCTACTTGAGGATGTACTAAAGGATCACCATAAACTTCAGAGGTAGAAGCAACCAATATTCTTGCTTTTTTAGCACGCGCTAATCCCAGCAAATTATGTGTTCCCAATGAAGAAACCTTCAGTGTCTGAATTGGAATTTTAAGATAATCAATTGGACTTGCTGGTGACGCGAAATGAAGAATGTAATGAAGTTCTCCTGGTATATGCACATACTTGGAAACATCATGATGATAGAACTCGAAAGATTCATGCTTAAAAAGGTGTTCGATGTTTCGAAGATCACCGGTTATCAAATTATCCATCGCGATAACATGAAAGCCTTCTTTCAAAAACCGATCGCACAAATGTGAGCCTAGAAATCCGGCACCACCTGTAATTAAAACGCGTTGCTTAGCCATTGACTACCTCCCTTCCAATACTAAAATATGAGTACCCTAATTCTTTCATAGCTTCAAGATCATAAAGATTTCTTCCGTCAAAAATTACCTTTTGTTTTACAATAGAGGAGAGTCGCTCAAAATCCGGAGTGCGGAACTCCGGCCACTCTGTTGCAATAAAAATTGCGTCCGCATTTTCTGCTGAGTCGTATGGAGTATCACAATATTGAATTTTATCTCCAATTAATTTTTTAACATTCTCTGCTCCTTCAGGATCATGCGCTTTTATGATAACGCCTTCTGCCAATAATTCTTCAATATTATAAAGAGATGGAGCTTCACGAATATCGTCAGTGTGAGGCTTAAAAGACAGACCCCACATGGCGATTGTTTTGCCTTTCAGGTTTCCTTTAAAAAACTTTTTGATGTGTGGAATGAGCTTAGTTTTTTGAAGCGCATTAACATCCATTACAGCTTTTAAGATTTTAAAATCGTAGTTAGCATCATCTGAAGATTTTGCCAAGGCTTGAACATCTTTCGGGAAGCAACTACCTCCATAACCAATTCCAGGAAAAAGAAAACGTTTACCTATCCTACTGTCTGTTCCTATTCCCTTACGGACTGAATCAACATCAGCACCAACCATCTCGCAAAGATTTGCAATCTCATTCATAAATGAAATCTTGGTTGCGAGAAAAGCATTCGCTGCATACTTGGTTAATTCTGCGGAGCGCTCATCCATAAAAACTAATGGATTTCCCTGACGAACAAAAGGCGCATATAAAGTTTCCATCACTTTACGTGCCTGTTGTGAACTTGTTCCAATAACCACACGCTCAGGTTTCATGAAATCTTCGACAGCAACACCTTCGCGCAAAAATTCGGGATTAGATACAACATCAAACACAACTTTAGCATGAGTTGATATTCTATCTCTTACTTTATCGGCAGTCCCTACTGGTACAGTACTCTTATCTACTATTACAGTATAGTCGGAAAGCAATGGTCCTAAATCTTCTGAAACTTTAAGAATGTATTTTAAATCTGCAGAGCCATCTTCTCCCGGAGGTGTTGGGAGCGCGAGGAAGATAATTTTTGCATCACGAATACCTTCCTCCAGATTGGTGGTAAAGAAAAGTCTCTCCTGTTTTACATTTCGCTCAAATAATTGCTCGAGACCCGGTTCGTAGATTGTTATTTTTCCAGATTGAAGCTTACTTACTTTTTCCTTGTCTATATCGACACAAGTCACTGTGTTTCCTGTTTCTGCGAAACAGGTTCCAGTAACCAGACCAACATAGCCAGTGCCAACTACAGCTATTTTCATGTTTTATGGGTTTTT
>JBKJOF010000167.1:0-11280 GCA_046595655.1 Chryseolinea sp. | reverse complement strand
TAAGGCCAGTCCTGCTTGTAACACGGGCGTAATATCATAGAAAAGAAAAGCTTTGTCACCGTCACATCGCGCTGCAGCCAATGGCCTTACGATCACATCACGGGCAGACTCTAATTTTGGTTCGTTAATATCTCGCCATTCGAGTTTGTTTTTCTTTATGTAGGTGAGCTGCTTCATAGGTTTGGGTTTATGAGTGTAGGGTTGTATTTGTGTAAGACAAAGATTAAGGAGTTCTGTGACAAGAATGATTGAAAATCAATCTGGTACAACATGTGCTACTTGCATAAATCAATTCTATAATTTGCGCGGACGAGAGAAGGTTAAGTTTGATGGCAATTACAAATACTTTACACAACGTCCGCCAGAGTGGGATTTTGAAATTGAAATTTGTTTATCTTCGATGAAATGGATAAGGCAGGAATAACACGAAAAAAGCGAAAGACTGTTGCTAAAGGGAAACGAAAAGTTTTTCATTGGGAATATTATGACACAACCGGAAAATTAATAACAGACAAAAAGGTAAAAGAGCGGTGCGATAAACTTGTGCTTCCTCCCGCTTGGGCAGAGGTATGGATATCGCCCAGTGCAAAAGCAAATTTGCAAGCCACTGGCAAAGACGCTAAAGGACGTTTGCAATATCGTTACCATACAAACTGGATCAATGCCCGGGCTGAAGAAAAGTTTGATGGCATGACAACTTTCGCAAAAATGCTTCCGGGTATACGCAAAAAAGTTGAACTGGATTTGAAACTCGAAGGAATGCCCAAGGACAAAGTTGTTGCATTAATTGTAAAGCTGATTGATCGTTATCACTTTAGGGTAGGCAATGATGAATATGCCAAGAGCAACAAGTCATACGGACTCACCACAATAAAAGAAGGACACCTAAAACTGGATAGCTCAGAAAATGCAGAAGGGAAGGTAGACGCCATTTTTGAATTCATTGGAAAATCAGGAAAGCTTTGGAAAAGAAGAATATGGGAAGATGATCTGGTGATGCTCATTCGTCAATCAGGCAAACTGGGTAGCAGCAATAAAAACAAGGATTTGTTTCGGTATGAAGACAAAAACGGAAATGAATTTGATATCAAGTCGAATCATATAAATGAATACCTCGACAGCATTACCATAAAGTCTGTCAAAGTAACGGCTAAGGATTTTCGTACGTGGGCGGCAACGTGGAAAACTGCCTCTCGCTTTTCTGAACAACATGATCCTGACACAGTGAATGCAAGAAAAAAAGTTTCAAGCGAAGTTGTAAAAACTGTTGCATCTGATTTGGGAAACACGCCAACCGTATGTCGATCGTCTTATATTCATCCTTCGATATTATCCGATTGGGCAGAAGGAAGTTTTCGCACCAAATGGAATAAAGCAAGTCGTAGCCGAAAAGTAACCGGATTATCAAAAGAAGAGACGTCAACGCTTCACTACATTAGTTGATTGATAAATTACAGGATCTTCATATCGTTTATAAAAATACTTTAATCAAAATGAAATTGTTTTGCTATTATTTCCCTGGGGGTCTTATCATTCTCATGTTGATTTCTATCCAGGCAAAAGCTCAGAAAGTAGAACCGTACAACCACTTGGCAAGTGAGGCAGTTCTTATTACTTCTAAAATTTTAAAAGAAGACCGTACAATTTACATTCATCGTCCTAAGCTAGACTCAACAAACAAGAACAAACAGTTTCCGGTTTTGTATCTCCTAGACGCGGAAAGTCATTTCGATATGCTTTCTCAATATACCGACTACCTAAGTCGGTGGGATGTAAATGTGATACCCGAAATGATCGTAGTGGGCATCACGAATACAAAACGCACGCGCGACTTAACACCAACGGAAAGTATAATAAATTATTTTGGTAAACCGGATACAAGTCGTATTTCATGGATGAAACCCAGTGGTGGAAATGAAATGTTCTTACAGTTTATTCGAGATGAGTTAATGCCTTATGTTGGTAAGCATTACAAAACACAATCATACAAAATTTTGGCGGGTCATTCATTTGGTGGACTTACGGCAATCAATTGTATGCTTACCCATCCCGATATGTTCAGTGCTTATATCGCCATAAGTCCGTCATTGTGGTGGGATAATGAATACGTGCTAAAACTTGCAGATGAAAAATGGAAGAAAGGATTCGCGATCAATAAAGTATTGTTTTACTCTGACGCAAGCGAAGGAGTAACAGACTCAAGTTCCTACCACACTAACCTATTAAAATTTGATTCGATAGTAAAAGAAAAAGAATTGATAGGGCTTGAGCATATGTATAGGTACTATCCAACGGAGACCCACATGACAGAGCCCATGGTTGCGTATTACGATGGGTTAAGATTTATTTATAAGGATTGGAAAAACACCCGGAAGTAAAACCTTAAAATAGAACTATTGAAATATAATGATGATCGAGATTCCTTTATTGAAAAATCTTTTTTAATTATCTTTTTTGATATTGGATTTCTGATAAATGAAAGAAATCTCTGAGCTGGTAAAAAATCTGAATCGAAAGGAATATATTTAGATGCACATCATTAAGCCTCGGGTGCAATTCAGATAGTCGTCTTGGACTAAAGTCCATCGGGAGAAGATTTGAATAACCCTGCACTTAAGTGTAGGGTTATCAGCTACTCTAGTGAAGGGGCTTTAGCCCAACAAATCTGTTTCATCGCGTCAAATTGAATTGCACCCTTAAGTCTCTTATAATTGGAAAACCTATTAAACTTTATACACATAGGTAAGGTGTCAGCGCTGCGTCATACGGCACCAGTTCAAATAATTTTTGGCCTTGGTTTTTATTTACTGTATCATTTAAGAAAAAGTATCTAACCTTAACTAAGTGCAGGATTGAGCCACTGGAAGACTTGTGCATACCTTCAATGACATTAGATTTTAAAGTCAGTTAGCTTCTCTATGCAAATCTCTTTGTTCGATATGGGATGAGAAAAGCCCAATCGACAAGCATGCAACGCAATACAATCAGGTTGATAGGGGAGAGTGGAGCCGTAAGTTATATCTCCTATAATCGGACAATCTACATGCTCAAGTTGAGCGCGAATCTGATGATATTTACCTGTATGCAATTCAATGTTCCAAAGAAAACGCTTTTCAGATAATGTAGTGACTTCATAATTAAGTATTACTTTTTCTGAATATTCAATCTCCTGATCATAGATAATCGCTTTCTTTTTTTCCTTGCGAAGCCAGTTCTGTAACGTTGCTTTATTTTGTTGAGGAGAATGATCTGTCAATGCTTGGTAGTATTTTTTTACTCTCCGCTCTGCAAATTGCTCGCTCAGATTCTTCAATACGGATCGTTGTTTAGCAAAAAGAATAATACCACTTACTGGTCTGTCGAGACGATGAATATGTTGGGCATAAACTTCTTCACCAACAGGTAGAGATGATTTAATATACTTTTTAACCTGTTGTAATAAATTAGGATGTCCATTCCGATCTGGCTCCACCATTAAGCTTGCAGGCTTGTTGACAACAAGGATGTAATCATCCTCATATAACATGTGATCCCTAACAGAAATAAACAATGACATGGTTTGACTATAAATGACTCAGCACAATGTTAACACTTAAAGTAATAGGTATATTGCATTGCAAAGAAGATATCAAAATTATCCATTCACAATTTACTACATTTTAAAATACATGAATCATAAAGTAAAATCCATTCGACCTTTCATTGGAGCTATAGATTTTGAACAGTCGCGAAGCTTTTACAAAGACCTCGGTTTTGAAGAAGTTATTTTAGGAAGTGATATGTCACTTTTCAAAACAGATGAAATCGGATTTTATTTACAAGATGCACACGTTAAAGACTGGATTGACAATACCATGATTTTTTTAGAAGTATTAGATGTTAGTCGTTATTGGAATGAACTTGTGGCTTTGGATTTAACTACGAAGTATAAAGATGTTCGACTTGTTCCCATTCGAATTATGGATTGGGGGAAAGAATGTTTTCTACACGATCCCTCCGGAATACTCTGGCACTTTGGAGAGTTTTTTACAAAAGGATAGACAAGATTAATTACAACATGATGACCATCGAATTATTTTTCCATGATCTACTCGCGATGCGATAGTCCCCAATAATGTAATTTTCCCATAACGGTTTTAAGAGACCACAATCGACTAACAAGAAAAAATTTGAAACACATAACACGAACAGTCTGGATTTTATCATGGGTGAGTTTGTTCACCGACACAGCGAGCGAAATGCTGTACCCAATTTTGCCGATTTACTTAAAGACAATTGGTTTTTCAATAGTGCTTATCGGAATACTGGAGGGTGTTGCAGAAGCGACAGCAGGTTTTAGTAAAGGCTATTTTGGAAAACTTTCTGATACTTCCGGCAAAAGAGTTCCGTTTGTTCAAATCGGTTATGCTTTTAGCGCTATTTCCAAACCGATGATGGCAATTTTCATTTACCCATTTTGGATTTTCTTTGCACGGACAATTGACCGTTTCGGAAAAGGAATTAGAACTGGCGCAAGAGACGCCATACTTTCAGAACAAGCAACAGCAGAAACAAAAGGAAAAGTTTTTGGTTTTCATCGTTCAATGGACACGTTAGGTGCGGTACTCGGACCTTCTTTGGCTTTAGTTTATTTATATTATTACCCACAAGATTACAAGACACTTTTTTATGTTGCCTTCATTCCAGGAATGTTAGCTGTTTTGGCTTCATTTTTATTGAAAGACAAAAAGACTACTGAAATCAAGGCAAGAGTATCAACGCCTTTTTTTTTCGTTCCTTAATTATTGGAAAGTGAGTTCGCCAGAATATAAAAAATTAGTAATTGGACTTCTTGCTTTTACACTTTTCAATAGTTCAGACGTTTTCCTTTTACTTAAAGCAAAACAGTCGGGACTTGACGATACGATGGTAATTTGTGTATATATTTTTTACAATCTTATTTATGCGTTGGCTGCCTTTCCTATTGGGATTCTTGCCGACAAAGTAGGATTGAAAACAATTTTTATAATTGGCCTTGTATTATTTTCACTTGTGTATTTTGGAATGTCTGCCAACACCAATTTATATGTGTTTTTCGGACTGTTTTTTCTTTATGGTATTTATGCTTCAGCAACAGAAGGTATTTCAAAAGCGTGGATTTCAAACATAACCCACAAAAAAGATACAGCAACAGCAATCGGAACATTTTCAGGATTACAAAGTATTTGTACAATGTTAGCAAGTTCATTGGCGGGCCTAATCTGGTTTCACTTTGGTGCGACAATAGCTTTTTTAGTAACAGCCATTGCGACAGTCTTTGTAGTGCTATACATATTAAAAATTCATAAACCAGAAACGATGAAAGTTGAATAGACTAGTTTTGTTCCAGCTCCTATTTTGTTTGCTTTGAATCGCTGGTACTGTCTTTCGTCCTCAACCCAAACAAAGGTCGGATGAAGTTCACTCTTCTAATGATCAATTCATACGCGGCAAAGCAACCGACCGTTGTAAACAATAAAACTAAAACGAACTGGAGTTGAACCGGAATATCTAATCGAAAGATGAATTCAGATCCTGCGAAAAGAAAGATCATGTGAAGAATGTAAACCGGGTAAGCAGCCTGACTCAAATAGTTTAGAGCTTTAGCTGGATGATTCAGGTGTCGGTAGCCAAATGCAAAAACCGAAAAGATCCAAAAATTTGATTCAATTGATAAAAGGTATGCAGGTGCTGGCAAAGGGTATTGAATTGTACGCATTGTAAAAAATATAATCGCTATCAATAAAAATAACCAACGCCAGGTTAGCATCATCTTCCAAAATGCATCACCACTCATTACAAAACAGAAACCAAAGAAGAATGCTATTAACCCCAGAAAAAATCCGTGCCACGTCATAGCATACATTTCGTAAGGCACAGGACTAATGATCAACGCTTCAGCAACAAAAACAGCAATGACCAGAAGTAAACCAAGTGGGGTACTTAATATCTTTTTTATGATTTTGACCAACGAGCCCTCTTCATTTCTTTTCAAATAAAAGAATACCGGTGTCAATGCTACTACATAAATAAAGATGTTTCCGAGAAACCAAAGATGCTCGGGACCAGGACTGTATACCATTTCCAATTTATAATGATGCTGCCAGAGATATACATGGATGGGAACGATCAGAAATATTCCCGCAACAAAAGGGATTAGAATTCTTCCTGCACGTTCAAGCAACAACTGTTTCCAGTTTCTGTTCTGCATAGCAAAGTAAACGCCCATACCCGAAACAAAAAACAGAAGAGGTATTCTCCATACATTCAGCATTGTCATGGGAGTCCATAATGATGCCCATGGTTTTTCATTGGCTATGAATCCAATCATAATACCCCAGCTTTGGAAACCGATGGCCACATGATAGAGTAGGAGCAGACCAATGGCAATCACTCGTATCCAATCGATATCGTATCTTCTGTTTGTTGTTGACATCTTCTTCGCTTTGGCGTTTTTATTGATCCGTTATTTCAACATCGAGGCAATCACTGGACGAGTTTTTTCAATGTAAACGTAGTCCGTTTTAAGACCCATCGGTGCGAGCATCTTGTCCATCATCTCATATACATTCTTAACATCTTTATAAGGACCTGCTACAGATTGATAAGGAGTTGCACCATACTTGTTCTTAATGGTTTTGTCTGCGCTCTTCGCCAATAATATTTTTACAATTTCAGGCCTGCAAAAGAAGGCAGCAGTATTCAAGGCAGTAGATCCATCATTATTCTGGAAGTTGATGTCAGCCCCGGCATCTAATAAAACTTTAACCATGTCAGTCTTACCAAATAGCGCAGCTGAGATTAACGGACTCGAACCACCGAAGGGATCTTTTTCGTTTATGTTGGAACCGGCAGCAATATGTTGCTTCACTACATCCATGTTATCGCTGATAACTGCGGTGTGAATATCAATTTGGGGAGGTTTAACATCTGTCTTAGAAGTTGTAGTTGAACCTGCCTTTTGAGCCGATACATTTTTGTCCTTGCAGGAAAATGTGAGGAGTAAAATGATCACGATCATCAGCTGGAAAGAGCCTGCTTTTAGTGTGTTGAATTTTGAAGTCTTCATGATTGTAGTGTTTAAGTTGAATTAAAGATTGACAATGCAAAGGTTGATGGCATGTGTGGTTGGAACTAAATACCTATGCGGATAAAAGCATCAAGTTTGAAGTAATCAGTATAAATTATGACGAATCAATATAAAGTATGACGCAATGGAGTTTTAGAATCCGTCAATTAGCCAAGAAAAAGAGGTATTCATCATCCTTAGAATAAATTATGAAATGTGTCGTGGTTAAGCAGTGTATAGTTTCTTTTTATTAAAATCGCATTGATTTTAATTCTCGCCAGCGCTATGTCGGATTCCAGTCCAGTTGAAAATGATTTTTTAAGCCAGCTCACGGCTGTGGTCGAGAAGAATATATCCAGCGAGCAGTTTGGTGTGACAGAGCTGGCTGCTGAAATGAACATGAGCAGGTCTAATCTGCTGCGCAAGGTGAAGAAGCTAACAAACCTTTCGGTGAGCCAGGTGATCAGTCAGGTGCGATTGAAGCGTGGCATGGAGCTGTTGCGAAAGTCTTCCTTAAATGTTTCGGAAGTATCGCACCAAGTTGGTTTCAGCAGTACCTCTTATTTTATTAAATGCTTCCGCGAATATTATGGATATCCTCCTGGAGAAGTTGGAAAAAGAGATGCAGCCAAAGATGCAACAGAAACAGAGTTTATACCGGCTAATATTCCAACAACAAATGGATTCAACAGAAAACGAAACTTTCTGATCCGGGGATCGATCGGGTTAATTATTGTTTTAGTCACAGCATCACTCATTTATTATAATACCTTTCTATTCACCAAATCGTCTCCAATTGAAAAATCGATTGCTGTGTTACCTTTTATCAACGACAGCAACGACTCGACCAATGTTTATTTAATAAATGGTTTGATGGAGTCGACACTCAATAACTTACAACAGATAAAAGAATTGAAAGTAATAAGCCGCACATCTGCTGAGAAATATCGGAATACATCTAAGTCCATTCCGGAAATTGCAAAGGAGTTGAACGTAAATTATATTGTTGAAGGAAGCGGTCAGAAAATCGGTAACCAAATTTTGTTGAACATACAATTAATCGAAGCGGCCACCGATAGACATTTGTGGGGCAATCAATATCGCAAGGATTCGAAAGACATTTTTGAATTACAACAGGAAGTAGCTAAAAGTATTGCACAGGAAATTGAGGCGATCATCACTCCAGATGAGCAAAAGCGAATTGAGAAAAAACCTACTAACGATCTGGTGGCGTATGATTTATTTTTAAAGGGCAGAAATCATTTTATTGTCGGTGATAATGAAAAGCTGGAAAAGGCTGTTTCTTATTTTAATCAGGCCATAAAACGAGATCCGCAATTTGCACTCGCTTATGCGAACGCAGCCATGGCGTTTTACTATATCGATATTTTTCAACAAGAGAAAAAATATGCTGATGATATTGCTCTTTATGCAGACAAGGCATTACTCTACGATCCAAAATTGGCTGAGAGTCTGATCGCGAAAGCGTTGGTGAGCATGCACAAAAAAGAATTTCAATCAGCCATTCCGTATTTGGAAAAGGCGTTGGAGTACAATCCAAACTCTATGTTTGCCATTAGCTCGTTGGCTGATTTTTATTGTGACTATCTTCCGAACCCTACCTTGTATCTGGAGTATGCGCTTAAAGGAGTCAGACTGGAAAATGCTTTGCAAGATTCTATTACCACGAGTTACAATTATTTGCGTTTGGGTAACGCTATGATTCAAAACGGATTTGTGGATGAGTCGCTAAAGTATATGGACCTGTCATCGAAATATTATCCACAAAATCCCTACTCGAATTACATTAAGGCGTTCATTCTATATGCCAAGGGCGGCAGCCTGAAACTAACCCGACAACTTCTTCTAAAAGAATTTGAAAAAGACACTGCCCGTTTTGATATCCTGCAAGATCTCGGAAAAGTTAGCTATTACATGAAAGACTTTGAAGGTGCTTATAAATATGACAAGCGTCTTATTAAATTCAGAGAAGCGAGGAAACTGGATGTTTATAAACATGAGAACTTACGGATGGCATTTGTGCAGGCGAAAATGGGACAACAGAAAAAATCAGAGGAGTTATTGAAAGGGTATAAAGAGTTTGCCGACAACGATAAGTCCATTTACCACCATTTAGCATTGTCGCAGTACTATAGCTATCAACGTGATTATAAAAAGTCACTCGAGCACTTGAAATTATTTTCGAAAGAAGAAAACTTTCAGTATTGGTTAGTTTTGTTTTTAGACAAAGATCCCATCTGTGATAAGGACAATCCCGAGATTAAAAAAGTATTAAACGATATTAATGTAAAATTCTGGAGCACACACAAAGAGATTAAGCTGACGTTGGAGGATAAGGGGTTGTTATAGAGACAAGTTTTTTTTAATTTGTGTTTAGGAATATTTCACGAGGCGCAATAACGCGATATAGTTAACGTGGCTTGTATACAATTGTTGATGATACGGCTCGGATAAAGACAAATACTCAATGAAAGTAGATTTCAGTAATATTAATGAGCATGTTATTCCAATAAATGATTTTCGTCTGAAATGGCGTTTTACTGATAGGAACTATGAGAAGCTTTCTGAGGAACATCTTAATCAACTAAAGCCATTAGATAAACAAGCTTCAAATTATTTGTGGGACTATATTTCACAAACAAATTTGCACAAAGACACACCATTCAAGAAAGGCCTCTTCAGAACAATTGACAAGGCAAAAATTTTAGAGGGAAATGAAAAGCTGGTTAAAAAATGGCTTTATCAAAGAGGAATTCCGTTCGATAAAAATGTTTATCTCTCTTGGCAGCCCAATGACGCCATGATTGTTCCGTGGAAAATTTTAATTAAGTACTTTGATAGTTTTTATTATGGAACATGTGACGATTTAACTGTTATCGATCAAAGTCTAAACTGGGCATTATTGTTCTATCACGAGGATGAGATATATTTTGGGACAAACAAGAACTTTAAACCTAGTGAACTATTTTCTAACACTGATTTTATTTGGTGACGAACATAGAATACCAGTTGTAACAATGTAAACAATCATGTGGGGGTAAGGTTTAAGTTTAAATATTCATCCTCGCTCAGTGTTTGTACAGGGTAAACAGATTTGATTTGGCAATCTACCACAACTTACATGTGATCCAAACTAAAATAAAACACTTCCAAATTAAGAACCATGCAATCCATTCACCCCATCAACATCAAAGAGAAATTTTCATTGTTTGAAAACCAATGGACTCCGCATATCATTGGCGAGCTCAACGGACAATATGTAAAACTGTGTAAACTCAAAGGTGAGTTTGTTTGGCACAGCCACGAAAATGAGGACGAACTCTTTATGGTTTTTAAAGGAACGCTTTTGATGGATTTCAGAGATGGCAGAACCGTTGAAGTGAAAGAAGGAGAAATTTTAATTGTTCCGAAAGGAGTAGAGCATCGTCCTCATACCGATGGAGAAATTGTATTTAATCTTCTTTTTGAACCGAAGACTACCTTACACACCGGTAGCATTGAAAGTGAAATGACGGTGAAAGAACTGGGTTGGATATAGAGTTGAATGCGCCTAAGTTTTTGTCTAAACAAACTAGAATGCCTTGAAATCAACCCGCCTATTTAATTGACGCTTTTCTTCCGATGCGTTGTCATGTTTAGGTGCCCCTTCTCCATACCCCACAATTGAAATTTGATCATCACTAACACCCATATCAATCATTAACTGACGGATTTTTTGAACGCGTTTGATGGAGAGTTGATTATTATAGTTTGCATCACCACGACTATCAGTATGTCCTTCAATTAGAATGATCCTTCCTTGTAAAGCATATTCCACCGCAACCAGAAAAGGATCCATATCCACTACTGAAAACTCATCTTCGGCAAACGTAAAGTAGAGAGGTGCAAGTTCGATCGGCTCATTATCTTTTTTGTTTTTCAAGTCCTCCTGCACATTTTTCCTTATTTGATCGTGCTTGACAGAGGTGGGCTTAGGTAATTTATTTTCAGCTAAAACTTCGTCTTCCTTTTGATGAAGTACTTCAAGTTTTTCTGGAGCCGGTATTTCAGTTATATGAGCCTTTAAGGGAAGCTGGCTCTCAATAGGTTTGGAAGGAACTGGCCTCGACTTATTGGGATTTGGATTGGAGAGTACTCTACCGGTACCCTCTGCATATTGCTTTGGCTTTGAC
>JBKJOF010000228.1:0-53357 GCA_046595655.1 Chryseolinea sp. | reverse complement strand
CCTGAATGATTTCGCAGAAGGTAAAAGCGAAGATTTATCAACAGAAATTCTGAGTGAATATGAAGCAGAAGGTTTTACGTTCCCGCCCGCGTTATTAAAAAAGAAAAGCAAAGAAGTTCTCTCCTTAATTCTACACCATTACTCACAATTTTCAGTTAGCACCATTGATGCATTTTTTCAGCGCATTATCCGGTCGTTTACACGCGAGACTGGTTTGCTCGGCAACTTTCGGTTAGAGATAGACAACACTCTGGTGCTGGAAGAAGTGATCGATCTATTGATGGAAGAACTAACCGACAACGAAGAGCTTCGTGGATGGGTAATGGATTTTTCTTTAGAGCGATTAGAGGATGGTCAAGATTGGGATATCCGTTCTGCCCTTTTGAATTTTTCGAATGAAATTTTTAAAGAAGAATTTAAAGCCATTGAAGATGATGTGCTTGCTGTAACAAGTGATCGCACATTCTTTAAAGACTTTAAGAAAAAATTACAGAACGAGGTAAGTGGTGTAAAGAGACATGTAGAAGCAGGCGCAAAAAAATTACTTGGTGAATTTCATAATCATAATTTATCCGCTGCGGATTTCTATTATGGTGAAAGTGGAAGCATCTATAAATATGTGATCAAGTTAGTTGATGGTGAGATTTCTCTTCCAGGCTCAAGAGTTCAAATCGGATTAGATGATACCGATAAATGGGCTGGAGCGAAGGCCGATAAAAAATTAATAAAGTCGTTGGCCGAACAAGGTTGGCATGCTCAATTAAGTAATCTGGTTTCGTTTATTGAAGAACATCAAACTTCTTTCCTATCTGCCGAGCAAGCACTCAAAAATTTATACGCCTTTGGATTGCTGTCTGATATTTCAAGAACGTTAAAGAAATATCTATCCGACAACAATATGATGTTGCTTTCAGATGCTCCTCGATTTTTAAATAAGTTGATGGATGAACAAGAGGCTTCTTTTATTTACGAAAAAGTAGGATCGTTCTATCGTCACTTTTTGGTTGATGAATTTCAGGATACTTCTGATTTTCAATGGAGAAATATTTTACCGCTTATTCGAAATGGCATCTCACAAAATTACAAAAGTCTGATCGTTGGCGATATTAAGCAATCGATTTACCGCTGGCGTGGTGGCGACTTGAATATCCTTCAGGAGAAAGTAAAAGGAGATGTTGGCGAACTCGTGACCGATACCTTTCCGTTAGACACAAACTATCGCAGCGCTGAAAATCTTGTGCGCTTCAACAATTCATTATTTAGCACAGCATCAAAAATAATTGCTACTCAAATTAACACCGCTTTTCCACAGGAAGTTTATGAGGATGTAGCCCAGAAAAATTTCAAGTTTAAAGATCAAGGGTACATTAAAATTGATTTCCTATCACCAGAAAGTCAGCCGCAGGAATCAGAGGAAGAAGGCGCTAAAAAATTTAATGAACTTTCACTATTAAGACTTCCTGCCATTATAGAAGAACTTCAACAAAAAGGAATTTCTCTTCGTGATGTTGCCTTCCTTGTGCGGGATAATAAAGAGGGACAAAAAATCGCGCAACATTTTATGGCGTACCGTTCTTCGCCTAACGCGAAACGGGATTTTAAATATGATGTAGTTTCAAATGAATCACTGCGTCTCGATCAGGCATCATCTGTTTTGGTTTTGATTAATGCGATGCGATTAATCGATGACGAATCGAATAGAATTGCTAAAGCACATCTTGCTTACGAATATCAAAAAATGTGGCAGCCGAATGCCTTTCCGAATTACCACGAAATATTTCTAAAGAGTCATACCGCTCACTTTGCTAAGTTGGTTCCGCCATCGTATACAGAACAACATCACGTTCTCAGTGCATTACCTTTATTGGAACTCGTTGAAAATCTTATCTACATCTTTCGTCTTGGCGAATTAAATTTAGAGATCGCTTATCTGCAAGCTTTTCAGGATTTGATCCTGGAATTTTCACAGCGCGAACGAAGTGATCTTTCTTCTTTTCTTAGCTGGTGGGAAGACAACAAACACAAAAAATCGATTCAGGTTGCCGGAGGAATTGATGCCGCGCAAATTATTACCATCCACAAATCAAAAGGCTTACAGTTTAAATATGTGATCATTCCATTTTTAGATTGGGAACTAGACCACGGAAATAAATCACCCATGATGTGGTGCAAATCCGATGAAGTGCTGTTTAAAAATGCTGGCTATATTCCAATAAAATATTCAAAAGGTCTTGAGGATACTTACTTTAAAGAATATTATAATCAAGAAAGACAGCGCATCTTCCTTGACAATCTAAACCTTTTATATGTTGCCTTCACTCGGGCAGAAGAAGGACTGATTGCTCATGCTCCTCGCCCGAAAAACAGTTCACTATCTCATGTAGGGCAACTTGTAAAACGAGCCATCGAACTTGATGACGAGCTTCAAGGTAATTTGAACGAAGAGTCTGCTTCCTTCCTTCGAGGTGAGATGGAAGTAATTGACCACAGTCTAAAGAAACAAAGTGCGTCACTCGTTCTGCGAAAATATCCGGTAACACCTTGGCGCGATCGGCTTCAAGTACGCAGACAAGGAGGAGATTTTTTTACCGTAACAGAAAAGAGAAAAAAAATAAACGAAGGTATTTTTCTTCACACGCTTCTCTCGCGAATACAAACACACGAAGATGCACCTTCGGCAATTGATCAGGCCATAACGGAAGGATTAATTCGAGAAAACGAAAAACAAAGTATTACAGAAACATTGCAATGGATTTTATGTCATCCTTCGCTTCAGTCTTCCTTTGCTAAAAATGAAACACTAAAGACGGAAGCTTCTCTGCTCCTACCCGGTGGTTCCGAAAAAAGAATTGATCGTCTTACAATAAGGGAAGGACATGCTATCTTAATCGATTATAAAACGGGTTTACCTACGCGCAAAGATCAGGAACAAGTAGAAAATTACCTCAGCATCTTTAAGTCGATGGGTATTGAATCGGTATCCGGATTTTTAGTCTATGTAAATGAAAGGAAATGCATTGAAGTTATATATCAATAACTTCCATCTTGGTTTCACTGAAGCTTTCGTGTTTATTGAAACACTCTAATATAATCCACAATCATACGCTGCGGAAAAACAGTTGACGTGTTTGGATTACCAGGCCAGCTCCCACCAACAGCGACATTAAAAATAAAGAAGAACTCTTTTTGAAATTCATTTAACTCAGCGGGTGTAATATCAATTACGTGAAATTGAATATCATCCAAATACCAAATGATTTTTGTCGCATCCCAAACAATTGAGAAAACATGAAACTCATCGGAAAATGTTTTGCCTCCGGATAATATTGTGCTTCCCCCATAAGAGGCATATTGACCTGCGTTGTCCCAATGAGGAGTTCCGTATACCTTATTATCCCTATCAACTCCACCACCAATCATTTCCATAATATCAATCTCACCACATTTGGGCCAGTTCACTGAAGAAATATTAGAACCCAACATCCATAACGCAGGCCAAATGCCTTGCCCCTTCGGAAGAATCGCTCGAATATCAACACGTCCATATTTAAATTCCTTTTTGCCTTTTGTAACCATTCGAGAAGACGTATAAGAAAAACCATTTACAGTTTCCTTTTTTGCCTTGATAGTAAGATATCCATCTTGAACAATTGTATTGCCCGCTTGATAAAACTCCAGCTCACTATTTCCCCATCCATTATTATTTCCAATTTCATGTACCCAATTGGATAGATTAAGTTGATCACCACTGAATTCATCTTGCCAAACCAATGTTTTGCCTTCATAATTATCAGGTGTAGAGTATCCGATATTGGCGATGATGGGTTCACTAACATTAATGGTAACAGAAATCGATTTACTAACTGAAATTTCATCAATTGAATATGCTGTAACATTTACAGTATATGATCCGGAATTTTTATACACGTACGATGCCTTTCCATCTGTTGAAGTCAATGGTGCAATAGCTAAATCTTCACCGAAATAAAATTGAAATTTAACCGCATTATCAGCTGTAGCAACAAACGTAGCTAAGCCAGAACCGTCAGTGCTGATTGTTTGCTCTACATTAATATTACTTGGTTCAATCTTCGCCACAGGAATCATATCGTCACCTTTACACCCTGATAGTACAATCAAGCTTAAGGCAAACAGAAAAAATGAGGTTAAAAATTTCATGATGATTAATTCGATTTTAATTCAACAATAACAAATTGCATTGACACATTGTTTTTTAACAATAGTCTACACTCGTCATTGATTTTTCATAGCTAAGCAATATAAACAAAAGGTAAATGGAAATTCTGGTCAGATTAGCCTTTGGTTTAACGGCTTCCTAGATAAGTAATCTAAATTGAGTGTTCAAGTTCCGAACTTTTTTAAACTCTTTTCTTCGCTCCTCTAACCGCCTCGGCAGTCCAAGGATCTTCCGGCCAATGATGACGCGGGTATCGCATGCGCAACGCTTTGCGCACTTCATGATAGGTAGTTTGCCAAAAACTTTTTAAGTCTTGCGTTACCTGCACAGGTTTATAGCCCGGAGAAAGCAAATGCAGCGTTACCTTATTTCTTCCTTCGTTTACTACTGGTGTTTCTAACAGGCCAAACATTTCCTGCAATCTCACTTCTATTATTGGCGAACTTCCATCTGATACATAATTCAATTGAATCATCGATCCGCTTGGTACTTTTATCCGCGAAGGCGCAAGTGCATCCAATCGATTATTTAATTCCCACGACAAGATAGAAGTAAGAATTGCTTGTAGGTCTAGCTTTTGTAGTTCTGATTGTTTCGTAATTGCGTTTAGAAAAGGCGGAAGCCAAACATCAATCGACTCCAATAATTTTTCATCACGCACATCAGGCCAACCATCGTCTGGTCGCCAAATATGTAAGCTCATAACACGTGCTTGCCATGCTTTCTGATCGTCACTCCATCCCAGCATCTTCAATCCTTTCGATCGGATTACATCGCACAAAATTCTTATGCGCGCTTCGTCAGAAATTTTCACTGAAGGCTTTCGTTCCAACACAAGATTTCCAATTTGCTTTTCGATTGAGCCCACAACCATTTCTCGTTCTTCATCCCAGCGAACATTTTCTTTTTCTTTCGCCAGTACTTTTAAATCCACTGGATTGACAACAGCAGCCAGAAATATTTTTCCTTCACCTTTTCCAAGATCAAGATGCGCAACACACAACCAGGTTTCGCGCAAGAGAGGATCGTGTTGTGGCAGTTTTACAATTCGGCCATTCGCTAATTTGTAACGTTCATTGTGTTTCTCAATTTGCTGAGCAATGCGTTCTGGATATGCTGCGATTAACAGTCTTCCCACATCATCATCTTTTGCAACCGTATTTTGAATATCAGCTTTTAATAATCTTCGCCAGTTCAGCGCAAGTTTTTCAATTCGCTCTAACACTCCCCGATCGGCAAATACCTTTTGTCCATCACGCCACTTCCGAAGTGCTTCAACACGCAACGCCACATCAACCCCTGATTCTTTTTCCAGTGGATCGCGTTCTTCCAACACCGCAGCAAGGTCGGTTGCTAATGCTACAAAATCTTTTGATTGAGATTTATCATCTGCTTCAAGCAGCATGTGTGCAATGCGTGGATGAGTTGGCAAACGCAACATCTCTTTTCCGCGTGACGTAATTTTATTTTCTTCGAGGGCACCCAGTTGATGCAAGAGTTCTCTAGCTTGATTAACAGCACCTGCTGGTGGCGAAGTCATCCACGTCAATTCCTGAAGATCACTTACACCCCACTGGCCAAGTTCAAGTAGTAGAGGCGCGAGATCCGCTTCTAAAATTTCAGGCGTTCGATTGGGTTGTAGATTTGTCTGAATGGATTCACTCCATAAACGATAACAAACACCGGGACCTAATCTTCCGGCACGACCAGCACGCTGATCAGCTGAATCTTTCGGAACACGAATCGTTTCCAATCGTGTGAGTCCGCTGCGCGGATCAAATTTTGGCACGCGTGAAAGTCCGCTATCAATAACAACTTGAACACCTTCAATGGTTAACGAGGTTTCTGCAATGGAAGTAGCGAGAACAATTTTACGTTTGCCGGATGGATGAGGGAGAATGGCTTCTTGTTGTTTCTTAAAAGGAAGATCGCCATATAACGGATGGATAATCAACTGAATATTTTCCTGCTCTAATAAACTCTGCACACGATTAATTTCGCCAGCGCCTGGAAGAAAAGCTAGAATATCGCCAGCCTCATCATCAATCGCTTTACGAATTGCTTTTACCATTCGATTGGAGATTGGCGCATCACTATCATGCGAAAAATATTTTAATTCTACAGGATATTGTTTTCCTAATGATGTGATGATGGGTGCATTATTAAGTTTCGCTGACAACGCTTCGCCATCTAATGTTGCAGACATGATGAGAATGCGAAGGTCATTTCGTAAAACTTCCTGTGCTTGAAGACACAATGCAAGTGAAAGATCAGCATGCAAACTTCGTTCATGAAATTCATCGAAGACTACTAGTCCTACTCCCTCTAATGTATTATCAGATTGTAGCATTCGCGTAAGAATACCTTCAGTGACTACCTCAACTTGAGTGATCGCACTTACTTTATTTTCAAACCGCACACGATAACCAATTTTCTGTCCAGCTTCCTCTTGTAGTTGCAATGCCAATCGTGTAGCAACCGATCGCGCTGCTAATCGTCTAGGCTCAAGCATGATTATTTTTTTTCCACCCAACCATGCTTCATTCATAATATGCAGTGGAAGAACGGTTGATTTACCCGCACCCGGTGGCGCTTGTAAAATAACAACAGGATGATGCGCTAACGTTTTGTTGAGCTCGGAGAGGATTTCTAAAACCGGATAATCAGGCATGCGCGCAAAAGTAAAAAGATTGACGCTAGGACATCTCTAAAAAATCATTTTTAAATTGCCTCATCCCTTCCCTTCTCCGTCAAAATTTAAGTTGATCTATTTCAGATCATTTAATGCGGTTAAAATTCCTTCCTTATAAGTCGTAGGTTTTATACTAAACGTTTTCTCCGCCTTGCTGCTATCAAACACATAATCGTTTTCGAATTGATACATCATTTCCACAAACTCACGCAGCACCGGTATAAATAATCCAACCAGACGTACTCCAAGCTTTGACATTACTTGTGGTGATTTATATTGTTTGCCTAAAATTTCGTATGCCATTCGAATGTAATCGTTACCTGTAATTTTTTCAGGACTTGTAATTGCGTGCCATGTTTGATTGTAAGCAGAGGGTGTATTGCCTGCGATGGCAACTGTTCTTCCCGCATCGGGTGTATAGGTAAACGTGTGCACCTTCTTCGGATCTCCAATCCACTGTGCACCTTTGCCTGCTTTCAATCGCTCGTTAACTGTAGAGTGTGTCACACTCAACAATGCGCTTGGCCCATAAAAATCTGCAGCACGAACAATCAAACCTTCGAGATTACCTTGCTTTATTTCATCGAGCAATGTGGTGGCAATTTTTGCACGCACCTCTCCTTTCTTACTATTGGGATTGAAGGGCGTGTCTTCTGTCATCGCTCCATTTACTTGGCCGTAAGCGTATACGTTGTCAAAGAATACCAGCTTGCTTCCATTTTTCTTACACGCATCAATTGTATTGCGCATCACGATAGGCCATTGCTCCTGCCAGACTTTACTTTCATACTTTAAACCGGCTACTAAATAAACAACTTCACTCCCAGCAACTGCTTTTTCAGTTTCAGCATAGTTCAGTAAATCTGCTGTAACCAACTCATCGGTAGCATTTACCTTTTTTGGATTGCGGCTTACCTGCCTAATCTTGTTGGTGTATTGTGGAAGGTGTTTTGAAAGTTCACGAGCAATAGTGCCGTTGGCACCGAGGATAGTTTGCATAGGGTTTTTATATAATGTCGGTTAAGATGAGAAAGTATTGTGAATGTTCATTATAAAAAGTGGGTTTTACAAAAATTAGAGTTTAACAGCGGAGGTGAAGACGTGCAGATAAGACTGGGAAACACAAAGGTTTTTTCCGATTTTCGAATACTCATGGCACCATCAAAATGCTCTGCGAACTTCTGAGTTCTGCGATTAAAATTTCAATAGCTAAAATGCAAGGCACATCACCTTACGTTTTCTACCAGCATTTTTTTATATTCGTTATCTTTTCTCCTCGACCTCGTGGTTGATCGTCCTCAAAAAGTAAAAAATATCGATGTAAATTATAAACCAAAACCTCTCTACTTATGGGCACCTTAAAAGTTATCGGAAAAATTGAATTGAAACAATTCTGGCCAGAAGGATTGTCAGATGCCGACACATCTAGTGTCGTGATCTCTGTCAATCAGGATTCATTCTTCTACCGCAAAGACAACACATCTCCCTTTCGAAAGACTAAATCATTTTATGATTCTTATGTGGTTGGTAAAGCCAAATCGAAATTGGTGAAGAACAATAAGATCAAGGTTCGGTTTCAAGGTATTGACGCGCCCGAGCTTCATTGCAAAGCGCCTGTACTAAGTGCATCACCGAGCATCACTCCCGAAATTCGAAAACAGTATAACACGAAGAATAAAGAATTCAGACAAAACCTAAGCGAATCAGCTACAGTTGCCCTCAGTAGGTTTCTTCACAGCATTAATAAAACAGTAGTAGAATGTGAAATACTTTCCTACAATGTTGACCATCCTCGTGAAGTAGTGGATACCTATGGGCGATTTGTTGCCAACGTAGTTGTAAAAAAGAAAACCAAAAAATACGATCTCAATCTGTGGCTAGCAAAAGAAGGATGGGTTGTGCCTACTTTTTACACCTCCATGAGTCCCGATGAAATGGATCAGATACTTGCTGCATCCAAGACCGGAAAGAAAAAGATGAATCGCGTTTGGAAAAAATTAAGTACAGATACGAGCAAGTTCAAATACGCTCAGCAAATGCGTAAAGAGGTAACAGGTTTTAAAATTGGTGACGATGTCGGTCCGCTCATTATGCCCAAACTTTTCCGCAGACAAACAGGTTATGAAATTCAGAAGAAGGTAAAAATTTTCGAAGGTACATTTGCTGAATATCTTACTAAAAGCAAAGATCCATTTTACAAATTGGATGAATTTCTGAATGAAGGTTTCGAAGCCAAATTGTTTTACCTCGATGATTTCTTCAACAAGAAAAAATTCACGCTCAGTCCGGAAGACATGGTCTTTAGAGAGAAGTATAGTAATGTAGTAGATAGTAAAGGAAACGATGTTGAATCGTGGTAGCTTAAACCTATCTCAACTTTTTTAGTGCGGCAACGATTAGGTGTGGTTATGGAGAGCGTGTTTCATATTAATCCTGAAAAGATTCTCTCCTTACAACAAAAGATTGCGGATTGAAACGGGCACATTTCAATTGACGCAATCAAACTGTGCTGCTGGGCTAAAGCCCCTACAGCATTATTGCTGTTAACCACGCGCTTAAGTGCGTGGTTATTCAAACCTTCTCTTGATGGACTTTAGTCCAAGGCGACAATTTGAGTTGCACCTATTGAAACTTACTTTATATATTCTGAACCGAAAAGACTACCTTTGCCTATCACTCCTTGGAATTCACGTAAAAAAAGCACTTTCGTGCTGCGGACTTAACAGAGGAGGTAATTATTAAACCTCATCGTGCCTCGCACAAACATCAAAAAATGTCATTCGAAAAATTAAATTTAATAGAGCCGATTATGCGTGCTCTACAGTCAGAAGGCTATACCAAGCCTACGCCCATTCAAGAACAATCTATTCCAGTTTTGTTGGAAAGAAGAGATCTGTTGGGTTGCGCCCAAACCGGTACAGGTAAAACTGCCGCGTTTGCTATTCCTATTTTACAATTGCTTCATCAAGATGAACTGTATAAAAAAGGACAACCGGGAATTAAGACGTTGATCTTAACGCCAACTCGCGAACTTGCCATTCAAATTGGTGAAAGCTTTGCAGCTTACGGAAAACATCTTCGCATTAAACACACCGTTATCTTTGGTGGAGTAGGACAAAAACCTCAGACCGATGCGTTACGCGCTGGTGTTGATATTTTAATCGCTACACCTGGAAGATTGCTGGATCTAATGGATCAACGTTTTGTTCATCTTCAACACATCAAAATGTTTGTGTTGGATGAAGCCGATCGTATGCTCGACATGGGTTTCATTCATGATGTGAAAAAGGTAATTGCAAAAATTCCTCAGAAGAGACAAACACTTTTCTTCTCGGCTACCATGCCTGCGGAAATTTCAAAGTTAGCAAGTACCATCTTGACTAATCCTGTGAGAGTAGAAGTAACTCCGGTTTCATCAACTGCCAATACGATTCAACAATCGATCTACATGGTAGAGAAAAAGGATAAGAAGAAATTACTTCATCATTTGCTTTTGGATCGCACGATTGAGACCGCTTTGGTTTTCACGCGCACCAAACATGGCGCTGATAAAGTGGTAAAGGATCTTTTGAATTCTGGAATCAAGGCAGAAGCGATTCACGGAAACAAATCACAAAACGCAAGACAACGTGCGTTAACGAATTTTAAATCGAGAATAACACGCGTGTTAGTGGCAACGGATATTGCTGCGCGCGGAATTGATATTGATGAACTCTCGCACGTAATCAATTATGAATTACCTAACGTACCTGAGACGTACGTTCACCGTATTGGAAGAACAGGCCGTGCAGGTGCAGCCGGCATTTCGATTTCATTCTGTGATGAAGAAGAAGTAGAATTTCTTCACGACATCCAGAAACTAATTGGTAAATCGCTTCCATTAGTTGAAGACCAACCGTATCACATGACACACGCAGGTGGGTTCAGACCAAAACCTGCACAACGTCAATCGACACAACGCAACAACGGAAATAACAGCAGAAGAAATTCAAGCGCTCCGCAGCGCGAAGGCTCTGGCAGCACACGCAATCGCGGAAACAGTTCTTCCAATTCAACAGGGCGTGGAAACACTTCAGGTGGTAATTCAGGAAATAGAAAAAGTTCTAATTCAGGTTGGAGTAGTTCACGTGGAGGCAGACCTCAAGGTGGCGGAGATAATAATTACTAGTAATTAGATATTAGTATTTAGACGTTAGTATTTTAGAATTGTTTAAAGTCGCCTGAAGGTACAATTCCATCAGGCGACTTTTTTATTTTGCTCTCATCATTGAGAATATCAATCACTCTACAACAGCATCAAAGGCGCTGTTCAGAATTTTTCCGTTGCGTTTCATCTGAATCCAGATGCGATAATTTCCAGGTGATGGAAAAGCATAGGGAAAGGTAATAACAGAATGCTCGGGATGATCCGCATCAAGCTGATGATTCATATTACCGATCAATGTTTTGTTTCTATCGTCTTCGCTCATCGCATCCAACTTCGCTACATATTGATTGATGCTATCCATAAAAGCAGCGGGTCGTGTAAGCTTGTCCCAGTTAACTGGTCCGGTTTCTTTTTCGAAACGGTTCAACATGGTTTGTTGAGAAGCCATTGAGTAACTACCTACTGGGTGAAGATGGATGTAAACACTTCCATCCTCTTTCATCACCACAGCATGTCCCATCATTCCGAGATACGGATCGAGTATGGCTGGCTTTCCATTTTCATCTAATATGTTGAACGATAGCTCATATAGTTTTCCGGCAACGATGGGTTCATTTACTGCGTGTTCCCAAATGGCAGTTGATCCATCGGGCAAAGAAGTTTTAGTGCCTGGCTTTCCACAGATAACAATGCCATCGGTTGGAGTCTGTTTATTTTCTGATTTTGAAATTGGATTGGTCACGAAGTATGTGTCATCTCTGTTAAGTAACAAGGAGTCAACAGAAACTAAAGTGACTGGAATTTTATTTTCTATTTCAATTGTATCAGGAATGGTTTCTGAAAAACCATTGAGAAGTGTGATGTCGGCAAAGATTAAATATTTTCCATTCGGCAATGGTGGTAGTGGAGTGATGTAGGTAGCCGAATCTTTTCTCTGGGGATGAAGATGCGCAAACACATCCATGCTTCCGGCACGAACTAAAAACATGTGCATCAACTTACCATGATCTGGAACTATGTATGAAAGTTTTCGGGTATAGTTCAAATTTGAATGACGTGTTGTGTCAATTCTCAACTCAAGCATATTTTGCCCATGAGATTGTGAGAGTTTTGAATACGCACGAAATGGTTTGTACATAAATCGTTTATAGTCGGATGACAAACCATCCCACCATGATTTACCTGCACACAAAAGCAAAATCAAAAGTAGCGCACTCACACCTGCACCAACCCAGCGCTTGCGTAATACTTTTGATGTAATCGCTTCATTAGGTTTAACTAAACCATCACTTACACTTGCGCTGATGATGGTAGTCATCAACACCACCAGGAAAACACATAACGCAAAAAGTATCCATCCTAATGAAGAAGGCATTTCTCTTTGTGTTGTTGATAATGCCATTACCGGAATCAAAACATTTCCAGAACCTGATGATCCTTTTATCTCGATATCAATTCCTGACGTTCCGGCATCCATCAACCAAACCAAACCTTGATAGTGTCCCGGTTCATTTGGAACAGGTAACATTTCATCTGCTGATGGCGTGCCTTTGCTTCCCGCAAACCAATAAACTGGTTTTGCCCAAATGGATTCAATACCTGTTCCTTTGGTATAAATATTAATGATGGCAGTTCCCGGAATTACATCAGGAGGTGTAATCAACACCATCACGCCATAACCTCCGGCTTTACCTTCAAAGGTTACACCCGGGCTACCGATGTGTGAATCAGCAAAAAAAGAAAAGCTAATAAAGAGGAGAGTTAAAATTATTTTCTTCATGATCATCTTCATATTAACGCACAATTTTTTTCATCCAGTTTCCCCACGACAAACCAACGAAGGAAGAGAAAACAGAAATGCCCAAGGCGATGGCCAATCCGATTACCAAATTCATTCCGGTCGTCACCATCCACTCACCAAATGCATATCGGAACTCCCAATTGGGATCACTTCCAAAATACCATTTTGATGTTCCAAAAAACCAATGCCCTTTTGATGCCATCAATACATTTGCAAATGGCCATTGAAAGATGACGAAGACAATAAGAAACGCTATACCATAATACAATATATTTAGCCATCTATTTTGTTTTGAATAGCGTGTAATCAAATCGATGACGATGGCAGGAAATAAAATAAGCAATGGAAAATCAAATGGCTGGAATGCTGTGATTGGGTTCAGTACCGGTCCAAGTTTTGGAGTTGCCGGAAATAAGGGAAGTATCCAAGTCATCAACATCAGAAAAACAGTATAAACCATTGCTGCATAAGTAGCGCCCCAATTTGATTTGGATGAAGCTGAAAACGCAATCAGGAACAGTGGAAAAATAAAACACGATACCTGATAGAACAAAACGCCATGCATATCATGACGAGACAGGTATTCTGAACCAATCGTATAAATCATGGTGAGCACAAAGCCTGCTGACAACGAAAATAAAACTGTATACCACCGTTGTGAGATGTGCCCCTGATGAACCTGTTCTGAATTCAAATTTTGATAGGCCAACACACTTATGATCGCACCAAACTGAATCATGATCATTCCTAACAACAATACAGTGTGCGGAGGCGAAAGAATCGTTACGTCTAACCCGTAGCTGCTATGCCACCAATCGTCAAAGGGAGCAGAGGTAATCATGGCAATGGCTCCCCAGATGCAAAATAAATTTCCAAGCGAAGCATGAAATACACCCCAAAACTTTACAGTCTTCGTGCGCTCAATTGGAGTTCCTGCAAACGTAATTTTCAATACGCGATATCCGGAAAATAATCCTGCCGTTACACCGCCTAAATAAATGGCCAGGTGTGGCGCTGAAAATAAGCCATCACGACCAATGCTCATGTGCCAGGAAATGTCCCACACTAAGCCGATCATAATGCTCAATGAACAGAGCACAGTAGCATACAAATAAAACGGGATGCCCGCTTTAGCAATATCCACTTGATTGGACATGGATGATGAAGGAAGGGAAATGGTTTGCATGGAGACGAGGGTTGTTAAAAGTATAAAAAACTAAACGCATAAATGATTATGAAAATTACAGTATTGCTTTGACCTCATGGGCGATTGAAAAAATTACTGCACAAAATGAACAATAAATGTTGTCCCTCTATCAACCTCACTTTCAACATCAATAGTACCACCCAATGCTTCAATCTGAGACTTCACCAAAAACAAACCAACACCGCGCGCTTCTTTATGTTCGTGAAATGTTTTATGCAAACCGAATACGTTATTGCCATGCATTTTCAAATCAATGCCCAGACCGTTATCGCTGATGCACATCTCTATGGAATTCTCCAGCTTCGTGGTTGTGATTACAATTTCTGGTGTTCTGAAGTTTGACTTGTACTTGATGGCATTGCTGATGAGGTTTTGGAAAATACTTTCCAAATAGGTTTTAGAATAGTGAAGCGTTGTCGCTTTAAAATCCGATTTAACAATTGTACCCGTTTGAATAATCTCGCCTTGTAAGGATTGAATTACCTTGTCAAGCACCTCTTGAAAAAGAAGATGATCTTGTGCAACATCCGCATTCTTTTTTACCTTCATTGTTTCCATGAGTTCATTCATGGTTTCTTTCAGGTTCTTGGAAACATCGTGTACCTTGCCAAAAATAAATTGATAGTCTTCTATCGTACTATTTCCATTCACCAAACCGATCAAAGCGTTGATGTTGCCAATTGGCGAACGCATGTTGTGCGAAATGATGTGGGCAAAATCATCAAGCTGTCGATTCTGTTCTTGCAATTCGCGCGCAATTACTTCGAGATTGGTTTTTGATTTATTTACTTCCTCCTCTGCTTTTTTTCGCTCCGTAATGTCAATGGCAGAAGCGTAAATTAACTTTCGATTAACGTCTGGTGATGAGCTCCACAATAACCACCGGTAGGTACCATCTTTGCACCGGTAGCGATTTTCAAACGTCATGGATTTATATCCTGAAGAAATATGCTCAACCACATCTTCGGTTCTGCCAATGTCATCAGGGTGAATGAATTCCATGAATTTTACCGACATCAATTCATCAAGGTTCCAACCTAATATTCGTTCCCAAACTGGATTGAGCTTAATGAAATAACCTTCAAAGTTGGCGATACAATTCAGATGGAGAGAATTATTAAACATTCTTGAATTTTCATCCGCCATGTGCCTCAATTCTTCTTCGGCCATTTTGCGGGAGTGATGTCGCTAATAAAGCCTTCGATCATGGTCAACAAACCGTTAGTATAAACACCTGTTCCCCTCTCTTCTACCCATCGCCACTCTCCAGACTTGTGTTTAATTCTATACTCTACCTGAAAACTAACATGATCTCTTAACGCTTTCTCTACAAGATTTAATATACATGTAGTATCATCAGGGTGGTAGAGTTGCACGAGATTAATGCTATTGGAAATAAACTCATCCGCATTGTATCCAGTAATTAGAAAAATCTTATCATTGACATAGATCGTGGAATAGATTTCGTCATTTCGGCATAGATAAATCGCACCTGGAATATTTTCAGCAATAGCCCGAAACTTTTGCTCGCTATCCACTAATTTAATTTCCACTTGCTTTCTCTCTGTAATATTGTGCAACAACATCAAAACTCTTTCATCATCGATGTACGATATTTTTGCAGAGCTCCATCGATCCGAGTTTGGTACTTGATATTCTAAATTTTTTGGCTGTTGTGTATTTAAAACCGAATCGATTGCCGAATTAAATTGATTCAATAAATCTCCCGATAAAACCTCATTTGTTTTTTTTCCTACGTATTCTTCACGAGGATTGATCCATAACAAATGTTCATTCTTCGTCCAGATGTTGGTGAATACTTTTTCACGATTGATTTCAAAAGCGATGTCATCGATTGAGTTTAACAGAGCCTGAAGATGTGCTTCAGACTTTCTTAATAATTTTTCTTTTTTCTTGGCCACTGTAATGTCCGTGGCAATGCCAGCGTAACCAATTAATTTATCTTCTTCCCACAAACCGGTTATCGATAGTAATACAGGAAAGCGATTTTGATCTTTGCGCACATAGGTCCATTCACTTCTATCGGAAACTTTTGTAATTCTAGTTTTTGCTACAAATGTATCAAACCCGGGTATAATTTCTTTTGCTAGCTCTTCACTTAGAAATTCTGATCGCCTAATTATTTCTTCAGGATCGTGAAACAAAGCCGGAGTAACTTTCCCGATTACTTCTTCTGCAGAATATCCCAATAAATTTTCAGCTGCTTTGTTAAAGCTGGTAATCAAACCTTCGGTATCGGTAGAGATGATAGCAAGTTCCGTAGCGTCAATAATAGCCTCTTGAAGGCGGTAGGCTTCAGCCAATGCATTCAAAAATTTTTCATCCTGTACGTAAACTTTTTGTAATGGAATTTTTTCCATTTTTATCGGGGTGCACTACGAATGTAAGGATATTAAGCATTAAATCCTCGTTGTCGCAATGCTTCAAAAACAACAACTGCCGCGGCAGTGGATACATTCATGGAATCGATTACACCCTGCATGGGGATGATAATATTAGAGGTAGCGTTTTTTACCCAATTATCAGAAAGGCCGGTGGCTTCGGTACCCATCACTATGGCCGATGGTGCTGTGAAGTTGGTTTCATTATAAAGCTTGGATGCCTGAAGGTAGGTGCAGAAGATATTGATGTTATTTTTCTTGAGCCAATCAATGGTTTCTTCTGATGTGGCCGAGGCAATTTGTTTGGTAAATACACAGCCAACGCTGGAGCGAATTACGTTGGGATTATAAAAATCAGTTTGTGGATCGCAGATAATTACGGCATCTACTCCGGCTGCATCGGCAGTACGCAAAATTGCTCCCAGATTTCCTGGCTTTTCAACGGCTTCCAAAATCAATAAGAGTGGATTCTTTCTTAATGTAATGTCTTCAAGTTTATGCGACTTTTGTTCTGCAATAGCAATCATTCCTCCCGAACTTTCACGCACAGCAATTTTATCAAACACTTCGCGGGACACAGGGATAAGAAATCGATCATTCAATTTCAATTCGATCAACTCCTGAGTGGAAATGATCTCTTCACAGAAAAAAATCTTCTGAATTTGATAGCCTGCCTCAACAGCATACATCACTTCCTTCTTCCCTTCCACAACAAATACGGATTGCTTTTTGCGCTCACGAGGTTTCTCCAGCAATAACAAGCTTTTGATTTTTGGATTTTGCGTGCTGGTAATTAAAACGTGCATTCCGTAAGATTAAAGTTTCGAGTTTCGAGTTTAAAGTTAGGCAACAAGAATGAACTTTAAACATAACCCGAAACCTTAAACTCGTAACTTTGAACCGGAAACCTTAAACTCGAAACTTTGAACTTCACGCTAACCCACCCATCATCCTGGACAGAATATGAATTGCTTGACAGTGGCAACTTCGAAAAGTTAGAACGATTTGGTGAGTTCATTTTGATACGACCCGAGCCACAAGCCATCTGGCAAAAATCGTTGGATGAAAGTGAATGGAAGAAAAAAGCACACGCCAAATTTGTGCGTGAGCAAACTGATAAATTTCGATTTACGGATGATGTAAAAGGAGGTTGGTCAAAAAATCCATCCATGCCGGAGAGCTGGAATATAAAATACAATTACAATTCACTCAACCTCACTCTTCGACTTGCCCTTACTGGTTTTGGGCACGTAGGTATTTTTCCTGAACAAGGCAACAACTGGAATTTCATTTACGATACCATTACCGAATGGAAAGTAGAAAAACCAAAAGTGCTCAACTTGTTTGCTTACACCGGTGCAGCTTCCGTTGTTGCACGATCCGCTGGAGCAGAGGTAATTCATTGTGATGCATCTCGGCCGGGATTAAATTGGGCCAATGAAAATATGCGCCTCAATAAGTTGAGTGATATTCGTTGGGTATATGAAGATGCGTTTAAGTTTGTTCGCAGAGAATTGAAACGTGGCAATACATATCAAGGTATTATTATGGATCCGCCTCCCTATGGCCGAGGGCCTGAAGGCGAGAAGTGGACCTTGCAGGAACAGCTAGATGAAATTATTTCCATGGCCAGCCAATTACTCGAAAAGAAAAATAGTTTCTTCGTTCTGAACATGTATGCTATCGGACTCTCGGCATTAGTAGGATTGAATGTAGCAAAGACACACTTCAAAATAGACAATCCCGAATACGGTGAATTCTTTTTAAAATCAGCACAAGGCAAAGACCTTCCGATGGGAACATTCTTGCGATTTAGAATGTAAGCAATACGTCAATGTTGTTTACTTAGCTCCGCGAACATTCTCTTCTTCTGGTGAGAAACGAGGTGAGGCAATCAAGAAAGGCTTAAGTAAACACATTGACATAAGTATTGAATTGTTTGTATCTTTAAATATGCAGTCGATCAAAACACCTCCCCGCACGATCATGGAAGTATTTCAAATGCTTCCCGAGGGCACGTTAGCAGAACTTATCAATGGAACAATTTATATGTCACCCGCACCAACCACACAGCACCAGAGAATTATTCGCAAGCTTGCTTTTCAAATTTCATCCTTTATTGAAAATCAGAACTTAGGAGAGGTATTCTTCGCTCCGTGCGATGTGTATTTTGACGAACATGCAAATGCCGTTCAGCCCGATATTATTTTCATTTCTACCAAAAAGAATGGAATTGTTCAGAAATCAGGGATTCATGGCGTACCTGATCTGCTTATCGAAGTTCTCTCTTCTGGCAATTCAGAACACGATACTGTAATCAAAAAGCAATTGTATCAAAAGTTCGGAGTTCAAGAATATTGGGTGGTCAATCCAGAAACAAAAGAAACCACTGGATATTCTTTAAAAGACAATACATATATATTGTCAGGTCATTTCACTGGCAAAATTCATTCTGTATTATTGGCCAATCAGACGTTTGATTTTTAACGAATCATTACTCTTTACTAAACGTTCCCAGGGAAATCGCTTTTATTAAATTTTATAATTGTTGATTGCTTTAAATTGACTGGATAATTTTAATTGTTTGATGCTTACTGCTCCAGAGGAGCAACCTGTTTGTAGAAAATTATTTTGTTTGTCTATCTGACTCCAGAGGAGTTACCTGTTTGTGTACATGCTCAACAACAAAGAAACCTTGCCAGCAGGAAAGCATCTCCCATTTTTTAAAAGCGATTTCACTGTAAACCTTCCTACTTCATAGTCATTAGCCGAGTAAAAAACTTATCTTTGCGCCTCAATTCAAAAATTTAAAGAATTCGAGGTATTATGGAGGTTAATAAGATCAGAAACATCGCTATCATAGCGCACGTTGACCACGGCAAAACAACCCTGGTGGATAAACTTTTACACGCAGGCCACCTTTTTAAAGACCATGAGACTCCCGGAGAGCTAATCATGGACAGCAACGACTTAGAACGTGAGCGTGGTATTACCATTCTTGCCAAAAATGTTGCCGTTCGTTACAAAGACTACAAGATTAACATTATCGATACTCCTGGCCACAGTGATTTTGGTGGAGAGGTAGAACGCGTTTTGAACATGGCAGATGGCTGTTTGCTATTGGTTGATGCCTTCGAAGGCCCGATGCCACAAACTCGTTTCGTATTACAAAAAGCATTGCAATTAGGTCTTAAGCCAATTGTAGTTATTAATAAAGTAGACAAGAAAAACTGTACGCCTGACGAAGTTCATGAGCAAGTATTCGAGTTAATGTTCTCTTTAGACGCAACCGAAGAGCAGCTTAACTTCCCAACCTTCTACGGTTCGGCCAAAAATGGCTGGATGGCCAAGGATTGGAAAACACCTACTGAAGATATTACCGCGTTAATCGAAGGTGTAATTGAACATATTCCTGCACCTAAAGTTGATGTTGGTTTAACTCAAATGATGATTACATCGCTTGAGTACTCAGCCTACATAGGTCGAGTTGCTATCGGACGTGTTCAAAGAGGTACCGTAAAGCCAGGACAGAATGTTGTGTTGGTTAAACGTGATGGTAAAATCACCAAGACTAAAATCAAAGAAGTTTACATATTCGAAGGTTTCGATAAGAAGAAGGTAGAAGAAGTAAATGCAGGTGAAATCTGTGCTTTGGTTGGAATTGAAGGATTTGAAATTGGTGATACCGTTGCTGATCCTGAAAAACCAGAAGCATTGAAAGCGATTTCAATTGATGAGCCTACGATGAGTATGCTCTTCACGATTAACAACTCACCTTTCTATGCGAAGGAAGGTAAGTTTGTCACTTCCCGCCACGTGCGTGAGCGTCTAGAAAAAGAATTAGAAAAGAACCTTGCCCTTCGTATGGGTGAAACTGGTTCTGCTGATAGTTTCATTGTATTTGGTCGTGGCGTACTTCACTTGTCCGTGTTAATCGAAACGATGCGCAGAGAAGGATATGAATTACAAATCGGACAGCCTCAGGTTATCTTCCGCGAAATTGATGGCGTAAGATCAGAGCCGATTGAAGAGTTGACAATCGATTTGCCGGAGAACGTTGCCGGTAAAGCAATTGAAACGGTATCGATGCGCAAAGGTGAAATGTTAAACATGGAACCGAAGGGTGATCGTATGATTTTGAAATTTCTTATTCCGTCACGCGGAATCATGGGCTTGAGAAATTATTTATTGAACGTAACAGCTGGTGAAGCAGTGGTAACTCACCGCTTTAAAGAATATCAAGCATACAAAGGAGAAATTCCAGGACGTATCAATGGTTCATTGATCGTGATGGAACTTGGTGAGGCGATTGCGTACAGCTTGCACAACTTGCAAGATCGCGGTAAGTTCTTCATCAATCCAGGTGAAGCAGTTTACGAAGGTCAGGTAATTGGTGAACACAGTCGTAGTGGTGACTTGGTGATTAACGTTACAAAAACCAAGAAGCTTACCAACATGCGTGCTTCTGGCACAGATGAGAAAATGAAAATTGCTCCTCCTTTGAAACATACTTTGGAAGAAGCTTTAGAATACATTCAGGCGGATGAGTATGTAGAAGTAACACCGAAGTCAATTCGTTTGCGTAAAATCTATTTGAACGAAAACGAACGCAAACGCAATACACGATAGGTAAATAAGCGTTAATTGTAAATCGTGTGAAGTTGACTGAGGGAGTGGACGATTGAAGTGCTTTATGCCTAGAACAAATTTCTTTAAAATAATAATCGGACTCGTCATCATTTTGGTGACGAGTCCTTTTTTTATGTTCGGTCAGTCCAGACAATCGGCAAATGCTGCCATAGAGATAAAGGCCGATACCTTGTTAGATCAACAAGATTATGAAGGAGCATTGAAGCTTTACAACACCATTATCAAAAAATCAAAATTCAAAAATGATGATGAGTTCAGTGTGCTTTATAAACGTGCATATTGTTTTTATACACTGAAAAGATTTGACGAAGCGTTGGTTGATTTAAACCGATACATCGGGAAAATTCCAAATGATCAGGCAAAGCTTTTGCGTCTTTATGTATTTCAGGAACTGGGAGATACGGAATCGTTGCTAACAGATTTGAACGAATTGATTTCAAAAAGTCCGGAGAACGATGAACTCTTGCGTTGGCGTTTAACCGTTCTGATGGAGTCAGAGAAATACAAAGAAGCGCAACATGATATCCTTCAGTTACTTTCTATCCAGGATGATCCGAATCTTAAAGGATATCTTGGCTTAACCTATTATTATTTAGAAAATCCAGATAGCGCGCTTATTATTTTTGATGATCTCATCAAAAAATACCCAACCAATATTCAAACCTATTTGTATGCCGGTTCTGTTTGTTTGGAAGAAGGAGAATACGATGCATCGTTACATTACGTCAACCAAGGCCTGACGATAGAACCTTCTAACGCAACACTACTTTATTATAAAGGCGCTGCTCTTGTAGAGAAAGAGGATTTGGTTGAAGGATGTCGATGCCTCAACAAAGCGTTTGCCAACGGGATTGATGATGCCGGGGAATATTTAAAGGAGTATTGTTACGGAGCGAATTAGTTGTTCGCTGATGGTTGTTCGCTATTCGCAAAGTGTTGACATGATTTAGTATCTATGTATTTTAGTAAGCTATTGGAATTCAGGTTAGTTCGAAACTTTGAACTTTGAACCTGAAACCTCAGACCATCAACGAACAACCATCAACCAACAACAACTCTTGACGTCAATAGCGCAACTCCAAAAAACCGCAGAACTTCTCAAACTGGAACGTGAGGCTGATCTGGATTACTATCGGCAGAAAGTTTTATTGAGATCGTTAAGTCAACGAACACAAGAAGGCACAACCTGGTATCCTGTAAAACTCAAGCGAGATTACATTGGTACCGGTGAACGGTTGCTAATTGAGATTGAACGTACAATACATTTAGAGCAACCTCATGCATTTCAAAGCGGAAAATCAGTGAGTGTATTTTCTAACGGATCAGGCAGACCCGAACGCGATCATATCAATGGTGTCGTTAATTATGTTCGCGATAACATCATGGTCATTACTTTAAATGGTGAAGATTTACCAGAGTGGATTAGTGATGGCTTGCTCGGTGTTGACGTGATGTTCGATGAGATGAGTTATCGCGAAATGGAATTCGCTTTAAAAGAAGTGATGAAAGCTGACGGCAATCGAGTAGCAATGCTTCGTGAGATTTTATTAGGTGATGAGAAAAGTAAAAGATCAGAAGTTACGTCAGAGCAAAAAGCGAATCGTGGAAACACATCTTTCTTAAATGAAAGTCAGCAGAACGCGTTAGATAAAATCCTAAGTACTGAAGATGTAGGTTTCATTCACGGTCCTCCTGGTACAGGCAAAACAACCACCATTGTACAAGCCATTGTACAGGTAGTAAAAGAAGAACAACAAGTTTTAGTCTGTGCTCCAAGTAATGCAGCAGTAGATTTACTTGCCGATAAATTAAGTGAACAAGGATTGAATGTATTGCGCATCGGTCATCCGGCTCGTGTGACTGAACAATCACTGAGTAAGACTTTAGATGCACGAATTGCTGATCACAGTCAGTACAACGAACTACGTGCCCTCCGAAAAAAGATTGAGCAGGTTAAAAGTAAGGCCTACAAGTTTAAGCGTGACTTTGGTTATGATGAAAGACAGCAACGAAAAATGCTGGTTCAAGAATCAAAGGCATTAAAAGCAGATGCTGATCTATTGGAGTTTTATATTGTAACGGATCTATTAAATAAAACACAAGTGATCTGTTCTACACTAGTTGGTTCATCGCATCCGGTGTTACGCGGAAAGAGATTTAAAACTGCTTTCATTGATGAAGCAGCACAAGCATTAGAACCTGCTTCGTGGATTCCCATACTTAGATCTCAACGCGTTATTTTCGCTGGCGATCATCAGCAGCTCCCTCCTACCATTAAATCAAATGAAGCTGCGCGTTCTGGTTTAGCAAAAACACTTTTCGAAAAAGGAATTGGTAAGCAACCTCAAGTCTCATCCATGTTACAAGTGCAATACCGCATGCACGAAGACATCATGAAATTTTCATCTACCTATTTTTATAAAGATGAATTGATCGCACATGAATCGGTGAAGGCCAGTCTTCTGCAACCAAACGAAACTCCTGTAGAATTCATTGATACAGCAGGTTGTGGATATTCTGAAAAGCAAGACCCGGAAACGTTAAGCCGATTAAATGAAGAGGAAGCGCAGCTACTAATCAATCAGGTTGAGGCGTTAGTACAAAGTATTGGTACCGAAGAGTGGATGGATAAAAATATTACCATCGGTATTATAACTCCATACCGTGCGCAAGTTGATTACCTTCATAAACTAGCAGAAGCCTCTTCTGTTTTTGAACCGTTGCACCGATTGATTACCATCAACACAGTAGATGCTTTTCAAGGACAAGAACGCGATGTAATCGCCATCAGCTTTGTGCGCAGCAACGATAAAAGCGAAGTAGGATTCTTAGGCGACATCCGTAGAACAAACGTAGCAATGACGCGCGCCAGAAAAAAACTCCTCATGATTGGCGACAGTGCCACACTTGGAGCCCACTCTTTCTATAATGAACTATTGGATTACGTTCAGCAAAAAGGTTTTTACAAAAGTGCCTTCGAGATAATAACGTAAGCATTTCCCTTCGTGTCTTCATGGCATGACGAAAATGTTATTGAATACCTACTCAGAATTTTATTTTAACTATTTTTCATCTGATGTTTCCTTGAACGCTCAGAAACGATCCTTCACCAAACTAATGGACATAAAACTATACAAGTCTCCTTGGACGACAGTGAAACTGATTTTAATTTGTTCAATATTTATTTTCGGTGGATTATTCCTACTAAAGAATACGGATTCACCGAAATGGGTAGGATGGATGAGTATCGGCTTCTTTGGACTTGGTTATCCAGTGGCATTGTTTAATCTATTTGACCGAAGACCTCAAATAATAATAAATGAAATCGGAATATTTGACCGAATGACTTATAAAGACTTTATTAATTGGGGCGTAATTCAAGGTGCTTATCCAATTGACATTTATGGACAACGATTCATTTGCTTAATGGTAGACGAGAACTACGAACCTACTAAAAGGAAAGGTAACTTTTCAAAATCAGTATCAAATTTAAGTAAAGAGATTGGAGCACAAGAATTAAATATTTCATTAGGACAAATCGCAGTAGATGAAATAAAACTGACAGAGTTTATAATGACAATGATTAACGTAAGACCTGAGAATAGGAAAGAGAATTTGAATGATAAACTGCTATTCTAACATGGATTAAATTTCACTACAACCAACAATTAACATTTAACGGTTAACTTAATACTCTTATAACTTCATGAGAACCTTTCTTCAAGACGTTGCCGATACCATTGTAAAAGATTATCCCGACTGGGAAAATCTTACCGTTGTATTCCCAAATCGCAGGGCTGCTCTTTATTTCCGTAAGGCACTAACTGAGAACTTAACAACACCTCGCTGGGCACCAAATGTATTAAGCATTGAGGAGTTCATCTCTTCCTTTTCAGAACTCAAAGAAGCCGATAAACTTTCATTGATTGTCTCTTTATATCATGCTTTTAAAAAGGTAACGCATTCGGAAGAAAGTTTAGATCATTTCTACTTCTGGGGAGAAATGTTGCTTCGCGATTTTGATGAGCTTGATAAATACATGGTGAATGCTGAAGGTCTATTTCGCGATCTCAGCAATCAAAAAGAACTTGATGATTATTTCGATTACCTAACCGAAGAACAAAAAAAATTCCTTCAAGACTTTTGGCAAACGGTTTCATTCAGCGATTCTGAAAGCAAAAAGAGTTTTCTAAAACTATGGCAGAATTTATTTAGTGTATATCAGGAATTTAGAACAACACTTTTAAAAGATAAGAAAGGGTATGCCGGAATGATTCAGCGAGAAGTAGCTGAATATTTCCAAGACACTTCTGCACGAACAGATAACAAAATTGTCTTTGCCGGATTCAATGCGCTGACTACGGCAGAAGAAAAAATCATAACCTGGTTTGTTCAATATCAAAATGCCAAAGTATTTTGGGATGAAGATCCGTTCTACGTAAACGAACCTCATCGCGAAGCAGGAACATTCTTTCGTCAATATCGTGAACAAACTATTTTAGGAAAAACATTTTCTGAAACATCCTCTGCCTTACTCGGTCAGGAAAAGAAAATTACGATTCTTGGAATACCTCAACGTGCCGGTCAGCCCAAGCTTCTCGCACAACAACTGGAAGAATTAATCGCTGCAAAAAATGGGCTCTCAATCGAAATCGAACGGACTGTAATTGTTCTTCCCGATGAAAGTCTTTTGCTTCCTGTACTTTATGCATTGCCGCCAGCTTTGCGCGCGATCAATGTTACGATGGGATATCCTCTGGTGAACACTCCCTATTATTCATTAATTGATTTTCTATTCGAACTTCATCTTCGAAAACGCAAAGAAGAATTTTATCATCGGCAGGTATTAGCAGTGCTTCGCCATCCTTATTTAAAGGCAAGATTAGGTGAACATGGATCGTTGTGGATTGAAGAGATTTTGAAAAACAATCAGGTTCACATTTCGCCATCGTTTTTTAAGAGCAGAATAGCAGCTGAAAAAAACAATTCCGAAATTGATCAGTTAATACAATCTATCTTCAATGCTGTAGAACCGAAAGATTTTTTAAAATATGTTCTAACCATCATTCAAGAGTTGGCTACATCAGAAGCAGCGGATGGTTTCATGGAAAAAGAATTCGCATTTCACTTTCATCGTGTGCTCTCGCGTGTAGATGAATTGAATGTAAGCGAACCGATGGAATTGCGCATGCAACAGCGCATGTTCCGCCAGATTATTCGTGCTGAGAAAGTTCCCTTTACGGGCGAGCCGTTAGAAGGACTTCAGATCATGGGAGTACTTGAAACCCGTAATCTTGATTTCGATCACGTTATTATTTTGTCACTCAATGAAGGTCTGTGGCCAGCAGCACCAAGACAAGGTTCATACATTCCACACACCATCAGACGAGCTTATAACTTACCGACATCCGAGCATCAGGATGCGATGTACGCTTACCTCTTTTATCGTCTGTTACAACGGGCAGAAAAAGTTGATCTGTATTATAATACTGAACCCGATAAACTAGGGACGGGGGAAATGAGTCGTTACCTCTATCAACTCATTTATGAAACGGGCTGGAAACATGAGCGCAAGATTTTATATAATCCGGTTGAAGTTCGACAAACTGAAGCCATCACAATCGAAAAGAAGCTCGATGTACTTCAAAAATTAGAAAGGTATTTTGGTAAAGCACTTACACCTTCCACACTCAATACCTATCTGGAATGCAGATTAAAATTCTACTTCAGACATTTGGTTGAACTGAAAGAGCCAGAAGAAGTAGAGGAAGAGGCCGATGCCCGCATCTTTGGAAATATTTTTCACAGGGTAATGGAGTTGTTCTACCTCGATCTAAAATCACCTTCTGGCGACTGGGCGGTGCGCGCGGAACATTTTGCAAACCTAGACGCAAAACTTGAGCACTATATTGAAAGGTCGTTCCGTGAACATTTTCATTTGAATGATCAAAAGAAAATGAATTACAACGGACTACAACTTGTGGTGAAGGAGATGGTGAAGAAACTAGCTACTCATGTTTTAGCAAAAGACAAAAAGTATGCGCCATTCAATATTGAATTTCTGGAAGTCAATTATTTCCACACCAACATTCGCGTTCAGCAGCGCGATAAAATGTTAAACATTGTTCTCGGTGGAAAAATTGATCGGGTCGATCAAAAAGAAAATACCATTCGTATTTTGGATTACAAAACTGGTGGCGATCTAAATGTGTTTACAAGTATCGAATCCCTTTTTGATCGAAACTTAGAAAAGCGGAACAAAGCAGCTTTTCAGGCAATGCTCTATGCATTCGTGTACGTAAAAAGAAATCAAAATTCAAGTACACCAACATTCAAAACAAAAATTCAACCTGGCCTTATTAATCGAAAGGATATTTTTAAGAATGATTTTGAATACGGTCTTTATCTGAACAAAGAAAGATTAGAAGATGTAACAACTCTACTTCCCGAATTCGAAACGCATCTTCAAACTTTACTTCAAGAACTTTTCAATCCCGACCAACCGTTCGATCAAACAACAGTTTTAAAAACGTGTTCGTATTGCTCTTACAAAGAGATTTGTGGAAGATGAAAGCCAATATCTACAACAGCTGTGCTTATAAATATAATTTTTATAAAAACACAGCAGTGTCTATCGCTGCAGTTCTATAACCTTCAAGATAAATTTTGCAATTTATTTTTTTTATTCTTATTGGTGAATTCTAATCAAAATGAATAGGCTAAGCTGCCTTTGAGCAAGAGACAGTTCCTGCTCCGTGGTCTTTGTCCCCACAGAACACAGTGTTGTTTCGGTCTGTGAGGACACAGACCGAGGAGTAGTAAGAAGTATGACATGTGCATTTTTTTTAAAGTTTTAAACATTAAAACTATTTGGTTGAAATACTCATCAATGGTTTAAATAATTTTTCCGCTGTATGAGTCCTCTGAATATTATCTGCCACTCTTTCATGAATCTTAAAAGCATATTCACGACAATCTTTTGCATCGTTGTCCTCAGTTCCTTTGGGCAAACAACGTGCGAAGGAGTTGTAAAAGATAAAACATCTAACAGTCATATTCCATATGTAAACATTGGCATTGTCAACAAGAATATAGGAACTGTATCGGATAACGAAGGGTACTTTAAAATACAAATAGCAGATCTTTATAATGATGATTCCATCAGACTATCAAGAGTTGGTTATAAGTCATTGCAATTTAAAGTATCCGATTTTAGAATGATGATTATCAAAGACAAAGAAATTGAAATGGAAGAAGAGGTGAGTAAACTTTCTGAAGTTGTTGTTACCGGCAAAAGAGAAAAGCGGAAAATTTATGGAAACTCAACACAATCTAGAAAATTTAGAGGTGGATTTACCGATAGCGAACTGGGCAATGAATTGGGTATCGTTATTAAGATCAAGAAAAAGCCGACCTACATAAATGCTTTTCATGCTTTTATTGTTTCCAATACATCCGATTCGATGAAATTCAGATTGAATTTCTATTCATTAAAAAACGGTGTCCCTAAAGATAAAGTAATCAAAGAGCAAATTGTTTTTCCGATTACAACCAAAGCGGGACAGTTTACTTTTGATCTTACGGAGTATGAAATCATTATGAATGATGATTTCTTTATTTCTCTGGAGCTCATCGAGAACTTTGGTCAAAAAAGCAAAAAAAGAATTCTATTCTCAGTCGGATTCTTTGGAAGCCCATTTATGGCAAGAGTAACAAGCCAAGGTGCTTGGGGAAAATATAAGGCAGTTAGTTTAGGTTTCAATGTTACTGCACAACAGTAATGTTGTTCTATAAATTTTACTCCGTGGTCTGTGTCCTCACAGAACACACTGTTGTTTCGGTCTGTAAGGAAATTTACTGTTTGTTGAAATAATAATGCTTGACACACTTAGTGAATCTGTTCTGCCAAAACCCTCAGTCCTTCTTTAAATGAATGCGGTTCAAACCCTAATTCCTTGCGCGCTTTGTCAATAATAAATCCTGTCTTGGGTGGACGTTGTGCGGCTTGTGTGAATTGTGTTGAGTCTGTTACTTTGATCAGTTCTTTATTCAATTTAAAAAAATCGGCTGTTGCAATCGCAATGTCGTAAGGTGTAACAAAGTCCTTTCCGGAGATATGATAAATACCGGTTGCTTTTGTTTTCGCAGCAAGGTAACAACCCATTGCTAAATCTTCCGCGAGTGTTGGTGTTCTCCATTGATCGTTCACTACCTGAATGGTTTTGCCTTGCTCCAAACTATTTTTCACCCAGAGCACAATGTTCGACCGACTCATGTCTTCTGTAATGCCGTAAACCAAAACCGTTCGCAAGATTGACCAACTGATAGAACTCTTTAATAGAAGTTCTTCAGCCGCTAATTTACTTTGCCCATAATAATTTACAGGATTGGGTTTCTCGTTTTCATCTAATGGGCCGTGTGTTCCATCAAAAATAAAATCGGTAGATACATGTATCAGATGAATATTATTTTTTGCACAGGAGTGAATCAGGTTTTCAACAGAAGTTACATTAGCGTTCCAGCATAATTCACGTTCTGTTTCGCATTGATCTACTTGCGTCATTGCAGCGGTGTTGATGATCACATCTGGCGTTGTGAGTGAGATCACCCGATCAACTTCATTTTCATCCGTAATATCCAGTGCCTGGAATATTCCGTTTACAATCAGCAAAACTGATTTGCCCCGCGCAGTTGCAATGAGCGAGATTGAATTTTCATTCTGTAAAAGATCTGTGAGCTTTTGCCCTAACAAACCATTCGATCCGGTAACGAGAATTTTCATTTATGATTGATGTTTTTTATTTCTTTTCAGGATATTGATATCCATAAAGTTTTTCAATTTTCTTAATTGATAATTCTTCAACCGTAACGGTCATTCGAATATCTTCCACCGGACGATCACCCTGGTCTTTAGGTTGATCTGCAATTTTATCAATCACCTCAAGACCTTTAATTACTTTGCCAAACACCGTGTATTCGCCATCTAAATTTCCTGAGCCACCAATGGTCGTGTATGCTTTTAATTTTGCGGGATCAACCTCACGATCCATCTTTATACCCGTTTCTTTTTCAACACGTGACTTCAGTTGCATCATCATATCCTGATACCCTTTCATATTGTGTGCTTGATAGAAAGAAATTAGTGTATCATAAGCAGGTTTATTTTTTGGGTTTTGAAAAAATTGTCCCATGGCTTGATTTAACTTCATTGGATCAATTTTTATTTCGTCTTCTGTTAAAGGTGTTCCTTGCACAACATAGAATTGAGATCCACTACTGGCCTTTGCGGGATTTTGACTGTCGCCTAAACGCGCTCCCGACAAAGCTCCTTTTTCATGAAAATATTTCGGATTTATTTCCGCTGGAATAGTGTAACCCGGTCCACCTCCTCCTAGTCGTTGACCCGGTGGCGCTTTCTTCGAATCAGGATCACCACCTTGAATCATGAAGCCTTTAATGACACGATGAAAAAGCAAACTATCAAAGTAATGTTCTTTGGCAAGCTTAATAAAATTGGCTTTGTGTTGTGGGGTTTCATCGTAGAGAATGGCGACCATATCACCATACTTTGTTTTGATAGTAACTACATAATCTTTTTTCTGTGCACAGCCCGTCATGAAAACAAGACAGAGACAAAAGAGCGCGGCAATAAAATTTCGATTCATAATTCTAAAATAAATGGTTAACTGTTTAAAGTTGTTTTCTGATTTCGATAAGAATTTCCGCACCGCCTTTTCGCAACACTTCATCGGCCACAAGTTTTCCTAATTCTTTTGCATCTTCAGGGGTTGCCGATCGTTTTACTTTTACGACTTGCTGTCCATCAAGAGAAATGATTCCGGCTTTCAATGTAATGTGGTCACCATCATAATGTGCATATCCAAAAGAAGGTATGCTGCAACCACCATGAAGCGTTTTTAAAAAGGCACGCTCGGTGCGAATACAATTCTCCGTTAGGGGATGATTTACCCAGCGCTGTAAAATTTCTTTTTTATCGAAGCTTAGTTTTTTGTGACATTCAATGGCAATACTCCCCTGACCTACTGGCGGAACAAAATAACTAGTTTCAATTTTTTCAGCAATCAAATTATCGTACCCCATGCGATGTACTCCAGCATATGCCAATAACAATGCATCACATTCACCAGCTTGAAGTTTACCGATGCGAGTTTGCAAATTACCGCGAATGGTTACGGCTTCAATCTGTGGATAGAAATGTTTTAGAAATGCTACTCTTCTTGTGGAGGATGTGCCGATTTTTATTTTATCGTGAGTGAGGTCAATATTTTTAAGTGAGCTCACCACTACATCATTTACAAGTTCGCGTTCGGTGAAAGCAATGAGTTCAAGTTCTTCTGGCAATTCAGAGGCAAGATCTTTAGCGCTGTGTACTGCAATATCAATCGATCCTTCTAAAAGTCTGGCCTCGATTTCATCTGTAAAAACTCCTTTGCTACCAATTTTCGAAATAGAAACATCCAACATCTTATCACCCTTTGTTTCGATGGTTATAATCTCAGTGGTATAACCAGAAGGTTTAATCAACTGAGCAACATGTTCTGCCTGCCACAAAGCAAGTTTACTTCCGCGTGTTCCAATTCGTATAACTTTGTTCATGGCCGTTAGGTTTAATGTAGGTTGACGCGAATGATTACGGATTTAAAGTCTTTGAAATTTTCAATGACATGTCCAAGAAAATCATTTTGGCACTACCATTTCGCTCAAGATGGTAATGTGCTTCATTGAGAAGCTGAAATGATTTTTCGATTTTTTCAATATTGAATTGTTTACTGAATCGTTCTATGAAAATTAACTCCTCGCCTTGCGAACGATTCATCGCGCTTGCTCCGGAAAGTTGAAGCAAAACTTCTCGCATCGCATTGATGCTATAGGTAATCATATTCTTCTGACTGAGTTTATCCAGTGCATGAAACTCTTCTGCCATCGAGACCAGCGCTCCGTATTTTTTGCCAAAGCACGTGCGCATCCAATCCATAAAGCGCTGAGCATTGTCGCCTTCTTCACTTTCAATAAGTTGAATACCCAGATTCAAATTACCTTCTGCCAGCCGTGCAATGCGATGGGCTTTGCCTTTCTCTACAGAATACTTTTGAATCAAACAGGTTTCAACTTCTTCATCTGGCAACAACGGCACCGTAACAATTTGTGTGCGCGAAATAATAGTAGGTAATAATCGTTCGACTGCGTTGGTAACTAAAATGAAATACGTATGCGGTGGTGGTTCCTCAAGAATTTTTAAAATACCGTTGGCTGCTGATGGATGCATCAACTCCGGTTGCCAAACGATCATTACTTTATAAGGACTCTCAAATGGTTTGAGTGAAAGTGTCTTAATAATCTCACGGCTTTCCTCACGGGAGATTAAGGCTTGCTTATCCTCGCCTCCATAATAATTTGTCCAATCATCTAGATTCCCAAAAGGTTGTTCCAGAAGAAAAGCACGCCATGATTTTGTTATTTCAGCTTTGAATCGTTCATCATCCTTATCGTTCTTCACATTGCTGAGTGGAAAAACAAAATGGGTGTCGGGATGAATGAATTTTAAATTCTTTGAACATGCTGAGCAAACGCCACAAGCATCTTCACCTTTATCCTGACAATGTAAATACGTAGCGTACGCTAAAGCCATTGGCAAATTCAATGCGCCTTCCGCGCCAACAAAAAGTTGAGCATGTGCAATGTGATTACCTTTCACTGCATCGGTGAGAAGTTTTTTTGTTTCACTTAAACCTGGTATCGCGGAGAACTTCAAATCAAATATTTTATTTACTATTCCTTCTCAGAGTTTTTTAATGCGTCAGAATTCACTTCATGGGCTAAAGCCCTAAAAAATTAATTCTTATAACCACGGGCTTAAGCCCGTGGTTATAAAGTCGAGTACTCATTGGACTTTAGTCCTGTTACAAAAGACTTTCATAACTTTTCCATGTTTACCATTACCTTATTCTTCCCAAACTCTATTATTCTTCGTCAATTCGTAAACTGTAGTCATGATGTTTTTCTCTACATCATTAAACTTAATATCTCTTCTGGCCAATACGCGTGTTGCTGTTTCCAACGCTTTGTCAAGTTTGTGTGTAATGAATCCTTCTGAGCCTCCCCACGAAAAAGACGGAACATAGTTGCGCGGAAAACCTTCGCCAAAAATATTGGAGCAGACATCCACGACAGTGCCGGTATTAAACATCACGTTGATACTACACTTGCTGTGATCGCCCATCAGCAGTCCACAAAATTGTAAACCTGTATTTTCAAAACTTTCAGAGCCATGACTCCAGAGTTTTACGAGATCGTAATTATTTTTCAGGTTAGAGGTATTGGTATCAGCACCAAGATTACACCACTCTCCTATTACGGAATTACCAAGGTATCCATCGTGAGCTTTGTTGCTGTAGCCGAAGAGAACAGAGTTACTTACCTCTCCTCCAATTTTCGAATACGGTCCAACCGAAACATCGCCACGAATTTTCGCACCCATGTTTACGTGCGAACCTTCACTCAATGCAAAGGCCCCTCGAATCACTGCGCCCTCCTGAACAATACTATTCTTACCTAAATAGATCGGCCCAGTTTCGGCATTCAATAATGCTGCGCGAATGTAAACTCCTTCTTCCAGGAAAATATTTTCAGGATTATAAGTAATCGTATGTTTATCAGTAATAAGTGCAGAAGTTCTTCCTGCAGTAATCAACTTAAAATCAATCCGAAGCTGTGCTGCATTCTCGCGAAATATTTTCCACGACTTATCGATAACCGTAACTTCAGCACCATACTCTATTGTGTTCTTTTCATTCATTTCAGCTGCAGGATTACGCGTGGCAATGAGCAGACTTCCGTGTACTAAAAAATATCCTTCCGGTAATGCCTTTAGGGTATCCACTAATTTTTGATCGGGACAAATCGCTCCGTTAATGAGCAAGTTATCTGTAGTTTGAACGAACTTGAATTTCTGTTGTAAATACGATTCTGTACGAAACGAAGTTGGAGCCGCTAACCACTTTTCCCATTTCTCTGCAATGGTCAAGATACCAACACGAATGGCCGCCACAGGACGCGTGAATGTGAAAGGAAACAGATCAATGCGAATGGCAGGGTCGTCAAAAAGAATAACGTTCATCCGTCAAAAATAAACGCAGATTGGTAATGATTGTGGTATTCGTTGAATTAATTATGGAATGATTTGAGAGGATTAAATCCTAGCCACAGATTCACAGATTTAAAAAAACAGCTAGTGTATTAATCTTTGGCGGGCACAAAAAAAGCCCTCGTTTCCGAAGGCTTTTCTCTCTCACTCAATTAAAAAGAAGAAGTATTAAGCTTTCTTCTGATATTTATTTTTGAATTTCTCAACACGCCCAGCTGTATCTACGAACAACTTCTTACCAGTGAAAAATGGATGCGAAGCAGAACTTACTTCGACTTTAATTACCGGATATTCCTTACCGTCTTCCCACTTAATCATTTCTTTCGAACCATGGGTTGAACGGGAAATAAACTTATGATCACTTGAGGTATCCCAGAAAACCACCTCTCTATATTCTGGATGAATGCCGTTTTTCATATCAATTCTTATGTTTTTACTTTAAAGGACTGCAAAGATAAAGCGCATCGACACATAAACAAGCCCCGCATTCCGTAATTTTTAAGGAACTCCATGTATCTGATTCAAAAACCGTATTTTGGGCGAAAATCTAGCGGAATGAACATTCGATCATTTATCCTCTCGTTACTCTTTATTATAGGAATCATCAACCTGACCAAGGCTCAAAGCAGTTATGCTCCATTAAATGAAGACTATTATCATTGGGTAGATCGATATGAAATTAAATCAGGAAGTATTAGCTCCGAGATTTTCACAGCCATTAAGCCGTATAAACGAGAAGCTATTGTGGCTTTTGCCGATTCTCTCCATCAAGGGGAACAGAATGTCTTTGATTCAAAAACAGATCAATTTAATTACAACTACCTGCGCAACGATAGCTGGGAATGGTCGCGTGCTGAAACCAGCAATACCAGAAGGCCATTCCTGAAACATTTTTATCGAAAGAAATCGGATCTCTACCATGCGGATGTGGAGGACTTTGATCTCCATATCAATCCGGTAATCTATTTAGGATTGGGGAAAGACTCGCGCACTGACGATCTGATGTTTATCAATACACGCGGAGTTGAACTGCGTGGTATGGTGGATAAGAAAGTTGGATTCTATACTTACCTAACCGACAATCAACTTGTGTTGCCATCTTACGTAACGGATCAAATGAATGAGATGAATGCAATGTCCGCGAATCCCGTTATTCCACACGAAGGTTTTTGGAAGCAATATAAAAGCGGAAAGGGTGTTGATTTTCTTCAGGCACGCGGGTACATCACGTTCGATCCTACAAAACATATCAACGTTCAATTCGGACACGATCGCTTTTCCATAGGTAATGGGTATCGTTCTTTTATTTTCTCTGACTACGCACCACCTTCTTTATTTATAAAAGCGAATGTACAGGTGTGGAAATTTAATTACCTCTTCTTCATCAACCGTATGACAGCAAATGCACCCGGAACAATGGGTGGGACAAAAGCGACTTCAAAAAAATTCCCCGAGAAATATGTGGCGTTTCATCACTTGAGCATGAACATCGGTAAGAAATTAAATATCGGATTATTCGAATCCATTATTTTTTCACCAAAAGATTCTCTCAACAATGGATCATTTGAATTGTCGTACGTCAATCCAATTATCTTTTATCGCGCCATCGAACAACAAAACGGAAGCAGCGATAATGCCATTATAGGAATCGACTTTAAATGGAATGCTGTTAAAAAACTTTCCTTCTACGGACAGTTTGTGTTAGATGAATTCAAGATTGACGAAATCAAAGCCGGCAACGGTTGGTGGGCCAATAAATATGCTGCACAAGTTGGAGCAAAATATATTGATGCATTTGGCGTCTCTAACCTCGACTTACAAGGAGAATTCAATTTGGCACGGCCCTTTACCTTTTCGCACAACACACAGTATGGAAGTTACTCCAGCTACAACCAGCCGATAGGACATCCGCTTGGCGCAAACTTTAATGAAGTAGTAGGTATTCTTCGTTATCAACCAATACCTCGTTTAAATTTTGTTGGAAAATTAACAGTGACAAAAATTGGTCGCGATTCAACCTTTACGGGAAATAATTATGGAAGCAATGTGCTTCGCGATAATAGCAAAAACAGAAATGATTATGGAAACACCATCGGTCAGGGCTTTAGCAATGACATTATGTTTGCAAGCTTAACCACATCGTGGCAAGTAATGCACAATTTTTTTATTGATGCCAACCTGGTGATTCGGAAAAGCAATTCTGCACTTCCCCAGTACAATTCAAACACAACTATAACTTCCTTAGCTTTGCGCTGGAATATTGCCAGACGGCTCTATGAATTTTAATTTCCTTAACTAGTTAGATGAAGTCATTCTTTCGCGTTCTTCAGTATTCTGAAAAGTTAACCTCGCGGTTGATTCAATTTTTTATATTCTCCATACTGGGCGTTATATTCAGTGCAGTTACGTTGGTAGTTGCAATACCCATGCTCGAAATTTTATTTGAAAAAGTAGAAGCCACGGCCGTACCACCAATACCCCCTTTTGAAATTTCAAAAGATTATGTCGTTGGAATTTTTAAGCACTACTTCACTCAGATCATTAATGAAGGCGGGAAAACTGACGCACTCCTGTTCATTTGCTTCTGCATTATCGGCAGCGTTTTTATTGGAAACCTTTTTCGATATCTTGAACGCGTAGTAGCCTCGAAGATTCGCGTTACTACTGTGAAGAATCTGCGTAAAGAAATTTTCGAGAAAGTAACACGATTGCAAATCAGTTACTTTAACAATCAACGAAAGGGCGATCTCATTTCCCGATTTACAAACGATGTGCAGGAAGTTGAAGGCGCAGTGTTAAACAGTTTAAAAGCTGTACTAAAAGAACCGATTACCATTATCGTGTACTTTACATTGCTCTTTATTATTTCTACTAAACTCACGCTGTTCACACTTATTGTATTACCTATTGTAGGGGGAGCACTAGCTGAAATTGTGAAACGCTTAAAACGTCAGGCAAAACAAAGTCAGGAATCACTTGGGCGAACAGTCAACATTCTGGACGAAACCTTTAGTGGGATGCGCGTCATCAAAGCCTTTAATGCGCGCAAGTATATTATCGGAAAGATGAATGAAGAGAATGACTATTACAGCAAAGTCAATCTTTCTATGGCGATGAAAAATGAACTTGCCTCTCCGGTATCTGAATTTTTAGGAGTTGTGATTGTAGCGGGTATTATGTATTTCGGAGGCGTTCTTATTTTAAATGGGGAAGACGACTTGAAAGCGAGTTCGTTCATTGCCTTCCTTGCCATTTTTGCACAAATCATTCAGCCGGCAAAAGCATTTTCAAATGGAATCACTTCATTACAAAAAGGTATTGCATCAGCCCGCAGAATTTTTGATGTGATTGATACCTCACCCATCATCGAGAATAAACCCAACGCCATTGTACTTCAACAATTCGAAAAAAATGTTGAGTTCAGAAATGTCAGCTTTGCATACGACAACGATCTTGTTTTAAAAAACATCAACCTTACCGTGGAGAAAGGAAAGACCATCGCGTTAGTCGGGCCATCCGGTGGAGGTAAGTCAACGCTTGCGGATTTGGTGCCACGCTTTTATGATCCTACCGATGGTGAAGTTTGCATCGATGGCATTTCGCTTCGTGATTATGAAATTGAATCACTCCGAAAACAAATGGGAGTGGTTACTCAAGAGTCCATTCTTTTTAACGACTCTATCTTTAACAACATTGCATTCGGCATGCCGAACATAAGTGAAGAGGCTGTAATACAAGCGGCAAAAATTGCCAATGCTCACGACTTCATAACGCAAACTGAAAATGGTTATCAGACTGTTATTGGTGAACGTGGCTCCAAACTTTCTGGCGGACAACGCCAGCGTTTGAGTATCGCTCGCGCAGTATTAAAAAATCCTCCAATATTAATTTTAGATGAAGCTACCTCTGCTCTCGATTCCGAATCTGAAAAACTTGTGCAGGAAGCACTCTTTAATTTAATGAAGAATCGCACTTCGATTGTGATTGCCCATCGCCTCAGCACCATTCAACATGCCGATGAAATTGTTGTGATTCAACACGGACAAATTATTGAGCGTGGCACACATGATACATTGATTAAGCAAAATGGGTTGTATAAGAAATTGAATGAAATTCAGAGATCAGTGGGAAGTTAATAGTCTAAGGTTCGAGGTTTCAAGTTCAAGGCTCAAGGTTTCGGGTTTAAAGTTTCGAGTTCCATTTTTTTCTTTTACCTTTAATCAACTATACCAACCAGTTAAAAGCAAGCGTCCTTTAACCTTATTGATATGAATAAAAACCGACTCATTTTTTACATTGTATTTGGAGCTTTTCATTTGGGTGCGTTTATTTTCACGGTCATTCTAGACAACAACACAAGCTTACTTTTCAAGATGGTAGGTTGGGTGCCGATGTTTAAATGGATAACGTTTCTTGGATTAGTTATTTTAGTTATCGATGTAGTGTGGGCTTTTAAAGCCAACAAAGATGCAGCGAAAGAAAAAGCTGCTCTTACGCTTGAGTTGAATACATTAAAAGCGAAATTGTTTGATCTTCAGGAAGCTGGTAAAACACAAAGCCTTTCGAAGACTACCGATAGAAGTTAATTTTTAGACAATCTCAACCATGGTGTCAAAAACCTTTGGTGGAGCCGTTCACGGAGTTGATGCCAGAACCATCATGGTTGAAGTAAGTGTTGGGCAAGGCGTAAAATTTTTCATGAGCGGTTTACCTGATAACGCGATAAAAGAAAGTCAGCACCGTGTAGAATCCTCTTTGAAGAGTGCAGGTTATTTTATGCCTAGAAATAAAACCGTTGTAAACTTAGCACCGGCTGATGTGCGCAAGGAAGGATCGGCTTACGATTTATCAATTGCACTTTGTGTCCTCAAAGCCTCAGGGCAAATTACCACAGACAAACTCGATCAATACATTATCATGGGCGAGCTTACCTTAGACGGTACGCTTCGTCCGATAAAAGGTGTGCTTCCTATTGCGATACAAGCACGCAAAGAAAAATTCAAAGGCTTTATTCTTCCATCTGATAATGCACGCGAAGCGGCTATCGTAAATAACCTCGACATCTTTCCGGTTAAGACGTTAGCGGAAGCCATTGATTTTTTAGAAGGGAAAATTTCTATTCAGCCCGTTCAGGTTGACTCGCGCGAAGTGTTTGCATCCAATCTCAATCATTATGATTCTGATTTCAAAGATGTGCAGGGACAAGAAAATATTAAACGCGCAATGGAGATTGCTGCAGCCGGTGGACATAATGTAATTATGATCGGCCCGCCCGGTGCAGGTAAAACCATGCTTGCAAAAAGATTACCTACCATACTTCCGCCTCTCAGTTTAAATGAAGCATTGGAAACAACAAAGATCCACTCCGTTGCAGGACGACTTGATAAGAATGCATCGTTGCTTACCTCTCGACCTTTTCGTAGTCCTCATCACACAATATCAGATGTTGCTTTAGTCGGTGGTGGCGGAAATCCTCAACCCGGAGAAATTTCATTGGCGAATAATGGTGTTTTATTTTTAGATGAACTTCCTGAATTTAAACGTTCAGTATTAGAAGTGATGCGTCAACCGATGGAAGAAAGACGTGTAACGATTTCGCGCGCAAAAGTTTCAATGGATTACCCTGCCAACTTTATGCTGGTGGCGAGTATGAATCCTTGTCCGTGTGGCTATTATAATCATCCTGAAAAACAATGCGTGTGCGGCCCCGGTGTAGTGCAACGCTACCTTAGTAAAATCAGTGGGCCATTATTAGATCGCATCGACTTACATGTAGAAGTGGTGCCGGTTAGTTTTGATGAGATGACCGCCAACCGAAAAACAGAAACCAGCGAACAGATACGCGAGCGCGTAGTGAAGGCACGCGAAATACAAACCGAGCGATTTAAAAATCAAACCGATGTGTATTGTAATGCCATGATGCCATCGAATATGGTGAAAGATGTTTGTGTAATCAGTGATGCCGGTAGAGTATTATTAAAAACTGCAATGGAACGTCTCGGTCTCTCTGCACGAGCTTACGATAGAATTCTAAAAGTATCACGCACCGTTGCCGATCTTGCCGGCACGAACGAAATTAAAATTGAACATTTAGCAGAAGCGATTCAATATCGAAGTTTGGATAGAGAAGGTTGGGCTGGGTAACTCGCGCAAGCGAACGCGTGCTTTCATGTAGTCAGATTTCAAATATCTATATCTTATAAATGCATTGCCATTAAACTCAAAACTCAATATGAGATCTATTATACTATTCTTATTTCTAGGATTAGGGACCTACTTAAACGCCCAGACCGTCACATTCTCAACTGTGAACGATTCAGGAATGGAACATAAGCTAAAAAATGAATTAGCTCCAAAGTTTAAGGCGATGACACTGGACAATAAAGAAGTATCGCTTACTGACTTGAAAGGAAAAATTGTCTTATTGAGTTTTTGGAATTTAAGCTGTCCTGCCTGTTTTAAAGAAATTCCTGAATTAAATGAGCTGGTCAAAAAATATTCAGCCAAGAAATTTCTCATTCTTTCATTCACAGACAACTCCAAAAAGAAAATGATGAAAATGATGAACGCAACGAGTGAAGGATATAGAATGAAAAAACCAGTCTATCAAAATGACAGCATTAATTTTCAAATTATTTCAGACGCGAAGGAAATAATGAAACTGTTTATGGACGAAATCTCATATCCAAAACTATTTATCGTAGATCAAAAAGGGATCATAACCTATTTTTTTCAGGGTTATATAGAAACGTATGGAGTTCCTGGTACAGTAACAGGTAACGACTTGATCATAAAAGAAGTAGATAGATTGTTAAATATTAATCGTTAAACTTATTGCCCACAATTTTCTCAACGGCTTCTGGTGCGTCAACTGTTTTCAACCTCCGCTGATTTATAATTCTCACTCATTGTGTTCTTCGCTAACAAGCTCAAATATCTTTCTATTTTTTACTGATTTTAGTTTAACACATATTTATCAAATTCAAGTGTTTTAGATCACAGGCTGAAATATCTAAAGTTTCCATTTCGCTCTCAAGAAAAATTCAATGTCATGCTCTCATTTCTTAACCATGATCAATACCATTCCTGAATTTTCTTAACATTTGTCAATTTTGGATAGGGGTATCGGCCGATACATTTGTCTCTTATTAAAACTCTATCTCTTGATGAAAACAAAATTATTTAAAAAATGTGTACCCATACTGGCAGGACTGGTCCTTGGGTTAATGTTATTCTCTGATACATTAGGACAATCCACCCAAACCGTACGTGGGAGTGTGTTGGATGAAGTTTCTAAAACGCCCCTGATTGGAGTGAGTGTAGCCATTTCCATTGACAATGACAATGGTCTACTCGGAAGCAGCACCGATAAGGACGGCAATTACCGAATTGAAAATGTTCCGTTGGGTAGGCAGAGTATTAAAATCACCTACATTGGTTATGAAGAACAGACCATATCCAATATAGTGGTTACAGCGGGAAAAGAAGTAATTCTAAACATCGCACTAATAGAGGGTGTGAGTGAGTTGAATGAAGTAGTTGTAACCTCCAATACAAAAGAAGATAAAACGGCTACAAATAATGATATGGCTGTAGTAAGTGCACGATCTTTTAATGTAGATGATACGAAACGCTACGCGGGCGCAATAGGTGATCCTTCGCGAATGGCCGCTAATTTTGCGGGAGTAGTAGGTGGAAATGATTCACGAAATGATATTGTTGTACGTGGTAATTCACCCACTGGTATGCTGTGGCAATTGGAAGGTCTTAACATACCGAATCCCAATCACTTTGGATCGATGGTAGGTACGGGAGGACCCGTAAGCATGCTCAACAACAACAATCTCGATAAATCCGATTTCATCACCAGTGCTTTTCCATCACAATATGGAAACGCAACGGCTGGTGTGTTTGATATTAAGTTGCACGATGGCAATAATCAAAAACGAGAGTTTGTAGGCCAGGTTGGTTTTAATGGATTTGAACTTGGTGCCGAGGGGCCGATGTCAAAAAATTCAGAGGCGTCATACGTTGCAAACTACCGGTATTCTACATTAGGACTTTTTCAAGCCATTGGTATTGATTTTGGAACTGGATCAAATACTCCTTTATATCAGGATCTAAACTTTAAAGTAACACTGCCAACAAAAGGAAAAGGCAAATGGTCATTGTTTGGAATTGGAGGAACCAGCGCGATTGATTTGCTGGGGAGCGAAGCGGATCTGGAGAAAAATAGTGATTTGTACGGAAGTGAAAATATCGACTCCTATCCGCGTTACAAAACCGGAGTAGCTGGCGTGAGTTATGAAACCAGCATATCAGAAAATACTTTTGTCAAAGTTACCGCTGGCGCAAGCGGAACAAGTGAATCCTTTTCTGCAGACTCATTAGTGAGAAATAATGAAAAAGAAGTAATCGCAAAACATCTCCGATCGGAAGCCGAAATGAGCACCCAAAAGTATTCGCTCAATCTTTTTACACGCACTAAATTCAATTCAAAGAATAGCCTCACTTCCGGACTTACCATCGATGCCCTTTACTACGATCTTTTCAACCGCGACATTTATGCCAATATCAATAGCGACACCATACGGCTTAATGTAAAAGACAATACACTCCTCTATCAATTTTTCACAAACTGGAAGCATCGCTTCAATACAAAGTTTTCGCTTAACGCTGGTATTCACGCGCAATATTATGGATTGAATGAGCAGTTCTCCATCGAGCCAAGAGCAAGCTTTCAATATATTATTGATGGACGTCATTCCCTGAGTGTGGGCTTCGGATTACACAATCAAACACAAAACATAACGACCTCATTTGTTCAAACTAAAACTGACAATGGAACGATGCTGCTTACTAATAAACTTTTAGACTTCAGCACCAGTCAACACTATGTCCTTACTTACGATTGGAATATATCTTCTACCCTTCGACTTAAAGCCGAGACGTATTATCAAACACTTTCCAATATACCGGTAGAAAAAAAGCTTAGTTCCTTCTCATCATTAAATACAGGAGCCAGCTTTGGCCCAGGCGATGAAGCGAATTTAGTGAATGAAGGAACCGGAACAAATTATGGAATTGAACTTACGTTAGAGCGATTCTTCAGTAAAGGTTACTATTTTCTGATTACCTCTTCCTTCTTCGATTCCAAGTATAAGGGTAGTGATGGTGTTGAGCGCAATACAGCTTTCAATACTGGATATGTGGTAAATGCATTGGCGGGCAAAGAGTGGAAGTTGGGTAAAAAAGGAAAGTACCTCTCATTAAATCTGAAACTTACCACCATTGGCGGTAAATACTTAACGCCTATTGATTTCGATTTATCACAACAATATGGTCGCACCATTTATAAGGAAAATGAGGCCTTCAGTGAGATGCAAGACGCTTACTTTCGTACCGATTTGAAAATTTCATATCGAAGAGAATATGCCAAAAGCACATTAGAGATTGCGCTCGATTTACAAAACATAACCAATAACAAAAATATTTTCTCTCAAAGTTATAATCCACGCACCAACAGTATTGTCACACAATACCAACAGACGTTTTTCCCGGTACCGTTTGTACGGTTCACATTCTAAGCCAGCAGAGATTATTCAATCTGGAGAGTTTGCGTAAGGCTATTAGTTTGAACCGGGTGCTGGAATAGCTCCCGGTTTTTTATGGTCGACAGGTGAAAACTGATTAACTTTCACCATGATCGAAAATGAATACGCCCCTTTGAGAAAGTTTGTTTCGCGCTTTGTGAATGTAACAGATGAAGAATGGCGCCAACATGAAGCTGTTTTACGCAGGCGGAATCTAAAAAAAGGAGAATGGCTATTACAACAAGGCCAAATATGTCAATACGTTTCATTCATCAATTACGGATGTTTTCGGATCTATAATATTGTTAAAGACGAAGAAGTTACGTGCGACTTTCGTTTTGAAGGACACTACATTACCGATTATCGTAGTTTTTTAACACAACAACCAAGTATAGAATATATTGTTGCCCTTGAAGATGCTGAAGTGATGGAGCTTCACTATACCGACATGCAGACCTTATACGAAAAAGCACCAGCGTGGCAGAAGTTTGGAAGGCTCATTGCGGAATTTATATTTGTAAAAGCGAGTGAGCGTGCGCAGTCTTTATTATTAAATTCCCCTGAAGAATTATACATTCGGCTAATAAAGGAAAGGCCAAAAGTAATTGAGAATATACCTCAACGTTACATTGCCTCCTACCTGGGCATACAGCCCGAATCGCTGAGCAGAATTCGTAAAAGAATGATGATACAAGACGGACGTGATCTTTAATTCTATGTCATCAAGTTCACTTGCCAACTCTGCTTGAGTAGCCCTGAACTAAAAAAAGATACGAACCATCTCTCATGTTAGTGTTCTTCACTAGCAAAGAGGCAAGTGAGTCGAGTAGGCAATGGCATTTCAGCCAAAGCCTCTCACAGAACCGTGCGTGAGACTCTCACCTCACACGGCTCTTGTTATCCAATCAAGTTCTTACTTCCTTCGTCCAGTGATAAAACAGATTTATGTTTTCTGTCTGTATAGTTTTAAACTTTACATACAGTGACTTCATGCTGCGCAGCTTGTATTTATTCTTAATCCACTTCTTTATCAGTTCATTCAAATAAGAAAATACTGGTAATGCTTCATGACTGTTAAACCTTGCGTAGTAATTGATCCATCCGTGTAGTTTAGGGTTCAACTTCTTAGCAAATTCCGCTAGCGTTCGCTCTGTCCATCGAGGATTAAATACTGCTCGGATCGCTTCGCGTAGTCTGCCCTTGGCTGCACTGCTTATAGCACAATCAAATGACAGAAACACTTTCTTGCGTCCAAATTTATGCTGTTGCACTCTGGGTTGAAAACTATAACTCAAAAATATGAAGCTCTCATTATCATATCGGGCTTTCCGTAGATAGTTCTTACAGTACACGATCTTTGTCTTTTCAGGATGTAATTCAAGTTCAAATTCCTTCATCCGTGCCGACAAGCGTATCAGTATTTGCTCCGCTTCTTCTTGGTTATGACAGTGTATGACTATGTCATCCGCATACCGTTCAAATGGAGTATAAGTTTGCAAGTAACGGACTGATTACTCCTCCTTGAGGTACCCTTTGTCTGTGTTTCTATGCAACCATCTTTCTGTTCTACGCCTGCCTTCAACCATCTTTCAACATACATCTAAACCCACTTCTCTTGTGTGTGCTGTTGTAAGAGCGTCATCATAATAGAATGGCTGATGTTAACTCTGGTGAAAGATCGCTTCCATTGCAGGTTCAAGATAATCTTTTACTACTCCCTTGGTTATACGGTCGCCTACCGTGGGAATACTCAGAGGTCGCTTACCGCCCTGCTTTTTGGGAATAAGTACCGTCCGTACCGCTGGTGGAAAATAACTCCCGATGTCATGCGATACCAAAGCTTGTACAGGTTAGCGGCCATATTCTCATTGAACATCTCAATGCTTTCATGGTCAATACCTGCACCACCATCTTTCGCAACTACTTTCTTGTAGCTGTTCCATACCAACCGTTTACTGATCGGTAATAATTTTGTCATTTTCTTTCTTCATCTTCCCCTACCTCGGTAGGGTTGTTTAAAAATACTTCTAACTGAATAACCGAAGCCCTTCGCTCTATCTTCATTACAAAGAATTCTACGCTACTATGGCTTCGTCCGACACTGTTTGTTGCTTCTCCTGCCTGAGCAGGATTGAGTTGTAATATGAACAATCAATCTTCCGTTGATTGTCTCTTATCCTAGATAAGATTCTCGCAAAGCTTTCGCGCATCAACAAACAATTTCCCACGTTCCGTATAAAAGCGTGTGTAAAGTTCCTGCCGTCTTAGTGCCGGTTGACCTGTAACCAGTAAACAGTTCCCCGTTACAATCTTCCTATCAGTACAGAGATCTGATAGTTTCGTCAACAAGTTCTCCCTTTCGACATATCATCAACGGTTCATTTGCATTCAGCTCCTCTACACTCACCTGATACCCTATACGGATACCTTTTTTCTAAACGTTCAGCACCATGCCTTTTCAACACAGCACCTTTAGATGGTTTACATACTCCAACTGCATAGCGGATGTGAAGGGCCTACCTTCATCTTTTATACAGCATAGAAAAGAACGTCTTCCTTTTCATTCGTGGCACACCTCTGATGGGGAGAAGATCATCATGTAATCAGACAACTTTAAATCGGCTTATAAGAAGTTTTATTTCTATGCCTTTATTATGAATTAATTCCTCACCGAAAATTTATATACCGTTTCAGACTTAAATGTTTTGCCTGGCCTTAAAATGGTATTAGGAAATTTTTGCTGATTAGGAGAATCTGGAAAGTGTTGCGTTTCCAGACAAAATGCACCATTTTTTGTGAATGGTTTTCCTCCTCTGCCTGTTGATCTTTCACTAAGATGATTGGACGAATAGAATACTACTCCAGGTTCCGTGGTATAAGTTTCCATCACCCTTCCACTTGATGGTTCGTAAGCTTTCGCAGCAAGTACTAACTTGTTCGTTTGATTTCGTAAAACATACGTTATGTCATAGCCATTTCCTCTTCTTAGTTGTTCGTTAGGTTCCGTAATGCGTTCGCCAATATTGTGAGGTTGTGTAAAATCGAATGGTGTTCCTTTAACATTAATAAAATTACCGGTAGGGATACCCTCATCGGCTGACTCCAGATATTGGTCGGCTAAAATAAGTAATTCGGTTTCTAAAACTTTTGCATCTTTACCACCGGAGAGATTAAAATAAGTATGGTTGGTAAGGACAATTGGTGTTGCTTTATCCGTTGTAGCGAAGTAACTAATTTTAAGCTCATTGTTATTCGTGAGCGTATAGGTCATGGTCACATTTAAATTTCCGGGGTAACCCTCTTCACCATCTTTACTGAAATAAGTTAGTTTCAAAGCCACCTCTTTGTTACCGGGAACTTCCTCAATTGTCCATATTTTTTTGTGAAAGGGCTGCGCTCCCCCATGTATAAAAGAAGTCAAAATATATTCCGTACTATCTAGCGTGAATTTTTTATTTGCAATACGATTGGCAACGCGGCCCACTGCAGCGCCCATTACCGAATTCATACGGCCGGTGTATGAAGTAAGCGAATCGAAGCCAAGTACAACACTCGCCATAACTCCATGCTTATCAGCAGTAATAATATCAGAAATGGTACCACCATAGTTGATAACCTTAACAAGCATGCCGTTACTGTTTTTAAGTGTGTACTCATAGATCTTCGTCCCCTCTGTTTCACCAAAAAAAACTTTGGTAATGGACGGCTTTCCTACTGGATCATTGGGGCTTGCAAAAGCATTAAGAGCTATCAAAAGAAAATAGAAAACACTGAAGCGAAGATTTACTTTTTTCATTCGAATAATTTAGTGTTAGGATTTCAGTAGTAACGAACTTGCTTTTGCCAATCAACTCGCGAGTAATTCAAATTAAGGCAATAAGCAAATCAATAATTTAGTAACTACAAAAGGAGGTTGTCAAGCCAACCTCCTTTTACAGTTTGTTGTTGATTACTTTATAAACTCTATTGCTTTAAGAAATTTTCACTTTATTTTTATTTTCTGCCTATAAGTGATTAAAACTTTTGCTACTTCTTCGCAGTAGTAATAACTAGGGTCTTGCCTTGTTTCAAATCATCGTGCGAAATAAAATAGCTTTCAATTTTTTTTTCTCCGTATTTAATATTGCTTATTTTTTTGCCTGAATTCTTTTTGATGATTGTAAAACTCTTTCCGTCAAGATTGAATTCAACCTTATCGAAAAGCGGAACAGTAATTATATATTCCGGATCAGCGGGAGAAAATGTATACAATCCGATGGCATTGAATACATACCAAGCCGACATTTCACCGGCATCATCCATACCGGCATAAGCCAATTTATCTTTACCCATATCATAGTAATGGCTCATGAGACTATCTAAATAAACCTGCGATTTTTCCTGCTTGCCAACCCAGTAGTATAAATATGGATAATTATGATCCGGCTGATTTCCGTGACAGTATTGACCAAGAAAGCCAGACATATTATCGGCTCCAAGTCCAGTGAAAGGAGTGGTGAAAAGACCATCTAGTTTTTTCTCAAAATTATCTTTTCCCTTATAGAGATTTATCAAACCTTTTACATCGTGCGGAACAAAAAAAGTGGATTGCCAAGCGTTGGCTTCACGGTACATGTACTCATAATATACATAAGTAGGATCGAAATTTTTCACCCACTCTCCATTCTCCAAACGCCCCCGCATAAATCCTGTTGAGGGATCAAACACATTTTTATAATTACCTGTACGTTTCATCAGCATTCTGTAATTCGCGGTGTCCCCTAATTCCTTCGCCAGCAAAGCCACAGCGTAATCGTCATAAGCATATTCGAGTGTTTTAGTAACTGAGGCTTTTGTAACCGTATTCGTAACTGGTTTTTCTACCACCGTTTCTGCGATATATCCTTTGTCGTTGTATTCTGCGACATACTTTCGCGTACCTTCAACAGTAGCATTTTTTAACATAAGACTATAAGCTTTTTTTACATCATAACCTTTTAAGCCTCTCAAATAGGATCCGGCAATAAATACGGATGCGTGATCACCATGAAAAAATGTTGGCATAAATCCGGTTATTTCGCCTTTGTCTATTAATGACTTAATAACATCATTCGTTACTTTTGGAGACAGCATTCCTAACAGCACTAGTTTATTGCGGTAATCATCCCACAAAGATGGTTCGGTATAATAGTTAAAACCTTTGTTTACCACTTTATGGCTTTGATCCATAAATTCCCCATTTATATCACTCCGTAGTGCAGGCCAAAGAAACGAGCGGTACAATGTAGAATAGAATAATCCTTGTTGTTTTTCAGTACCACCCGACACTTTAATTTTTGATAATAAAATTTCCCATGTGTTGGTAGCGTCCTTTCTTACCTGCTCAAAACTTTTTCCAAGCATTTCTTTCGTTAGGTTTTCTTTTGCATTTTGAATGCTTACATAAGAAAATGCAATTTGAATTTCCAGTGGCTTAGCAGCATCGATGAAGTTAACAACAGGAACAACTTTCTTATCATTTTTTAGCGAGTCAATATTTTTTATAGTATGATTGGCAACTGCATAGAAATACATCTTTTCTCCTCCTTGCTGGAAACCTGTTAAAATATTTTCTCCCACTTGTTTAATATCCCAATCTCTTATTCTTTCATTTGCCATCGAAAGATCTATAATCAATTTTTTACTCTGGCCAGGCTTGAAAGTGTACTTGTGAAATCCGCTTCGTAGTGTTGACGTTAATTCTGCATTAATCCCGTAACGCTCCAGATAAACTTGATAATAACCCGGACGTGCCGATTCTTTTTTGTGACTATATGGGGATTTATAATCATCTGCAGTAAACGTTCCTGTAGCAGGCATTATAGGAATGTTGCATAAATTCCAATGACCTTTACTGGTATGAATAAAGCCAAAGATGACACTATCTTCATACTGATAACCGGAACCACTTCTAAACTGGGTTACAGGACTTAACTGGACCATCGCATTGGGTAATGACGATCCGGGAAATACTTCAGCTCCCCAGGTTCTATGCGTAGGTTTATATCCTATATCTACACTGTCCCATAACGTTGCGGTACCTAGAAGTGGATTAACATAATCCGTAACCAATTTCTGGGCTTGAACATGACTTGTCACAAACAAGATTAGGATGATTGCAATAATATTTTTCTTCACTGTATTTTAATTTAAGGTGTTATTACGTTGCGTAAAATAGTTTCTCTCTAGAGGTTTCGAAATTCCAATTGATCAGCGTCATTTACTTCCTGATTATTCAATATGGCGTCATTCTTATTTCAAATAAAAGCGTGCCACTGGAATTATATCGTTTGGCTAAACTAGATATGAAATTGAATGCACATCCTTTTTTGCTTATGTATTATTAGTGTTTTCATGGTTTTGGTTTGTTTAACTAACTCGAAAAACAGCCAAAACCCTTGCAATTATTTTTTAGGTACAATGGAAGACGAACCCGGTTCTTTCAAATTATATTTATTTTCAAGCCAGGCGAAACGCGCCAGTATTTCTAACATTCCTCCATGAGCTACCAAATCCTGGACCTTGTCCTTGCCTGTAAACAATCCCTGGGTATTCTTTTCATTCTGTAATGCAAAATCCAAACATTTTTTAAAACCCATAATATATTTCATGTCCGGGTTGTGTTTCAACAGGTGCTGATAAGCCCTTAGTAGGACTGCATTAAACCAATAGCTATCTCTAAACTTATCACGACCATAAAAGAAGGTTAGAGAACTATCAGCGATAACATTTGCCTCAGTTAAATACTTTTTATCACCGGTAACTTCATACAAATAAATATTTGACTCAAGCATAGTGCCGGTATTATAAGAAAATATGGCTTTGCCGATCGTATTATCTTTTGTTGATATGTTATCATAATACAACTTTGATGGCGCCTGCAACTTCTCGTTTGTCCAATTGAATATTTGTATTGCAGTATCGAGATAAGCTTTGTTTTTGGTGGCTTGGTACAGATGTATCGCCACTAGGACACCAGGCCCGTTAGAACAAGTATTTTTAGAACTTTTAGAACCTTCTACCCAATAAATTCCTCCACCTAAAACATCATCATAGCCCGACATTATAAAATCGTACATCATCTTACCTAGTTCGAGGTCTGATTGTTTCTTAGTCCGCGCATAAGCATCTAATGCGGTGATACCAAACCATTCGTTATCATCATAGTAACGCTGCCCTGGTTTCAGCTTCATTATATAATCGGAAAATGCAGGCTTAGGAGGAGCTGGATCATAGTATTGATTCATCTCTTTTTTTATTGGCTCCATCAAATTGGCTTTCGGATTAAGCGTTTCGATTTCATTCGCAGCCTGGTAAAGAGCACACAGTGCCCATACATACGTGTACTCCCTGAGGTAACCGTTTTTCCTTTCGCGTTGTGCAGTATCTAATACTATAAAGTAATGTCCAGAGGCTTTATCATAAAAGTTTTTCTCAATGGAGGTTTGCAGTGATTGCATCTCTTTTTTGTAAAAACCATCGCCCGTTTTAACATTCTTTTGAGCTGAAAGGAAATTTGAAAAAACCGTTAAAAACAAAACAAGAAGTAAGCCTTTCTTATTCATAATCATAATTGAAAATTTAGTGTCTAATAATTGATTGAGTAGAGAAATATTATGGGTTGTTTTTTTGATATTTATTGAGTCATGCTACTAAAATCAAGTTCGAAAAAATCCTCGAAATATCTGTGTGTATTTTTCAAGCGGTATGTTGGTAATCATTAGTGGTTCCATTCTACACCATGACCCTTGCATATGCGTTTGTTACAACATTCCAACATAGCGTTTTATGGAATCTGGCCAAGTCCATATCCTTTCCTATAGGATTATCCGAGCCAAACATGGATACCATATTTCCTGCTACTTTCTATGAAATTTGCAACGCGTTAAAAAATGCGAGGCCTGAAAAAAAACACAAGATAGCATGTACCTGAAACAATTAATCACACTCAAAAATCAAGGAGTCGGTAACCGGAAGGCAGCTCAGATTCTTCATCCCAACCGCAATGCAGTCAATGATAATATGTATTAGATGGATAAAGTATACTTACGATTGCTTCCTCATAAATGGAAACCAAACACCACACGTCAAATACAAAAATTTTAACTTAACCAAGACTACGCAACTCGTGGTTGATTGTACGCTTAGTGATAACGCCTTGCGTCTAGAGTATTCTTTCTGCACAACCTAAATAAATACAAAGAGGCTGCCTTTTGAGACAGCCTCTTTTACTATTAGTTTTTGTGTTTAAAGAATAAAAATCCTGTTAAAAAAACTATAACCTTTCAATTTACTACCAAGCTGGATTTTGAGGCAGAAGGCTTGGAACTTTAAAAATTTCCTCTGTTGGAACAGGCCACAAATAATGCTTAGCCGGATTAAACGATCTGTTAGATACTCTTACATAATCATTGTCGACACCTGTAGTCGCAAATTTTGCTCCATGTATCCAGCCATTCATTACTGTTTCGGCTATTTTCCATCTTCTGATGTCATCAAGTCTCAGTCCTCCTTCTAAAACAAACTCAGTCCTTCTTTCATTTCTGATAATATCAGTCATCGACACGGTGGTATTAGCGGTAACATCAGTATATTCTAAGGCTGTAGCATCAGTAAATCCAGCTCTTACGCGCAAAGGCTTTATCGTATTATCCCAGACGGTTGCATCCATTTGTCCTAATGAATTTTTTGCTTCAGCATACATTAATAACACCTCAGCCCAGCGAATCAGGATAAGGTTTAAAGCAGAAGCATTGGCTACATTGGTAGCATCATAATACTTTCTGTAAAAGTAGCCTGTGGGAGTACGTGATACTCCACTACCTAATACATTGTTAGTTGCTACGCCAGAAGGAGGTGGATTAGTTGCTCTAGGGTCAGTATGAATTATCTGGGTCGTGCCGTTCGCATTGGTCCATACGTAATTATGATAAACCACGGTGGCAGTCAACCGGGGATCCCGATTCACGTAAGGATCTAGTTCATCATAGGTTGAACCTGTTTCCTTGATAGACTTTCCATTTAGCATAATATAGCTATCTACCAGTTCTTGGGTGGGCGCAAGGTAATTTTCACTGTTTCCACCTGCCGAAATAGGAATAAACCTGCTCAACTGATCATACGTGCGGGCAACAGGTACGTATGCTAAATCCATGAGAACTTCAGAGTTGTACTCGTTCGTAGGAGAGAAAACACTTGAATAGGATGACTGAAGACTATAAGCGCCATTTACAGTCGGGTTATTCATTAAATCCTCACAAATAGCCACCACTTCTGCCATTCTGTTTCCCTGATACAATAATACCCTTGCTTTTATGGCTTTTGCCGCAGCTTTTGTAATACGCCCTTTATCAGCGGCCGCATAATCCTCTTTTTTCGGTAGCGCTGCTATGGCAGCATCTAATTCAGCTAAAATAAATGTTAACACTTCAGCTTTGGCAGTTCTCGTTATAGTTTTTGCTTCATCGATGCTTATCACTGTTTT
>JBKJOF010000164.1:0-106642 GCA_046595655.1 Chryseolinea sp. | reverse complement strand
TTGGAATATGCCTAACATGCTACTCGCCATCGACATTGGTAACTCCGACATTACGCTTGGCCTTTCGCATGAAGGAAGCTGGAAGCATGTGTGGAGGATACCTTCTGTGAGCGATCGCCCCGAATTATTTTGCGGAATAAAAATCCGCGATTATTTTTTAGAAACCGGATTGAAACTTCCGAATGTCGATAAGATTGTTCTGAGCAGCGTTGTGCCGGATCTCACAGATAAATTGATCAATGTTGTTGTTACCTTATTTGAAAAAAATCCCTTGGTACTTGGGCCGGAAGTTTATAAAAAACTCAAGATTCAAGTACTTAATCCTTATGAGATCGGATCCGATCTAGTTGCTAATGCAGTTGCAGCATATACGAAATTCAATCGCAGTTGTGTTGTGGTTGACTTTGGAACAGCGCTTACTTTCACCACACTATCGCATGAAGGAAAAATTTTAGGTGTAGCCATCGCACCAGGATTGAAGACGGCTATCAAATCACTTTCGCAGAATGCCGCAAAACTTTTTGATGTTCCATTAGAAATGCCAACATCAGCGTTGGGAAGAGGAACCGTTCACGCCATACAGGCAGGAACGTTGTTTGGATATGAAGCGTTGGTATTGGGAATGATCCAACGCATCCGAACAGAACTGAATGATGTTCAATTACCTATCGTAGCCACTGGTGGCCTTTCTTCAGTAATTCCTTCGTTACGAGAGGTAATGCAGATAGAACCGAATCTAACATTAGATGGATTAAAGATTATCGGAGAGCGCTAGATTTTAAATATGAGATTTTAGATTAAAGATGTGATGCGGTTGGCAAGATGAATAAACCTAGCAACTCAAAACTTTGAACCTTAAACTTCGAACCGCGAACTATTTCCCGCCCAACGATTTTAAAAATTTCTCAAACTTCTCTGTATCAAAATTCGCAGCCCCTACTTTTTTACTGACTACCTTTCCTTGCGGATCGATTATGAATGTTGTGGGTATAGAAGGCACATCCAGTATTTCAGGTAACGGACTTGCAGGTTGATAGACTGGTAATGTAACTGCTCTGTTAGAAATAAATTTCACAATCTTATCATGATGTTTTGGGTCATCAAGGGAAAGCATAATGAAGATAATTTCTTCGTGACTAACACGATCGTATAATTTTTGTATTGAAGGCATCTCCACCCGGCAGGGTCCGCACCACGTTGCCCATAGGTTTAGAAAAATAGTTTTGCCTTTGAAGGCATTAAAATCAACTACCTTACCTTCCATGTCTTTGATGCTGAAATTATAGTCGAATGGTTTAATCACTGCCACATCGTTTGGCTCAGCATCCATTACTCCAGTCTTCATTAATGCGCTGTTGGCTGCGTATGAAACTCCGGAGAGTAATCCTGTGTAACGAAGCACGATGAGCAAGATCACGAATGGAAGCCAAGATTTACAAAATTGTAATACTCGCTTAAAAGGCAGCTTGTCAAGAAATTGATTCATTTTGGTGTTGTAATTGAATTCGCGGTGTCAAATCTCATGAATTTATTTAATTTCGAAAGTTAAATTATGTTGAAGATGTTAAAAGGTGGTTTGGTTAAGGCTTTAATATTTTGTTTTCTTGTCTCGTCTGCCTACGGTCAGAAGATTAAGTATAAAGAAATCTATGGATTGTTGAGCACAAAGCAATATGAATCGGCAGAACCGTTTCTGAAAAGATACCTTAAGGAGAATGTTGATAACCCCAATGCATACCTGTTTATGGGTATTATTTTTCAAGAGAAATCTACAAAGGATGATGTGTTGAGGCAAACCGCACGGTCGATTGCCAATATGGACTCTGCTATTATTTATTATGATAAAGCGTATAAGACCATTACCGAAAAAGAAGTTAAGCGCAATGACGAGTTATATGCCGCGTACAACAGAAGGGATTTACGAACCGGAGAATTTGGTGTGAAGCTTTCAGACATTCAGTTTGATCTGGAGAAGAAAATGGAAAGTTTACGTGAGCGTATTGATAGGGTAAAAATGGTGAAGTATTATTTCTCGATGGCGGATACCCTGTATAAAAGAACGAATTTACTTTATCTAACTATTCAGAATCAGTATCCGGGAGAGAATGAACTTTATCTACGATCGACAGAGAACACTCTTTCAATTTTAAGCTCGCTTTCTCTTCGATATGATTCGTGTATGAAAGCCTTTGATAATTATAAGGCCAGCTCATCAAATCTTGGAAAGACAGGATATAGTCAGACTTTAACTACTAAAGATATTGAGAACTTTAAACGTGATGGTGTAGCGCAAGCCAACTTTTATCAGGACGATGTTACCATTTGGAATTACAAAAAGTTTGCCACCCAAGCTACAGAGATTATCAACAAGGAAATTATTCCAATGCGCGAGCATCTGGTGACTTACGATATCGAGATCAATAAACTTCGGGAAAAGGTAAATCGCGATTCTGTTTCTGTGAACAGTGATTTGACGAAGCTCATTGATAAATTATTAGCGCAGCAGCTTGAGAAGTTTGATAAAGACCCACTTCCCATTATTATTTTTAATTTGAAGATAGCCGATTTGCAATATCGATCTACAGTGTTGGAAAATAAAAAATTTCGTGATTCAACGAATGTTAATCTGAGATTGAATCTCAGCAAAAGAGAATCACAACAGTTAAACCGACTCGATAGTATTGCCGCTAAATTGTTAGCGATTGATCTGGATGCAAAAATTTTAAACTATGAACATTTCATAGCCAACACTTACAGCAATGCAATTGTATTGAAGAGTTATGTAAAGGCTTTAAAAGAATATGCAGAAAGGGAAAGAAGAAGAGTAAATGAGGAGTTTTCCATAAGGAATGAATCACTTCGATGGCTTATTAACCCGCCAGACTCAATACCCTTGTTTACAGAACCATCGCCTTCTGTTTTCAAACCTTTGACTATTGTTCCAGAGAAATTCACTGCAGGATTGCATTACAAAGATTCGCTTTCTGCGGAAGGATATTTTTATTCAATTACTCCCAGCAGAGTTTCAGATATTAAGATTGTGTTTCCAGTAGAGAAGGTAAGCTTTAAAGCTTCTCGACTAAAAAATGCAAAGTCCATCACATTCTCGGATGCGCGGGGCCAGATATTTTTTGTGTTGATTTATTCTACTAAGGCTACGAAAGAAAACAAGTTTGTAGCTACACTAGCAAAGATTTATCGGTCGGATGGATTAGCGTGGAGCAACAATTATGTGCTAAACTTTATTCCTTCGGAAATTCTATTTAAACAAGAAACAGGAGAGTTAACAATTAAGGATACCACAATGCATCATGTTGTGGATAAGAACGGTAAGCTAATTAAATAGAATTAAGCTCCGGCTCCTACGAGTTTTTTCCAGTCGGTGAAACGCATATCAATGCGGAGTTTCATCTTTTCGTAATTTTCCCAACTGTCTGTTACGTGATAAATAGAGGGTAACGTTTTTACTAATATTTCATCGTAGTCATTTCTATACAGCCCGCCACCGTAATAGTAGTAGGTAAACATGTTTCCTTGCTTACTGAAGAGTTCAAAGCCAAGGTACCCGTCCCATATCTCACTTAAGATGGTGCACGAAATTTCTCTTCTCTTAAAACGAAAAATTTGGTTGGAGGCTTCATCTTCAAAATATTCAGAATAATTATCGGTATCGATTATCCATCCTAAATACATACCGATGTGTACGTATGCTTGTTCGATTGGCAGGGAGTCGGGGAAGTTTCCCAGAAAGTGACTCTTCGCATTATCGTAGATAGTCTTTTGAATTTCCGCCTTCTTTTCCATAAACAATGTTAACCCCGATTATGCACTTTAACAAACAAATAGTGGCTTTTCACTTTTGGTAAAACCGCTAATGGAAAAATAAGTAAGCAACAAAGATCGCAGCGATTATTCCTGCCAGATCCGCAATTAAACCTCCGGTTACAGCATATCGCGTTTTTCTTATATTAATTGAACCAAAATACACGGCAAGAATATAAAACGTGGTATCTGCGCACCCCCGGAAGATACTGCTCAGATTGCCGACAAAAGAATCGACTCCGAAATTTTTTGCATCGGCAATGGTGATCATCATGGCACGAGCACTTTGGCTACTTAGTGGTTTAAGTAAGGCAACGGGAAGTGCGTCAACAAAGTCAGCGTTAAGACCTGTCAGTTGTACGATCCACCGGATACCCTCAGTGACGTAAATTAATGTTCCTGAGGCTTTGAATACCCCAATGGCAACGAGAATGGCAATGAGATAAGGAATAATTTTAATCGAAGTTTCAAAACCTTCCTTTGCTCCTTCAATAAAGGTTTCAAAAAGAGGTAATCGTCTCCTTAATCCGAGTATCAGAAAAGAAGCGATGATCATTATAACCGTGATGCTTGTGATGAGAGAAGATTGACGTTGCAGTTCCTGCTGTGTTAATGTTGTGAAGTACCAAACACTCAATGAAACAAATGCTGTAAATCCAAAAATGTATGCGGCTATTACCTTATCGAAGAGATTGATTTTTTGCTTGTAACTCACGTAGAGTAAACCCACCAGAGTAGAGCAGAATGTAGCGATAAGAGTAGGCACAAAAATACCGGTAGGATTTACTGAGCCAAGCAACGTGCGGTCTGCAATAATGGAGATTGGAATAACCGTGAGACCGGAGGTATTTAAAACCAGGAACATGATCTGTGCATTCGAGGCAGTGTCCTTGTTTGGATTAGCATCCTGAAGTTCCTTCATGGCCTTTAATCCCAAGGGTGTCGCGGCATTATCAAGCCCTAGAATATTGGCGCTGAAATTCATAATAACCGAACCTGTGGCGGGATGATCTTTTGGTATTTCAGGAAACAGCCTTGAAAAGAATGGCCCGACTAATCTTGATAAGATGGTTACCATTCCACCTTTTTCACCAATCTTCATAAGCCCTAACCATAAGGTCATAACACCAGTTAGTCCGATGGATATTTCAAATCCTGTTTTTGCCATGTCAAATGTAGCCTGAAGCATCTGCGGAAATACTTCCATGTCCTGAAAGAAAATCAGCTTAAGGAATGCGACTACAAAGGCAATGAGAAAGAAGCCAACCCAGATATAATTCAAAATCATGGCATTCGAGATTTATGGGAAAGATAAGAGAAATCGGTAATTGTTATTCAATGTCGTTTCGTTAAGCTTTTTTTTGATGACCTCAACTCATTCCTATTCGGAAGAGAGGATACGCGGAGCTTAACGAAACGACATTAAATTGTTAATCGCGGGGTAGGTTTTTGTTGCAGCGATTTTGGAATTATTATCAACCCAGAATTTTAAGCTCGACAGGTTGACCGATGAAGAAGTAACCTTTAATCGTTAATGAGATTCAAAATATGACAAGCCGCAACGCCTGCGGTTTCCGTTCTTAAGCGACTATTGCCCAAACTTACTTTTTGAAATCCCTGCTGAGTAGCCAGCATTAATTCACCTTCACTAAAATCTCCCTCAGGTCCAATCAACACCAGGTAAGTAGATGATGACTTACCCACCTTTTGTAAATAAGATAAATTAGTGAAGTCTACGTGTGCAATGAATTTTGATTCTTCTTTTGATTGCTTGATGAGCGCATCAAGCTTCAGGATGTCATTTACTTTTGGCAACGTTGCTTTGAGTGATTGCTTCATAGCGCTGATCGCTACCTTTTCCAATCGTTCGATTTTAATGAAAGGTCGCTCTGTGGTTTTGCAGTGAACGAAACTGATTTCGTCAACTCCTAATTCAACGGCTTTCTCAACAAACCATTCTATACGCTCAGGATTTTTAGTAGGTGAAATAGCAATGTGAATCGAGAAGTTCTTGACAGGTTCAGGTATTGTTTCTTTGATTTCAAAACAACATTGTTGCGCATCAGCTTTGGTAATGAAGGCATTGTAGAAGAAACCTTTTCCATCGGTTATTCTTAACGCATCACCTTTAATTCTGCGCAGCACTTTAATGCAATGTTTTGATTCTTCCTGATCGAGGTAAAAAACATCCTTTGATATTAACGGCTGGTAAAAGAGATTCACAGCCTTAAGCGTATTGTTGATACATCAGGCTCATTAATGAGACATAATCCTTCATAGCATCTTCTTTCGATTTTCCTTTCACTTCTGCCCATGCATCAAACTTGGCAATCGCTTTAAAATCAAACCCACCAGGACGATCACCACACACATCTCCCTCAGTTGCTTGCTTGAACAAGGCATAGAGTTGAAGGAGTTCTTCGTTACTCGGACGTTTCGTTAACTCTTTCGATTGGGCAACCGCTTTTAAAAATTCTTCTTGCATGCCTTTTATAATTGTAGGTTAAAAAAATAATGGTTAACCGTTACATGCTTGAATGTTTAATTCAAATCACATAAAACGATTAACCATTTAAAAATTTATCGCTTGTCTATTGAAGTGTACGTTCTCAATTTTTCGCCAGTATAAATCTGACGAGGTCTTCCGATTGGTTCTTTATTTTCACGCATCTCTTTCCATTGTGCAATCCAACCAGGAAGGCGACCGATGGCGAACATAACGGTAAACATATCAACCGGTATGCCAAGGGCACGATAAATAATGCCAGAATAAAAATCAACGTTAGGATAAAGTTTGCGTTCTATGAAGTAAGGATCTTTCAATGCTGCTTCTTCCAATTTCAATGCGATCTCGAGTACCTCATCGTTTACACCTAATTTCTTCAATACGTCATCAGCCGCTTTCTTTATGATTTTTGCGCGCGGATCAAAGTTCTTGTAAACTCTGTGTCCGAAGCCCATCAGGCGGAAGCCGCTGTTTTTATCTTTTGCCTTGTTAATCCATTTTTCGGTGTCGCCTCCATCTTTCTTAATGTTCTCCAACATCACAATTACTTCTTGGTTAGCACCGCCATGAAGAGGTCCCCAAAGCGCATTAATACCCGCGGATATTGAAGAATAGATGCTCGCCTTCGAAGACCCAACAATTCTAACAGTTGATGTAGAACAGTTTTGCTCATGATCAGCATGTAAAATTAAAAGTTTGTCCAGTGCATTGGCTACAAGTGGATCTACTTCGTAATCTTCTGCCGGTAATGCAAACATCATCTTTAAGAAACGAGCGCAATAGTCTTGCTTGTTATCCGGATAATTTACTGGATGACCTACCGCATTTTTATACGCCCATGCAGCGAAGGTTGGCATTTTAGCCATGGAGCGAACGATACTTAAATATACTCCCTCTACCGACCGGTTAGGATCGAGGGATTCAGGATAGAAAGCAGTTTGTGAACAAAACAATGAAGCCAAGACTCCCATTGGGTGAGCCGTTGATGGGAAGCCATCTAAAATCTTTTTGATGTCTTCATGCACCAACGTATGTGTCTTAATGTCATGCGAAAATTTCTGATGCTCTTTGGTCGTGGGGAGATTCCCGAAAATAAGTAGATGAGCGACTTCTAGAAAGTTCGATTTCTCTGCCAACTCTTCAATGGAGTATCCGCGGTAACGGAGTATGCCCTTGTCCCCATCGAGAAAGGTAATTGCACTCTTGGTAGCACCTGTATTTTTATAGCCCAAGTCTAAGGTAACGGCTCCTGTTTTTTCCAACAGTTCGCTAATGTCAATGCCGATTTCATTCTCGGTTCCTTCAATCAGTGGGAACGTATAGGACTTCCCGTCAATAATCAATTCAGCAGTTTTGGCCATGTTCGTTAAGATTTATAACTGTACTTTTAAATATACAGGTTGTAAGCTGTTTCAAAAAAAAAGGGTGAAGAAATATCAAACATTAGTTGTTTCCTAGGATTAGTGGTAAGCCACCATCGCTAGAGCCAATAACAATGACCTTGGTGTTAGGCGATTTAGAAAGTTCCAAAGTTGCTTCAATACCTCTCATTTTCAACAGGTTATTAGTAAGACTGTTGTTGATAATATTGTTCGCCCTCGATTCTCCTTCTGCTGCAATGCGTTTCCGTTCCGCTTCACTTTTTTCCTTGTCCAGTCTAAACTGATAGGCCAAGGCCTCCTGTTCTTGTTGAAGTTTGTTTTCGATAGCGCCTTTGATTTGCTCGGGCAAGATAATAGAGCGGATCAGTACTGCGGGGGCATCGACAAAATTCTTTTGAAGGATTTTTTCGGATTCAGTTTGAATCGCTACTTCTACCTCTGCTCGTTTGGTGGAGTAAATTTCTTCTGCTGTATACCTACCCATTACCTGGCGAACGGTTGACCTTACTTCAGGAATAACCAAAACCGACACATAGCTCTTTGTAAACTTTTCATGAATGTAGCCGATCTTATCGGGCATGGGGTTATACCGGGCAGTAACGTCTACGTGGATGGATAGACCATTCTTGTCTAACACGTCCATGTTTTCGTCTGATGATGTTTCGTTAACACTGTAAACATAGACCTCATTCCACGGTGCCTTAACGTGAAAGCCTTGAGCAATTACGTTGTCCTTGTCGAGCCCGATTCCAAACTTGTAAAATATAATGGCCCGCTCAGAAGGGCCGATTGTGTAAAAGATACTGGACGAAATGCCCATAATAATAAATAATGCAATGATGCCTACAATAATGTAAGGCAAAAACCTTCTGTTGTTCATAGTAAGTAGATATTAGATAGAGTTAATTTTTCTTCGATTCGGACTTGGGCAGTCGAGGTAGGCCCATCAGTTTTCCGATGATCAAAACTACAAATAAATTACTCCATACAGCTTCCATAACGTTTATGTTTCGAATTAATCGACTCGCGTCTGGATGATCCGGATCCTTCCCGCCAAGGATAGCGAGACTATGGTAAACGCATTCCGAATAATTAATGAGGGCAATATCAGCATCGGCCACTAAACTTCCGGGTTTGATAATGCAGATGAGGTGGTACAAACGGGCGAATGAAAGACCAATCATTAAGAAAACACAGGCTGAGCCCCCAGAGTTTATCAGCAATAAGAAATTCGCCAGAGAAAATATATGAAAGCAAAAACTGATAATGATAATCTCAATCGGAAAAAAGACGCCATGAATAAGGAGCAAGGTAATTCTTCGGTCGGGCACATAAAGGATTGTGTAGTAGGTAAACTCCAACAACGTACCCATTACAACAATACTGCCTAAGACAACCAGGCACACATTGAGACAATGTGCAGAAGTTTATTTTTGCACCGAATTCAAAACAAGCTTTGTCATTTCTTCAATCTTATTGGGTTCGAGCCATCGCAATACAATTACCAAGTCGTGCTCAGCATCTATCACAATAAAATTTCCACCAAAGCCATTTGCGTAGTAGATGTCGTCCGACAGCCCTTCCCATTTTTCGCTTCCGCGATTAAGCCACCATAAATATCCGTAGCTGGGATTTGCCTCTGAGGGTTGCTTCATTTTTTCAATCCATCTTGTTGAAATGAGTTGCTTCCCATTCCAGTTTCCGTTGCGTGCAAACAACAAACCAAAGCGAGCCATATCTGATGTGTTAATAAATATTCCTCCACCACAATGACCTCCGCCAGTTACGGATTCAATTTCAGCTTCGTTGATTTTTACTTTTGATGTTTCATAGCCATACCAATTCCAGGTGGTTGAGGCATCGATAGGATTCATAATTTTTTCTCTCAATACATTCGGTATTGGTTTTTCCCAAACCTTTAGTAATGAGTAGGCGAGTAGGTTTACTCTTACATCATTGTACTCGAAAACTGTTCCCGGTTCAACAAGTGTTCTGTTTTTCCAGTCTTCAATGGTACCTTCTTTTGGTGGACGATCGGCCCAATCTTGCATTCCAAAAAGATTACCTGACCAGTCTGATGATTGTGTTAAAAGATGATGCCATGTAATGTTGGAATTATGCTCGCTTGAAAAAGTTGTGTCGGTTATATAGGTATTCATCTTGTCGTGCGTGTCGTTTATCAATCCTTCATCAACGGCAAGCCCGGCTATTGTTGCCAGAAAACTTTTTGTTACACTAAAGCTCATGTCAACTCGATCAACATCGCCCCACTGTGCTACGATATAACCATTGCTAAGAATCAATCCGGCAGGTCCTCCTCTTTCTTTTGTTGGACCGACTATTTTAAAGTAGGGTTCTCGCACATATGCTTTTGAAATAGCAACTCGCAAATCGCGCTCACCTTTATATTCATTGGCTTTTGCGAAATCAACTGCTTTTGTTAATTCAACTTCATTAAGACGCTGCTTTTTTGGAGATGATGTTATCCATTTTGCTTGCGAAGGAAAATAAAGAGATTGACTAAAACCGGATATCTGAATGCTGAAGATTAGCACCAAGGTTATTATTTTGGAATAGGAGAGTGGTCTCATTCAGATAATTCAATCGCTCGGTTTTCTACATTACTTTTCATTGCAGCTTCAATGAGTTTAATAACCTGAAGCGATTGCTCTGGTTTTACTACCATTTCCTTTTTGTCACGAATAACTTCATACACGTTTTGATAATAAGAAATGTAGCTGCCAGCAAGTGTTTCTATTTTACCTTCAAAGTGCAGTCCACCAATTTGTGTATTGAGTTTACCCCAAAAGGCTTCTGGTTCTTTTCCCCAGTTTGCACCCGCTGGTATTTTACCTTCTTTCAATGCTTCTTCCTGCGGATCGATTCCGTACTTCACGAACGATCCGTTCACTCCGTGTATTATGTATTGCGGTCCTGGTTCGCGCACGAGATAACTTGATTTAACAATTACATTAAGATCGGTATAAGCTAATCGAAGATCATAATAGTCGAAGACCTTTCCCTCAGGACGTTGAATTCCTATGCGTGCATCTACAGATTTAGGCATTCCGAAAAGCTGGATTACCTGATCGAGCATGTGCGAACCGAGGTTGTACAAAATGCCAGAACCAACACCAGGTTCTTCTTTCCAGGTATTGGCAGCAATGTAATTTCGAAACCGATCGTAGTGTATTTCAAGCTCTACAATTTTCCCCAACGCATTTGATTGGATGATTTCCCGAACGGTCATGAAGCCACCATCCCATCGCCTGTTTTGAAAAATCGTGAGCGTAAGATTCAACTTTTTTGCCAGGTCAATTAATTTTTGCCCTTCTTCAACGGTGTTTGTAAAAGGTTTTTCAACGATAACATGCTTGCCTGCCAGTAAAGCTTTTTGGGTGTAATCAAAATGCGTTTCATTAGGGGTGTTGACAATTACCAATTCGATTTCCTTGTCATTAAGGATCGCTTCTAAACTTTGCACCACATCAACATTGGGATATCGACTTTTGGACGACTCGCCTTTACGTTGCCATATTTTAGCGAGTCTAAATCCGGAATGTGCAGCTATTAAAGGTGCGTGAAATATTTCACCCGACATTCCATAAGAAAGTAAAGCGGTGTGAATAGGCTTTGATTGAACCACGGCAAAATGAGATTAAATTGAAATTAACTTTAGCATACTACACACCACAATAAGCAGTGAATCCTCCATCGACCGGAACGTTTATACCGGTTACAAATTTGGAAGCATCAGAACACAGCCAAACCAATGTGCCGACCAGTTCTTCAGGCCTTCCAAATCGCGCGAAGGGTGTTTGGGCAATGGCCAGCTTGGCGCGATCGGTTAGACTTCCGTCTGGATTCGTCAACAGCGTTCGGTTTTGTTCCGTTAGAAAAAAGCCTGGAGAGATGGCATTGACTCGGATTCCTTCGCCAAATTTTCTGGCCATCTCCACTGACAACCATTTGGTAAAACTATCAACAGCAGCTTTGGCTGCGGAATATCCAACCACGCGGGTAATGGGCTTAAAGGAAGCCAGAGAAGCAATGTTAATAATGACACCTTGCTTACTGGCCGCCATGTGTTCAGCAAAGACTTGAGTAGGTAAAACCGTTCCTGACAAATTAAGATCAACTACCTTTTCAAAGTCATCCATGCTCAAGTCGAATAAGGTTTGATTCGGAGTAACGACAGCACCGGGCATATTGCCACCCGCAGCATTCAATAGTATATCGATCGATCCAAGTCTTTCCTTAATTTCATTTCGCACAGCAACGAGTCTCTCTTTATCAAGCACATCGGCTTGCAAGCAGAAGGAGGTTACCCCAAGTTTGGATATTTCAGAGGCGATCATATCACCGGCTTCTTTTCTACGTCCTAGTATCAACACATGTGCTCCTGCTTCTGCCAAACCTTTCGCCATGGCACTGCCCAATACTCCTGTTCCTCCGGTAACAACTGCTACCTTATGTGAGAGATCAAATAACTTTATTGACATTATTAAAAAATTTATGGTGTGTTTCTGTTATCGTGAAAGATAATTAATTAACTTTTGGGTACTAAATAATTTTATAGCTATGGCAAAGAAAGCTAAGAAGGCATCAAAGAAAGTTGCTAAAAAGGCAATGAAGAAAGTTGCAAAGAAAGCAACGAAGAAAGTTGCAAAGAAAGCAGCAAAAAAATTGGCTAAGAAAGTAGCCAAAAAAGTAGCAAAGAAGCCCGTCACAAAAGCAGCGAAGAAGGTTGCTAAAAAGGCGGTAAAGAAATCAGTATCAGTAGCGAAGAAAGTTTCCGCTCAGGCAAAGTCTATTAAAAAGACCGTAGTTAAAAAAGCGAAGTCCTTTAAGAAGGCTGTTACCACAAAAGCGAAAGCATTTTCTCAAGCTGTAGCAGATAAAACTGCGCAGGTAAAAGAGGCAGTGTCTGAAAAGGCAAGTGCCATGGCCACTGCAATTGAAGAAAAAGCTGCTGATGTGAAGGAAGCGGTTGAAAACAAAGCTCACGAAGTTCAGAAAGATCTTTTCAACGGTTAAGATTCTTTTGGATGTCAACTTAAAAAAGCGATGAGGTATTCTTGTCGCTTTTTTAGTTTACCCTTGGCTCAAGGTTATTAGTAAGCGGCTTCATAATCTACTGCGATCGTAACCCACGTGCACTTTTTTGGTTTTACCGTTACCGGATTGATATTTCCGTCTCCATCAAAAAGATTGGCAAAGAGCCCATTACTTTCTTTTACAAACACTGAATATTTGCCGGGCGGAAGTTTCACTTTAAAAGAACCGTCTGCTTTGCTAAGTACCGTAGCTACAGGTTCTCCTTTTATATCAGAAAAGAAAACTCCCGTTTGCTTTGCCTCTGGAATTCTTACTAAAGTGTAAATCACAATTTCGCGAACAATACCCTGATCTGGTAATTTAACTTTTCCAGGCCCGGGCATTTGGTTTCCAGAGCGCCAGAATACCTTGCCTTTTATGCCTTGCTTTTGGGCTTCGGCTGATAATAGAATGGTAAAGATGAAGAGAAGGGTAAGCAGGAATTTTGCCATGTACTACGTTATGAAACTTTAGTTTACCTTATAAAAGAAGCAAGGATCCTATCTACAAAATCAAATTAATTGTAGACAAGATCCATGGTTTTAATACTACTTTTAGAAACAAGCGATCAGAATAACATGTACACAAGACACATTAAGATAAAGAGTAGGAATATAATCATGGGTTTGGGGTTTAGTCTTTTTTGATAATCTGAGGACTTCCGTGGTAATCGATGTCGCTGGTTATGTCTTCATCGATTTCTAATGTATTGATCACATTTACTTTGGCCGTTGAAACTCCGCTGACCTCTACAACGGCATCTGTTGTTTCAAGGTTATAGGCTTTCAGTTTACATGCAAATTGCAGATTTGCATCGAGATTATTTACCTGGCCCGAAAGTTCAGCTTCGGATTTTCCGGTTAAGTGGACGATCAAATTATGTGCGTTTAAACTTCCTTTTACTTTTATTGGTCCTTTAATTTCTATCTCCATCTCATCTGAAGTAAACTCATCAAAAGCAATTGTTCCATAACCAGCGCCTTCTATTTTTTGAAGATTAGGCATGGTAATGTTAATACGTACTTCATCGATATCTATAAACTTTCCATCCCAATCAAATTTCTTTTCTCCGTCATATTCTACTACTAAGGTTTTGCCAGAGCGATAGATTTTATACTTACGCTTCTCACTTTCTGATCCTAACATTTCAACGCCATATTCATTGCCAGATGAAATGTTTACATCGATAAAGCCTCGCAGATCAACATTGTCAAAATCAGAAAGACCGAATTGATCGTGGATATTATTTTCTTCTGATTCAGTTTTTAGGCAATTCAGGCAAGTCAATCCGCCATTTTCTTTCATTGTCCAGACAAACCCATCGCGATTTTCATAGTCAATGTGATGGGATACAAAGTAAGTACTTGAGGCAATGCTTCTGTCCAATACAATTGGATAGTCGTATGGCAGGTAAAGAGTCAATTCCAATCGCTGATTGCGAAAAACAGCATCCTCTTTAAATTTAAGATTTGAGTCGAAGGTTATAATTGAATCTTTTACATCAACAGAATAGGTAACGAGTTGCGCATACTCGATTGCCTTTTGACGCGTTCCACCTTGTGATCTAAAAGCCTGAGCCAATTTTAATTCTTTGCCTTCGTATCCTCTCAAAGTAAGAGACACTCCATCGTAATCATCCATTCCTACTTCATTGATTTTAAGGGTTACTCTTTTCTGTGGCAATGGGTAGGTATTCTCAATTTTAAACTCGCCTTCTTCTTTAAATGAATAGATAATCTTCGGTAAGCCAACACCCAACATCGCGACACTTACAAAGAACAATACAAAGAGCGTCCATCCGGTTGTGGCATTGAATGAAAATTTCTTGGCAACAATGGAAGTACCTAACAACATAAGGAAAATGGTAGGGATCAGTGCAGCAGCAAAAGCCGCTACCGCCAACCAAGAAGGGATGCTATTGATAAAAATATGCAAAGGCATTCCAACTTCATTGTGATCCATTAACCATGGCCAGGAAAATGCAGAGGCTGAGAAAATACCGAATAGCATCCCGCCACCAATAATGGTCATAAACAAAAGACAAACACCAAACAGAACTACAAAAACTCCAATGGCTACGCGAATGATTTCAGCAATGGGCACCAATATTTTTCCAAGTACTCCGAGCACCATGCCGATTAGGCGAAAAGGAAAAAGAATGATTTTGGTTAATGCGCTCTCTTCCTTTTCGGGATCTTCATTTAGATTTTTTTTTATGTTCGACTCAATGTTAGAAAGCGTTACCGGTTCACCTTGCATCTGCATTCTATCGGTAAGGGAACGGGCTTCGGGTAACACGACCCAAAGCACAAGGTAAATGACAATGCCTGAGCCAAAGAAAATGGTGAACAATACAAAGAGTAAACGCACTACAACAAGATCGACTCCAAAGAAGGCAGCTAATCCACCGGATACTCCACCCAATACTTTGTTCTCCGTATCGCGAAACATTTTCTTCCCTGTTTCGGGTTCTTCTAAATCATACGATCCGGGCACGGCAACCCAAAGCACGAGATACACTAATAAGGTAATGCCATACGCAAAAGCAAACAACGCAAAGAATAATCGCACCCAAACCGGGTCAATGTTAAAGTGGTTTCCGATACCCGCACAAACACCGCCTAATACTTTTCTCTTTTGATCGCGCTGAAAAGGTTTGGGTGGTACGTATGCATTTTGTTGATTCGATGAGTTGTTGGCGCTGGAAGAAGATTCTCCTTTTGCCTTTGAAGAGTGTTGCTGTGATTCTCCAGGCTCTTGTTCTTCAGCCGCTTTGAAATCACTTACGCTACCCATGGTTGTGATCAATGCCGCTACATCGTCAACTGTAATCACTTGCTTGCCTTCGCTGAGTTTTGATAAAAACAATTCAGCAATCCGACTTTCGATATCGGCTAAAATCTCGCTGCTGTCTTCAAACGAAGAAAAGTATTTGTTAATCGAGTCGAGGTATTTTCTCAGGTTTTCGTAACCGTCTTCTTCAATGTGGAAGATGATACCGCTGATGTTGATGCTAATATTCTTTTTCATATACGTAGTAAAAAGTCGGATGAAGATTAAGCGTTAGATTTTGTAGTAATTGTTTGAGTCGAGTGCACCAGTTCGTCCCAGGTTTCACTCAGGTTTCGTAAAAATTTACTGCCTTTGTCAGTTAAGGTATAATATTTTCGAGGTGGCCCCGATTTAGATTCTACCCATTTATACTCCAGCAACTCGGCATTTTTTAGTCGTGTCAGCAAAGGGTAAAGCGTTCCTTCTACCACAATTATTTTGGCGGTCGTTAATTCGTCCAACATATCGGAGGCGTAAACTTCTCCACGCGATATGATATGGAGGATGCAATATTCCAAAATGCCTTTTCTCATCTGTACTTGTGTGTTTTCAAGGTTCATACATCCCGTTTTTAATCAATCCTGAACCTGTATACGGCAAAGTACTATGCATGGCCAAGTACTGTTGAAAATAATTTCATTTATTTTTAAAAACAGTGTTTATGACAGTATTTTGGGGTTTTAATTTACCTGAAATGAAAAACCTTCTTCAATACCTACTGATCATTTTCGCTTTTGCGGGTTGTTCATCGACATCTGAAAAAAAGAATGCCCTTGTCTTTCAATCTGATTTTGGCTTGAAGGATGGAGCTGTAGGTGCAATGAAGGGAGTAGCATTTGATGTATCGGATAAACTTCGGATTTTTGACATAACGCACGAGATACCGCCTTATAATATCTGGGAAGCTTCGTATCGTTTAGATCAAACGGCAAAGTATTGGCCAGCCGGAACTGTATTTGTTTCGATTGTCGATCCGGGTGTTGGCTCTCATAGAAAATCAGTTGTGTTGAAAACAAAGTCGGGACATTATGTTGTATCGCCCGACAATGGAACGTTGACTTTAGTGGCCGAACATCTGGGCATTGAAGAAGTAAGAGAGATTGATGAAGTGAAGAACCGACTTTCTAATTCGGAAGAATCCTACACCTTTCATGGGCGCGATGTTTATGCTTACACAGGCGCCCGATTGGCTGCTGGTGTGATTTCGTTTGAGGTGGTTGGTAAGAAACTCGAGAATAGTGTTGTGACCTTGAACTATCAAAAGCCAGTTTATGAAAACAATAAGGTTGAGGGGAACATTCCCGTGTTGGATGTTCAATATGGAAACATCTGGTCGAATATAGACAAGTCAACTTTCGAAAAATTGAATGTTAATATTGGTGATTCCATTAGAATAAAAATTTATCATCGAGAGGAAGTTGTTTATCAAGATGTAGTCGTATTTGCCATGACTTTTTCAGACGTTCCGAAAGGAAAGACATTGGGCTACCTTAACAGTTTACTTAATTTTTCGCTCGGTATTAACCAAGCCAGTTTTGCAGATCAATTTCATGTAAGCAGTGGAGAAGCATGGAGTTTAGAACTTCAAAAAAAATAGAATTACTCTGAAGACGCACTTGTTGCCATGATTTAATAACCCAAAATTTTGGCCTTTTTGCTTACTTTTGCTGTTGGCTTTGTATTTAACACTGTGCTGACTGTTCGTTGATGAGATCGAAAACTTTCCTCTTAATTCTTTTCCTTTTTGCTGCAGAGGCTCAGGCTCAAATGGGCAACGAGTGGATTAATTTCAGTCAGTCATACTTTAAAATTCCCGTTGCAAAAGACGGAATTTATAAACTCAGTTACCTTGATTTACAAGCTGCGGGTTTCCCTGTAGGAACAACCGATCCAACCAAATTACAACTTTATCATCGCGGTGTTGAGCTTGCCCTTTATGTTGAGGGCGAGGGTGACGGACAGTTTAACCCAATTGATTTCATAGAATTCTACGGGCAAAAGAATGATGGAACTTTAGATACTGAACTTTACAAACCCTCCTTTAACCAGCCACATAAATATTACAATCTCTACAACGACACAACCAGTTACTTTCTAACGATCGGCTCTTCAAATGGCAAGCGCATGGATGATTTTTTTGAGACGAACTCATCCTCTATTCCAAAAGAAACAAGTCATCTCGATGAAAAATTAAAAGTGTATTCTGCTGACTACTCCACAGGAATAGTTTACCCCGTTGATGTTCAGAATACTTCATTCGATATTGGTGAGGGATGGACAGATTCTCAGATTACCACCAACGTATCTCGCGATTATACCTTTACAAATGTATTGCTTGGGGAAACTTCCTCAACATCGCCACAACTTGAAATCGTAATGGTAGGCCGTGGCGATATGCAGCATGCAGTTGAAGTTTATGTGGGTAACAGTTTACAATTGATTAATACCATTAGTTTTTCAGGATATGGTGCCAACACTTTTTCTCAACCTATCGACTGGACTGATATTGCTTCTGATGGAACGTTGAAAGTTCGAATAAAAGTAATCGGTGTTGGCGGCCCAGATCGAATTAGTGTTTCGTTTTTAAAATTCAATTATTCTCAGCAGATTGATGCACAAGGAGCAGCCGAAAAAGTTTTTGTGCTTCATGAAAACCCGTCCAATAAATCCTACATCGAGATTAACAATGCGTTAAGTAATACAAGATTGTTTGACGTCACTGATCCATCGAAAGTAAGCCGCATCGGAACAACATCGACAGCAACATTAAATGCCGTTGTTCCTTCAACAAATTCGGCAAGAAAAATTTTGGCAACATCAACGGTTATAGTGCCCAGTATAAAACCGGTTTCGTTTAGAAAAATAATTCCTTCTCAACATAATTATATCATCGTCACTCATCCACTATTGCGCGGTCCGGGTGGAGGTTACAGCGATCCGGTGGAGGCCTATGCAGCTTATCGCGCTTCTGCGGAAGGAGGAAGTTACGATACATTAGTTGTGAATATGCAGCAACTGTATGATCAATTCAGTTACGGTGAGACCACACCCGTTTCAATTTTTCGCTTCATGAAATTTTTGTCAGCATCTAATCCACCCGAGTATCTTTTCTTGATAGGTAAAGGCCTGGATCTTTGGTATCAGTATTATCGGTCTCCGAACTCGTTTCCAATCTATAAAGACTTAGTTCCAACGGCTGGTGTGCCAGCATCGGACATGAATTATACAGCAGGGTTAAATGGAACAACCTTCGAACCGGGAATTCCAACCGGACGGATCACTGCCACAAACCCTAATCAAGTGGCTGCCTATCTGAACAAGATAAAGGAAATGGAATCCGTACCGTATGATGCTTTGTGGCGAAAAAATATTCTACACTTGAGCGGTGGCATTGAGCAAGGTGAACCTGCAATCTTTAAAGGTTATCTTGAAGAATTAAAGGTAGTGGCTGAAGATTACCACTTGGGCGGACAAGTAGCCTCTATCGCTAAGAACTCAAATGACATTAGCTTCATCAATATTGCAGAGGAAGTAAATACAGGCTTAAATCTCGTCACGTTTTTTGGACACTCTTCTGCTGTTACCCTTGATTTTGATATTGGATATGTAACCAATCCAGTACTGGGTTACATAAATTCAAAAAAGTATCCCATGCTTTTGATGAATGGATGTGAAGCAGGAGCGTCTTTTTCACCCACTTTTCTTTTTGGTGAAGATTGGGTTTTGGCTGATAAAAAAGGAGCAACAGGTTTTATCGCTCACAGTTTTTACGGGTTGCAGGGGAATTTAAAAAAGTATGCTGATACCTTTTATGAGGTAGGATATTCAGACTCAACATTCATTCATAAAGGCATAGGTAATATTCAGAAAGAAATTGGCAAACGGTTTATAGAAACCTCTTCTTCGTCACCTCAAAATGTTACGCAGATTCAGCAAATGATTCTACTTGGCGATCCTGCTGTTAAACTTTTTGGTGCATCAAAACCTGATCTGGAAATCAACACCAATAATATTTTTATTGAATCATTTGATGGCGGTATTGTAACAGCTTTGGCAGATTCATTTGCCTTGAAAATGATTGTGCGAAATTTTGGTTTTGCTAAAAAAGAAACCACACGAATAGAAGTTAAACGCACATTGAATGACGGGTCAGTTGTTTTGTATGATTCCCTTTTCCCAACACCAAGGTATGCTGACACCCTTACTTTTGTCATTCGCTCTGGTAGAGAAAATGGATTTGGCAACAATTTATTTACAATTACAATTGATCCTGATAATATTATTGATGAATTAACGAAAGGCAATAACACCGCTTCCTACGGATTGGTGGTTCCATTAAATGCAACAAAAAATATCTTCCCGCAAAAATTCGCTATTGTTAAGTCAACATCGGTTACTCTTTCTTTTCAAACAACCGATTTGCTTTCGGGTGAGCGTGATTTCTTAGTAGAGTTCGACACACTTAATACTTTTGATAGTCCATTCAAAAAACAGTTTGCAGTAAAAGGAACAGTGCTTGCAAAGCAAGTAGTACAATTATTTAACACCGATACGCTTGCATACTACTGGCGAACAAAGTTGGCAAACCCATTGACAGGCGAGAGTGATTTATGGAACATGAGTTCTTTCACTTACATTAACAATGGGGCAGAGGGATGGGCGCAAGTTCACTTTCCTCAGTACCTCGAAAATCAGGAAATAGGATTAGTACCCAATGCCACAATTCGAAAATTAAATTTCCAGGAAACGGTAACGTCTGTAATCGTTAAAAATTTTGGTGCGGCTTCAGGAAAACCACGCGACTCCGTTAGTGTAAAGATTGGAGATGCGGAATACAATCTCTATACACAATCGGGAGGTGCAGTGGGCTGTCGTAACAACACGATTAACTTAATTGCCTTCGATAAGAAATCAACTTCACCCTATTACGGTATTGATTTTAAGTGGTATGAAATATTATTTAAATACGGAGGAAGAAGATTGATATGCGGTCGCAAGCCATTTGTTATTAATAGTTTTGCACCTGCTGAAATGAGTACAGGTAATAATGATGACATAATAAAGTATGTCGATAATATTGCCGCTGGTGACTCAGTAGTATTGTATAGTATAGGCGATGCAGGTTACGCTGCCTGGCCAGCTGCTGCTAAGATAAAGCTAGGTGAGTTTGGAATTTCGGTAGCGCAAATTGACGCTCTCTTGCCAGAAGAACCTGTTGTGATTTTCGGACGAAAAGGATTAGCACCAGGTAGTGCTTCTGTTTTTAGATCTTCAGATCCTTCGCCTACACAGGCTAAATTGGTCGTTGACAAAACTATCACCGGACGCTACCTTGCTGGTGAAATGAAAAGTAGTTTGATTGGCCCTGCTCAACAGTGGCAGTCGTTTACCTATCAAGTATCAGAAATTGAAACGAATGATATTGCTTATTTTAATATTGAGGGTGTAAAAGTAAATGGTGAGACACAACTTTTGTTTTCTCACGCATCAAAAGAAACAGATCTGAGTTCAATCAGTGCGAACGAGTATCCTTACCTTAAAATTATTTTTTATGTTGGAGACGATATTAACCTAACCTCACCTCAATTAGATAAATGGCTGGTGACCTACGTACCTGTACCAGAAGGTTTATTAATTTATAAAGGTAAAACAGAACAGGAAAGTGTTGCTGAAGGAGAGTCGTGGAAAACAAGGTATGGTTTTTTGAACATTAGTGATAAGGAGTTTTCAGATTCGCTTACTGTTCGGTTTGAAGTATTCAATCAAGTAGCGCGCAAGTCAAATCTTGAGCTCATTAAAATTAAACCGCCAGTTCCAGGAGATACAACGCTTTTTGAACTCACTTTTAATTCTGCAAACAATGCTGGATTGAATGACGTAAATGTTTTTGTAAATCCTCATGTTCAATCGGAGCTTTATTATGACAACAACGTAATTGAACTCCGTGATCATCTTGATGTTCTAACCGATAATTTCGATCCGGTGATGGACGTGACCATTGATGGAAGGCGTTTGGTTAACAACGACTTTGTTTCTTCTAATCCTTTAATATTGGTTAAGATCTGGGATGAGAATCGCTATTCATTAAAGATGGATGTGGAGGGAATGAAGATTTTTATTACCTACCCCTGCGACACAGAAGATTGTCCAGTTACTCCAGTTGATTTGTCGTCTTCTGCCGTGAAATGGTATGCAGCTACTGATACTTCCGATTTTAAAATTGAATTTCGACCCACCAATCTTCCGGAAGGAAAATATTTATTGCGTGTTGAAGGAGCCGATGCAAAAGGAAATGGCACCGAAGTAGAACCTTACCTGATCGATTTCATTGTAAGGAATGAAACATCCGTTGTGATTAGTGAAGCGCACCCTAACCCATTTACTGCCGATACATATTTAACGGTAGTCGTAAGTGGAAATAAATTGCCTGAGACGTATTCATTCCAGATCATCGACTTGAATGGAAAGTCAGTGCGGAGATTTGAGCAAGATGAACTGCCTGCTATTTTTATCGGCACAAATACAGTTAAGTGGAATGGAACAGATGCGGGCGGAACTTCAATGGTTAATGGAATGTATCTTTTTAAATTTTCGCTTACTATTGATGGACAACAAATTGAAAAACGAGGCAAGATTGTTTTAGCCCGATAACCGCTGTTGAAAATTCAGCGCACGATGATCGAAGAATCAATCAGTGTTTTTCTGTCATGAATTTATGAACAGTTTTTTGATAATATTTTTCTCCAGGTCTTAAAATAATAGAAGGAAAGTTGGAATGATTTAGGGAATCTGGAAAGTGTTGTGTTTCTAGACAAAGCGCACTGCGATGAATGTATGCTTTCTTACCCTTGCCAATATCGGTACTGTCCAGAAAATTTCCTGAATAAAATTGCAAGCCGGGTTCGGTTGTATAAATTTCCATCACTCTTCCTGAAGTAGATTCTGATACAACGGCCGCAAGCGAAAGAGAGTCATCATTCTTGTTTAGCACCCATGTGTGGTCGTATCCTCTTCCAAAATTTAATTGCTCAACATTTTCGTTAATGCGCGAACCGATGGCGGATAGTTTTCTAAAATCAAAAGGCGTGTTGGCTACATCTCGTAATTCACCGGAGGGAATAATACCACTATCGACAGGAATGAACCGCTCACCATTTATCATAAGATGATGTTGTAAAATATCGCCATTACCTTCTCCTGATAAATTATAAAAATTGTGTTGCGTTAAATTTATGGGAGTTGGTTTGTCTGTAGTGGCTTCATATTCAATTGTCCACTCATTATTGCTCGTCAATATATAAGTAACACGTACATTTAATTTTCCTGGGTAGCCAGCTTCTCCATCCGCGCTGGTGTATTCCAGTTGCAGAGCTTCGTCTCCATTGATTGTATGGGGTGTAATTTTCCAATACACATTGTGGAAACCATTTGGACCACCGTGCAAATGATTCTCTCCGTTATTGATAGGGAGTTGATATTCTGATCCATCCAGTACAAACTTACCTTTGCGAATACGATTACCTACTCGCCCGATAATGGCACCGAAGTATAAACTGCCATTTACATATTCTTCGGGAGTGTCATATCCCAGAATAATATCCTCGAGTTTTCCATTTTTATCAGGAACCAAGAGCGACATTACTTTTCCGCCAAGGTTGGTAACGGTTATCACCAAACCATTTTTATTTTTCAGAGTGAATACTTGTGCTTTTGTTTGAGCAGAATCCATAGATGAAACCGAACTTAGGGTTGATGAAGAATTAGTTTGAATTTAAAGTAGCTAAAAATACTGAACTCCGATAATCAAGGTTTGTTTTAAAAATGCGATAACGACTGAAAGTGGAAAAATTATTTTTTAGCAGCACTGATCGTAATGCAAATCCATCCAAGAATAAAAAGCAAACCACCGATCGGGGTAACTGCGCCAAGTAATCCTAATCCTGTAAAGGAAAGTAGATAGAGACTGCCGCTAAAAATAATAATACCGCCTGTAAAAAACAGCGAAGCGAATTCTAAAAATTTTACAGGTAATTGATTCATTAAAATTCCTGTAACAAGCAATGCGAATGCATGATAAAATTGATAGCGTACTGCGAGTTCGAAAGTGTCCAACCTTCCTGATGCTATCAGCATGGGTTTAAGAGCGTGTGCGCCAAAGGCTCCTATAGCAACGCCTAATAAACCAAATACAGATCCGAGCATGATCGTGGTGCGAGCATTCATATTTTATTTGAGTTTTATCTACTTCCAAAAATAGCTGATCCTACTCGAACCATTGTACTTCCTTCTTCAATTGCAATTTTATAATCTCCACTCATACCCATCGATAATTCTTTCATAGATACACCTTGAGGCAGAGATTTATTTTTTAAGGTATCAAAGAATTTTTTCAAACTTCTGAATTCACTTCTTACTTGTTCCGGATTGTCACTAAAGGTTGCCATTCCCATCAGCCCTGCAATGGTTACGTTTCGCAGATTTTTAAACGATGCTGATTCCAGCAACTCCATTACCTCTTCCTCTGAAAATCCAAACTTGGTTTCTTCTTTCGCGATATGAAGTTGTAACAAGCATGTTATTGTGCGGTTCACTTTCGAGGCCTGTTTATTTATTTCTTCCAATAGTCCTGCACTATCAACAGAGTGGATGAGACTTATAAAGGGAGCAATGTATTTTACCTTGTTCGATTGCAGGTGCCCAATCATGTGCCATTCAATATCTTTTGGAAGGGCTTCGAATTTCGGAACGACTTCCTGCACTTTGTTTTCTCCAAAAATGCGTTGACCTGCAGCATAGGCTTCTTCCAGTTTTTCAAGGGGTTGCGTTTTGCTTACGGCAACGAGTTGACAGCCAGCGGGTAAGTTTTGCCGGAAATTGTTGATACGAATATTGATATTCATTGTTATTTTTGATCACTTTAAAAAGAACCGCGTTAACGTAAAGATATGGCGATACTTGGAACCTTGCTTAAAAAAGGAATCCGCATCCGCGAAATGTTGGAGCAGGAATATACCTCGCCCTACGATTTGCAAAAGAAAGAATTAAAAGAACTTATCATCACGGCAAGCCAGACTGAATTTGGTAAGCAATACGACTTTCAGGATGTCCTTCAGGGATTTAAGAAGAGTGACAAGGCATTTTACCAGCTATTCAAAGAGAAAGTTCCCATTCATACATACAATAAAATTTACGCGGATTGGTGGAAGTTATCATTAAAGGGCGTGAAAAATATTTGTTGGCCAGGACGGATAAAATATTTTGCACTGAGCTCAGGCACATCAGAAGCTTCATCCAAATACATTCCCATTACCAAAGACATGACCAAGGCGATACAAAAAACAAGTATCCGCCAAATGCTTTCCCTTTCGAAATACGATCTGGATCCCGAAATTTTTGAAGCCGGAATTTTAATGCTTGGAGGAAGCACACACTTGAATAAGAAGGGAAGTTATTTTGAAGGCGATCTTACCGGCATTCAGGCAGCGCGGTTGCCCTTCTGGTTTCAACATTTTTATAAGCCTGGAAAAAATATTGCAAAGAACAGAAACTGGGATTCGAAACTCGATCAGATTGCGCGAAAAGCAAGTGATTGGGACATTGGTATTTTAGTAGGCGTACCTGCATGGATTCAAATTCTTATAGAAAAAATTCTGAAATACAACAACGCCAAAAACATTCACGAAGTCTGGCCGAACCTTAAGGTGTATGTACACGGTGGTGTTTCGTTCGATCCGTATAGAAAGGGACTTGAGAAATTATTTGGCAAACCAGTTTATTACATTGAAACATATTTAGCCTCTGAAGGCTTCTTCGCCTTTCAGGCTTTTCCCAACAGACGTTCAATGCGATTGGTGTTGAACAATGGAATATTTTATGAGTTCGTTCCCTTTGAAGAAAAAAACTTCGATGCCGATGGTGAGATAAAGTCAGATGCGGAAACGCATATGATCGATGAGGTTGAAGAAGGAAAAGAATATGCAATTTTAATTTCATCGTGTGCCGGTGCGTGGCGCTACATTATTGGCGATACTATTAAATTTATTTCAATTGAAGAATCTGAAATTATTATAACAGGTCGTACAAAACATTTTCTGAGTTTATGTGGCGAACACCTTTCGGTGGATAATATGAATAAAGCGATTGAACTCGTATCAAACGATTTCAATATTCAAATACCAGAGTTTGCCGTAGCCGGTATTCCGCACGGAACACTCTTTGCGCACCAATGGTTTATTGGCACCGATGATACTGTAGATACGAAAGCATTGAAAGAAAAAATTGACGCGCATTTGAAAGTATTAAATGATGATTATGCTGTGGAGCGCAGCGCAGCATTAAAAGATATTTATGTAGAAGTGTTACCCGTAAAAGCATTTTACGATTGGATGGAGTCAAAAGGGAAAAAGGGAGGGCAGAATAAGTTTCCCCGTGTGATGAAGAATGCCCAACTAGACGACTGGAAAGATTTTCTTCAAAACCGCACGAATGGAAATAATTCTTAATGGAATTGTGTCGGGCATTGTCCTGGCGTTTTTAATCGGGCCAGTTTTTTTTACGCTTCTTCAAACCAGCATCGAGCGTGGTTTTTCAAGTGGGTTTTTCGTAGCAATCGGTATTTCGCTTAGCGATGTTGTTTATATTTTAGTTTCATACCTCGGCCTTATTCAGTTTCTGCAAGCCGACCGTTTCCGAATTTATCTCGCCTATGGTGGCGCCATTATCTTGTTGGCTTTTGGATTGTATTACCTTTTTATAAAGAGTAGAAAGCTTACCAACTTCAACCCACAACAAGTAGAAACGCGCAATAGATTTAAACTTATTGCAAAGGGTTTTATCATCAATGGCCTAAGTCCTATGGTTTTGTTTTTTTGGATTGCTACCGTTGGCGTTGCCACTACACAATTGGGTTATGAAACCAACAAGGAAGCCTTCATCTTTTTCGCTTCCATTGTAGGCACAGTCTTCTGCACCGATTTACTCAAAGCAAAACTAGCCGATAAACTCCGCCTGCTAATGACACCCACCGTTATCAAAGTAATGAACATCATTTTAGGTATTGTTTTGATTGTGTTTGCGGGTAGGTTGATTTTATTTCCGGATAACATTCCGCATTGAGTTCAATGTTCTTGGTTGCAGTTTCGGTGTAAAGTTTCGAGTTGGATGCCAATCAAAATTCTTCCAACACCTTAATTCTTTATTCCAGAGAATTAATTCTTCACAATTCAAGGTTGTTTAGTTAAGCTCCACGTTCACTCTCTCTTCCGGAATTGAGCGAGGTGAGGCAATCAAAAAAACGCTTAACGAAACTACATTGGTTCACATTTCACTATTTACCTTAACTTTGCCCTTGTAAAAGAATGTATTACCTATTTAAATAAACTGTCATGTTCGATAATTTAAGTCAGAAGCTGGATAAGGCCTTTCAATCCCTAAAAGGTCAGGGAAGAATTACGGAAATAAACGTGGCTACCACGATAAAAGAAATCCGTAAAGCGCTTATCGATGCGGACGTAAACTACAAAGTTGCCAAAGAAGTAACGGACGATATTAAGGAGAAAGCCATGGGCCAAGATGTACTCACGGCCATTTCTCCTGGCCAGTTATTAGTTAAGATTACCAATGACGAACTCACTGCCTTGATGGGTGGACAGAGTGAGGATATAAAAATTGAAGGTAATCCGGCCGTCATTCTTATTGCCGGTTTGCAAGGTTCAGGTAAGACTACCTTTTCCGGTAAGCTTGCCAGTTATTTAAAGAAGCAAGGTAGATCTGTGTTGTTAACTGCGTGTGATATTTATCGTCCTGCGGCTATTGATCAGTTGAAGGTATTGGGTGAGCAAGTTGGAGTGGAAGTATATGCTGAACCTGAAAATAAAGATGCCGTAAAAATTGCCAAGGCTGCGATTGAGCACGCCAGGAAAAATAATCATCGTGTTGTGATTGTCGATACCGCTGGTCGTCTCGCGGTAGACGAAGCGATGATGGATGAGATTGAAAAATTAAAAGCTGCACTCAATCCATCCGAAACATTATTCGTAGTCGATGCCATGACGGGTCAAGATGCTGTGAACACAGCCAAGGCATTCAATGATCGTTTGAATTTTGATGGAGTTGTGCTAACCAAACTCGATGGTGATACCCGTGGTGGTGCTGCGCTTTCTATTCGCAGAGTAGTAGAGAAGCCCATAAAGTTTATGAGCTTGGGCGAAAAGATGGAAGCCATCGATCGCTTCTATCCGGATCGGATGGCCAGTCGTATTTTAGGCATGGGTGACGTTGTATCACTCGTAGAAAAAGCACAACTGGTATTTGACGAAGAAGAAACCGCACGCCTCAACAAGAAAATTCGCAAGAATCAATTCGACTTCAACGATTTTCTTTCGCAGCTCGAACAGGTAAAGAAAATGGGTAACATGAAAGACCTGTTAGGGATGATACCGGGAATGGGAAAAGCCATTAAAGATGTGAATATAGATGACAACGCCTTTAAGCCCGTTGAAGCCATCATCAAATCAATGACGTTGTACGAACGCGAAAATCCAGATGTTATTAGCAGCAGTCGCAAAACCAGAATTGCCACAGGTAGCGGAACATCTGTGCCACAAGTCAATCAGTTGTTAAAACAATTCAGCGACATGCGCAAGATGATGAAGAGCATGAATAAAATGGGCGGAGGTAAGCGAGCATTGAGTGCGTTGAATCAGTTGGGGAAGTAGATTATTAAAGGTGGAACACTTCAGTTATTTTACGACAATAACACAGACACAAAAAACTTTTCTATTTTTAAGTAGTTGATTGGGAAGGCAGCTGGCAGCATTCAATATAAAAACTAAATAGTTACCTAATATGAAGTTAAAGTTTTCATCCCGTATTGTCTTTGTTACATTTTTTTATCTGACTACAATTAACCTGGCATTCAGCCAGAACTTTACGTTGAAGTCTTTTACATTTCCAGGAGAGGCTTACTTTAGTTATAACCGTGCATTTTTTGTTGATGCCGGAACCGTTTGGTACGGCAGTGATCAAGGCATAGACCGTCTCAATATATCAACATGGAATCTTCTTCCGCCATTGACCGGAATGGATGTTGATTCAATAACTTTTATTCGGAAGGATACTCAGAACAGGATTTGGATTATGGGGTACTCAGGTTCCGCCCCTGATGGTTACGGTATTGCAATTCAGAATGGGGATAGTTGGAAACACTTCTTTATGAACCAATTTCAATCCAAAGAATTTCTTGATGTTTCCGGAAATGCGATATGGATGCGTTATGGTGAAGGGGGGCTTATGAAAATAACGTCATCGGACACCGTAACATATAGTGATCCAACATTAGACTGGATTTATGAAATAGAGTATGACCCTGGCTCAGGTTTTTGGGGGAAGTCTTACAACCAGATTTTTAAGCTATCTGACACCGGTGTGTGGGAATCAGATACTGTTTTTTCCAGTAATGATGTTCGAGACCTCTACATAGACGATCAGGGAACCAAATGGGTAATTCAATCCAATGCAATTTGGAATCGAATAGACGGTTCATCCAATGTTTACAAACCCGTGTGGTGTCCATTGTTGGGGAATTCCGATCTCCAAAGTGTTACTTCTGATAAGCTAGGGAACTTTTATTTCGGTACATCTAACAACGGTATTATTGTGAAAACAAAAGAGGGTTGGTACCAACTTGATATTACAAGTGGCTTACCATTTAATTCCGTCATGGATATCCAAGTTGACGAAAACAATAATGTGTGGGTATTAAATGAAGGATATCTTAAAGTTGGAACCAATTATAGATACGCAAATGCCGTTACCGCACTGCTGAATAATGGTTTTCCTGAAGACGGAGAATTACTTCATGGAATCATATTCTCTGACATCAATAACAACGGTCAGCAAGATGTGGAGGAGCCTGGCATTCCCAACCAGATGGTAAAACTTGAGCCTAGCAATACTTATGTGATCTCAAATGCAGAAGGTAAATTCTCTTTTCATCCAGCGAATGGCGCAAATAAAATTTCAGCCCAGCTCAAAGGTTTTTGGCAACAAGGAAGCACTCCGCTTGAATATACCTTTACATATCCCAATACATCGCTCCCGGATTTTAAAATCGGTTTGAAGTGGGGTATTGTGAAAGATATGTCGGTATCATTAGTTGGTAATGCTTTAAGACCGGGCTTCAATACTAATTATTATTTTTCTGCCACGAATGCAGGAAGCGTCACTGCATCAACAACACTTTCCTTCGATTATGATCCGATCTTGACTTTTGTTAGCAGTAGTGTAACACCATCTATTGCGCAAAGCGGTCACATTGAATGGCCAATTAACAATCTGAAAGCACTCCAAAGCTCAAATGTTCAGGCATTATTTAATTTGCCAGCCTCCGCAACGTTAGGGACAGTAATAAAAAATGCAGCTTCGGTGGAAGCATTAAGTGAAGAAGTTGAACTGGAAAATAATCTTGATTCAGTTAAGACTACAGTAACCGGATCATTCGACCCCAATGATAAATTGGTGGCCGAGGGAATTCGTGAAGAGCGCTATGTCGAAATGGACTCTAAACTTACTTATACCATACGATTTCAAAACACGGGAACAGATACAGCTTTTGTTGTAAAAATTAAAGATCAAATTGATACGCATCTTGATATCACCTCCCTAGAGATTTTAGCGTCAAGTCACACCATGGATTATTCACTTGATGGAAGGCTCCTGCGATTTAGTTTCCCGAACATAAAACTGCCGGATGATACTCATAACGAACCGAAAAGTCATGGCTATGTTCGATATCGTATAAAACCACCTTCTGCAACAGTAGGCAATACAGTAGTGGTCAATTCAGCTGCTATCTATTTTGATTTCAATGAGCCAGTATTAACCAACGAAGTGAAGAATACTTTTGTCGATGAATTACCAGATGATGAAATTCTGCGTGTTGAGGAAATTTCAAGTAATAATATGTTTTATCCAAATCCTGTTAGGGATAACACAATACACTTAACTGACGAAGCAAATCGATTTATGCAGGCGGAATTGATTTCGTTGCAGGGCACTTCATTGCAGAAGTTTAATCTTCAAAAGGATAGCATTCAATTACAATTAGAAACAGTTCCATCTGGAATGTATTTACTAAAGCTAACAGACCAACAAAAGAAAACAGTTTTGAGGAAAATTATCATTAGTCAATAGAGTTCTTCTAGGCGGTTCCCTGTTTACTTTTTTAACTAGGCAAAAGCATTCTGTATAAACTCACTGCATTGATAATTCTCAACGCCTTCCCAAGTCGTCATATATAAAGAGACCATGCCTTCAACGCTGGCAATAATTTTTCCTCCGTTTTTTAATTCCCCGAAGATTCTAATGCCTCGGGGACTGACGGAAATCAGAATAAGGTAACTATAGAATATGGTATTGGAAGATTTAGTAATTAAGGATTTGCGTAACAAAAAATAATGAATAATAGCAGAAGAGTCTCCGAGGCGGGATACTCTTCTTCGAAAAAAAGAAGCTCATGTTAAAGATCGGAATTATCGGACTAGGGGACATTGCACAAAAAGCTTATCTGCCAGTAATCAGTAAAAAGAAAGTGGAAGTACATCTTTGCACCCGAGATGAAGATAAACTTGTGCAAGTGAGTGAGCAATACCGGTTTATACACCAGCATCAAACGTTGGAGTCGTTGATCAATAGCGGAATTAAAGGAGCCTTTGTACACACCGCTACAGTAGCGCATTATAACATTGTTGAACAACTCCTGCTCAATAATATTCACGTGTACATCGATAAACCCGTTACAAGTGATTATGCTTCCACAGAAAAATTAGTAGCCCTTGCGAAAAGTAGAAACCTATTACTCGTGGTAGGGTTTAACAGGAGGTTTGCCCCGGCCTATCAAAACCTAAAGGAGCTGGTAACCCCCAACATGATCATCATGCAAAAAAACCGCGCATCATTGCCTGCCGATGTGCGCACGTTTATCTTTGATGACTTCATTCATGTAGTCGATACCTTGTTGTACCTCTTTCCTTATCACATTGAAAAGATTTTAGTAAATGGAAAGAAGAAAGATAATCTACTCTATCATGTAGGAGTTCAGTTCATAGCCGCTGATGGAGCTACCGCAATTGGAATCATGAACAGGGATAGCGGCACCATCGAAGAAAAGTTAGAAGTGTTTACCTCTCTGGAGAAACGGGTTGCCTATAATTTATCCGAGGTTGTAATTTATCAGGGTAAGCAGGAAAAGAAATTGGGCATTAATGATTGGGAGTCTACTTTATACAGGCGAGGGTTTGAACAAATAATTGATTTTTTTTTACAGGCACTAGTTTCTGGTAATTCACCAATAACAAATTATGAAGATATTTTACTTACTCATAAAATGTGCGAAGAGGTAGTAGTGCAGTTAAATGTAAAATAAATTTTTTTATTTTCTGCAAGTTTGACTTGCCTTTGTAGGTGTTCTTCACCAACAAACATACCTCATGTTGCGCAAGCGTCCGCTTGTGTGAATAATTTTTCAAGCGTCCGCTTGATTCCAGAAATCAAAATACAGATAAACAGTAAATCAAATAGCGCTTTCAATCCGTCTATCTGTATAATGTTTTAGATAACAAATGAGATTTTTAATTCCACCAGACGCTGGACAGTATTAAGGTACAAGCGGACGCTTGCACCAGTTATGGTCAGCGAGTTGGCATGGATAATTCTTATCAGAATAAAACCGCACAAAGAAGTTGATAAGTGGTTAAATCGCTAAGCATACTTTGTCTAATATTATATGTTCAACCAAACTCATCCGTATGAAAAAAAGTATCACCCTTCTCTTGGCCTTCATTTCATTTATCGCTTCTGCGCAGCAGGGCTTGTTGAAAGAAAGTCTTAAAGTAAAAAGCGCAGCCTTAGGTACGGAGGTTAAATACAATATCTATTTTCCTGCAGATTATGATAAGTCGAATAGAAGATACCCTGTGCTTTATTTGTTACACGGTTATAGTGATGATGAGACTGGCTGGTCACAATTCGGTGAAGTAAACCTGATAGCCGATAAAGCAATTGAAAGCGGTTACTCTACTTCTATGATTATTGTTATGCCAGACGCAGCGGTAACCTGGTACATAAACAGTTTTGACGGAAAGACAAAGTATGAAGATTTTGTAGTGAAAGAATTAATCCCATTCATTGATGCAACGTATCGCACACGTGCACAGAAACGTTACCGTGCTGTTGCCGGGCTTTCTATGGGTGGATATGGAACGTTGATTATGGCCACAAAGCACCCCGAATTATTCGCAGCAGCAGCGCCTCTAAGTGCCGCAGTATATACAGATGAACAAGTAATTGCTATGCCTGATGGACAGTGGAATGGAGAATTCGCGATGTTGTATGGAACTGGTTTGAAAGGGAAAGATAGACTCAATGAACACTTCTTAAAAAATTCAATTCTCAATATCGTGGCAACGGGTAATGTTGAGGATTTAAAAAAGGTGCGTTACTACATTGACTGTGGTGACGATGATTTTCTCATCAAAGGCAACATGGCCTTGCATGCTGCGATGATCGATAAACACATTCCACACGAATTCCGTGTACGCGAAGGAGCACATAACTGGACTTACTGGAGAGAATCTTTACCCGAAGTGATGAAATTTGTAAGTGAGAGTTTTCATCAGAAGTAACATCTAGACTACATAGCCATACCTATCAGCTATGAGCAAGTGTGATATAGTACAGAAAAATTAGTGAAAGAAAAACCAGATTTAAATGAACATAGTGGCAGGCCAGTTCGTTGACTACTATAGTTTACAGGTTATATTATTCAAAATGCCCCGAACCGTTCGGGGCATTTTTCTATTTTAGATCCGGACTAAAACTTACTAACAATTATGAAACGAATTTCAATCTTACTTCTTGCTTTTGTAGCAATCATCTCCGGTGTTTCAGCCCAGGAAAAGTCATCTAGCCCGGAGGCGACCGTTACTGGAAAAATAGGCGCCACCAATATCGAGGTTGTTTATTGCCAACCTTCTGCGCGTGGACGCAAAATAATGGGAGAGCTTGTTCCTTATAATAACGAAGTATGGAGAACCGGTGCAAATGCTGCTACCACAATTAAATTTGATAAAGCTGTTAAACTCGAGGGCAAAGATGTTCCTGCCGGTAAGTATGCCTTGTTTACAATCCCGGGTGAAACGGAGTGGACTATAATCCTCAGTAAAAATAGCAGGCAAATGGGTGCGTTTGGATATACTGATAATGAAGACTTATTACGCGTTAAAGTTAAACCATCTAAGATTTCTGAAATGGTTGAAATGTTTAACATCAGCATAGGGAAGGATGAGATTTTATTGAAGTGGGAAAATACAGCTGTTGCTTTTAAAGTAAAAGGCTAACGATATTGCCGTCAGATTTTTTAAGCCTCGCATTAGCGGGGCTTTTTTATTTTCAGCATATTGGCGCAGCATTAACAATCGCTATGCATATTTTAGGACGTTATGATCGTGTTGATCTACCAAGATTGAATCTGGCGAATATTCACGCCAAAGTAGACACTGGTGCATTTACTTCGAGTTTACACTGCCATCGGGCAGAGGTAGTAGATGGAAAATTGGAATTTATCCTTTTAGATGAAGAACATCCGGAGTTTACCGGAATGAAATTTGTGTTTGATACCTTTGAAGAACGCGACATTAAAAACTCTTTTGGTGAAGTAGAATGCAGATTTGTGATTACCACAGCATTGAAAATTTTTAATGAAGAAATAATCACCGAATTCTCTCTCAGTAACCGGGGTTCGCTTAAATTTCCGATCTTAATCGGTAGAAAAATCCTTCGCGATCGTTTCCTTATTGACGTAACGAAGATTAACCTGTCTTTTGCAGAGAAGCAACGAAAGATCAGGGAAAGCAAAAAGAAGAGTCATTAACGGCAACTATTAAATTCAGTGTTATGAACATTGCCATTTTATCGAGAGATGCAAAACTTTATTCTACAAAAAGATTAAAGGAGGCAGGAGAGGAGCGTGGGCACAAAGTGGAAATAATCGATCACATGAAGTGTGTGCTCTTCATTGAAAAGAAAAACCCAATGGTGTTGTATCACGGAAAGAAACTCGATTACTTCGATGCCATCATTCCTCGTATCGGTGCATCGGTTACATTCTATGGTGCCGCAGTCGTGCGACAGTTTGAGATGATGAAAGTATTTACAGCGGTTGAATCGCAAGCACTGATTCGCTCGCGTGATAAACTTCGCAGCTTGCAGATTTTATCACGTGCCGGGTTAGATTTACCCAAAACCATTTTCATGGATTACTCTCGCGAAACAGAAGGTGTTGTGGAAGCGGTGGGTGGAGCACCCGTCATTATTAAATTACTAGAAGGCACACAGGGTTTAGGAGTTGTATTGGCAGAAAATAAAAAGGCAGCGCAGTCAGTTATCGAAGCGTTTCATGGTTTACATGCACGCATCATTGTACAAGAATTCGTGAAAGAAGCTAAGGGTGTAGACATTCGTGCTTTTGTTGTTGATGGTGAAGTAGTAGGCGCGATGCGCAGACAAGCAACACGCGAAGGCGAGTTTCGATCTAATCTACATCGTGGCGGTGTAGCAACAATAGTAAAGCTTACGCGTGCAGAAAAATCAGCGGCTATTATCGCTGCAAAAAAAATGGGACTAGGTGTTGCCGGTGTCGATATGCTACCATCGAATCGCGGACCACTCATTGTAGAAGTAAATTCATCCCCTGGATTAGAAGGTATTGAAGGCGCAACTAAAATTGATATTGCCGCAAGGATTTTTCAGTATCTTGAAAAGAATGCATTGAAAAAGAAAATCCAAAAAGATAAGATCAATGCTTAGTTGATCATCAGACTTTGCACGTCACTAACCTATGAAGCGAATAAAAATAGCCGGCCAGGAAATACATCCAGGAGAATTTAAAGAGATCGATATCAACATTGCACGGCTTCCTTCACACACGGTTATTGATACCCCCATTTATATTTCTCGCGGTCTTGAGGATGGTCCTGTGCTCGCGCTCACAGCGGGTATGCATGGTGATGAAATTAATGGGATGGAAATCGTGCGCAGGATTTTAGATACTGGCTTGCATCAGCCCAAACGAGGTGTGACGGTGTGCATGCCCATCGTAAATATTTATGGCTTCCTGAATTACTCACGAGATGTTCCGGACGGAAAAGATATTAACCGATCTTTTCCAGGAAATAAAAATGGATCGCTTGCCAGTCGCGTTGCATACAACTTGATGCATGAAGTTATTCCGTTCATCGACTATGGAATTGATTTTCATACAGGCGGTGCGATGCGAACCAACTATCCGCAAGTAAGAGCGGTGTTAAAAGATGAAACTAACTTTGCGTTAGCGCAAGCATTCAGTGCACCGTTTACAATTGATTCTCCTTTCCGACCGAACTCTTTACGCAAGGAAGCATCCAAGCGAGGAAAAAATATTATTGTGTATGAAGGTGGCGAGTCGCTGCGATTTGATCAGCAGGCCATTGAAGAAGGAGTTTCAGGAACACTTCGCCTCATGAAACATTTGAACATGATCGATTGGGCGCCCGATCCAAAAGAAGAAAGCAGAGTAGTTTGGAATACATCGTGGATACGAGCAAAGTCAGCAGGATTGTTTCAGCCTAGCATTCAGTGTGGTCAGTTGGTTCATAAAGGTCAATGGGTGGGTACCATTACAGATCCCTTTGGCGAATTTAAAGAACAAGTATTGGCCAGTGAGATGGGATATGTTGTCGGACTAAATAACATCCCTGTAATCAATGCAGGAGATGCGTTGATGCACATCGGCATGGATAATTATTGCAAATTGGAAAGCAGTGAAGCGGAATGAACGTTATGGGTTAAATGTTAATCGTTAGTCGAGGCAGTGTATTAATAAAAAAATTGTGACAATGGATTTTAGAACTTTAACTCGTAACCATTAACGATTAACCGATTGGAAGATTTTCTGGATCAATACGGATACATTGCCCTGCTCATCGGAACATTTTTTGAAGGGGAAACTTCTATTCTGGTGGCATCATCGTTAATTCATCGCGGATTATTTGAAGGACCCTACACCGTGTTGTTTGGATTTGCGGGATCATTCATCAGCGACTGGCTTTATTTTATCATTGGCAGACTGAATGGAAAATATTTTATTGAGAAACGCCCTGCATTGAAAGCGAGACTTGAACCGATCCAACATTTTTTTAATAAGCATCATCTTCAAATTCTTTTCTCGTATCGGTTTTTATATGGGTTTAGGGTAATCATTCCACTGATCATTGGGATGAGCAGCATCAAACCAATTCAATATTTATTTTATAGCATTGTAAGTGGATTAATCTGGGCGACAACGGTAAGCACCGCGGGCTATTTTGTTGGTAGATTTTTGAACCTTGAAACGTCTGTGTTCGAAGAGAATATACTCTTCATTGTTTTAGGCTTTGCCTGCTTTGGTTTAATTGTTGGTTACACTGTAAAACGATTTACCTTTAAACAGATAGCGGAAGAATAGCGGTTTTGATTCCTTTGTTTAGCTTCAATTCAATTGCTATCATTACCTGATTTTTATGATCTCATAAACCATGGAACCTAATACCTTACTTGTTATTATTTTAGTGATCACCACGATCAGTTACCTATTTGACCAGATACTCGATTACATTAACCTAAAAGCGCAGCGCACGGATATTCCAAAGGAGATAGAAACATTTTATCAAAAGGACAAATACCTTAAGTCGTTAGCGTATCATCAAGAACTAACCTACTTCTCATTTCTCACTTCGGGTTTCAGTTTTCTGCTTTCATTGGGCATGCTTTATTTCGGTGGCTTTGGTTGGTTGGATACGGTGCTGCGGCTTTCCATACATAATGAAATTGTATTGGCATTAATTTTCTTCGGCATATTAATGTTGGTTTCAGATCTCCTCACTATTCCATTTCAATTGCACAGCACATTTGTGATAGAAGAGAAATACGGGTTTAATAAAACCACTGCGAAGATCTTCATCGTTGATAAGTTAAAGGGCTACCTACTGGCAGGCGTTGTGGGTGGAGCATTGTTATCGGTTTTGATTTATCTTATCCAATCTATCGGCCCACTTTCTGGATTTGGTTTGCAGGCATTGCATCTTTGTTCATCTTGTTTGTGAACATGTTTTATACTTCACTCATTCTGCCGCTGTTCAATACGCTAACACCGTTACACGAAGGTGAATTAAAAATAGCCATTGAAGCCTTTGCGAAAAAGATCAACTTTCCTTTAGATAATATCTTCATCATTGATGGATCGAAGCGTTCGAAAAAAGCAAACGCATTTTTTTCAGGCATCGGAAAAAAGAAAAAGATTGTGTTGTATGATACCTTAATTGACAATCATACTACAGAAGAATTGGTAGCGGTGTTAGCGCATGAAGTAGGACACTTTAAGAAGAAACACATCATCTGGGGATTTGTACTTTCTATCATACAAATTGTGTTCACCCTATTTGTTTTATCACTGATAGTTTTCAATGAAAACATTTCTTTTGCATTGGGAGCAACTCAATTCGGTATTCATTTGAATTTGCTGGCGTTTGGAATTTTATTTTCACCGATATCAGCTGTTACCAGTTTATTCATGAATATGTATAGCCGCAAGAATGAATTTTAAGCGGATGCATACGCGAAGGAAACCTATGATGGAAATGCATTATCCAATGCCCTCAAAAAACTTTCGGTTGATAGCTTAAGTGATTTATATCCACATCCACTTTATGTGTTTTTCAACTACTCTCATCCACCATTGTTGAAACGCCTCAAGGCGTTGTCTTAATTTTGGAGATAATCGCGTTTGGACAATGAAAAATCCGATTTCAACTTTTGTATTAATATCTCTTAACATTCTTGTATTTGGCTGGCTTGCAATTCAGCAAAGAAGTTTGTTGATGGATCGTAATCTTGATATTCTCGCGATTATACAAGCGGGCGCTAATCTGAATCCGCTTACACTAGGTGGTGAATCCTGGCGCATGGTGTCGTCCATGTTTTTGCATTTTGGCATTCTTCACCTCGCAGTGAATATGTTCAGCTTATATTCTCTTGGAAGCTCACTAGAACCAAAAGTTGGATCAGTAAGATTTCTCTTCGTTTATTTTTTGTGCGGAATTGGTGCCAACATCGCGAGCTTACTCTTTAATGTTTATGTACCGAGTGCAGGTGCTTCGGGGGCAATCTTTGGATTGTATGGTTATTTGTTAGGCGTTGAAATCATTGGAAATTTTAAAGATCGACAGAGACTTGGTTCAATCGCTATCAACTTTATCATTTTTGTAATAATCAACGCTTTCATTTCCTCGCAGGTAAGTGTTGACATGGCAGGACATATCGGAGGAGGACTTTCTGGAATAGTGTTGGCATTCTTGCTTCACAAGTTTGTCGCGTTGAATGATTTCAAAAGCCTTATTGTAATGTTGATTCTACTCTTCTCTACAATATTTGTATTACCTCTTGGACAGGTAAAGTATTATCGATTTTTTCAACACCTCATTAAAACTGATACAGACGTTAATACAATTTATAGAAATTCAAAAAGCGATCAGGAGTTGAGCAATAGTCTTCAGTCATCCATTCTTCCTAAATGGGATTCACTTAAAAATGAACTGGAAACACTAACACGTATTCCAAAGGCTGTTGTTCGTGATACAATCATTCTTCATGATTATATCGCCTTCCGAAAGCAAGAGGCAACGTACCGCATGAAGTTGGTTGAACAAGAGTCATACATCTATCTTGATAGTATTGAAGAAGTAGATCATCAACTTGATTCATTACCAAGATTGAAGTTTATCTTAAATTATCTGCCATCAAAACTTGATAACATTGAGCCTGACACAACTCATCACGATGAAAATCCAACAGCGCAATTAACTAAAGTGTTTTATGATGGCAACTGGAATGAGATAGAGAATGAATGGAGCGCAGAGTACTATCGAATTGGACAGCGCGACTCAATAGGTAACTGGCAGGGTGTTGCGCGCGACTATTTCAAGAACGGTGATGTACAAATGAAAGGCAAATATATTGATGGCTTAAAGAATGGCGTCTTTATTTACTACAGTGATAGAAGAACCTACGAATCGGCTGGCCGCTATGAAAAGGAACTACGGGTTGGTAAGTGGGAACAATTTCATTGGAATGGAAAAATACAGAGCGAGATTTTTTATGCAAAGAATGCATACATCAAAAGCGTTTGGGATTCGCTGGGAAACCAACAAGTAGCAAATGGAAATGGTAAAATAATTACATGGTTTGCAAATGGTAAGATACTAGAGGAAGGTAGTTTAAAAAATGGAATGCGCCAAGACTTTTGGCATGGGTTCTATTCAGATGGTAAACCACATTACGAGGAGTTCTATCAAAACAATGAATTGATAAAAGGAATCTCCTCCTCCAAGAGGGGTGAAAGATATACCTACGATCAATCCAGTAATTATCCTTTTCCGGTTGGAGGTATCAATAGTTTCAAAGAGTATTTGAAGAAGAACAATAAAGCCCCGAGCTTAGGAGTAAAAGAAAGGGGATTAGTGAAAGTGGTATTTGATGTCGATGAGGAAGGCAAGCTTTCTAATATCACGATTCTAAAAGGTCTTTGCCAACAATGCGATCAGGAAGCTTTGCGTCTGATAAAAGAAGGCCCCGCGTGGCGACCTTCTTTAGTTCATGGTCATATTAAAATAAAATCCCAGGGTTACGCTGAGATTTTATTTTAGTTAATCATCGTTCGATTTTTTCAAACTCCATCCCAAACTTCCAATCAATACCAGCACCATAAGCCATGAAGAAGCTTGTGTTACTTTATTGCCTACGTAATATACTTCAGGCTCGAATTTAAATTCGATGGTATGTTTTCCTGCCGGAATGTTAAGGGCGCGCAATACATAATCTGCACGAAGAATTTCAGTTCCCTTTCCATCGATTTTCGCTTTCCATCCTTTGGGATAATAGATTTCCGAGAACACAGCAAACCCATCTCCATTCGATTGACTTTCGTACTTTAGGTAATTCGGTTTTTGTTCAACAACATGGATGACTGCCGCACTATCAAACTTAAAACTTTGAACCTTAAACTTTGAACCATCTACCACTGCCGTAGCATGTGTATTTAAGTCGCAAACTTTTTTCAATTCTTCTGTTGGTGAATTAACATTTTCAACCGTTGCTACAAACCAAACAGGGCCATTTGCAGCTGGATTCTGAATGATGTTATTCCGTTGTTCGCCATAAACAAGATACTTAGCATTAAGCATGTTTAATATTCCATACTTATTAAAATCAGGCCTTCCAGATTGTACATCCTGTATAAATTCGTTGGTCTCGCGGAACAAGCAAGAATCGTAAAGATCCATATACCGTCTCAGCTTTGCAGCATGATAACCTCCAAGAGAATTGTGTGTGTATGAAGTCTTCGCTTCACCCATTGCACCCTGCAAATTATAAACGCGATAGTATGATTTGTCTTTGATAATTTCCTGGTCAGCCTCCGTTAATTGAAAGGCAACATTTTTTTGCTTGCGATAATAATTGTCTTTCGTAAGGAAACGTTTATCCACTGCCGCTAAGTCAACAGTCATCATAATAATCAGAAAGGCATAGAAGAAAACAGGAGAGACCTTTTTCCATACTTCAAAGTAGATCACAATAAAGACGGACACCATAAAGGCCAATGAACGAAAGGCATCACTTCTTAAAAGCCCCTTTCGGTCTGCTGCCAATGCGTTGGAAAGCCACGGTGGCAACTGTCCTTCTTCGTCTTTCAGAAAACTGAACATGCCAGCGAAGAGTATTAGCAACAAACAAACTCCAGCGGTAGATCCGAGTACAATCAGTAATTTTCTCTTAGTCTCTTTGTTTAATCCCTTCTCCATTATTTTTTCAAGACCCAACATGCCGAGCAGTGGCATGGCAAAAAGAACCATTGCCAATGCAAAATTGACGGACCTGAATTTATTATATCCCGGAAGATGATCGAATAAGAAATAATTTAACGATGGAAGATTGCTTCCAAAGGTCATCATCAATCCAAGAATGCTAATTGGCAACAACCACCATACATATTTTTTATCAGCGAAAGCGATGCCCACAACAAATAAGAATGTAATGATGGCTCCAGCATAATAAGGCGCTGCACCAAAAGGTTGTTGTGGTCCCCAATACGCGCCTGTATAATTTGCCAGCTGATTGGCAGTCTCCTTGTCACCAGCGCTTGCCAGTGCCTTATACGATTTACTGTTCTGATCGCTTACCAAAAAGTTTGAACTTGCACCTCCATAAAAATTAGGAATGAACAAAGTAATGGGTTCGAGAATTCCATAACTGTTGTTAAAGGCATACGATCGGTCCAATCCTTTCGTCTCGGTAGCGATTACCTGTGTTGATGTTAACTCAGATTTTCCACGCGTTGAGTATGCTGTGTATTCGCTAATCGCCCATAATGATCCAAAGAATGTGCCGACAGCAATGCATGCTGCCACAACTAAAAGGCCGGTTGTCTTTGCAAAATCTGCGAGCTGTTTTTCTTTGATAAAATAGATGAGTTGAACAATACCATACGCAATCACCACCATAAACAAGTAGTAAGTAATTTGTAAATGGTTTTCACGCATATGCAGTGCAAGGCCTGCCGTTGTTAAACCAAATCCTAATATTTTCTTTTTAGTGAAGGCAAGATGAATACCTGCCATAACCAAAGGCATAAACGCAACGGCACCGATACGGTTATTATGTCCCGCGGCAAGACCTACAATCATGTAAGATGAAAGTCCGAAGGCAATGGCACCCGCAATGGCGAGATAAGGACGCACACCAAATGCCAGCAACATAATGTAAAAGCAGATAAAGGCAAGGTAGATATCGCAAATCGGGTGGGGAATATAAAGTGCGAACACGGTCTTTAAAAAACTGACAGCCTGATTGCCCCAGTGTACATTGATGAGATAGGCCGGCATGCCGCTAAACATAGAAGGTGCCCAAAGCGATTCTTCCCCCGTTTGATCGCGGAAATCGCGCACTGCTTTCGAGGAGCCTTCCCACATTTGTATGTCGTGTTGACTTAGTGATTTATGTTCGAGGAAAATGGGACTAAAAAAGAAGAACGTAATGGCAACAAAAACACCGATGGCAATAAGATGCGGCAGTACGTGCTTAGGAAAGTCTATTTTTTTCATTTCATCAATTATATAATCCGCAAAATAAGAAGGTTTAGCCGATTTGCCTTTTAGTAACTTCAATTTTTATGCGGAATGTTTTCCGCTTTAAGCGCTCAAAGTTTTGCCACCACTCAAGACCTTTAAAATGTGATTCTAAATTATGGTGCAAAAAGTTGAAATAGCCATACTTTAAAACGATTAAAAACATTCATGATTAACGCCCGATTTCCTTTTACGATTCTCTCGATCATCACTTTGTTAATAGCAATGTTGCCAGGCTTAATTCGGAGTATTGGTAATTGATACGTAAATATTACAAAAGCGCAGTGAATAAAAATGGTGTTGACCATTGTTATCTACTATAGGAATGAACTCCAATTCACCGATATTTTTTTTAACCATAACAATTTAAAGAGTGATTTTGAATTTTTGAAACTTGAATTGAAAAACCATTTTACAAGCTTTTGCACTTTAAGCTGTCAGGTATAAGTTGCAGCTACACACTGGTGACTTTAAATATGAGGTGACTTAAATCACAGATCGTTTATGATTTAAATCATAAGAGCACCTTTCCTTTCAAAATACCTTTCTTAAAAATTGAACCAGTCCTGAAACAAACTAAATACTATGAAAAATCTATTACTCCTGCTGCTTGCAATCACGATGCTGGCAGCCTGCACACCCGACAAACCCAAAGTTGCTGACGAAGATTCGTATGAAGCTAATCATGAACCGGCTAAGAATGCCGTTGCTGAAATCAGTGATCCCACTAAAGGCCTTGGACAAATCACAAATGTAGAACTCAAAACTCCGCTCGAAACAGAACGAATTGGAAGAGGCAAAGCCATATATGAAATGAAATGCCAAGCTTGTCATAAGCTGGACGATATGCGTGTTGTCGGCCCGGGATGGAAAGATGTAACCACTCGAAGAAAACCAGAGTGGATTATGAACATGATACTGAACGTAGATATAATGCTTGATAAGGATCCGGAAGCTCAAAAGCTTTTGGAATTGTGTTTAATGCGAATGCCGAATCAAAATGTTTCCGTTGGTGATGCTCGCGATATCGTAGAGTTTATGCGCCAGAATGATGGCGAAAAATAGAAATCAAAATTTTCTCGAAACAATATGAATATGAAAAATTTAATATTAGTTATGATGGTGCTGGCACTTTTTGCGTGCGGCCAGCAACAATCAACAGTACAAGAGACTGCTGCTGTCACTGAAACAGTAGGCGGTGGACAATCAACCGTAAGCGATACTGAATCAGCACCCAATGTAGTTCAGGTAGCCGTTGGTTCTGCAGATCACACTACATTGGTAGCGGCTGTAAAAGCAGGCGAGTTGGTAGACGCGCTTTCTAACGCGGGACCTTTCACCGTTTTTGCACCAACGAATGCTGCATTTGAAAAACTTCCTGCCGGCACCGTTGATGATTTATTGAAACCAGAGAACAAAGAAAAACTTCAGGACATTCTGCAATACCACGTGTATGTAGGTGTGATCAGCGAAGCGATTGTACAGGATGGTATGAAACTTAATCAGGTAAATGGTGGAGATGTTGTACTGAATAAGAAGGATGGAAAAATTACCGTCAATGGAGCCAATATTTTAGGTTCTGTAAAAGCATCCAACGGTATCGTATATGTTATCGATGCAGTGCTTTTACCGCCCGCTCCAGCAAAAAAATAATCACACATAATTACAGCCAGACATTTTTACAAAATAACAAATATGAAAACTAATAGAATATATGGATTGCTCGTGTTGGCAGCCAGCACGGCTCTTACGCTTAACAGCTGTAAACCCAAAGGCCCTGCTGAGGTATCGATGGGAGATGCTGCATCAAAAGTATATGTAGCTCCCGGCAAGCACGATGAATTTTATGATATTGTATCGGGTGGATTCAACGGACAGATTGGTGTTTATGGAATTCCTTCCGGCCGATTATTAAAAATACTTCCTGTGTTTTCAGTGTTCCCTGAAAACGGGTACGGATACAGCGAAGAAACAAAACCGATGTTAAACACATCGCACGGTTTTGTGCCTTGGGATGATTTGCACCACATTGCTTTGTCCACTACAAAAGGTGAGCACGATGGTCGTTGGGCATTTGCCAACGGTAACAACACACCGCGTGTGGCACGGGTTAGTTTGAAGTCTTTCCGAACAGAAGAAATTCTGGAGATACCAAATAGTGGTGGTAATCACTCGTCTCCTTTTATTACAGAGAACACCGAATACCTTGTAGCCGGAACGCGCTTCAGTGTTCCGATGGGAGGAAAGGATGTTCCGATTAGTTCTTATAAAGAAAACTTCAAAGGTTCTATCAGCTTCATTAAAGTGGATCCGCAGACTGGCCATATGAACATTTCGTTCCAGTTAAGAACTCCTGGTTTTAATTTTGATTTAAGCCGCGCAGGCAAAGGCCCGTCTCATGGCTGGTTCTTCTTCTCTTGCTACAATACAGAACAGGCTTATACTTTATTAGAAGTAAACGCTTCTCAAAAAGACAAAGACTTTATCATGGCAGTGAACTGGAAAAAGGCAGAGGAATATCTAGCTGCGGGCAAAGCCAAAATTGAAAAAGTAAAGTATGCTCATAACATCTACAGTGAAAAAACACATTCAGCAACCACAGTAATGGAAAGTGAAGTGTCAGTATTAGATGTTACTGAATTAAAAGACATCGTTTATTTTATCCCGTGTCCTAAGTCGCCCCACGGTTGCGATGTAGATCCTTCCGGAGAATACATTGTTGCCAGTGGAAAACTAGCAGCCGTGATTCCGGTTTATTCCTTTGGAAAAATTCAGGATGCCATTTCAAAGAAAGATTATGAAGGTGATTTTAATGGTATTCCCGTAATTAAATATGAGTCTGCCTTGCATGGTGAAGTAAAGAAGCCAGGCCTTGGACCTTTACACACCGAGTTTGATGAAAAAGGAAATGCCTACACATCGATGTTCGTATCATCTGAGATTGTGAAATGGAATATTCAGTCACTTCAAGTACTTGACAGAGCACCTACCTATTATTCAGTAGGTCACTTAAGTGTTCCGGGTGGTCCGACTTCAAAGCCACATGGTAAGTATGTAATTGCATATAACAAAATCACAAAAGATCGGTATCTGCCAACAGGTCCTGAGTTAGCACAGTCTGCACAGCTCTATGATATTTCAGGAGAAAAAATGAGACTGTTATTGGATTTCCCTACTGTAGGCGAGCCACATTATGGCGAGATGATTCCGGCCGCATTGGTTGAACCAAATCAAACCAAGATTTTCAAAATAGAAGAAAACCAACATCCCTTTGCAGCGAAGGGTGAAGGACAAGCACGTGTTGAACGCAAGGGTAATCAAGTACATGTTTACATGACGGCAATCCGCTCTCACTTAACACCGGATAATATTGAAGGAATAAAAGTGGGGGATGATGTGTACTTCCACGTAACCAATCTTGAGCAAGATTGGGATGTTCCACACGGCTTTGCCATTAAAGGTGCATTGAATGCTGAAATATTAATTATGCCAGGTGAAACGCAAACCCTGAAGTGGCAACCTACTGCAGTTGGTGTGGTGCCTTTCTATTGCACAGACTTCTGTTCTGCATTGCACCAAGAAATGCAAGGATACATGCGCGTTTCTGCAGCTGGTAGTAACACACCATTGAAGTTTTCAACCGGGAAAATCGAAGACCAGAATGCAGGTGCTGGTAAGTAGATTGATTTCATAGTTTACAGGTTGAAAGGCCCCGTCTCGTTTATAACCGGGCGGGGTCTACTTTAAAATCCAAATCATGACAAAACTTAAACTCGTATCGCGAATTATAATAGGTGTTGCAGCGATGTTGATGGTTAGCGCATATTTTGTTCCACTTTGGCAAATTCTAATGTGGGCACCACAATATCCTGAAGGTTTAAATATGAAAATCTGGATCAATACGATTTCGGGCGATGTGAAAATTATCAGTGCGCTCAACCACTACATTGGTATGAAACATATAGAAGTCGCCATGTTCCCCGAGTTTCAATACATGGTTTACATTGTAGGATTTCTCATTGGCTTCGGGGTGTTAACGGCAATTGTTAATAAACGATTTATGTTGATTGCCTTTGCCTCTTTAATTCTGGCAACTGGCATTGGGGCGTTAGTCGATTTTTATATGTGGGGATACGACTATGGCCACAACCTAGATCCAACGGCACCCATTGTTGTTCCGGGCATGTCATATCAACCTCCGTTAATTGGCACAAAACAATTGTTGAACTTCACTGCGTTTTCCGGACCTGATATTGGTGGATGGATTTTTCTGGTGGCTGGCGTATTGGTGATCGGGTTGGTGTTTTTTGAATTCTACACCTCACGAAAAAAAGCATGAAATTTATATTCCCCTTCCTAATTACATTTTTACTTTGGTCTTGCACCGTTGAGCCAACACCTTTGCTATATGGCAAAGATGGCTGCCATGCCTGCAGAATGAAATTGATGGATAAGAAATTTGGAGCAGAAGTGGTAACATCAAAAGGTAAGGTGTATAAGTTTGACGATATGAATTGCATGATCAACTTCTTGAATTCCGGATCTGTTGAGGAGCAAGATATTGCCTATCGGCTCGTGATTGATTTTGCAAACCCCGAAAAATTTATTGATGCGAAAGATGCGCATTATGTGAAGTCGGATAAAATACGGAGCCCGATGGCGAGTGAGATTGCTGCATTTTCAAAAAAAGAAGATTTGGATGCTTCCAATAAAGAATGGAAAGGGATATTGTTGAGTTGGGGAGAATTGGTTACGGAGTTTAAGTAGAGAGAAATGAAACGCAACATTCTATTCCTGCTTTTCATTTTGTTCGTTACAATAGGAGCATTTTCAAGAACGATTACAATTGGAAAGGAGTCATCTGTTCGCACCATCAAACAAGGCGTTGCCATTGCAAAACCCGGTGATACCTTAATTATAAAATCTGGAACGTATCGTGAAGGAAATATTATTATCGAGAAAAGCATTACCATTATTGGAGAAAATTACCCCATCATGGATGGAGAAAATAAGCATGAGATATTCACAATTCATGCGAATGATATTACTATTAGTGGATTAAAATTCATTGATACCGGCATTGCCAGCATGAACGATCTGGCCGCCATTAAAGTGCTCGATTCAAAAAATGTTCACGTCCTGAACAATCAGTTTAGGAATACCTTCTTCGGAATTTATTTCGCAAACTCTTCCCAATCCTGGATCGAAAATAATGACATAGAATCCCACGTAGAAGTAGAATATCAAATTGCCAATGGAATTCACATGTGGAAATGTGAGCACATTACCATAAACCACAACCGTATTAAAGGCCAGCGTGACGGAATTTATTTTGAATTTGTTACCAACTCATTAATCACCAATAATTATAGCGAAGGAAATATTCGCTACGGTTTACATTTTATGTTTTCTCACAACGATGAGTATCGCAACAACACCTTTATCAATAATGGAGCAGGTGTTGCCGTGATGTACACCAAGAATGTAAAGATGATAGGCAATACCTTTAAACACAACTGGGGATCTTCAGCATATGGTTTGTTGTTAAAAGATATTCGTGATAGTGAAGTTCGTGACAATATTTACGATGAGAATACGGTAGGCATTCATCTTGAGGGCGTGAGCCGAACGAATTTTGATAACAATCAATTTCTTAAAAACGGTTATGCCGTTCGTCTGCAGGCGAGTTGTGATGATAATACTTTCACTAAAAATAATTTTAAAGGCAATACATTTGATATTGCTACAAATGGAACTACAGTATTGAACACCATCAATGGAAATTATTGGGACAAGTACGAAGGCTATGATCTCAATAAGGATGGTATTGGCGATGTGCCGTTTCACCCTGTCAGTATGTATGCCATGATTGTTGAGCGCGTGCCATCTGCTGTTTTATTGTGGCGAAGTTTTCTGGTGTTCCTTATGGATCGCGCAGAAAAAGCAGTACCGGCTGTGACCCCGGAGAATTTGAAAGATGCATCACCTTATATGAAACCCAATGATTTCCATTCAACAGGTAAATAAAAAGTTTGGTAAGCTTCAAGTATTGGACGATGTAAGTCTGGAATTAAGTGCAGGTAAATCGTATGCATTTATCGGTCCCAATGGTTCGGGTAAAACAACATTAATTAAAAGTCTATTGGGCATGGTCATTCCCACATCAGGCAAAATTTGTGTGGATGGTAAGAGTATTCTGCACGATTGGAAGTACCGCGAAAAAATTGGCTACATGCCTCAGATTGGAAAATTCCCTGACAACATGCGCATTGGCCAGTTGATTGATATGATGAAGAACATCCGCCAGTTCGATAAGAAACTAGACGAAGAATTAATCGATGCCTTTAACTTATATAAAATTTATGATAAGCCGATGCATACGCTTTCCGGTGGCACACGGCAAAAGGTAAGCGCAGCGTTAGCATTTCTATTTAATCCGCCCATATTAATTTTAGATGAACCTACGGCAGGGCTCGATCCGGTTTCAGTAGAGATATTAAAGGAAAAAATCATCCAAGAAAAAGATCGAAACAAATTGCTGCTAATTTCCTCGCACATATTAAACGACCTCGATGAACTCTCCACTGAAGTGATTTACATCATCGATGGCAGAGTTCAATACAACAACTCTATTGAATTGTTAAAAGAAGAGACAGGGGAAAAGAGGTTGAGTAAGGCAGTAGTCAATATGATTAAGCAGAAGAAATTGCTTGCGACTATTGTTGACTAGTTTAGTTTCGAGTTTTGAGTTTTGAGTTTCGGGTTTCGAGTTTCGAGTAACAGATAACAATTAAGCAATAACCATCCAACATGACACGCGTAATTAAATATATTTTCTACGACATTCTTCGCACACGGTTTATTTTGCTCTACACAATTTTTCTTTTTGTGAGCACGATGGCAATGTATCAGCTGGATAGTGATTCGGGTAAAGTGGTATTGAGTTTGTTGAACATTGTGTTGATGGTGGTTCCATTGGTGAGCATTGTCTTTACGACTATTCACTTCTTTAACTCGTATGAATTCATTGAGTTGATGTTGGCGCAGCCTATTAATAGGCGGGTAATCTTTTTAGGTGAATACCTGGCTGTAGCATTTTCTCTATGCGCTGCTTACGCAGTAGGAGTAGGCGTACCGGTTTTGGTTTATGGATTAAATCAAAGCGGCATCACCTTACTTTTTACAGGTGTGATGCTTACAATGGTATTTGTCTCTCTTGCATTTTTCTCATCGGTACTCACACGCGATAAAGCAAAAGCCATCGGCATCGTTTTGTTGTTCTGGTTTTACTTTTCGTTGATTTATGACGGACTGGTGTTGTGGATTATTTATACTTTCAGCGATTATCCGTTAGAGCAAACTACACTTACTTTAGTAGCGCTTAACCCGATTGATCTTGCGCGCATCATCATGCTACTCACACTAGATATCTCTGCATTGATGGGATATACGGGTGCGTTCTACAAAGATTTCTTTGGCAGTTATCAAGGATTTTTGTTTTCATCCGTAGTTTTATGTCTTTGGATTATTCTTCCTTTATGGAGATCAACGCATGTTTTTAGTAAGAAGGATTTATAACAGTTTTGTAATCGGACTAAAGTCATTAAGGGCATCTCTAAAATTCTTTTTTTATTGGCCTCATCCTTCCTTCTTCGGTTGAGAAGGATAAGCCGAGGTTTTTAGAGATGCTCTTAATATATTGGATATAACCACGGGGGAAGGCTCCTTGTTATTCAGATTAGCATCACAGTGCGTTAGCTCTGAAATAAGAGAACGAAATTTTATATGCTTAAGAATACTATTAAATTCCCAATGAAAGAAGACATTAATACACGCGAAAACATTCAGATATTAGTGAATCAGTTTTATGATAAGGTAAACAAAGATGTTTTGCTGGCACCCATCTTCGGTCATGTCGATTGGGTGAAACACTTGCCGGTGATGTATAACTTCTGGTCATCGATGTTGTTGGGCGATCGATCTTACGAAGGCAATCCATTTCAAAAACACATTAACCTTCCCATTCAAACAAAACACTTCGATCGTTGGATAGAATTGTTTACAAGTACGATAGACGAAAACTTTCAAGGCGAAAAAGTCAATGAAGCAAAAGATCGTGCAAAAAGTATTGCTCATGTGTTTCAACACAAAATGAATTTATTTAAGGAGACATTGTAATAAGCAGATTAAGATCATTCTTTCGATATGATCTTAATCATGCCTGAAGTGTGGAACAATTCGGTTCTTGTGCATAAATCAAAATACCATGAACTCACTTCATCAATTCCATATTCCGGTAATGGGTCTTGCCTACACCATTGATTCACCCATCAAAGTAGCACGCTACGGTATTGCGTCTACCATTTCTATCGTTGAAGACAAACTGGTCGAGTTGATGCGTTTGCATTATTATCGTGAACGCAAAGATGTCTTTATACCGATCACACCAAAAGAAGAAGATTATCGTGCGAAGCGAATCACCGATTATCTGAATCTCGTCAACAAAATGGTGCAGGAGCAAATTGAACAACTCAAAACTTCAGCATTTGAGACTGGTTCAGAAATTTCAAAATATTTTGAGATGTTGCCCACTACCAGTTTGGTTCGGAAATTATATCAGCAAATTATTCAGGCAGGGGGAGAGGCGAAAATACTACAGGATTTTTTACGTAGTCAGATTTTGCCCGGAGCTATCGATGTCAATATTATGACCAAACTCGACAAAGATAATTTTAATAAGGAAGGTGAAGTCATCGCTGATACCTCCGATGCTCTGGCGGCTCTCCGTGGTTATGCCAAAAGTAATTTAACTAATTCATCGATCATCTTTTCTGCGGGTCTAAATCCAAGATTATTTAATTACCTCGAAAAACTTCCAGCATTCAAAGCTACCGGCTTAGGCAAGTTTGATAAACGCATTGTCATTAAAGTAAGCGACTATCGCTCTGCCATTATTCAAGGAAAGTATCTCGCCAAAAAAGGATTGTGGGTAAGTGAGTTCAGAATTGAATCCGGCCTCAATTGTGGTGGCCACACGTTTGCCAGTGATGGTTTTTTACTGGGACCAATTTTAGAAGAATTCAAAACAAAGAAAGAAGAACTAACCCAAACTTTATTTCAACTTTACACTACCGCAGTGCAAGCAAAGGGTTGTATTACCTTCGATCAACCACATCCCATCCGCATTACAGTGCAAGGCGGAATCGGAACAGCGGAAGAAGCAGATTTCCTTATTCAGCATTTTGGTGTTACCAGCACCGGCTGGGGAACTCCATTCTTGTTGTGCCCTGAAGCTACAACGGTAGACAATGTCACTCTCAACCAATTGTCACTCGCTAAAGAAGAAGATGTTATCCTTAGTAAATTTTCCCCGCTTGGTGTCCGCTTCAATTACCTTAAAGGAACAAGCGCTGAAAAAGAAAAACAAAGACGCATCGATAAAGGCTCGCCAGGAAGCCCCTGCACCGAGAAGCATTTGGTGTCGAATACAGAGTTTACAACGACTCCAATTTGTACAGCATCACACAAGTATCAAAAACTCAAAATCAATCAGTTGAAAGAACTGAATTTATCAGACGAAGAATACACAGCACGATATAACGAGGTAGTGGGCAAGGAATGTTTATGTGTAGGCCTTAGTAATTCAGCCTTGATAAAATATGGAATACCGTATATCAAAAGCAGGAGCGAAGTGAACGTATGCCCAGGTCCAAACATTGCTTACTTCGATAAAGTTGTTTCTCTAAAAGAAATGACCGATCATATCTACGGTCGTGCCAGCATTCTTTCCAACTCGGAACGTCCACACATGTTTATCAAAGAACTTGATTTGAATATCGATTATGTAAAAGAGCTAGCTAAAGATTGGAACAAGACAGATGTAAAACGAGCGAAAGATATAAACCAGTACATTTGGAATCTTCTGGAAGGAATTGAATACTACAAGATATTGACTGATCAAATGTTTATCAATCATGCCGACCAAAAAGAGTTCTTTCTCAAAACACTAAGCGATCGGCAAACAGATTTACAATTGCTACGCACTCAACTGGAATAATCAGATTCTAATTTTATGACCTTCTAATTTCAGTTTACCACCCTTCTCCATTTTTTTAATAGTGCGGATAACGGTTTCAACCCGAAGCCCTGTCATATCAGCAAGTTGTTGGCGGGTAAAGGGAATAATTATTTTTTCAGCTTCCTCTTTCTTGATCAATTTTGCTTTAAAATATTTTAGCAATGTAGTGAGCCGATGTTCCGGATCGTAGGACGAAACTTCGGTGAGGATCATCGATTTATACTGAAGCCGCTTGCACAGAACCTGATCAAGTTTAAGATGTATGTCAAAGTTTTCTTTTAATAATTGAAGAAACTCGGGTCGTGGTAAACGCCAAATTTTACTTTGCTCGGTGGACATAGCGCTGCTTGGATAATTGAAGCTGCCCAATAATGCGGGTTCACCAAAACTTTCTCCTGCATTAAAAACACCTTGAGTAAACTCTTGTCCATCTGGGTTGATGATGTACATCTTTACTTGTCCATGTTCTACCTGAAAGAAATCTTTGGCACCATCGCCTTCATCAAAAAGAATCTGATCCTTTTTTACATTGACAAGTCGTGCGTTGAACTTTTGAAAGAGTGCTGGCGGTATCAATTTGTGTTTCCTTTTTTGAAGAAAATTAGACAATTCAAGGAGATATGTCATAACCGACCGGATGATTTATACCATAGAAGACATGGAAAGGAATGACCCACTCCATGTATACCTACTTGAAATTAACATTACACTATGGCACAAGCCGCTTCTGCCTTATGAGCGGTTTCAACAACCAGGTCCAATACGCATGCGCGATCGATTACCTTTAAAATTTATCGAGTGCTTCAAACTTTTCTTCTGTAATATCATCGCACAGAAAATTATTTAGGATGAATATTTTCTACGTGATGATATTGAACAGAATATCTTATTCACAGCCCATGAATCAGAGAACTAAGGACGCATGTTTTTTAGTTTGCATTTCCTTAGCCTTTGGAAAAAGAATATTGTTTTCGAGGTGAATATGTTGCATCAAGTCTTTGTCGAACTGCTCTAACATAATATACGTTGCTTTAAAAGTTGGACAGGCATATTCAGGAGGAGTATAGTCATGAGTGAGTTCCCGTATTGATTTAATAAGCGTGCCTGCATTTTCGTGCTCGTGTTCCATTACCGCAATCGGAGCTTGAAGATTAGGTGTAGATGCACTATCATCTTGCGTGTTATACAATTTACGAATTGCTGGGAAAAGTATTTCTTCTTCTTTCGGCAAGTGGTCTAAAAGCTCTTGAGCAAGAGCCTTGAAATTATCGCGCACCTGCAATAGATAGGGACTGTCTGAACCATGAACATCGCATACCTTATCCAGTAATTCTTTAATATGCGGTATCGATTCACGAACATAGCTGTGATGATGTTGCAGAATAAAATCAATCAGCAGAGGACCATCCCATGTATTGAAACGCATGCGTTGATCTGTACCTGAATTGATCTTTACCTGTTGTAACTCTTGCCAGACTGATTCTGGATTCAATCCTGCTTTTTCACACACCTTTACAAAAGATTTATTTCCACCGCAGCAATAATCCAAGTTATGTCGATGTAAAATTTCAAGGGCTTGTGGAAAGGTAAGTGCAACATCGGCCACGCTGATATTTTCTATTTCTAATTGATCAAATGTTGTTGTCATACGCTATATCTTTTGTTTGATCAAAGGTTGTAAATTCGCGGTGCGCATTGTATGATTTAGATCATAGAAGTCAGTTTTTTATGCAGTGCTTTTAAAATTCTTTCTATTTCATTTCTTGTTCTCCTCTATTTTGATAGAACCGAACTTTTGATTTGTGGGATGATTAAACTAGAGTTTTAAAAAGTTGTCATCAGCACGTTGTATAGTTACAGCTTAATATTATTTTAGGATAAGATTAAGACAGCAACGGCAAACGGGCTGTTCAAGTAAGAATCTAGACAGTAAGATTATGGCAAAAAACAAAACATTAGAAACCGAGAATAGCGTTGAAGACTATTTAGCAACCATCACAGATAAAAACAGACGTAACGATTGTTTTGATATCATCAAGCTAATTGCCAAGCATACTTCTCTTAAACCAAAAATGTGGGGATCAAGTATTGTAGGTTTTGGAATTTATCATTACAAATATGAAAGTGGGCGCGAAGGAGATGCGCCTCTTGCCGGACTCTCCTCCAGAGCAAACGCAATAACGCTTTATCTTTCCAACACACAAGCAAAGGAAGAACTCCTAAAGAAATTCGGAAAGCATAAAGTAGGAGGCGGTTGTATTTATATCCAGAAGCTTGAAGATATTGATACGGGAATACTCCTCAAGATGGTAGACAATTCCATTAAGCACCTTACGAGTTTATATCCAGGATGATGTTCGCGCTTCAACGATTTTGATAATACCAAGTAAGAAATCTTTACATTGTCTACATTAGAAGACAACAAGCAATCAAGATTGTCCGTACACGAACATTGTGTAACCTTTAAAAACAACCTTGATGAATATCTTAACACGATCTTTTGTAGTAGCAGTCTTATGTTTATTGTCTTCGACAATACAAGCTCAAACAATAACCAAAGTAGTATTTGACGTTAATGACAGCACGGACGGTTATTACCTGTCAATCGAACCACAATCGAAAGAGATTAAAGGAACGCTGATTTTAATGACGAGTTTTTTACCTCCAGAAAATTTTCTAACTGAAACGAAATTACATACAGTTGCCTATGCTAATGATGTGCTTACCGTTGTGGTGTCAATGAAGCAAAAATTGTATGCAGATGATTTTGCTATTGATCGAATCAACAAGGTTGTTAAAGATATTGTCACAAGGTATTCAGCCGATACCTCGCGATTTGCTTTTGGCGGTTATGATGAGGCGGGTAACATTGCGCTTCGTTACGCGGAGCTCACCTATGAAGATCCTTCGAAGTATTTAGTACAACCAAAGGCAGTGTTTGGAATCGACACATCGGTAGATCTATTCGGGTTTTGGCGTGGGTCTGAAAATCAAATTAAGAAAAATTACTGGCCAGGAGCAGTAGGTGATGCTCACTACTACATTGATCTAATGACAAAAGAAAATGGTACGATTTATAATAATGCTGCACAATACGAAAAGCTATCTCCTTTTAATAGAAGTAAAGAAACTACTGGCAATGAACAATACCTTAAAAAACTGCCAGTGCGTTTATATTATGACACCGATATCGAATGGCAATTAAAGAACAGACGGAATAGTTTTTATGATACTAAAATGCCAGATGCCTCTGACCTCATCAACCAGCTTTTGCTTTTAGGTAACGATCGTGCTGAATTTATTTCTTCAAAACAACCCGGTGTAAGAAGCAACGGAATAAGAAATCCTAATTCACTTTCAATTGTCGATGAAGTAGAGTGCATTCAATGGATAAAAAGAAGCCTTGATATATTCGATGCCAACACTTGGATACCTCCATACAATTTAGAGAGCCCTTCCGGCTGGGACGTTGAGCGATTTTCATTACCGCCAGACTTCGCTCCAACCATTACCTATAAAGGAATTGAAGATATTCGTTTTACTCCAGGTTGGGGAGAAATAAAAAGTGACGAGCATTGGTCGTATAGTTTTTTGTGGTGGCTTGAAGGAAAGCCAATGGTGGATGCAGAAACATTGCGATTAAATTTGAAAGCCTATTACACGGGTCTGGTAGGAAGAAATATTATCAGCAGAAAAATTCCAGAAAATAAAATTGTTTCAACAATACCTGTTATTAAAAAAATCAAAACAGCATCAAATGATTTAGAAACCTATATGGGAACCATCAGCATGCTGGATTATCATACGCAGGAACCAATCGTATTAAATTGTTTAGTTCATGTCAAAGAAAGTACTGTAAATAATCATACTGTGATATTTTTTGAAATATCACCTAAACCGTTGGGACATCCGATATGGAAGAAGATGAATGATATCGGAGATCACTTTAAAGTTCATGAAGTAGCTAAGAAATAAAAAACTAAAATTTTTATTTCGGATACATCATAATGGAACACTCTGAGGTTCATTCTTGATGGTGTAAAGTCATAACTTCAGCTTGTGTATATCTTGACTTGGTAGTTAATTATATTAACTTCGGAACTTCTCCAAGAAATGAATTAAACTAAATCATTTTCAGCAATGCTTAATCCTACGCGACTTGAACACTTCCGCAATCTGATTTCACTGAGTGCAGCCGATGGTAAAATAGAAAACGTAGAGCGCGTGGCACTTTCGAAGATTGCGTTTGAATGGGATATTCCGTTAGATCGTTTAAATGTTATGATCGAAAAAGCAAATGAATACGTCTACTTTATTCCGCAGAACATGGAAGAGCGAGAAAAGCAATTGGAGCAGATGATCTCACTTGCAAAAGTCGATGGCGAATTTGCACCAGCAGAACTAGAATTGATTCGCATGGTAGGAGGAAAGCTCGGATTTTCAATCCACGAGGTTGACCAGATTATTGTGGATCACGTGCCCGAAATGTAAACCGTATCTCGGCAAACAAAGTGCAATTGATATTGGGATAATAGACTCGTTTTAAAGTAAGTAAAATTCAGGTATACAACAGAAGCTGAAATTTGAAAACCGAGAATTTCAATATCTTGATATGCGAGAAGTGGTTCATAGCCATGTATTTTTGAAAGGTATAGACTATTCCTTTTAATATATTCGCTAGTTATAAGGAATTTTGGGGCACCAAAACTTTAGACAACAATTGTCAAGAAAAAAAACACCATGACAAAAACTTCGACCTCACTTCTTAGCATTTTCGGATTTCTATTATTGGTGACAGCTTGCGACAAACCTGTTTGTAAAAATGCAAATCGCATCTTCAACAAATTCTCTCTAGATCAAAAGAATATAAGAACGAACTAGTTAAGCAATTAATGAATGTCGACACATCCCAACTTTCTTATTGGATGGATACTTACCAAGAAAATAATGGCACTCAAAGTATTCTTGCCAACATTCAGGGTAGTGGAATCTGCGCAAAAATTCTTCTTGTTGTTAAAGACTCAGAAAAAGGAATTGAAGTACTCCGTAAAAATAAAGGTATTGGCTATTATGGCGCAGAACTTGAAGATTTAAAGTTTGTCATCAAACAAGATAGCGTATCGACTGAATTCATTTTTCAGGAAATTAGCGGAATTGTAGACTAGAAAAGACCGCATAACATAAACGTTAAAGAAGAAACTTATAAGCCGACAAGCGAATTATTTTAAATGTTCATTTATCAAAAGCTTTCTCATTTGGACTAGTCCTTCTTTTCCACTTTTTACTAAGTCTTTGGCGTGTTTGTGCTTTTTTAAGTCAACTGGTTTATGTTTAATACTCCAACTTCCTACTTCAACCATTACAGGCAACAAGTCAATCCCTTTTTCTGTAAGACTGTAAATATTTTTTTGCTTATGTGTTGGGTCAGCGGCTTTACTAATAATACCCTCCCTTTCAAGCATTTCAAGCCTATCGCTTAAAATGTTTGATGCAATTTTTTCTTCTGACGATAATAGTTCTCGAAAATAACGCTTCCCTTCAAACATTATATCTCTAATAATTATTAAACTCCACTTATCTCCAAATACTTCCAACATTAAATTTATTGGGCAGCACGATCTATGATTTTCCATATATTTAGTGGTTTTGTTTAAAAACCAGTTGCATATTGCAATTAGTCTAGTATATTTGCAACCAGTTGCATAATGCAACTATACGAAAGTAATCATAAATTAATATATAAAATGGAACAAGAAGCAAAATTCAGAAATTTAAAAATCTTCCTGCGTACTTGGGCGGTGCTGTGTATCATTGTAATGAGCATCAATTGGACGGCTTTCATTTTCAAATTCTCACAATTCAATCCAGGCGGAAAATTGAATTGGCTGATTTGGGATGATGTATATGGACACGTTGGACCAATGCTATTTGTGATTTACATAGTTTGGTCTATTTATCTTTTCAAGGCATCCAATGACCCCATCAAGAATAAAACATTTTTAGACTTTACTTTATGGAGCAACTTGGCACACACAGGAGTAATGATACCAATGGCATTAAATGATTCGATGTATCAATCAAAGTTTCTAACAGATATTCCATTTATATTTCTCCTCTCCATTGGCATATATATGTGGCGTCCTTCTTCCGAATACATTAAAACTGCAGTATAAAACAAATCTTAAAATGAGCAAACGGGAGAAGATCGGGATCTCAATGATGGCAGGAATCATTTTTTTTATGCTGCTTATTTATAAAAACCATAAAATTAAACCTCCAAAAAAAATTATTCTATGCTACTCACCGACAAATATTTATACTTTAAAAAATGCAATAACTAATAAAAATGAATTCAAAGAAATCAATGCAATGAAAGTCTTTTAAATAAAACATATTCAGTTATTTTAGATTATGAAGGGTGTATAAGCTAAGCCGTCACAAGATTGGTTTAAAAAATCAACTCCTGGCTTGTGTTTCAAAATGAAGCGCAGTTTGAAGGTAATATAAATTTCATTTAAGTGATACAAAAACTTATGGTAACGTTGTTCAAAGAATCGCCAATTTGCTTTCTCTGGTCAATGAAAAAATGAATTTCTGAAACCCAGTGTCGTTTTTTTTCTATACTGTCCGAAAGAAACATATCGTTGTGATTATCGGCAATACAAATAAATTGTTATTTCCCCGTTCTAATTTTTCATTTGGAAAATTACAGATAAAAACCCGAGCTAATTGTCCTCAATATTCCAAGCCATATTGTTGGGTAACATCCATAATATGCTGATAAAATTCTTCCTCCTTTAATTTTGTCGGTTTGCTCAGTCATTCTTTTGGTTCACACCGGAAACTTCAATATCGTTTTTTTACTTTATGTTTGCATGTGTCGTTGCTAATGAAATAAGTTTTGCAAATGTCCGCTGGTTAAATTCGTAATCTTAAAAGCACAACTACATAAACACTGAGCACTAGCCGCCATGGAGTCTGACAAAATAGCTTTCTGTTTCAGCGGCTAACACGTAACAAAAAAAATAAGACAAACTGACTTACAAACCTAAAAGCAACCTCATGCAAAAATTATTTTTCATTCTTTCCATTCTTTGCTTTTTAGTATTTAAAGTAAATGGACAACGGTTCTCCGATCAGGTATTGAAGTTCATTGAAATCAATGAGCTCATTGTTGTTATCAAAAATGTGAAACTAATAGATGGAACCGGTGGACCCGTAAAAACAAATCAAGACATTGTTATAACCGGAGATCGAATAACTGACATTGGAAATACTGGAAAAATATCTATTCCTAAAACAGCTAAAGTTATTGACGGTACAGGGAAAACAATAACTCCTGGCTTTATCATGCTACACGAACATCTTTTCTATGCTAAACCTTTTGGTGGCACAGGCAAAGCTGTACATATGGTAAATATGTTTCCTAAAATGTATTTGGCAGGTGGAGTAACTACCATGAGGACTGCAGGGAGTATTGAGGCCAACACAGACTTGAATGTAAAAAATCTGATTAGTGAAGGTAAGATGGTTGGTCCAACGATAGATGTATCAACCCCGCATATGGAACGGAAAGGTTTTATTCCCCAGCTTCAATCATTATATGGAAATGAAAGCATAGATAATTGGATAAACTATTGGGCTGACAAAGGTGTGACTTCGGTGAAAGTCTACAATAACATCACCAAAGATGATTTAAGGAAAATAGTAAAAGCAGCTCACGCAAGAAGCATGAAGGTTACAGGACATTTATGCTCTATCACCTATAGAGAAGCAGCCGATTTGGGTATCGATAATCTTGAACATGGTTTTGCCACAGCTTCGGATTTTATTTCAGGTAAAAAAGAGAATGAGTGTGACAATAATAAAATCACTCAGTCATTAGTAGGCTTGAGCGATAACAGCATCGAATTGAAGGAACTAATGGAGTACTTGATAGGTAAGAATGTAACAATTACTTATACCCCTACAGTATTTGAACCTATTAAAGGAAGGGAAGTAATTCCAGGAGGAGGACAAGTTGCCATGGCTCCATTCTTATTAGAGCAAATAAACGGAATGTGTAGCGCTTCTTTGAATTCAGCCCGCGATTCATTGGCCAATATTGGATTCAAGAATGATATGAGAAGAGTTAAGAAGTTCTATGACATGGGCGGCAAAGTGGTTGTTGGGACTGATCCAACTGGGATGGGAAGAACCATAGCTGGATATTCAAATCAGAGATTGATTGAGTTGCTTATCGAAGCTGGTTTTAGCACAATTGAAAGTATAAAAATGGCTTCATTGAATGGAGCGAATTATCTGGGAATTGCAAATGAAACAGGAAGCGTGGAAGTTGGAAAAAAAGCCGATTTGATTTTAATAAATGGAGACTTGACGAAGGAAATATCCAATATCAGAAAGATGGAGATTGTATTTAAGAATGGCGTTGGATTCAGTTCACCAAAAATATTTGAATCAGTAAAAGGTAAACTTGGACTTGACTGAGTTTGCTATTGACAACACGAGGCAAGGTGCATTAACTCCAAATAAATAAAGTATCGAAAGCCTCAACTGCTGGCCCCAAAATGTTTATTCAATTGCGAGTGAAGTGTAAATTTTATATTCGTTCAACGTTTGGTGAGATGAGAGATTTTAGTATTTCAAATTCCCGTGACCGGATGAATGCAAAGCATTGCAACCATATTAAATTGCTTTAACGGTAGACAAATAATCCAATCACTTAATGAAAAAATTACTATTACTTCCACTTTTTTTTATTTCTATTATAGGTTGGGCTCAGCCCGACAAATCCATTGTAAAATTTATTAATCCGACTGGCGTTTCTGCGTCTAAGGGTTATTCTCATGCAGCTGTAATTGACTTAGGTAATTGCAATATGTTAATTATCTCAGGTCAGGTTGCACTTGATAGCCTTGGTAATCTGATTGGGAAAGGAGACGTTGGAAAACAAACTGAACAAGTCTTTCTCAATCTGAAAGAAATTATTACGGAAGCTGGAGGCACCATGGACAATATTGTGAAGATAGGTATATATATACTTGACGTCTCCCAAATTCAAACATTAAGAGATGTACGGAATAAATTCATAAACCTCAAAAATCCGCCAACAAGTACGTTGGTTCAGGTAGATAAATTATTCAGAGATGATATTTTAGTAGAGATTGAGGCTACAGCAATTATCTCAAAGAAATAATTAAACTACTTGCCTTTATGGTGTTCTTCGCCAACATACATGCTGCATCAGTAATCCTAGTTTCTTTTAGCTGTTGAAATCATTAACGCGATTGGATATTCAGCGCGCTTGTTGGCATCGGTTCGCGATTTATTGGTGATAGTATTGCTAGCGATTGATGACCATTGATAAATATTTGAAACTTTCCGGAAATAAAAATTTACCCCTGACATAAGGCTGTCATGGCATCACTTTACTTTTGAGTAACGATTAACTCTAAAAGAAAAACAAAATGCTAAAATCACAAACACTCCGCGGAATCTCAACCCTTAGCTTCTATGCAGCTGACCACGCAGCAGCAAAAAAATGGTACACGGAATTTTTAGGTATTGAACCGTACTTCAGTGTTCCGGGGTATGCTGAGTTTCGCATTGGAGATTATCAACACGAACTCGGTATTATCGACAGTGCCTTTGCCCCTGAAGGTGCAACGCAGGGCCCGGCAGGATCAATCGCATATTGGCATGTTGACGATTTAAAAAATACTCTCGATACATTGATTGCTTTGGGCGCAACACTATATCAACCCATCACGGATCGTAGTCAGGGAAGTGGTCGCTTTGTTACGGCATCGGTGACTGATCCATTTGGAAATATTCTGGGCATCATGTACAACGCGCATTATATGGAAATAGTAGATCAAAAAAATGCATAGGTATGATGCCGGAAATAAAAGATGGAAAGCCTGCCGTTCTTGCCAAAACCAGAGTGCAGTGGCGTAAGTGGTTGAAGCAAAATAGTCATTCGGAGAAAAGCGTTTGGTTAATTCTGTATCACAAAAATAGCAAGGTAAAAAACGTCAACATCAACGATGCTACAGAAGAGGCATTATGTTTTGGCTGGATAGATAGCTTATGCAAAAAGAGAGATGTTGAAAGTTATTACCTGACATTCACGCCTCGCAATCCCAAAAAGAGCAAATGTAGTAAACCCAATCGAGATAGAGCCGAAAGAATGATTCAGGAAGGACGAATGACTGAGCACGGACAAAAATTAATTGATATCGCTAAACAAATTGGAAAGTGGGAACTTGTGATTTCAAAATAGAGCAGTAGATTGATTGTTGGGAAGAATTAATTTTGAACGTATAATGCTCCTCTCTTCTCATCGCCCTTTTACCAACGGAACGAACTTAATCAACAATAGCTCAATATAGTTTGGATGCAAACGATCTCCTGCATCAATTTTCGAAGGGAATAGGAGGACCAAGTGCAAAATAGTAATGTAACTTGCACTGAGATAATGATACGGTTATGAATGAAGTTTGAAAACACCACGCAAACGTCAAGGCATATCCAGAAACTTAATATTGAAATGAAAGAAGTCTACATAGAAGGAAAAACGTTTGATAAAATTGATGTCAAACAAAATCCGCTGGCAAGAGGTGAGTACGAAAAATGCCGGTTTGCGAATTGTGATTTCTCCAACGCAGATCTTTCAGCGTTTAAGTTTTTGAATTGTGAATTCATCGGGTGTAATTTAAGTTTGGCCAAGCTCGCCAAAACGACACTCCAGGATGTTCAATTTAAGGAATGTAAAATGTTGGGGTTGCTGTTTAATACCTGCAACGAATTCGGACTTTCATTCAATTTTAAAAACTGTTCCTTAAATCATTCCTCGTTTTATAAAACTAAAATCAAAAAGACAATTTTTCAAGACACACAACTGCAGGAGGCCGATTTCTCGGAATGCGATTTAACAAATGCGGTATTTGATAACTGTGATTTCGCAAACGCCACATTTGATAAGACGATATTGGAGAAGGCAGATTTCAGAACCTCATTTAATTATTCAATCAACCCAGAAACGAACAGGATTAAGAAAGCTAAATTTTCTTTGCTTGGTATCCCTGGGCTTTTAAATAAATATGATATTGAAATTGACAACGCAAACTAAGATGAATGATGGCGATTTTGTTTTGATGAACACAACCATCAGTGAATGTTATCTAATAAATATTTTACAATTACTTTAGCATGTTTCGGGAGATGGTTTTATCTTTCACACTAGTTATGTTTGTTATCTGTACAAGCTTTTCAATTCAGTGTCACAAATATGATATGGCCATCTAAGCAAAATGAAAACAACCAGACTGTTTAACCAATTTTTTGAAAGTGAAAAAGCCGGTGGACTGATTCTGGTTTTTGTTACCATTCTTTCGCTCGGACTTGCAAACTCACCATGGCAAACCGACTACATTAGCTTTTGGCATTTCGATTTTAACGGACATAATATTGTTCATTGGATTAATGATGGGCTCATGACCATTTTCTTTCTTCTAATTGGTTTAGAGTTAGAGAGAGAAATTTATGTTGGTGAACTTTCAAAAATAAAGAATGCAGCGTTGCCAATCTTTGGAGCATTGGGCGGTATGCTTATTCCTGCCGGGATATTTTTATTGATCAACTTCGGAACCGACACGCAATCAGGAGCCGGCATTCCAATGGCCACTGACATCGCTTTTGCCATCGGCATTTTATCTTTGTTAGGTAATCGTGTTCCGTCTTCTCTTAAAATATTTCTGACTGCGCTGGCGGTAATAGACGACTTAGGCGCCATACTTGTAATAGCAATCTTCTATACCACATCGATCGCGTTTATAAATTTATTTATTGCCCTAGGAATCTTTGGTATTCTGCTGATTTTTAATCGAATGAAAATTCATAATTTCATTCCTTATTTAATTGGCGGAATATCCATGTGGTACTTTATGTTGCATTCAGGTGTTCATGCTACAATAACAGGTGTGTTGCTAGGCTTTGCGATTCCATTTGGCGATGGTGGAGAGAAATCACTTTCTATTAGACTTCAACATTTCCTACACAAGCCAGTTGCTTTTTTTATTCTGCCGTTATTTGCAATGGCGAATACATGTATTGCCGTTGGTGACAGTTGGCAAAGTGGTTTAGGACACGAAAACAGTCTGGGTATTATCGCTGGACTAGTACTAGGCAAGCCATTGGGCATCTGGCTTTTTTCATTTGTTGGTGTTGGTTTGGGGCTTTGCGCATTACCGACAGACTTGAAATGGAAGAGTTTAATAGGTGCTGGTTTTTTAGGCGGTATCGGTTTTACCATGTCAATCTTTATCACACTTCTTGCGTTCTCTAGCGAAGAGATCGTAAACAATTCAAAAATTGCAATTCTTATCGCCTCTCTTATTGCGGGTACAATTGGGTTTTTATGGCTAAGAATTACACTTAAAGCATCCAAAAAAAATACTCGCAATAGTTGACTTTTAAAGTACAATCATCACACAACGAAATCCTCTGTGATTCATTCCTGAATCATAATCAAAACCTTGTTGGCTGGTCTGAAGAAATACTCAAGTTAAATGCAGGTGTAAGCGTTTGCTGAAAATCAGTATTGATTCATTGCTAGTGTTGGCAGCAAATGCAACTTCTGCGGACGCTTTCTGAAGAAATTGCAAAAAATAACAAAATGATAAATTGAGTGCGCAAAGTTTACCGTTTTCGACAGTAAAGGATTGATTAAGTTGTGTGCTTAATGTAATCCTTATGAATTTATTATTTGTAATTGATATTAAAAACGGAAATCAGTTTTACGCTTTGCTGAGTTTCATTGCATTCCTGATTGGGTTTATCGTTCTCATTTTAGAAGGTAGAAAAAGAAAATTCGCTAATATTCAATGGCTGTTGGTTATCGCTACTTCTTTTTTATTTTTTTTGGTAGGAGCACAGGTATTAAAATTTTCAGGAGAGGATTGGCACCGTGTTTTTGAATTTAAAAAGTTAACTCACGATCCAGGTAGAAGTTTGTTGGGTGGAATTTTGCTGGCCATACCTGGATTGTTGCTGACAAAATATTTTTTAAAGCTGCGGTATAATCTCATGGATGCGTTTGCATTTGCAGTTCCGCTAGGTTTATTGATCATACGCGTTGGCTGCCACATGGCGGGTTGTTGCTACGGTAAACCAACATCGGTTTCGTGGGGCGTTCAGTATGGCGCAGACTCGTACGCATTTAGTCAGCATCTTCACGATCATCTTATTCCGTCAACAAATTACTGGTCGCTTGTCATTCATCCTGTGGCGCTTTATGAAGCAGTGGGATGTATGATCATTTTGCTCTTACTAAATTATTCGAGACGATACATGAGAGAATCCGGAAATTTATTTCTTGCTTCATTAGGATTGTATGCCTGCCTTCGGTTCGTGACTGAATTTTTTAGGGCTCAATCTTTTGGTTTCCAAAGCCTGCCCCAGCTAACCATAATTCAAGTTGTCTTACTTGTTGTTATTCTATTCATCGTTGCATTAATTCTTTATCGTGAAAAGAAATATAGTTTACCAACTCCGTTTGTTAACACCACTACGGTTCCGTTCAGGCAAGTGTTGTGTTTCTTCATTTTCCTTTTAATCCTTTTTGTTTTTGTCTTGCGATGGTTGACCATACTGGAGTTTGTCACTTTTAGTATCGTGATGATCACTGTCTTTGCGTTTATGCTTTGGAATATATTTAAAATCATTACCATCCCCGCTATGAGGTTAACAACAGTTACACTGATGGCCTGTTCGATGATCATAATGAGTCAGACATTACCCGAGGCTTCCAAATCGGATACAACAAAACTTGCATACAACATTTTTAGTATCGGTACACTAACAGGTTCTAATGATTTTAATATTAATGACGTGAATTATGATTGCAATGGAAATATTACAAGTAAAACAGTAAGCCATGTGCTTCATAACACCTACAACATAAATGGAGCTGGATACACTCGAGTTGAACCGAAAAAAAACGGAGAGGTACTTCAGTATGGTATCGATGCCTATTGGGGATCACATAATGAAACAGACAGAAATGTTTTGACTGACACCATAACGATAAAAACAATTCCAATAAGAGGTATTCATCCTTATGTTCAATATGATTGGCAATTAATTGGTGCAGGCGTTGGTTTTCATATTGGCACAATGAGTATGCTTACTGTACCTACAGAGTACTCGTACTCAGTATCTCCAACCGCTGTGAAAAAGATAAATATATTTCCATCGCTCTATTTTCGAATAGGGTATGTCAATCGCGTTTTTGGAGAAGTGAAATTGGGCAAGCAGTTTCCAGCCCCGTTTCCAGGCGTAGGATTTCAAACGAACATTGGCGTAGGCTTTCGGAAAATAAGAGGGGGAGCCATTCGCATTGGTACATCATCTTTTGCAGGTTTGGTTATTGCACCGTCATTGCCGCTTGGAAGGCATTTTATTTTTGAACCTTACGTTGCGTTCTGGCCGGGTTTATTACCAGGAAACTTTAATGATCAGGTAGATCACACTTCAAGCTTTGTGGCATCAGCATCCTTGCGATATAAGTTTGGGATGAACGTAAAAAAGTGAAACACATGCAATGCGGCTTAATATTTTTTTTGTTAAAACATATTCAAGTAACAAGACCATTGTTCGTTTTACGCTTAGTATTACGCGTTAGCATTCACGAGCGGCATTACCTTTTTCCCAATGAGCTCAATGGCTTGCAGAAGTTTGGCGTGCGATAAGCCCGCATTGTCCATTTGAAAACTAACTCGCGAAAGACCACCTAAAGCCTGACTGTGTCTTACTATTTTTTCAGCAACTTCTTCAGGACTGCCGAGTAGAAATGCGCCCAGTGGACCACGTTGTGCGTCAAATCCTGAACGCGTTACAGGTGGCCAGCCACGTTCTTTGCCGATGCGTGTAAATGTTTCGGAATATCCGGGGAAGTAATCATTCACCGCTTCTTCTGTTGTATTTGCAACGTAGCCAAGAGAATGCAAACCTACTGTAAGTTTTTCAGGTGTGTGTCCGGCTTCTTTTCCCGCCTGACGATACAGATCGATCAATGGCTTGAAACGATGTGTTTCGCCACCGATAATAGCTACCATTAATGGTAAACCTAAAACACCTGCGCGAACAAATGATTGAGGCGTTCCACCTACGCCAAGCCAAATGGGAATTGAATTTTGTAAAGGTCGCGGATAAATAGCCTGGTTCTTTAATGCCGGACGAAACTTACCGGACCAGTTCACAATTTCATTTTCGCGAATGGTTAAAAGTAATTCTAGTTTTTCAGCAAAAAGTGCATCGTAGTCTTCCAAGTTAAAACCAAAGAGTGGAAAAGATTCAATGAATGAACCTCTACCTACAACCATCTCTGCCCTACCCTGAGATACCAAATCGAGCGTGGCAAAGTTTTGAAATACACGCACTGGATCAGCGGCACTTAACACAGTTACTGCACTGGTAAGTCGAATGCGTTTGGTGCGCGCTGCTGCTGCGGCTAATATAACGGTAGGAGCAGAATCCAGAAATTCTTTACGATGGTGTTCACCAATTCCGAATACATCAAGCCCACAGTGATCTGCGTATTCTATTCGTTCAAGCAACTGAGATATTACGAAGGAAGAGTCACTGGCCTGTCCATTTAAAGCCATGCTTGATGCGAAACTATCAATACCTATTTCCATAGTTTGTTTTTCGTTTTATTTTGTTTGGGGAGTCTGAATGTAATTTTGATAATTAAAAATACATCAACACCAATTTGTTTTTTATCGTTTCCTTGAAAAACAGATTTAGAGATGTATTTGAAATGTATTGAAAAGATCATTCAATACTAAAAATTCCTCTTGGAGTATGATTTTATACGTGCTCTTTCAAAATCAAAACTCCTGCAACGAAGATGAGAACAGCGGTAATTCGTTTAATGTAAAGTGGATTGAATTTCTTTGCACCTAAGCGTGAACCAATTTGTCCACCAACCAACACAGCCAACATTAATGCTCCAATAAAATAAAACTTGATAGGGGGTAAGCCGCGATTAATTTGTCCGGCTAAGCCGCTGATGGAGTTGACGAGAATAAATAAACTTGCCAGCGCTGATATTTTTTTAGGCTCAGACCATTTCATTAAATGAAGAACGGGAGAAAGAAAAATTCCGCCACCGATGCTAACCAGTCCGGAAAGAAACCCGATGCCACCGCCAAGAACAATATTGAGTGGAAGAGATTCGCTCCTCTCTTTGTTTGGATTTATTTTTTCGACTTGTATCCAAAGAAACAGGGAAGCGATTAATAAAGTAATTCCCAGTAGGATGAAAAAGGTATTGGCTTCGAGTTTATAAAAACCACCGAGGTAAGCCATCGGCACACTGAAGATGAGGAACGGCCACACTTCACGCCATACAATTTTTCCTTCGCGATAAAAAATAATGGCGCCTCCTGTTACTACAACAATATTACAACACAGCGCAATGGGTTTGATTTCTTCGGGAAGAAGTAGAAAAACAGGTTGAGCTAAAAGTGCTAAGTAACTTGATCCACCCCCAAAGCCCACAGAAGCATAGATTAGTGCAATGAAGAAAAAAGAAATAATGAGAATAATAAAATTCTGATCCATACCTTAATGAACTCTATTGACTGTAATGGATTCAAGATTTTTTACAAATCTTCTTCCGGTTTTAAAATCCAGAGTTGAGATCATTAAAATACTTTCGTCAGATGTTGAGATGGAAGTGTTGTCTTTTTCGGTAATGATGTAAACAGAATTCCCTGTTGCGGTATTAAAGATTTCATTCCAGGAGAAAACAACTTTGTATCCGTCTGAGGCAATGCATGTAAAGTAATATTCACTTAATTGTTTGGGACTTTCACTATCCAACACAACCGTTTCTAGAATATCTTTTAACAGAACACCCACAAGTCCTTTTGCTACTCCTTTTGCATCGCCTTTATGATTGGTGATCGAAATATCCCCAATAGCATTGGATTTTAGTTTTTTTAAATCATCAAGGGCAACGATTTTGGTTTCTTTAATCTTTCCCTGAATTGTAAATGATTGAGTTTGCTTATTCGCAGATTGAGAAAATAATGATACCGAAATAAAAAAAAGATAAGTAATCAGAATGAGTCTTTTCATATAATTTTATCCTCCAATGGTTGACATCGATTCTGTTACCGGTTTATGATTTGTTCTCTTCTCTTCAGCTTCAAATCCATCTTTGGGTCGGGAACGAAACGCTTGAAGCAACGATTGTTTTATAGATTCATTATCTTTTCCTAATCGCATCATGTCTTTCAAATTCAATACACCATTGTCATAAAGACAAGTTTTCAATTCGCCTTGAGCCGTAACGCGTATGCGATTACACGTACCACAAAATGTACGACTAAAGGCCGCGATGATACCAACACTTCCTTCATAACCCGGAACGCGATAATTATAAGACGTTGAGAAATCATCATCTTTAACTTTATACAGTGACGGGTAATGTTTCTGAATGTATTGCTTGATCTTTATATGTGTCCATACAAGAATAGGGTAGTGATTACCCTCTCCATTGAATGGCATCTCCTCAATGAAACGAACATCTACCGCATTATTTTTAGCGAGTTCAATTAAAGGAACGATGTCATCAATATTTTTTCCATCCATTACTACAGCATTGATCTTCACTTTTATTTTGTGCTCCAGTAAAAGGTTGAGCGTATTCATAACCGGTTCAAATTCATCACGTCTTGTAATTTCTTTAAACCTGGTTTTGTCCAATGTATCCAGGCTTAAATTTACGGATGCAATGCCGAGTTGTTTTAATTCAGCAACATGGGGCGCTGTCAACACTCCATTTGTGGTAAGGTGCAAATCATTTATTCCCGGAATCTTAACGATGGTTCGAATAAGTTTCATTAAATCAGTTCTTACAAAAGGTTCTCCACCAGTCAATCGTATTTTCGAAATGCCAAGCGATGCAGCAAGCGAAATCAACCTTTCAATTTCTTCGAAGGTGAGTAATTCCTTTTTCGGCAGATAATGAATACCTTCTTCGGGCATGCAATAGAAGCAACGCAAATTACATCGATCAGTCACGGCCAGCCGGAGGTAGGTAATGGGGCGATTATGGTTGTCGTACAGCACACTCATGGTTTGTCAAAGTTAACGGTTAATCGTTAATGGTTGATGAACATCGGCTTCAAGCTCCAAAAATTAGTTTCGACTAGGTATTGGGACTCATTGAGAAATGATAAGTAACAAGAGAGTAACTGAAGCCTGAGAAAAAGCCCAATATCACCCGAAGGTTTCGGGAAAGTTGTTTAGTAGCCTTTAGATATCTTGGTTATTTTATCGGCTGTTGAACACTAGACAAAATTTCAAAGCAGTTGTGAGTAATTGATGCTCCAAAAACAAGGCAAGCCAGCCTTCATTAAAATCAAGTAGTCAATGCAATTAGGTTTTATTATGAGCAGGAAATAGACATTGCAGTTGTGTCTTGAAAAGCGACTTAGTTCAAACAACAAAAGTTTGTAGTTCTTCCCTAAAAATCTCGAATACAGGAAGTAGTTCAAATTTATATTTATCAATTATTAGCGGGCTAAATTTGAGCTTTATCGCTAATGCTTTACAATACGCTATTTCATCGGGATGCACAAGGTCATCGGCTTTGATTAATTGCAGGCACCAATACATCAACTCATGTTTGTCCATAACAGAAGCTATATCTTTCAAAGGATTGACTTCATTAGCCACAGCTTCTAAATCAAAATCTTCAATCCCACGCTGCTGTAGTAAATCCTTCAAAAATGCTTTCTCTGCAACATGAAATTTGCCATCAGACTTTGCTAAGTATACCAGAAGATTTATCTTCTTTCTTAAAGTTTCATCCATATAATATGTGTCTATGATCCTACTTTTCTAAAAATTTTTGCTCCCTCGTCAATCAATTCGAACTGTTTGCTATCGATCAGGTGCATCATCGTGTCAAAGAATCCGATTACAAATAAACCACCTGGCTTAAGTGCGAAGAAAAATTTGGTTAGCAAATTCTCCTTTGCTTTAGCATCAAAATAAATCATCACGTTTCTGCAAAAAATAATATCAAATAAGCGTGGCAATGGAACCTGTTCAGTTATCAAATTTTGATACGAGTACTTGACATGTGTTATCAAAGAATTATCCATTACACAATCATTGACGTCTCGGTGATAATATTTACCAAATTCGCCCCATTGATTATAGCTTTTGTAATTGGCTTCATTTTCTATCATTTTAATTTTATGATAAAGTCCTTGCTGTGCCACTAATAGCGCGTCTTGATTAAAATCAGTAGCGATAGCACGCGCTTTATTTAAAAGGCTTGCTTCCTTGAGCAAAATTGCCATCGTAAATACTTCTTCTCCAGTTGAACATCCAGCATGCCAAATATCGATTATAGGTTTTTCGATATAGCTTTCACTCATTCGTTTTTTCAAGTGCTTCCATAAAATAGGATCTCTAAACATAGAAGTCATGCCCACGCTTACCTCATTCATAAACGTATATACAAACCGAGGATCATGAAGAAATTTCACCCATAGCTCGTGGATCGAACTGAGTTCTAAATTATTGAGTACACGAATGATCCTTCGTTTTAACGACTTTGGTTCATAGCACGTAAAATCAATTCCATACCTTAAGAGAATACTTTGGGTAATTGATTGTAACTCGGCATCACTTACCTCCAAAAGACCTGTAGTCATTTTTATATCGCTATTAAATAGGGAACATCTTCGGCAACCTCCTTAATAAAAAGTACAATTATGCGCGCCACCCTTCCCTCTAAATTTTTGACGATCGATATATTTACTTCGTATGTCAACACTCTTGAGGCAATAGTAATGGGCAGCTTAAGAGTAATACTATCTTTATCGAATATTTCTGCTGATTCATTCTTCCATGCGGCATGATACTTTGTATCTATATAATCAAGAATAGATTTAGATCGTAAATCAATCCGGGTAACACCAAACATCTTCAAAAATCTTTCGTTGGCAGTCTGGCAAATAAATTGATCAGTAAGTTCAAGTACAGGCAGACTAGATTTAAAGGCATGCACCAACGAACTTAAATCGTTCAACTTTTCTTTTTCCTGCGTGGTGAATTGCGCTAGCATCAGTATCTTTTCCGGAGACGGCTCCGCTATAATTATTGGATTAAAGGTGCCGCTCAACCAGAATTCTTTTTCTTTTTGATTTTTCATTTTAAACTCCCCTGAAAAAACTTTGCCCATCTTTAGATTCTCCCACATCATCAATGCGGTATTTTGTTCAGTCATTAGCGATATGTAGTCGCGGTCTTGTAGTTCAGAAGAGGAGTATCCCATTACCTTAAGAAAGATATCATTGGCCTTGATGAGTTTTCCATCCATGTTAAACTCTGCAGAAGCGATGGTGTTATTTACGCTATTTAGATAGCTATTCAGTTCAAGCTGTTTCCTTGTTGCTTCTTCTTGCAAAAAATGTTCATTGGTAATGTTAACAGCAAATTTTACAATCCTTTTAGTTTTACCATTCATATCCCAAATCGGATTGTAAATTCCTCGCAGCCAAATTATTTTACCAGACTTTGTTCTTCTGGGTGTCTCAACATTGATAGATTCACCTGCTTTCAGCCGCTCCCAAAACTGTTGGTATTCTGTGTCTTTAATGCTGCCTTTTGTTAAAAAAATGGAATGATGTTTTCCAACTATCTCGTCTAAGGAGTATTCCATCAGCTTCAGAAAATTTCCATTTGCATCCAGGATGTTACCTTCGGTATCAAATTCAATAATCGTATTAGAACGGCTTATGGCTTCTAGCTTGTATTGAAAATCCAAAGAAGAATTTTTAGTTTCCGTAATGTTTGTTTGAACGGATATAAAATTTACAAGCTCACCTTGCTCATCGAAAATCGGATTGATTACCAATGAAACCCAATATGGCTGGCGGTTCTTATCGTAATTCAATATTTCATCGTAGATCGGTTTTTGTGCTCGCAATAATTGCCTCATTGCTTCGACTGCGTGTGGATTTGTTTCTTCTCCTTGCAAAAACGAACCGGGCCTTTTACCTACAACGTCAGTAAATGTGTAACCTGTCATTTTTGTAAATCCGTCATTCGCATATTCAATCAATCCATCCTTGTCGGTAATCAATACAGCATTATCAGTATTGTTTGCTACCAGTGATAGGCGCTTAAATTCTTTCTCCTTTATTTTCTTTTGAGTAACGTCCTGAACCATTGATAATATCTTTATCGCGTTGCCGTTCTTGTCTATGACATGCGTGAAAGTAGCGTTTAGCCATACGTCAAATCCATCTTGCAAAGAGACGCGATATTCACCTGTTGTTATTGTGCCATTTAAAACATCAATCCAAAATCCGGTTTCAACACGGCCAAAAATTGATGTGTAACCTTTACCCAAAAGAGTGTCTTGAAAGCAATTAACAAATTGCGCTAGTATGTCATTGTGTTTAATAATATTACCTTGAATATCAAACTCAACAGTGCCAAGCGTTGCGTCAACAGCATTAATTATTCCAGATAGCTCAGTCTGTTTCTGCTCCATTTTTTCCTGAATTGCTGTTAGCGCGTTCATGTTCTGCTTCATGTCTTCTTCCCGGGTTTGAAGCTGAGCTGCCAACCCATTTGATTCCGCCAACTGTGCCGTTGTCTTTTGCACATTTAAAGCGCTAATTTCAGATGCTATATTTCCACACACTTTTTTTAGAAACTCGACCTGATGTGGTTTAAGTGGTGCAAAAAATGCCATCTCGATTAAACCGTAAAATTTATCATTGAAAAGCAACGGTGCAATCACAAGATTACTTGGAGTTGAAGTGCCCAATCCTGATGAAATTTTGATATATTCTTTAGGTACTTTATCGATGAAAATAAAATCCCTTTCAATCATACACTGACCTAACGTACCTTGGCCGCGATATATTTTTGTCTTCGTGTCTATATCTGTATTGCAGGCATAACCAGAAACAAATTCCAGATATGGCGACCCATTTTCATCTTGGAATTCAATAAACAGGCTAGCATTGTAAGCGTTGATATACTTTGCCAGGTTGATGATAATTTTATTGCAGTATTCTTTTTGCTCGGTTCGGTTGCTTAATATTTCTGTAAATTTTGAAAGACCTTGATTAATCCAATCTCTTCTATTTTCTGCTTCCTTAATTTTCCTCATCTCTCCTTTGAGCTTATGCAACGCTTGCGTAATAACATCCTTATCAACAATGTCATGCTCATTCAATACTTCATCGTTAAAAGATAGATTCGATATAAGGTTAGCAGACGTATTTAATTTCTCAACTACTGAATCGAGGTTTTCTTTAAGGAGACGTAGGTTGCTAAAAGATAAATTTCCAGCGTGATCATTTGTGTTGAGGATCAATGACGACTGTTTTGTTATACATGCGATGTAAGATAGCCAGCCGATCAGTGTAGCTATGGAAATGATAAATGTCACTGCAGAAAAAACAAACACGATTAAACTTCCGCGGAATGTAAGGATGCAACCAGCCGTTATAAGCAGCAGCAAAAACACATTTAGTGCAACAAGTATTGACGTTTTCACACCACAAGCTTTTCGTTTGGAACCAACTCCATAATTTTACTATCCAATACCCATGTAAATTGTGATCCACATTCATTCCCGTCTATGCGTAATTCCGACTGAAAAATTAAGCCTGAATAATCAAGCGTGTGTGAATGAATAAAGTTTTGAAGATCGTTTGCTGTTACTTTAAATAGTTTCGGAACATCACCATATACTTCTTTTTCTAATTCAGTGGAAAGATCTGAAATAACAGCGGCAGAAATAATATTATCAATCTCCATCAAAAAACCAACTTTCACCTCTTGGTTATGCTTTTCACCTATTGTATTGGCAATTTCATTAAATCCTGTTTGAGCGAGAATCAAGAAACTCTTTCCATGTATTGAGCCAATCAATTGAGTAGTGATCACATAAAGAAATTCTTCTCCTCTTTCTTTATAATCGAAGCGATTGTCATTTAGTAACGTAGGAGGATTTGCGGAAATATGCACACTCTTATTAATTATTTTGGTGAAGGATGAAGCCGCACGGGTGAGTCCATTCGTTAATGCCTGAATGACGAAATGTTCTCTGTTTTGATAATTATCTTTCATTCAATTTAGGGTGACGTTCTTGGCCGTTTTACCGTGTGCTGTTAGACTAAAGATAAAATTAAGTAAGTGGGGTACATTGAGAACCAAGCACACATTGCCGCTTCCCAAAATTGTGATACCACTAATAAATCTTATTTTGTCAACAGGTTTCATCAACGGCTTTTCAACAATTTCTTTCTGCTGCAAAAGTTTGTCGACCACAAAGCCCACTATGCGATTACTGAAGTTAACTACCACGATATGGAGTTTTTGCTCTGGATGAATACCCTCAAAAGAATTTTGAAGGGTATTTGAAGAATACCCGAAACGCTCAATCTGCTGATCGAAAATATCCTTCAAAAAAACAATTGCAATATTTTTGCCTAAATGTGTCGCGACTAAACCTCCTCCAGCTTTGTGGATATCTGATTTGTATAACGAGATAACCGATTCTGTATACGCTAGCGGGATTGCATATACTTCTTGCCTCAGCTCAAGTAGTAAACATGATTTGACAGCCATCGATGAAGGCAACGTCAGTTGAATTGTAGTGCCATGCCCAATTTCACTTACAATCTTGATCGTTCCTCCAATAGAATCCATGGTTCGTTTAACTACGTCCATACCTACACCTCTACCCGATATGGCCGATACTTGATCCATCGTTGAAAAGCCCGGCTCGAATATGAGCAGACTAAGTTCTCCTTCAGTTAATTGCTCCGCATCTGCTTCTTTAATTAGCCCTTTATTGATTGCCTTGGCTTTTATTCTTTCATAATCAAGACCACGGCCATCATCACGAATATCAATGATAACAGCATCGGTGTCGATACGCGCTCCTAACCAAATACTTCCTTCGGGAGGTTTACCTAATTGCTTTCGTTCATCCGGTTTTTCTATGCCATGACCCACGCAATTTCTAATCGTGTGGATCAGGGAATCGCTAATTACCTGCAGCACATTTCTATCGATCTCCGTCTCCGCTCCAATCAATTTTAAAACAACATTCTTTTCTTCTAGTGTTGCCGCGTCTCTCACAACACGATGAAACTTATTAAATAGAAAGCCCACTTGAACTAACCTAACATCCATTACCGAATACTGTAAGTCTGAACTGATCCTACTTAAACGTGCATATTCATTCGAGGCGTTTAATCCGCTGTTTGACTGCGAAGCCAGTATTCTATCTTTTTCAATAATTAGCTCGCCTACCAGGTTCAATAAATTATCAAGCTTACGAACTGGTACTTGTACTAAATCCGAAAACGATACTTTGGTATCCTCTTCTTCAGAGGTAATAGCTTCACTTGGTTCGTATAAATCTTCATGGTTGCTTAGAATCTCCAAGGGTAGGGCACTTAATGAATCGTGATTATTTTCATAATCTGTCGGTTCTGAGTTATTTTCAACTGTCTCTATGCTTGATTCTTTGGTTCGCTTTAGCAACACTTCCAATTTGGTTTTTATTCCTTTATATTTTACTTCACCTCCATCTTTTACAGCGTTTATCAAGGTGCCAAGAATATCTACCGCTTTGTATAGCGTTGCGAATAAATTAGAGTCTAATGATATTCTTCCGTCTCGCACTTCTGCAAAAAGATCTTCCAACACATGCGCGAGTTCTGCGATTCCCGTAAAGCCCATGCCCGCTGCATTTCCTTTAAGCGTGTGGGTAATTCTAAAAAGCGCGTGAACATTTTTTTTATCTTCTGGTTTCTTTTCAATCTGAGTAAGCAAGCGATTGATTTCTTCATGATTTTCAAGTGCTTCGGCTAAAAAAATTTCTTTGTATTCTTCTTCTTTATTTTTCATAGCAATATAATTTAAGCCTACAAGCAGCTCACTAAAAATCCAGGTATCTCTTTTAGTTTTACAATTTGCTTTACTGCTCCACGATCTGCCGCTGCTTTTGGCATGCCATATACAACTGAGGATTCCTCATCTTGGGCAATTGTAAAGCCTCCATTATTCCTTATTTTACTTAAGCCATTCGCTCCATCTTTTCCCATTCCTGTTAATATTACACCGATGCTTCGCCCGCCATAAATTTCCGCTACTGATTCAAAGAGGCAATCGACAGATGGGAAATTATATTCATCATACTTTTGCATTGTTGACGTAAAAATATGGGAACCTGTTATTACATTAATTTCTATTCGTGTATTCGTGTCTCCGGGAGTAATGTAAATAGTTCCACCCTTTACCGGCTCTCCGCGATGCGCCAGCTTAACGGGTAAAGGGCTTCCGTGCGAAAGCCTTAAAGCAAATGTTTCTAAAAAGCGAGCGGGCATGTGCTGAACAATTATTACGGGAATCATCAGGTTTTTTGGCATGTTATTAATAACCCATTCAACCGCACCTGGCCCACCGGTTGAAGCCCCTATGACTATAATATCATAATTAACCGATTGAGTAAAGGTATGAGCATGACTATTCTTCTTTGCGAGTTGCCTTGCTTTTAAAATTGTAATGTCTGTACGAGCCGCTTCTTTGATTAGTTCAACCAGAGGATAAGAGCCAGCCCGAACGCTCTCCATGTCGGCAGGCTTATCAATAAATTCAAAAGCCCCATATTGTAACGCATCGAAAATTCTGACATTTGTTTTTTCAAGTGAACTAAGAAGTATGATGGGCGTTGGATATTTTTCCATTATCGTCTGCACCACATACATCCCATCGCGCTCAGGCATCACCATGTCAGTAATCACAACATCGGGCTTAAGTTCCAATGCTAAGTCCGTTCCGCGTTGGCCATCATTGGCGATGCCGACCAGCTCTAATGAGTCGTCATTTCTAATAATATCGCCAATTACTTTTCTCATAAAAGCAGAGTCGTCAATTAAAAGGGTACGGGTGCGTGTGATTGACATAAAAGAGCTACGCTTTGGTCATTGCTTCTACTAATTGATCACTTGTAAAGGGCTTCACAATGTAGGCCCTCGCGCCCAATCTCAAGCCTTCATTCACAACACTCTCTTGCCCCACTGCACTGATCATTACTATTTTGGATTTCAATCCCTCTTGCTGATATACTTTCAAAATATCAGTGCCAATCATATCCGGAAGAATATTGTCTAGCGTAATTAGATCAGGCTGCAACTCGAAGGCAAGATCAATCGCTTCCTCACCGTTGGCTGCTTGCCCTACAATACTAAAACCTACACCTTCCAATGCGTCTTTTATAATGGTGCGCATGTACAGAGAATCATCTACAATCAATACACTTTTTCCCATGGTTTTTATTTTTACTAGTATGTTTTTATTTCGTTTGTTTCAGGGTTGCGAACTGTCATAATACCAGTGTAGCAATCAAAGTAGGCTGTTCTGCTTAACTGCCCACCAACATCAGTAGCCGCAATGAAAATGCAGTTCTTTACAAGCTGAGCGATTGTATCGTTTGCATTTTTCATTCCTGTTTGTAAGGTGGTGCTGAACAGGTTTGCACCTCCCGTAATTTTTGCGCGTAGATTTAATGCTGTACTTCCTCTACTTTTAAACTGAACCAACAACTGCTCAAGGGAACTATCCACGGTGTAATATTTACCAATCGATTCGGGCGATATTGAATAGCTGGGCAACAGGATGTGTGCACCCCCGGAGAGTCCGAGCGTGCGATCCTGAAGAAACAAACCAATGCATGAACCCAACCCAAGACAGGTAAAGGTTACTTGTCTGTTTTGACTAACCAATAAATCACCAATGCTTAATTTGTAGTGCATCATGCTGCAAGCGTTGAGGCTCTCTTAATAGAAGAATTCATTTCCTGATCTATTACTCTGAAAATATCAATAAGAATAATTAATCTATTACCCGACTTGATAATACCCTTGATGTAATTTGATTCGGTATTTGCATCGTGAATGATGCTCACCGTTTCATCCAAATCGCTTGCGTTCACGGATACCGTATTGGGCACCTCGTTGACCAACAGTCCCAACTTCACGTCTTCACTTTCAACCACCAGCGTATACTTATTTGAATTATTTTGGATACCATCTTTTATCAAGTTGAACCGATCTTCTAAATCAAAGATCGCGATTACGTTACCACGGATATTCGCCACGCCCCTCACGTAAGGTGGGGTTTGAGGCATGCGTGTAATATTCGGAGTAATCACTACCTCTTTAATCTGATCGATATGAAGGCCATATTCTTCCTGGCCTAATTTAAATACTACGATCTGAAGTGTTCGGTGCGCTAATTCTTTATCAGGCGTTATAAATTTATCTGCCATATGATTTCATTTAAAAAAGTTGACGGACGTAGCTATTATTTTTTGATCTTAAACTGCTGAATACCAGCCTGAAGTTCGGCTGCAACAGCCGAAAGCTCATCACCAGCTTTTGCAATTTCCAACATCCCTGAACTCATCTGTTGACTGGAACTTGCAACCTGTTGTGTACCTGCCGCTGTTTCTTCTGAAACCACTACGATCTGTTCGAAGTTTTTAACTACGGTTCCAATGGATTCTTTCTGAGAACTTGTAGCTGTTTGTATTTCTTTTGAAGCACCGAATGTTTCTTCTGTAGATTTCGCTATCTCTTTGAAAATAATTTCCGCTTCTACACTGGACTTGTTGCCTTCTTTTACACTGCCCTCCATCGTTTCAATAGCTTTCCCTGCAGCGTGTGTATCCTTTTGAACATCTCCTATAATTTTCTCAATCTCTACTGCAGACCTGCGAGAGTCTTCCGCCAGCTTTCTAATTTCTTCAGCTACAACAGCGAAACCGCGCCCAGCATCTCCGGCACGAGCCGCTTCAATGGCCGCATTTAATGCGAGCAAGTTTGTTTGGCTTGCTATGTCAGTAATTACTTTAAGCGTGCGGCCAATCTCCTCAGTTCTTTTTGTAAGTATGCTTATGGAGGTAGATGTTTGGCTTGCCGAATCCTTAATGCCATTCATATTATCTACCAATACTCGTAACGTCTTCATACCTTGATTAGAACTTTCCAATCCTTTTTCAGCGGCTTTATTAATGACATTGGATTTCTTCTCCATGTCATTAGAGGAGTTCATTACATGGTTAATTAATTTAGAAGACTCATCTGTGCGCGATGCCTGGTCTTGCGCTCCTTTCGCCATCTGAGAAATAGCCGCTGCCACTTCCGTTGTGTTGCGCTTCATGTCATCTGTCTTCTTTTGTAACAAGTCGGAAGACTTGGCTACCACATCCGATGCCTGGCTTATGTTGCTTAGCACTGAAGTAAGGTTGTCGAGTGCTTTGTTCACTTCTGCAGTCAAGCCTTCGTTATCAACTGCTGTATTACAACGAAACGTTAAATCACCCTTGGCCATGCCTTTAATAGCCCGAATTACTTCCGTCATATCCATAGCATATTTCACTACTTTATACGGCTTGCCATTTAAATCTAATATAGGATTATAAGAAGCCTGAATAAATACTTCTTCTCCTCTTTTGCCGATACGGGTGTAAGTGCCAACAAAAAATTCTCCATTGTTGAGTTTACGCCAAAAGTCTGTGTACTCATTGCTACGGGCATACGTTGGGTCAACAAACATTCGATGATGCTTGCCCTTTACGTCATTTAATGAATAGCCACCCAATGCTGTTAAGAAATTATCATTGGCGGTGATAATGGTGCCGTCCATATTAAATTCAATTACCGCATTTGATTTTCCAATGGCCTCCAATTGCCCTTCATAATTAGCATTTTTTAATTTTTGCTCTGTGGCGTCTGTTGCAAACTTTACCACTTTAACCGGCTTCCCCATCAAGTCCATAATGGGATTATAAGATGCCTGTATCCAAACTTCTTTGCCTCCTTTGCCAATACGTTTAAATTCTTCAGCTATAAATTCGCCACGATTTAGTTTTGCCCAGAATTCTTTATATGCTGCACTATTGCCATACACGCTCTCCACAAAAATGCTGTGGTGTTTACCTTTAACTTCGCCAAGTGAATAGCCCATTGCATTGAGAAAATTCTCGTTGGCATCAATGATAGTGCCATCCATATTAAAGGAGATCATTGCTTGCGATTTCCCGACAGCATCAATTTGACCTTCAAAATCCGAGTTCTTTATCTTGCTCTCCGTTATGTTGGTGGCCAGCTTAATTACCTTCACCACCATGCCTTTATCATCCGACACAGGTGTATATGAAGCGAGTAGCCAAATAATATTTCCATTTTTATCGATGCGCTGGAATTCTCCTGACTGTGAATTTCCTCCACGCAAGTCACTCCAGAATTTTTTGTATTCTCCACTCCGGGCATAGGCTGCTTCAACAAACATGCTGTGGTGTTTGCCTTTTATTTCATCGAGGCGGTAGCCTACTGTGCCAAGAAAAATATCGTTAGCCGTGAGGATGTTTCCCTGCGTATCAAATTCAATAAACGCAAAGGCATTATTGATTGCGTCCAATTGACCTTTCATGTCAAGTGCGCGGTCATTTGAATGACCGTTTCCATTTCCTTTAATCTTTGCCGGAGCAGTTAGTAATTCAGTTTCCATAATTGTTATATTTTCAGTTAATGTTTCTGCTAAATGTTTACTTGTACCGTTGGATATTGATTTTCCCCTCTTTAAATTATTCCCTTGTGCCATTAGTCTTAATTTTTATTGCGAATATTTTTGATCTTATACTCTATTTTTTTTGCCGAATCTACGTGACAGTTCTAGTGAGCTACATTTAAGCGACTGATGGAAAACTTTTAATGTAAAAAACAAGCGGACTCACTGCTTCGTTGTATTTTTTCACAAATTTTACTACTGGTTTCCCATATAATTATTAGCACTTACAGGAATTAATATGGGCATGGATATATCTGACTCCTTCATCAGGATCAGAATTATCCGTGAAATACGTCCATCGAGTTTTCGGGCCACGGATATGGAGGCTTCATAAGTGCAGATGTTTTCTGCATTGTGCATAGGAAGCAGAATCGAAGTAAAATCTTTATTCAGTATTTCCGGTTTTAAACTGTCAAAAATATCCCAGTAAGAAGCGTTGATGAAATCATGAATCGTTTTGTTTCGCAACGTAACTTTTGTCAATCCAAATATTTTTAAAAATTTTTCGTTTGCTGTTTTGCACACAAACTGATCATTGAACTCCAGAACCGGAAGTGTGCTCTTTAGAGCATTCACCATTACACTTAAGTCGTTGAGTCTTTCTTTTTCGTGCGTAGTGAATTGGGCAAACATCATTACTTTTTCAGGCTTGCCATCTTTTAAAATGATTGGATTGAAGGTACCGTTCAGCCAGAGTTCTTCGCCTTCCTTATTTCGTATCTTAAACTCCCCGGAAAAAAATTTTCCAACCTTCAAGTTCTCCCACATCATTTCAACGCCCACATGTGCGCTCATTAACTGCTTGTAGTTGGTGCCTTTAATGTCAGTACCTGAATAGCCAGTAATCGTTAAAAATATCTGATTTCCGTTTACAAAATTCCCCAGCAGGTCAAACTCAGCCGAAGCAATGGTATTATCGATAGCGGCCATATAACTGTTCAATTCGGACTGCTTGCGATCCATTTCTTCTTGAGTGGCAGCCAGCTCTTCAAGGTTCTGCTTCATCTCCTCCTGACTCTCTTGCAACTCCTGCGTTAGTGTTGTTGACTCGTTGAGCAAGTGTTCCGTGTGCTGGAATGTTTTGATGGAAGCAATTTCTGAGGCGATATTTTCACATACTTTTTTAAGAAACTCTATATGATGGGGCTGCATCAAATGAAACGAGGCTAATTCGATGACGCCATAAAATTTATCATTGAAGATCAGCGGAGCTACTACAATATTACGCGCTGCCGCTTCGCCCAGACCGGAAGTAATTTTTAAATAGTTGTTAGGTACATCTGCCAAAAAGATAAAGTCTCTTTCCAGCATACACTGGCCAAGCAATCCTTGTCCTTCAAACACTTTGCTCTCCACATACTTTCGCTTTTCATATGCGTAGCATGCAGTTAGTTCGAGAAATCTACCATCCAAAGCGTTCTCATATTCAATGAACAGAGATCCCTGGCTTGCACCCATGTACTTTACTAATTGACTTAATATCTGATGGGTGTACTCTTTTAACTCTGGTTTATTCCGATGTATTTCATTGAATTTGCCCAGACCTTGTGTAATCCAATTACGCTTATCTTCCTCCGTCTTCAACGCGAGAATCTCCTGGCTGATTTTTACAAGTGCAATACCAATAGAGTCATTTTTGACCAAATCATCCATCGTTCCCAGGCTGTCATAGTGACCAATGCTGGCGATGTAATCAGCTGACAGTTCAAATTTTCTTTTTATCAGACTATAGTTTCTTTCTAATGCCATTTCATTTCCAAACCATAACGAATTGTTATGCTCTTTAGAAGTGTTTATGAGTTCATAGCTTTTTGCGGTGAGCCGACCCATATAACTTACGATGGATAGAATCAAAACGGACAAAAAGAACACTGACGAAACCAAAGCTGAAACTGCCCACACAGCTTCACGATCAGTAAGCGATCCCAACACTCTTTCTGTAAATGAAAAAAAAATAGCGGCTGTCATTAATAGACAGGAGGCGATCAGCGTAAAAATTATTTTGACTTTCATTTTGAAATGCATTTAACGTTCCAGCAAACTAGCAATCTTTCCAAATTCTACTGTCTACAATATCCTTCAAGAATTGAACTAAATTTTCGTTCATAAACTACCATTTTTTGTATGCGGTGGGTTGTGTAAAAATATCAGTACCACAAACTCAGTGTTGTAAACCAACCGCCATAATTGCTTAACTTCTTTTACATCACCGTATAACTATATTTCAACAACATGGCTTCTGCATCTTCCATTAGGTTAAGTTTTTTCGACCTTTCTTCAGAAGCAAATTCACGAATGATGTACTGAGTTAATGTGATGCACCTTACGAAGGAGCGTCTTCGACAATAAAAATTTTGAACCAACTCATTTTATTTAAGTTATGGGGTTAAAGAATCTACGTTCTAAATTGTATGCATTTCTTTGCTGTTTGTTGTTCAAAGATGGGGTGGCCGAATTCCTAAAACATCAGGAAAAAGCGGAATTGGAAAAAATCAGGGTAAAAGAGTCAGTGTTATTAGAATTCAATCCCTGTTGGAATTAATTAATTCAAATGAGCTTGAAAATACTTTCTGAAAAAGAATAGAGGGTAGGAGAAACCCTTATACACTTCTATTGAGTTAACGTTAAGCTTTTAGCTTCCCGCTCGATGATCCATCCTCAAAAACCGGATTTTGAAAATCTCAACTCCAGAAACCCCATCTGCAGAAATGAAAAAAGCATCCTCAGAAGTCTTGGCGGAAATTTACGTTGATAAGATTTTATCGATGTCCAGATAAAATGACAATTACCCATTAGTCAATAAATAATCACAGTTGTATTGATTAATGCAATCGTTGTCAGAATCTCCTCGCGGAGTTATTAGTACTCTACGATTAACGATTAACCGTTAACTTTGTCTTAATGAACACCTACACTATCAAAGCCTTCGGAGTAACAAAAGACATTCTCGGTGCAAAAGAAAATTCGATCCAAATTCAAGGACAAACTGTTCGAGAATTGCGATCTGAATTGAATGAACGTTTCCCCAAACTTATTGCTCTGAAGTCGCTCTTTATTGCTGTAAATAATGAGTACGCTGAGGAGAGCAGGCAACTATTGGACACCGATGAGATTGCGTTGATCCCTCCGGTGAGTGGAGGTTAGAAAGATTTTGCTTGTGAATCGTTTTTCAAAAATTTTAGCTTCATAGCCCCAGTCACTATTTGTTTTAACAATCTTCATCACAATGATCAAAATAACCGAAAAACCCATTGACGTTCAGAAAGTCATTGACGATGCTTCGAGCCTCGCTGCTGGTGCAGTAAATGTTTTTATCGGTACGGTTCGCAATAATGCAAATGGTAAAAACGTACTGTGGCTGGAGTACGAAGCCTACGAAACTATGGCCGTTGCTGAAATAAAAAAAATTATAGATCACGCTTCACACCGTTGGCCATTGCAGGGTTGGGCAGTGAGCCATCGAATAGGTACACTAAAACCAGGGGAAGTTTCGGTTGTAGTAGCAGTTGCTTCTCCTCATCGCAAAGAATCATTTGAGGCTTGCCAATACATTATCGACACGCTCAAAGAGAGTGTTCCAATCTGGAAGAAGGAAGTGTTTGAAGACGGGGAAGAATGGATTTCTGCCCGACCAACCCCGTTACCCTCTTCTAATTAAAAAGTAAGAAGGCGGCAGTGACCAACGACACTGCAATGGCGAAAGCCAGGACAAAAATAAGAATTAGATTTCTACTGATCGGATTTAAAAGGATTTCAGGAAGGAAACTCTTCGTGACGGTTTTCATAAAGCAACTTTTTTATAGACACAACAAAAGTAACAGTACTGTGTGACAAGAGTTCTTTATTCGAATGATTTATTTTGGTGAATGAGTTTCAGATTTAAAGTTTTTAGTGTAGGTCCATACCAATGAGTGACACTAGCCCCCTATGGTTGAACTATAACTTTAAACCCGAAACGAAATACGTTACACGTTAGAATCCAATAAGAATAAACGGTGCCCAATAATATGGTGCAGCATATTTTTCTTCTTTAATAAGTGTGATTTTGGATTGCCTAAGATTCTCGCTGTACTCGTGATTTGAAGTATTCAGCATATTGACATAAAAATTCTTCATCAACTCAGAAGTAGATTGATCAGCAACACTCCAGAACGAAACAATAATATTCTTTGCACCTGCATAGACTAGTGCACGCGATAATCCGATAACGCCTTCACCTTTCGATATTTTTCCCAGCCCAGTCTGGCAGGCGGAGAGGGTTACGAGGTCAGCCTGAAGTGAAAGGTTATAGATTTCCCCTGCGAATAAATTTCCATCTTCGGTATTAGAAGCTGTTTGTAAATATATTCTTGAAAGCTCAGCATTCTTTTCATCTACTATGCCATGCGTAGCAAAGTGAATCAGTTTAAAATTTTTCAGTGCTCCCGATTTAATTAACATCTCGCTGGCATCCGTATTGGTAAAGAGTGATGTTCGCAATTGCTTGGCTTTAAACAATCCGGCAATTTCATTTACTTCTGATTCTGTTCCTGGTAATTCATTTAAGTGATCTTTTTCTGGAAAGACGATGGGAGCACACAAGAAAATAGAAGGTGGTGCGGTAGCATCCGTCTTAGCTGTCTTTTGGAGAATGAGCCGCGCAGAAAATTCGTATCGCGTGTTGAATCGATTTAATAGGTAGGGTAGTGATTGATATCCTTCGTCTTTTGGTGTTTTGATAAATAATGTTTCAAAAGGAATAATACTTAATCGACCAGTTGGTAAAATAACAAGAGAGGTAATGGAGGATGGTAGTTTCGGTATCAGTACTTTCGAAAGTCCTGTGGCTGATATTTTATAGGTTTTAATATCATTGAAATACAATCCATTTCGAAGACCGGTAATGTAGCGATCGAAATCTTTTGGCAAAACATGTGTCACGATTTCAAACTTTCTTTTTGAAAGTTTGAAAATGTAGATCGAGTTATTTTTATCGTCTGTGTTAATGAAGTAGCTCAGAATAGCAGTGTGATCATCCAGCTTTTGCTGCAGATCAGCAACGGATGGAGAATTGGTGTTGTATTTCAAATTGAAATACTCTGGGTACTTTACTTCAAGCCGTTTGGTAAATGAATCATATTCACGGTGTAATTTGTATGCCGTTTCACGAAGTGTTTTCTCTTCCTGCGGTGTTGGCTTTTGAGCAAGCTTTTGTGCCGTAAGAGCGATTCCTGATTTTATTTTTTGTTCTTCATCTAAAAGGTCGTTTGGTATACCAGCAAATGATTTGGCATCAGACTCGGCAATGGCTTCCAGTAGAACAGATGATTTACTTTTCTCAGCGAAGTAGAATGACAATAATTTAAAATCTTTCTTTTTTACCGAACTCACTGATGCTTCGTAAGCCGTTCGTACCCCATCTGCATACACATCATTTGCAATCTGACCCAGCGTGAGTTTATCTGTTTCACTTGTGCTTTGTTGGCGAAGTTTATCAATTAACGTATCGGCAACCTGTAAAGTCTTTAAAGATAATTCTAAGTCGGCCAGCTTAAGTGTCTTACCAAAGAACTGAGCTTCCAACGCCTCAGCCTTATACTCCAGCGAATAGAGTAATGTATTTCCATTGTAGAAATCTGTGGCTTTTGGATTTTTGCTAATGTCTTTGTTATCAAACGAAATTGAATTAGCATTGATTGCCTCCTGGTAATCAACAATAGACTCCTGATATTTTTTTTGCGAGAGCTTTATATTACCAATATAATTGAGCACCGAAGCAATTTCTGGATGCTTCATTCCGTAGCTTGTTCTGTACATGGCCAATGCTTGTTCATAATAAGCCAATGCTGCTTTTTGATTATCCATTTTTTGATTAGTATAACCAAGATTAAAAAGAACAAAAGCTTTTGTAGGATGCGCAGCCGGATAAATCTTATCCCAGATTTTTAATGCGTTGTCAAAATTATTTACTGCATCTCCGTATGATTCCAGATTGCGATAGATTACACCCATGTTGCCATAGGCTATCGCAATTTTTGGATTATCTTTTCCATGTATCTCTTCATAAAGACCAAGCGCTATTTCGTAATTATTCAAAGCCTTATCATTATCAACCTGGCTGTAAGCGAAACCAAGATCATTGTATGAGGCTGCAATGAGTTCATGTTTCTGCGGTAGTATTTTTTGACGAATGCTCAAACACATCAGCATTTGTTCTTCAGCCTTTGATAGTTTTCCTGTTGTTAAATATACCTGACTTAGGTAGGATAGATTCTGGGCAGCTTCCAAACAATTCTGATTTTCGCTTTGGTCAAAACCATTCTGTGCTTGCAGAAGAGCTGCTAAGGCAATATCATTTCTTCCCTGATTGAGATAGAGAAAACCTTCATTGGTTTTTACGACTGCTCTTAAAAATACCGACTCGTTTAAGTTGATTATCTTTTGCTCAAGATCATTCAGCAGTTTGTTGGCAGCTTCTAATTCACCCGATCGAATAAGTGCTTCCGCTTTCTTATTTTCAAGAATGGCTGCAACCTTCGGATTTTTTATTTTTGTCAATTCGTTGTCGACCCATGCAATGGCTTCTTTATATTTTGAATCAAGCAATAGATTGTCGGCCTGATTTAATTCAGAAACTTTTGTTGTCTGCGCGTGAAGAGGTAAAGAAAAAAACGCCAACAAGAAAGCGAAGCTGTATTTTTTTATCGACATGATATCAGAAGCGGAAATAATAAGAGATAGTAGAAACATCATGGCGCGTAAGTCCGTCCGGGTTTACATCCCGATCCATAAATTTTTTACCATAAAGAATACGTATTCCGGATTGCACGTTAAAACTATACCCTACCGTTGCAATGGCAGATAATGCCATGCCGGTTGTGCCATCCGGTTTTATTCTTTCTGGACTTGTATTGGGATTTTTTGTAATCTCATCACGATTGATTCTGTAGATGGAGAGCACCCCGAGAGAAGCATTTAATCGAGAGAATCGAAAGTTACGCTCAGCACGAAGCATAACATCAGTTCCTCTTTTTAATTCATAACACTGTGCATACGTGCGCACATAATCCTGACCATTTCCATCATTATAAGCAGTATCCCACGAGGCCCATGTAAATTGATTTTTGTTTTTGTTAAACGGGTGCTGAATACCTGTAGCAAAAAGCCAATTGCGATTGATGACAGAAATACCTGCAATGGCATCGTATGTACCTAAGCTGGTTTGATAATACATCGGGTACGACAATCCATTATCTTCATTCTTTTTGTTTGATCCATTGGTAGGAATTTTACTTCCGATGGAAATATTGATGTCAAACTTTTCTGAAGTGTAAATATTTCGGGTGATGCATAATGAAATATCGCTCAAGCCATTTGTACTTCCAAAGTTTCCTTTCACAGCCTGAAAAGGAAGTTTTACCTGAAACGAAGTTTTTGAATCGATGATGCCGAAATTTAAATCTGCCGTGGCTACATAAACGATAGGAGAGGTTGTAGTAGTGCCTCTGTAAAAACTTACCTCCATTGAACGAAGGCGAATGGGAATCTTTTTGTTGAAGGGTTGATCGGGCTTCATGGCGCCCATGGTACAAAAGCCAGCATCGCTGCATCCTTGTGAAAAAGCATGGCCAGAAAGTATTAACAGAATTATAGAGATGTAAAATTTCCTGACGATCATAGGGTGGTATTCAAACGATCCAAGATAGTAAAAAAAAGAAAACCCAGTCGCGGGACTGAGTTATTGATGACGTTGATTTTAGAATTGAAATTACATTCCTAATGATTGATTCTCTATTGAAGCAAGCTCCAATACTTTTTCGTATTCTGATGGTAGCAAATCGTTATAGAAATAATGAACAGGATCAACCTGACTTCCATTGATTAACACTTCATAATGTAGGTGAGGTGCAGTTGAAAGACCAGTGTTGCCAACATACCCAATCAAATCACCGCGCTTGATTCGTTGTCCACCGCGCACATTAAATTCGTGCATGTGTGCGTAACGTGAGCGGTAGCCAAAGCCATGATCGATTTCTATCATCTTTCCGTATCCACTAAACTTCACTTCAACACTGAGTACTGTTCCATCGGCTGTTGCATAGATAGGCGTACCAATCGCAGCCGCGAAGTCAATGCCAGTATGCATTTTCTTTACTTTATAAATCGGATGGGTACGCATTCCAAAACCTGAGGCAAGTGCTACCAATTGTTTATTGGAGATGGGTTGGATTGCAGGAATGGCTGCATATAACTTCTCTTTATTTTCCGCCAACTTAACAACTTCATCTTGCGATTTTGATTCGATGTAGATTTTGCGTCTGAGCAAATCCACTTTTTCATTTAACATCAACACTAAGTCTTCGTGGTCGATGTTCTTATCTTTAATATCAGAATAACGATCCGCACCGCCTACACCTGCTTCGCGAACTGATTTTTCGATAGGCTCAGCACCTAATACAACCCGGTAAATGTTATCATCTCGGTGCTCAATATTGTTTAAGATGACATTCAGATTCTTTACATCTTCAGAGATTTTCTGATAATAGAATTCTAGTTCTTTTACTTCATTCTTCAGCATCACTTCTTTTGGAGATTCGAAGTAATTCCCAAACAGAATAAGTAGTCCCATCGCCATACCAACGGTGAGTGAAAGTAAGCCCAAAGCGTTTAACACGACATCGCTGCTCTTGGTCTTAACCCGCTCGTACTTACAGGTTTCGGTGTCATAATAATATTTTATTCTGGCCATAAACTTCAAATTAAGTATGTTGAGGTCGGAAGGGCTTCATAACCTCTTCGTTACACTCGATAAATGGACCTTCCAGCAAGTCAATGCAATATGGGATCGCTGGAAAGACAGCATCCAGACACTGCCGGATTGCTTTTGGACTGCCGGGTAAATTTACGATTAAAGTTTGGTTTCTGATGCCAGCCGTCTGGCGCGAAAGGATGGCGGTCGGTACGTATGTAAGACTTTTCGCCCGCATCAACTCTCCAAAACCCGGCATCATCTTATTGCAAACGGCTTGTGTGGCCTCAGGCGTAACATCGCGCTTTGCCGGCCCTGTTCCACCCGATGTAATAATCAAACAACAATTCCTCACATCGGCCATGTTAATTAACATCTCTTCAATCTGCGATTGTTCATCAGGTACTACGGCATATTCTTGCTCCCAAGAACTTTTCAGATAATCATTCAGCGTGGCAACAATGGCTTTTCCAGGAATATCTTCGTAAATTCCTTTGCTGGCTCTGTCGGAGATGTTGATGATGCCGATGCGTATCACAGTTGCTAGTTTAAAGTCTAAAGTTACGAGTTTAAACCCACGTATCGATTTACATTGTTTGCACAACTCGAAACTCTAGACTCCAAACTCGAAACTCTAGCCTCGAAACTTTATTCTCGTAGCGTAAACCTTCCCTTTTTAAAAATCTGATTTCCCTTATCAATTCCTTTCCTCAATTCTTTTTGAACTTCTTCGGGCAAGGCGATAATTTCTTTGCATTCGTTCGTGCAGCAACCACTGAATTTTTCTTCGCAAGCTTTACACTGAATGAATAGGAGATGACAACCATCGTTCTTGCAATTGGTATGATCGTCACACGGAGTGCCACACTGATGGCAGGTAGCAATAATATCTTCCGTGATGCGTTCGCCTAAGCGTTCATCAAACACAAAGTTCTTTCCGATGAATTTATTTTCGAGTCCGTTTTCTTTTACTTGTTTGGTGTATTGTATAATGCCACCATCCAATTGAAATACATTTTTAAAACCGGTGTGTTTCATCCAGGCACTGGCCTTCTCACAACGGATGCCACCGGTACAATACATCAACAGGTTTTTGTCTTTGTGTTCTCGCATCATATCTTCTGCCGCCTGCAACTCTTCACGAAAGGTATCTACATCAGGAAGTACGGCTCCTTTGAAATGACCAACCTCACTCTCGTAATGGTTGCGCATGTCGATGATGATGGTGTTGGGATCTTCTGCCAGTTTGTTAAACTCACTGGCGTTAACATGAACACCAGTGTTGGTTACATCAAAGGTGGCGTCATCCAATCCATCGGCTACAATTTTTTTGCGGACAAGAATCTTTAATTTAAAGAAAGATTTGCCATCGTCTTGTACAGCAATATTTAACCGAACATGATTGAGAAATGAAATGCTGTCTAGATAATTCCGAAACGCTTCGATGTTTTCTTCAGGTACACTGATCTGTGCATTGATACCTTCATGCGCAACATAAATTCTTCCCTGCACACGAAACGCATCAAGGCCAAGGTAGAGCTCATCGCGAAAAGCAGCAGGCTCAGCAAGTTGATAGTACTTGTAGAAAGAAATGGTTACCCTTTTCTCGGGGGCAGAACGCATCTTCTCCTTGAGAAGGCGTTTGTCAATTTTGTTGTATAAAGCCATAAAGCGTTGATCAATTGTAGGTTAATCGCGTCTTTAAATTTTTGTGGCATAAAGGTAAAAAGGAAAAAATGAAAAGTGATACTGATAGGAGAAAGGAGGAAATAAAAAAGACTGCCCATTAGAGCAGCCTTTCTTATTCAGCTAGGTTAGGTATTAAGCTTAAGGAGCAGGAATAATTGGGAGCGGGGTACCTTTATAAGCAGATACCTTCGCATGTGGAATTGTTGAGCCAAATTTCAAATTGATTGCATCAATAAACACATTAGCGGTAAAGGCATATCCTCTGCTGTTCGGATGCAGCCCATCTTCGGAAAAAATTCCTGTAGGAGGAGCAAAGCTTGGCGTCATTGTTACGCCATCTGTTACAGCTATTTTTGCAGTGACAAAATCGGCATAAGCTTTATTTATGTCTGCTAATGCTAAGCGATCGTTACTTCCTGAAACAGCAGTGCTTATAGTGGTATTGAAAACTGCTGTTCTTGTAAGAATTGCAGTTGTTTCTGCAGGAGTAAGAATATACTTATCACCCACAGGGTAGCTTACTCCAAAAACAGCACTTGGATTTCCTCCGTAACAAGTTCCTAATACAGAGCCTGCAGCCAATGGAACAAGATCAGTAGCTGTCGCTTGTCTAGCTTTTGCATAAGGTAATAACCCTGCGTATGCCCCAGTCATATATGGACTAAGGTCAGTTAAGTCCTCATCCGTAAGTAGTACACCGTTATTACCGGCAACGTATGTCAGGACTCTTTTTATTTTTTCTGCCTCTGTAATGATGTTATTCGTAACCATACCGGCTAAAAAAGCATTGTAGTTGTTCGCTAAATTAGTATTTAGCGATGTTGCAGTTGCTGCATCTAAGGCAATTTGATTCCATTTAACTGTATAGAAATAAGGAATTGAAGTGATGTTAGGAATATTTCCAACAACCCCTTTGAAAGTGGGATTCGCAGCGAGCATAGTAGAAATTGCGCTACTATATTGGGCGCTGAAAGCCGCTTCAGATGTCATAGGATAGGTGCCATCTGCTCCCGTAGCTGCATAAAGCAGGACGTCATCAAAGCCTAACCAAATAAGATAGAAGCTACCGGCTGCACCCAAGGCATCCTGTAATATGGACTTAACGCCCGGCTGACTTGCAAATCGTGCCCAAAGTGGATTGTAATAAGGTGAAGCAGGATTTCCTGTATCAGCTGTAAGCGCCTGGCCAAGAAAAATTAGGGGTACGCCAAAATTATTTAATGCCGCTTTGTCTCCACCGAATGCAGTGGGAGCGTTGGCTGTATTATAAGGCGCAGGAAGGGCAGGGGCTGTAACTGCAGCTGGGCATGTTACAGAAGAGCCTGGGAAAGCAGATGGATAGGGAGCTGCTGATCGAGGGCCCGCTCCATCCGGATCAAACAGGATAAGCCTTCCTAAAGTTATAACTCCAGGAACGGATGACTGAATATTGTAGCCATTTACAGAACCGATAGTAGGCTGATTGAATGCGCTCGATGATCCCACACATTCAAGCTGTTTATTTAGAATAGCGGCAAGTGAATTATTTTGACTTTCTGTGAATAGCGCGCCTGCCTGGAAGCCGGCAACATACGAGTTACCAATAGCAACAAACTTTGTAAAGTTCGCAGTTCCAGCAACGGCATCTTCACACGATGTATCTGCCGGTGGTGGTTCTGGTTGTTGAAGATCGATCACCTCCTGATCACATGCCGTTGCTAAAAGAAGGGCTAGGATGTAAACTGAATATTTTATTGATTTCATAAGAAATGAATTTAGCGTTGGATTAATTAAAGAATTCATCGAACGTGAGTGATATGTAATACTGTTGACCGATAAATGGTGAACCTAAGTTGGTGCGGTAATCGCCACCTCCAATGTTGGTTCCGCCAATTTTTAAGATCGTTTTGATGGGAGCAATTCTGTAATTGATCTGCGCATCAATCAACCCATATTCAGGCACCTCCCAAACTCCGTAAGTTGATTGCCATAAGAAATGAGTTTGCCATCTGTAGCTAACATTAAAGCCGAGGTTCTTAATGATTTTACGATTGCCAATGCCCACGGTGAATTTATTTTTAGGTGTGTTGAAGCCAGCACGGAATGCCTCACTTTCTTTGGCTTCAAATTGTGCATAGTTCCAAGTACCGTTAATCACAAAATTGCGTGGTAAACTATAACTAACTCCTAATCCAACACCATACGATTTTACATCTTCTTTTGAATTCGTATAAGGGGAATAAAGTGTTCCAGGAACATACGTGCTATCCTGATGAACAGTGCCATGCTTGGCAGCAACGACTTCGCCACCAATAAAGTTAGCGTAGACAGTATAGTAACCATTTAGATCAACCAATAACTTCGATCCAATGAGACCTTTATATCCAAGTTCAACAGATTTTAATTGTTCTGGCTGCACATACTTGAAGTTGGATTCAGTTAGCAGACTAGCATCTCCTCCCACGGGGTCGCCTGTAACAGGATCAAGACTTCCACCGGAGGCACGGAAAGCATCATAGGACTTTTGAGTCCAAGCTCCTCCGTTGTGGATGCCATAGCGTTCTGCATTTGCTTTGGTGCTGCCCACGAGTGTTCCACTTGATGATGGAAAGAAAATAAATTGTGCTTGCGTATCGGGGTTTCTAAAGCCAGTTTGGAATGAAGCTCGTATATTTTGGTTTTGGTTAAAAGTATACACTGCTGATAAACGAGGTGTAAACTGACCATCGAAATTTTCATTCTTATCGAACCGGACAGACGCTGTTAGCTTTAGGACCTCAGCAAAAGTTTTTGCAATTTGACCATACGCTCCAACCTCGTTAATTTTTATGCGCTGGAAATCTTCACCAAGAGCCGGGTCTTCGTTGAAAATAGTTCCGTTTGAGAACAGATTGTACTGCCTAACATTTCCGCCAACTTGTATTTCTGCCCACTTAATTTGATTAAAGAACTTATAGTTGAATTCTGCATGTAATAATTTAGAGTTATCAAAAAAAGAAGCCCCGGGAGGTTTGCGTTGGAAGAATCGATTTCGAACCACATTAAATACAGAGTCTCTTTTTGCTTGGCTTGCACCTGTTATTCCACGATCTGCATAAGCCCTTGCTGAGGCATGATCACCAGCTATTACATTACCCTGATAACTGTTATCTTCTTTATAACCCTGCATTGCTTTAATATAATCTGGCACCCACTTGGTCTTCGAGTCACTAAACACTTCGTTGGAATAGGCGCCAAGAGCAGACATGTTATACGAATCGCCAGCATCAGTTGCTGAAATATAACCCCGAATAAAGAAATTGTCTCCTCTTAATTCCAGTTTGTGAAATTGTTGATTAAAATTTCTAAGCACATATTTTTCTGTGCCTTGATAAATTGAACTTCCACCGCCATAACGGTAATTATAAAGTACTTCGATCTTATCGGTAATTCGATAATGTAATGCTACATCTCCTTTTATAGTCTTGGCATCACGACCGTCAGAGAAAGCATTTAAGAGATCTTCTTCTTTGAAACCCGTTCTAGTAATAATACCTACGCTAGGAACGGGCGTTGAGATTTGGGTTTCATCCCCATATAAGTTCAGGCCATCAAAGTTTTTGGTGCTACTCAAATTAAGTGTTGACTCGGGATTGGTACGATCTGTCTTGTAATCGTTGCCAAGCCAGTCCGTTGCTTGCATATAAGCGAAGTTTACTTTGAAGGCAAACTTGTTTTTGAATGCTTTCGCGTAACGAATAGTGTATTGTCCTAATGGATGAGTTCCTCCCGCATCTGAAGTTGTGATACCTTGTTTTACTTGCGCGCTTAAACCTTGATATTCGAAAGGACTTTTGCTTTGCATTACCAGAATACCATTAAAGGCATTCGGCCCGTAAAGTGCAGAAGCTGCTCCCGGTATTAATTCCATACTTTCGGCATCCAGTTCACCTAAGCCCATAATACTTCCTGTCGGAAAGTTTAACAGCGGGGCTTGTGTATCCATACCATCAACCCATTGTACAAAGCGGGTGTTTGCAATGGTAGCGAAGCCTCGGGTGTTTACTGAAGTGAGGTTCAAACTTCCGGAGTTAGTTGAAACTCCTTTCAAGCTCGATAATGCATCATAAAAATCAGGAGCTGAAGATTGTTTTATTTCCAATAAGCCAATTTTTTCAATGGTTACCGGAGACTGTAGAATACTCTCTTCCATTCGGGAAGCTGATACAACTACCTCTTGACCTAAAATTGTTTGCTCACTTAATTTCATTTCCAAGCCAGTGATGCTGGCATCGGTTATCTCTAATTCTTTTGTTGCGTACCCAACAAAAGAAAAGGCAAGTGTTAATGGAGGTGCCTCATTTACCTTGAGAGAAAAGTTACCATCCGTGTTAGAAATGGTACCTATAATACGCCCCTTCACAACGATGTTAACACCGGCAATAGGTTCTCCACTTTCCTCGTCCGTCACTTTCCCGGAAATATTGGTCTGTGTAAAGCCTACTGAGGCTGTCAATATCATAAGAAGTACTGCGGCCAATGAATTTTTGTAAAAATTCTTCATATAGTCTTAGTAGTTGGTTTGTTGAAAATAAAAAAGGTAAGAGCGCTAGATATAGTATGCATACCGAGCTTCTTACCTGTAAAGTACTAAATTTTATGACACAACAAACGTTTGAAGTACCCTTTAACTACATGATTTCAAATCTTTGTTACTTGTTTTCTGCTTGAACATGCTTCACCATCCGATCGCAAAGTGCGTTGATTTCGTTCGCCATGAACTCATCTCCCGTGGCGCTCAATACGCTTTGCGCCATTCCGCCAATGCAATCAATATAAAACCGCTTCATATTTTCCACCGGCATGTCTTTGGTCCAGAGGTCGATGCGTAAGGTATTTTTTTGGCTATGATCCCAAAGGGCAATAGCAATGGCCTTGGTTTCAGAAAGCCCGGGGTCTGGTTTTTCGGTGGCATCCCAAAATATTTTTTCGGGTACGTTTTGTTGATCGAGTTCGATCGAGAAATTAATGTTTGATTTTTTCATTCTGGATTACACGTAAGGAATTAGACGTTAGACTTTAGTATTTAAGATGATAGACTTTAAATGTTAAATAATAGGCGGTGGCTGGTTTATTCGGTTTGAGCCATCTTGGGCGCAAATATATATAGAGTACCGGGTTATGATTTGTGATTTGTGATTTAAGATTCGGGATTTGTATTTGATGCTATTATTTTTAGCACGCAGTTTTTAGGAGTCGTTTAGTTGCCGTTATAATTTTTATCTTCGGCATTGTAAGTCAGTCGTACATCATTCAAAAAATAAAACACCATGCGCATATTTTTGATTTCCGGAACAGTGCTTGGCTGGTTTGCTTTAGTGGCGCAGCTTTACCTTATTATTTTAGGGCGCGTTGCTTCCGTGGAAGAAACTTTAGTAAGGTATTTTAGTTTCTTCACGGTACTTACTAACATACTGGTTGCATTGTGTTTTACTTTTATGCTGTTCAGACCGTTGTCAAAATGGGGAATGTTTTTTTCACGATCAACGGTTTCAATAGCAATAGCAATTTACATTACGGTTGTGGGCCTGGTGTATAATATTGTATTGCGCCCGCTATGGAATCCGGAAGGGTTGCAAATGATCGTTGATGAATTATTGCATTCTGTTATTCCTGTATTATATGTTGTGTATTGGTTTGTTTATCTACGCAAAGATCACTTGCAGTGGAAGGATATAGTGTACTGGCTTCTCTATCCTTTACTTTACCTTATCTTTATTTTAGTGCGGGGCTCGTTCTCAGGATTTTATCCGTATCCTTTTGTAGATGTTGGTAAACTCGGATATCACGATGTCATGATCAATTGTGGGTTTGTCTGCATCACCTTTTTATTCTTTTCGGTTTTGTTTACGGGCGTTGCAAAAATCAGAAATAAAACATCGACTTAAGGGAAACGTAGATAGCTTTTTTTCGCCTCGTACTTTTATCATTCTTCTAAATGAGAACGATAAGAGATGTTAGACATTTCTTTAAATTTCATTGAATAAAATCAAGGCCTTAACATCTGTATTTTATGAAAAAACTATTTTACATTCTCATTCTATTTTTACCTCTCTTCATTGCGTCACGGATTTCTGCTCAGCAAAGTGAATCGAATTCTGATTCTCTATTATATTTTAACTCTTTTGATGGAACACGCATCCACTACGAGGTAAAAGGAAATGGTGATGCTGTGATACTGGTTCATGGATTTATCGCTGATGGAGAATCGTGGAAGAAGTCCTCGTTGTATCAGGACTTGATTGCAAAAGGTTATCAGGTCGTTACCTTAGACATGCGTGGAAATGGAAAATCAGATAAGCCTCACAATGAAGAAGCCTATCAACACGATGCTGAAGCGAAAGACATCATAGCACTCGCTTCGGTTCTTAAATTAAAAATTTATAAAGCAGTTGGCTATTCACGTGGTGCTATCATTACCGCTCGTGTATTGGTTTTAGATTCACGATTGACTCATGCTGTGTTGGGAGGTATGGGAGATAATTTTACCAATCCAGATTGGCCCCGCAGAATTATGTTTTACAAAGCGTTGATGGATGAGTCGGTTCCTGAATTGGAAGGTATGGTAAAGTATGTTAAATCATCTTCGTGGCTCGATCAGCGCGCACTTGCCATGTTGCAAAAACACCAACCCTCAACCAGCAAAGCGGAGTTAGGTAAGGTAAAGAAACCCGTGCTGGTAATTTGTGGCGATCGCGATGAGGATAATGGATCGTCCGAATCATTATCGAAACTGATTGGGAATGCTTCTTATATCCGTGTTCCGGGTGATCATAATACTGCATCGAAGACTTCAGAGTTTTCAGCCGCTATTATTTCTTTTTTTAATCGGAAGTAATACATTGTGTTTACGAATTAATGCGTTCCTGCTTTTTTGATTTTATAAAACCAAAATTGTAACAGTTGTTAGGTTGGCCGAGTAGATTCTAAGTTTTATCTTGCCCGCTTCAATAAGCCCAAAAAATTGAACTTTAAGTTTATGCACGATACTATTTTATTAGAAGGCGCGAAATCAGTTGTATTTGATAGCGTTGAAAAATACTTAGCGCAAAATAATCTTACCATAGTGGCGAAGGATATGAATCGTCCATGGGGTGGTTTCTTTGTGTTAGATGAATCTCAGGCGAAGAAATTTGCACAGCTTTATTTCCCCGGAATAGATCTGGCTTCACTTGCCATCAGCGGAAAGTTTAGCCCTAAAATTTTGATGGTTGAATCCCATCAACGTTTGTCGTGGCAATATCATCACAGGCGTGCAGAGATATGGAAGCTTGTAGCGGGTAAAGCAGGAGTAATCACCAGCGACACAGATCAGGAAGGGCCGCTCCAGGAACTTCACGTTGAAGAGATCATCCGACTGAAACAAGGTCAACGTCATCGCTTAATTGGATTAGAGGGTTGGGGAATGGTGGCAGAGATATGGCAACATACCGATGCTCAACATCCATCAGATGAAGATGACATTGTGCGCGTACAAGATGATTTTGGAAGGTAGGTGATGGAGAATGTAAAAATTGTAAGGAACGCTTTTCATCAACGCTTTGGAAAATCACCCATCATCGTTATTTCTCCCGGGCGTATTAATCTTATTGGCGAACACACTGATTACAACGAAGGCTTTGTTATGCCCTCCGCCATTAATGATTATTTTGTGTTCGCGCTAGCAAGCAATAACACAAAAAATTTTTCAGCATACTCCGTTGATTTAAATGAAGCCGCTACCTTTTCCATTCAAGATATAAAGCCCGGTCATCATTGGGTGAACTATTTTATGGGTGTGGTTCAAGGCATCACTCAACAGGGATTTGAAGTACAGGGTTTCGATTGTGTGTTTGGTGGAAATATTCCGGTCGGAGCGGGACTCTCTTCGTCAGCAGCTTTGTGTTGCGGATTAGGGTACGCGTTGAATGAAGCATTTCAATTTTCATTAACTCGTTTGGATCTGGCAAAGATTGCCCAATATGCCGAGCACAACTTTGCGGGTGTAAAGTGCGGCATAATGGATATGTATGCATGTCTTTTTTCGCAGCAAGGTTCTGTTATTCTTCTCGATTGCAGAAGTTTAACACACGAATACCTTCCCTTTCAGTATGATGATGTGGAGGTATTACTGATGGATACAAAAGTGAAACACACGCTGGCATCATCTGCATACAACAAAAGACGTGAAGCGTGTGAAGAAGGTGTTTCGATCATTCAAAAAGATTTTCCTAACGTAATGTCACTACGAGATGTGAGCGTTGCGTTGCTGAAGTCGTATGAAGATAAATTATCGAAAGAAGTATTCGAGAAATCGTTATTTATAACGGAAGAGATTCAACGCACTAAAGAAGCATCGAGTTTGCTACAGAACAGAAATCTTGAAGCGTTTGGTAAGTTAATGAATGAAACGCATTGGGGACTAAGCAATTTATATGAAGTAAGTTGTGCCGAGTCAGATTTTTTGGTGAGCCTTTCAGAAGAAGACAAAATTAATATTCTCGGCAGCCGCCAGATGGGTGGTGGATTTGGTGGGTGTACGATCAATCTAATTAAAAAAGGATCGGCACGACAGCTTTCGGAAACGTTGAGCGAAAAATATTTTGCTGCTTTCAAAAAAGAACCTAATTTTTATTTAGTGAACTTATCACAAGGAGTTCATACATTCGAGCAACCATGACCAAAGATCGCTCTTCATTATTCAATGCCGTTTGCTTAAGCTTCGCTTGTATACTCCCCTTTGGAGAGAAGCGAGGTGAGATCATAAAGAGAAACTTAATTAAACTACATCGCTACATTATTTTCGCTAATCCTACTTTCCTACCTAATCTTTAAACCAGATGCAAAATCTTGACTACATCGTCTTTTTCGTTTATTTTACAATCGTTGCCGGTTATGGATATTGGATATACAATCAAAAGAAAAAAGCACAGATCGATTCGAAAGATTTTTTCTTAGCGGAAGGATCACTTACATGGTGGGCCATTGGTGCTTCCCTTATTGCATCTAATATTTCGGCAGAACAATTTATCGGTATGTCAGGCTCTGGTTTTAAAATGGGGCTGGCCATTGCAACGTACGAGTGGATGGCCGCTGCTACCTTAATGATAGTGGCGATATTCTTTATGCCAATCTATTTAAAAAATAAAATTTACACCATGCCTCAGTTTCTCACGCAGCGCTACAGCAGCACGGTGAGTACCATCATGGCGGTGTTCTGGTTGTTACTATATGTAGTGGTTAACCTTACTTCAATTCTGTATTTAGGAGCGCTTGCCATCAGCACCATATCTGGTCTTAACTTCTGGTTCTGTATGGGTGGTCTGGCCATTTTCGCTATTGTAATTACTCTTGGAGGAATGAAGGTAATTGGTTACACCGATGTTATCCAGGTATTCTTTTTGATTTTTGGTGGATTAGCAACAACCTATATTGCACTTAATTTAGTATCTGAACATTATGGTACTACAGGTGTGTTGAATGGTCTTAGCTTAATGACGGAGCATGCAGATGATCACTTCCACATGGTATTTGATCAAAGTAATCCTAACTACCTTGATCTTCCTGGTTTGACTATTTTGATTGGTGGAATGTGGATCGTTAACCTGAACTATTGGGGTTGCAATCAATACATTACTCAACGTGCGCTTGGTGCAGATTTACCTACTGCAAGAGCAGGGATTTTATTTGCAGCGTTCTTAAAATTATTGATGCCAGTAATTGTAGTGTTGCCCGGTATTGCCGCTTATGTATTGTACAAAGAAGGAATGTTTCAACAAGAGATGATTTCAGATGGCTCCGTAAATCCTGATCGTGCATATCCCATTTTGTTGAACTTATTACCGGTTGGATTAAAAGGACTTTCATTCGCTGCATTAACTGCTGCCATTGTTGCGTCACTTGCCGGAAAGGCAAACAGTATCGCCACTATTTTTACACTCGACATCTACAAAAAATTCTTTAACGCATCGGCATCAGAACAGAATCAGGTTTATGTTGGCCGCATTGCTATCGTTGTGGCAATGGCGTTAGCCATTTTAATTTCTCCCTTCTTAGGTATTGATAAGAAAGGTGGCTTTCAATACATACAAGAATATACAGGTTTTGTATCGCCCGGTATCTTCGCCATTTTTATTCTTGGATTTTTCTGGAAGCGTACAACGGCTCTGGCCGCGTTGGTTGCCGCAGTGGTTGTATTCCCGCTTTCCATCTTCTTCAAATTCCTTCCAAAATTTGCCGACCTTTCGGGCTTAAGTTCTATGGGCTTCTCTGTATTAAATGCGGACTCAGGACTTTATGAAATTCCATTCCTCGACCGAATGGGTTTTGTTTTCTTGATTGTTGTGGCGCTCATGGTGATTATTTCATTAGCCATACCGAAGACCAAGGAAGAATCGAAAGGACTTGAAATAGATTCTACCATGTTCAAACCAACCGGATCTTTTGCAGTAGGTGTAGTTATAGTCTGTGGAATTCTTTCAGCGCTTTATATTATTTTCTGGTAAGGGAGTATTGTTTGTAGTTGTTAGTTGATGGTTGTTCGTTTCTTTGCCGAAGATTTAGCGTAAGCTGAACTATTTATAAGCAGATTGGATTTACCAACAACTAACACCGATCAACCAACAACCATTTGTATTCATGACAAAACCAGCCACCGGAAAAATATTTACGTCCCACGAAATACTGATCATCGCGATTCTTTCTGCACTTCAATTTACACTCGTATTGGATTTCATGGTATTGTCTCCACTGGGAGCGATACTGATGCCAGCATTAAAAATTACTACAGTAGAATTTGGTTGGGTTGTATCTGCATATGCATTCAGTGCCGGAGCATCCGGGCTATTAGCAGCAGGCTTTGCTGATAAATTCGATCGCAAAAAACTTCTGCTTTTCTTCTATGCAGGCTTTATCGTAGGTACAGTACTCTGCGGCATTGCACCTGATTATAAGTTTTTGTTAATGGCGCGTATTGTTACCGGCATCTTTGGAGGAGTAATCGGTTCGATCAGCTTTGCCATCATAACAGATCTTTTCAGATTGGAAGTACGAGGACGTGTAATGGGTTTTGTTCAGATGTCGTTTGCAGCCAGTCAGGTATTGGGACTTCCACTCGGATTGTATCTAGCGAATAAATTTGGCTGGCATTCTCCATTTTTATTAATTGTAGGCCTGAGCGTTTTACTCGGCATTGTGATCGTTGTAAAAATGAAACCCGTTGATGGTCATTTGAAATTGAAGTCGGAGCGAAATGCTTTTCAACATTTAGTAAAAACAATTTCAAACTCAACTTACCTTAAAGCATTTGGTGCAACAATACTGTTAGCTACTGGAGGCTTTATGTTGATGCCGTTTGGAAGTGCTTTTGGTATCAACAACCTGCATATAACATTAGACCAGTTACCCGTCTTATATCTGGTTACAGGAATATGCTCTATGATAGCCGGACCGTTTACCGGAAAATTAAGTGATGCTATTGGGAAATATAAAATATTTGTGATTGGATCCATTGTAGGAATTATAATGGTCTTCATTTATTGTAACCTTGGTATAACGCCACTGTGGATTGTCATTATAATCAACGTGATTTTATTTATTGCCATTACAGCACGTATGATTGCTGCTTCGGCATTGATGACCGCCATACCCGAACCTGCCGATCGTGGTGCCTTCATGGGAATTAATTCTTCTATTCAACAAATCTCAGGCGGTGTAGCTACAATGATTGCCGGTATGATTGTCGTTCAAAAAAGTGAACACGCTCCGCTTGAAAATTATCCCATGCTCGGCAACGTTGTTATTGCTGCAATGGTCATCACCATTGGAATGATGTATATTATTCATCGCATGGTGACAAAGAAAACGGGAATTGTTAATAGTTGATCATTTTAAGTTGAAGGTTTCTGATTTTTAAAGTTTCAAATTCGAGGTTTGAAGTAGAAATTGTATCGCTCAGGATTTCTAAAAAAATAAGTCGCCTTACCTTTACGGAAAGACAACTTAATATGCTTGCTGAAAAAGTAGCAATAGGCGCAAAGCCTTTGATTTAATATCCCTTTCCGGTTTTTGAAAAATCTTTTTATAACGAAGTGCAAGGCAAATGAATGGTATCCTTCAAAAACCTTGCATTCAAATTCAATCCCGATGATGTACATATTACACCATGCTCCTACTGGTTAACGCATGCAATATTTCTGCGCAAATCTGCGTGTATTTAATCTACGAAATCAGCGGGAAATAATTTTTGACTTTTTCAGCAGACCCTACTTACAAAAACTTTTGAACATCCGAATAGGGAAGTTGAAAAGCATCGCTTACACCTTTGTAAACAACTTCGCCATGAATCACATTCAGTCCGTTGCGCAGGTCAGTATTATCTTGTGCTGCTTTTTTCCATCCTTGATTTGCCAAACGAATTGCATAAGGTAATGTAGCGTTTGTTAAGGCGAGTGTTGAAGTGTATGGAACAGCACCCGGCATGTTGGCAACACAATAATGAACAACATCATCGATAATAAAGGTAGGATCTTCGTGTGTAGTTGGTCGGCAGGTTTCAATACATCCACCTTGATCTACAGCTACATCTACAAGAACTGTTCCTGGTCGCATCGTCTTTAGCATATCGCGGGTAATCAACATAGGAGCTTTAGCACCAGGAATCAATACACCACCAATAATCAAATCATGATCTTTAACCATTTCGCGAATGGTGTATTCATTGGATACGATGGTATGAACATTCTTTGGCATTACATCATCAAGGTAACGAAGGCGATTGATGTTCACATCCATGATGGTTACATCTGCACCCATACCGGCCGCAATCTTCGCTGCGTTTGTACCCACTACGCCACCACCTAATATCAAAACCTTCGCGGGCTTTACACCGGGAACTCCACCCAATAAAATACCTCTGCCCTTCAAAGGTTTCTCTAAATACTTTGCACCTTCCTGTATTGACATTCTACCCGCAACTTCCGACATTGGAATCAACAGGGGCAAACTTCCGTCAAGTCGTTCAACTGTTTCGTAAGCCAGACACACCGCACCACTTGCAATCATCGCTTTAGTTAACGGTTCGTAAGAAGCAAAATGGAAATAGGTGAAAACAAGTTGTTCTTTTTTAATCAGTTTATATTCCTGCTCAATCGGTTCTTTTACTTTCATGATCATTTCTGCAAGACTAAAAACTTCTGCTGCATCCACAATCAATTTGCCGCCTGCCTTTACATACTCTTCGTCCGTAAAGCCACTTCCGACTCCGGCCGTTTGTTGTATGTAAACCGTGTGGCCGCGTTTTACAAATTCTTGTGTGCCTGCCGGTGTTAAGGCAACCCGGTTTTCATTATTCTTAATTTCTTTCGGAACGCCTATTATCATATTGCAATCATTTTAGGGTTGCAAATATACTAACGGATGTTTGTAAATAATGGAATAGCCGTATTTTCGTCAGGGAAATCGCTTTTAAACTTTATAATCGTTGATAGCTTTAAATTGACTGGATAATTTTAATTGTTTGATGCTTATTGCTCCAGAGGAGCAACCTGTTTGTAGAAAATTATTTTG